>NZ_JACZFQ010000045.1 GCF_014904755.1 Neoluteolibacter marinus
GCATCGTAGTAGCGGGTGGAGGCCATCTTGACCGTCTTGAGGCAGGTCTCCGCCGAGGTGCCGCCGATGACGATGGCGAGGTGGTAAGGCGGGCACGCGGCGGTGCCCAGCGATCGCATTTTCTCGATGCAGAACTCCTTGAGGCGCTTCGGATTCAGCAGGGCCTTGGTCTCCTGGTAGAGGAAAGTCTTGTTGGCGGACCCGCCGCCCTTGGAGACGAACAGGAACTTGTAGGCGTCGCCTTCGGTGGCGTAGAGGTCGATCTGGGCGGGAAGATTGGTCTTGGTGTTCGCCTCCTCGTACATCGTGAGCGGGGCGGTCTGGGAGTAGCGCAGGTTCTCCTCCTGATAGGTCTTGTGGATGCCCTCCGACAGCCGTTCGGCATCGTCGCAGCCCGTCCAAACCTGCTGGCCCTTTTTCCCGATCACCGTCGCCGTGCCGGTGTCCTGGCAGGCGGGGAGGATGCCCTTGGCCGCGATTTCGGCATTCTTCAGCAGCATCAGGGCGACCATGCGGTCGTTCTCCGTGGCTTCGGGATCGTCCAGAATCGCCGCGACCTGGGCAAGGTGGCTGGGGCGGAGGGTGAAATTGATCGCCTTCATCGCCTCGTTGGCGAGCAGCGTGAGCGCTTCCGGCGCCACCTTGAGAACCGGCGATCCCTCGAATTCCGCGACCGTGACATGGTCGGTGGTCAGGCATTCGTACTCGGTGGTGTCGGGGCCGAGCGGAAAGGGATCCTGGTAGACGAATTCGGACATGGCCGGCAGCTTAGGGGCCGCTCGCGGGTCGTCCAGTCCGGGGCGCGGGCAAATTGCCGTGAAATCAGAAGCGCCGGCGGCGGAAAAGGGCCGCGAATCCGAGGACGCCGAGCAGCGCCGCCGAGGGTTCGGGGATCGTCATCCAGAGCCGGTCCTGTTCTCCGTCGGGGGCATTGGCGAAGTAGTAGACGACGCGGCCCTGGTCGGTCCAGGTGCTGGTGCCGATGTTGGCGAGGAACTGCTCCGCGTAGGCGGCTCCAAGGGCCGCTCTCGTGTCCGGCACGGCATCCACGTCGATGCGGAAACTCCCGTCGGTGGAACCGTTGTCGTCGATCGAGAGGTCGGCGGTTTGCTCGTGAATGAGCTCCCACAGGGCAATCTGCATCCCGGCAGCGTAGCCTTGCAGCTCATCATACTCGCTGGCGTAGATCGCGTTGTAGGCCCAGTCGCCGCCGTTCAGGACGATGTAGTCGTCGAGCAGCGCGTTGAATGCCGGCAAGGCATGGGAGAAAAGGGCCCGCATTTCCGCCTGCCGGGAAGAGCCGAGACCCCCGAGGCCGGGACTGACCAGGAAGCTTGCGTCGTCATTGTTGCCGGTGAAGAAATCGGCGCAGAAATCGTAGACGTAAGTCGATCCGAAGCCATTGACCGTCTGGAGGTTGAATCCGGCCAGTTGCGGTTGGAGGGTCGGCCCGGGGCCGTGGAGAAAAGGAATGTCGGTCGCGTAGAAAGCGTTCTCAAGGAGCCGGTCGCCGGGGGTGATTGACTGGCCGTGCAGGGTCGGCGTGACAGCGACCAGGACCAGGAGCCGTGGCGCGACTTTCCAGAGGGTTCGCTTCATCGTTCGGTGGGGTGCGATGCCACCGGTTCGACCGGCGACATCAAAGATGATGCGTTGATTGTTAATAACTCTAAGAAGTTCATCAAGACGCAATTTCCGGGGCAGAATGCCGCGTCCAGGCACCGGAAGCGGACGCCCGATGCAAGTTCCGGAGACGAACCGGCGCTTGGCCGGCATTTGCAGGACAGCTCGGCAGCGACTCGGCAAAATGGCAGTGATCGACACATTCCTGAAACTCATGCTGGAGAAGCGAGCCGAGCGCCTGGTGCTGGTGTCCGATCAGATCCCCTGTCTGTTCAAAGCGGAAGATGCGATCGAGCTGTCCATGCCGGCGCTGCGGCTGGACATGTTGCAGCGGATTGCCCTCGAAATGACCGGAGAGAGCGGCCGGGAAGCGGTTTCGGATACTCCCCGTGAAGGCGTTTTCAGGGCCGCGGACGGGACGGAGTTTTCCTATCTACTCGATGCGGGTGGCGGGGCCTTTCGGATCGAAGTCCATGCCGGTGGGGCAGGGCGCGATGCGCGCGAAGAACTTGCCGACGATCCCTTGGCCCGGGCCGTCGCGGAATTCACCGGACCGTCCGTCGAGGTGGAAGCGACACCGCCGGCTGAAAACCGGGGCTTGATGGCTTTGATCGATCTCGTTCTCGAGCCGGACGTTTCGGACATTTTCCTTTCGTCGGGGAAAGCACCGCGGGTGCGCAGGAACGGGGTGATCCGTTCCGTGGAATCGGCTTTCACCGACCCGGAGCAGATCCTGCAACTGGTGCCCAAGGGCCTGCCCCGGGAAGATCTGGAAAAGAAGGGCAGCGCGGATTTCGCGGGGAGATGGGAATTGTCCGGAGGAAGCCGGCGTTTCCGGATCAACGTGTTCCGTCACATGGGCGGCTTGGCCGCGGCGATCCGGCCGATCCGGACCCGCATCCCTTCGCTGGCGCAGCTCTCGCTGCCGGCGGATCTACTGGAACTGGCATCCTTTCCCAGCGGCCTGGTGCTGGTTACCGGAGCATCGGGATCGGGAAAATCGACGACACTGGCCGCGCTGGTCGATCACATCAACCGCTCGCGTCCGGCCCATGTGATCACCATCGAGGATCCGGTGGAGTTCGAACACCGGGAGGACCGCTGCCTGATCCACCAGCGCGAGGTGGGAACCAACGTGGAGAGTTTCAGTGCCGGCCTGCACGCCGCCCTGCGGGAGAATCCGGACGTCATCCTGCTCGGCGAACTGCGCGATCTGGCGACGATTTCCGCGGCGCTGACAGCCGCGGAGACCGGCCATCTGGTGCTCGGCACGCTCCATTCGGGCAGCGCGACCTCCGCGGTGAGCCGGATCATCGACGTTTTCCCCGGCCATCAGCAGCCGAACATCCGGGTCCAGCTGGCCTCGTCGTTGCGCGCCGTCGTTTCGCAGCGCCTGGTGCCGGCCCGCTCAAAGAAGCTGGTTCCCGCCATCGAGAAGCTGCTCGTGACCCCGGCCGTCGCCAACGGCATCCGGGAAGGGCACGACCACTACATGCGCAATGCGATGCTGACGGGGGGCGAAGACGGCATGATCACGCTGGAGCGCTCGCTGGCGGGACTGCTCCGCGACCGCATCATCGATCGCGAGACGGCGATGCGGTTTGCCTGGGACCAGAAGGCCCTGCTTCATCTGATCGAATGATCCCGCGCCGGCGGAAGGCTAGAGCCTGCCCTCGTCGGCCTCGATGTAGTCCATGAAAGTCTGGACATCGGCGCGGTCCTGGAAGCCGGACTCGGCCTTGCGCTGGGCGAGGCGCCCGGCGAGGTCGTCGCGGAATCCTCGGGTGCGCATGTAGGCGTTCCACCAGGCGGATTCGTGGGCGGGCCGGGCGGTGCCGTTCCCGCGGGCCCAGGCCAGCGCTTCGCTGTCCGAGGCCCCGGAACGGACCCGCGAGGCGAGTTCCTGGTAATCGATGCCGAGGTACTGGCAGGTCCAAAGGTCCATGCCGGCACCCAGATTGGCGTGATAGCCCGGATCGAGCTTGCCGGCGGCGTGGAGCCGGATCTTGTGGCACAGCCGCGGAAAGTAGATCAGGCCGTCGATTTCGTCCTGCGGGCTGCGGGGGTGTTCGGTGGAAGAGCTCACGGCGGAGACCATGAACGGCACGTGGAGGCGGGCAAGGCGGGACTGGCACGCGAAAGCCCCTTTGCTTTCCGGCAACGGCGGGTAGGATGCCGGAATGAAATTTCCGATCCTCGTTGCCCTCGCCGTGGCAACCCTGTTGCCGGCTTGCGGCCAGCACACGGTCGCCGCCCCGAGCCAGGCGCGGCTGCCGATGTCGACCGTCTTCAAGGGCGAAAAGAAATTCCACGCGATGGTCGCGCAGGCGGAGCAGGAGAACTGGCGCCAGCTGCCGCTGGGACCGCGGACCATCCGCGCGGCCCGTGCGATGGTGGGCACCCCGTATGTGAATTACACCCTGGAGGTCGATGACCGCATCGAATCGCCGGTGGTCAATCTCAACGCGATGGACTGCTGGACCTACTACGAGAACGCCTTGGCGTTCGCCCGGATGCTCCGCTACAAGCCGGGACCGTACAAGCCGGAGGACATGTTGCACATGGTGGAGATCGAACGCTACCGCGACGGTCGCTGCACCGGCGGCTACCTCAGCCGGATGCACCAGCTGGAGGAAGTCTTCTGGGACAACCAGCGCCGCGGTCTGGCCACGAACATCACGCCGAAGCTCCCGGGGGCCCAGCGCTTGAAGCGCGAGATCCGTGAAATGACCGTCCAGTGGAAGAGCTACCGTTACCTGCGCAACAATCCCGGACTATTGCCGGAAATGGGCCGGATCGAGGCGCGGGTGTCGAAACTGCCGGTCTACCACATTCCGAAGAACAAGGTCCGCGGGGTCGAGCAGTACCTCCAGGACGGCGATGTCTGTGCGATCACCGCGAACTGGAAAGACAGTTACACGTCTCACGTCGGGCTGATCGTGAAGCTGAAGGGCCGGGCCTATTTCACCCACGCCACCTCGGATCGCGACAAGGGTCGCATGACCATCATCGACCGCCCGATCACCGACTATCTCACCGGTGGCTCGAAGCATGCCGGGATCATCGTCCTGCGCCCGAAGGATCTGCCTCCGTCGAAATACTGGCAGCGTCCGGTAGCCGGCCGCTGAACGCAAAAAAGGAGGGCACGTTGCCGTGCCCTCCCGGGGAATGGGGTCGCGTGTCGCGGCGGCTTAGCGCAACGGCGGCGGGGTGTTCGGGCCCAGTTGGCGGCCGGTGTCGAGGATCTTGGCCAGACCGGCGACGGCACCGCCTATGTCGCTCAGGTTGTGCGGCAGGATCACCGTGTTGGTTTCTTTCGCGAGGTTGCCGAACTGTTCGACGTACTGCTCGGCGATCCGCAGGTTGACCGCTTCCTTGCCACCGGGTTGGCCGATCGCCGAGGCGATCCGGGTGATGCCTTCGGCAGTCGCGTTGGCCAGAAGTTCGATCTCGCGGGCCTTGCCCTCCGCTTCGTTGATCTGGCTGAGCTTTTTCGCCTCGGACTGCTTGATGACCTCCTGCTTCTGGCCTTCGGCGACGTTGATCTGAGCTTCGCGCTGGCCTTCCGAAAGGGCGATCTGGGCGCGGCGTTCGCGCTCGGCCCGCATTTGCTTTTCGAGGGCATCCTGAACCGACTGCGGCGGCTTGATGTTGGCGATCTCGTAGCGGGTGATCTTCAAACCCCAGGGTTCGGAGGCCTTGTCGAGCGCGGCGATGACCGATGCGTTGATGGTGTCGCGTTCCTCGAAGGTGCGGTCGAGCTCGAGCTTGCCGATCTCAGAACGGAGGGTGGTCTGGGCGAGCTGCGAGGCCGCGTAGTAGTAGTTCTCGATCCCGTAGGACGCCGCTTTCGCGTCGAGCACCTGCATGTAGAGCAGGCCGTCGATCTCGATCGCGATGTTGTCCTTGGTGATGCAGAACTGCGGCGGGACATCCATCGCCACTTCCTTGAGCGAGTGCTTGTAGGCGACGCGGTCGATGAAGGGGATCAGGATGTGGAAGCCGGCTTCGAGCGTCTTGCGGTACTTGCCGAGCCGCTCGACCACGTGGGCCTGGCGCTGGGGCACGATGCGGGCGGTTTTGATCAGGGCGACGACGATGAGCAGGACGATGGCGATCGTCAGGACGACGCCGAATCCGGGGCCGTCGCCGCTGGCGGCGAGGAGGGGGCTTGCGGGCATGGTATTCATGGTTGGGGAAGGAGTTCAGGTGCGCGGGCGGACATGAAAGGTAAGTCCTTCGCGGCGTTCGATCACCGCGATGGCGCCGGCGGGGATAGGAACCTCGCTACGGGCTTTCCAGTTGGCCCCCTTGATCTCGACCATGCCGTCGGCTCCCTGGCCCGGCAGTTCGGTGATCACGCGGGCCTCGCGGCCGGTGAAATCGTCATCGCATTCCGCGGCCAGTGCCTCGGAGTCGCCGACGAACCACTTCTTCACGTAGCGTCGCAGGCCGAAGAGGAAGATCAACGAGCTGACCGCGAACACCGCGGTTTGGGAACCGATCCCGGTGGTCAGTCCGGCCCAGGTGGTGATGGCGGTGAGGATGGCCCCGACCCCGAAAAACACGATGATCACCCCCGGCGCAACGAACTCCGCGAGGACGAGGATGACTCCTGCAATGAGCCAGATGGTTTTCGCGTCGAGATCCATGGTGATGTGGGGTTTCGGGCAGACCTTCTAACACGGGCCCGGCGGGTCCCGAATTACAATCTACGGGCAAAGATGGACAGAGTAGCGGGAGCGTGACCCGGTGAAATCGGGACTTCCGGCGGCAGGGTTCCTTGCTCAGCTTCGCGCCGTGACCACCTGGCAAACCGCTTGTTCCATCATTGACGCCTGCTGCCGCCGCGGGATCCGCGAATTCGTCGTCTGCGCCGGGGCCCGCAATGCCGCCCTGGTCGAGGTGCTGGCCCGCGCGGAAGCCGCCGGTGTCGCCCGGGTGTGGCGGCATTTCGAGGAACGCAGCGCCGGATTCTTCGCACTCGGCCGGACCATGGCGACCGGAGAACCCTGCGCGGTGGTCACCACTAGCGGCACCGCGGTGGCGGAACTGTTGCCGGCGGTGATCGAGGCCTTTTATCAGGGGCGGCCGCTGCTGGCCCTCACAGCCGACCGCCCGGAACGCTTCCGGGGAACCGGGGCACCGCAGGCGATCTCACAGCCGGGCATCTTCGGCGAGCACGCGGGGGCCGGCGACATCGCCGGATGGGACCGGCGCTCGCCGTGGCATTGGAACGTCGAGCTGGAGGAGGATTTCGAGCCGGAGGAGTGGGCGCCGCCGGAGGATCTGGATGCCGATCCGGTCCGGCTGCCGAATTTCTCGGTCGCCACCCTGGCCACCTGGCTGCGCGAGGATCTCTACCGGGGGCTGGTGGTGATGATCGGCGACCTCGAGCCCGAAGACCAGGAAGCCGTCTACCATTTCTGCCTCGACCTCGGCGCGCCGGTGGCCGCGGAGGCGACCAGCGGCCTGCGCGAGGCGCTTGCCGGGATGAGCTTGCCGGATCCCGACCGGATGCTGCGCGAGCACCCGCCGGGTAAGGTCCTCCGACTCGGTGGCGTTCCCAGCGGCCGTTTCTGGCGCGACCTCGAGGACCTTCCCGAAACCGAGGTCTTCAACATCACGCGGACCGGCTTTCCCGGACTCGCCCGGTCCTGCGAAACCATCGTCTCGCCGGTCGGCCGCGCCATCAAGGGACTGGGCGACGTGGAGAAGGCCGGCGACGCGCTGGACTACTTCCGTCGTACTTCGCGGCGCGACGGCGAGATCGAGGATCTCCTGGAGGCTTATCCCGACAGCGAGCCGGGGTTGCTGAGGGTGTTGTCGGCCTATGCCTCGACCGGCTCCTCGCTCTACCTCGGCAACAGCCTGCCGATCCGCGAATGGAACCTTTTCGCCCAGCGCGACAAGCCGCTGACGGATATCCGCGCCAACCGCGGGGCGAACGGGATCGACGGCCAGCTTTCGACCTGGCTCGGCTGGACCGCCGACGTGGAGGATTCGTGGTGCCTGGTGGGCGACCTGACCGCGCTCTACGACCTCGCCGCGCCAGCCTGGTTGGGCCAGATCGAGCGCAAGGGCCGGGTCCTGGTGGTGATCAACAACGGCGGCGGCCAGATTTTTTCCCGCCTGCCGCGGCTGGATGCCATGAGCGACCGCGCGAAAGAACTGATGCTCAACCCTCACGAAGTGCGCCTCGACGGCTGGGCCGCGATGTGGGGGATGAAATACCTGCGGATCGAAAACGACGCCGGCTTTGACGACCTCGAACCGGGCGAGGTGCCGCTGCTGGTCGAGGTGATCCCGGATGCCGGCGAGACGGAGGCGTTCTGGAAGGCGTGGAAGTAGCGCGACTTTTCAAGTTGCGCAAGCGAGCGGCCCGCCAGCGGGATCGGAATGTTGCCTGCGGTTCAGGCTGTCCACCGCCGCAACTTGAAAAGTCGCGCCACTTCCAGGAGCCCGCCCATGTGCATCCCTCCCGTTAGCAACCGCGCGCAAGGGACTCCTTGTGGGAGCGCCGAATTCATTCGGCTTGGACAGACGGCTCGTGGCCCCGCCGGTGCTCGCCTGGCCCGCCGCCGCCAGGATCGGCCAGCTCCGCGCCGAAATGATCTCCCCGACCGGCACCCCGAGCGCTGCCAAGGACCGCACCGATGAGGAACAGCACGACGTCCAGCTCCTGATGCCCGAAGTGCATGCCGCCATCAAAGATCTCTGTGACACCATCGAGTTCGACCTCCGCCACGAACCCACCGCCCCCGGCCTGCGCCGCCGCGCCCGCGAATAGGGCGTCCACTACGCCATGCGCCCCGGCGAAGCTCCCGATCCCGAGGAACCCGTCCCGCCGGCGAACTGAGCTCCTGCCGAAGCCCCATCCTCCAATCCCTGCCGTTCCCGCCCGGAAATCCGGATTGCCCGAAAGGCAGCCCCGAATCAGGGTGGGGGTAGATCATACTCAATATTTGATCAGGCGTGCGCACGTTCACGAAGCCGTTGGTAGGTCTCATGCTCGCCCTGTTCGCGGGGGTTGGGTGTTCTTCATTTTCAAACACCCCGCTTCAGACCGCAGAGGAGACGAGGTACAATGACGCTGGGGACATGAACACCGTTCGGAACGACGTGCAGGTTCTCCTGCGCGCGGCTCTGGCGAGGAACTCTGCCCGAACCACCGCGCTTACGCATCCAAAGGTGATGGAAGTTGCGGGTAGCGCCGAGTACTTCAGGGCCGCGTTGGAGCAGTCGTTTGAGATGTTCTCAGATCAGAATGTCACGATCACCTCGTACGGAATCTCTGGACCTATTTCGCTCTATCGGACCAAAGGCAATCGCTACGCGGTGGTTCCCACTGACATGGAGCTGTCGGTTTCAGGTCGGAGAGTCAAGAGCACCGGGCATCAAATCGGCCACTACGTGGAAGGGCTCGGTTGGCGATACGTCAGCGGCGACGAGCTCGGAGGCAGTAAAGTCCGCACGTTCTTTCCCGATTTCCCGAAGGGCGCCGAGATACCTGAGCCCGGGACGTATCCGCTCTGATCGGGATTTTCTCCCCAGGTTGATGGCGAGCGGAATTTGCTCATCCTTTCGGCCAGAGGACGAAGAGGTAGCCCCCGTAGGTGGCGGCGAGCAGCAGGCCCTCGGCACGGTTGAGCCGCTTGCCGGTGGCAAGCAGCGGGACCAGCAGGGCGGTCACGCCGATCATCATTCCGAGGTCGATCTTGCTCATCGCGGAGGTCTCGACCGGGTGGATCACCGCGCTGCCGCCGAGCACAAACAGGAGGTTGAAGAGGTTGGAGCCGAGGACGTTGCCCAACGCGATGTCCGACTGGCGGCGGAAGGCGGCTACCACCGAGGTGGCGAGCTCGGGCATCGAGGTCCCGGCGGCGATGATGGTCAGGCCGATGACCGCCTCGGAAACACCGAGCGAGCTGGCAACGGTGACGGCGTTGTCCACCAGCAGTTTCGAGCCGAGAACAAGCACGCCGAGGCCGGCGAGGATCTTGAGGATATCACCCGGTAGGCTGCCGGTGGGTTTGACCTCGGGAGTGTCGGCAGCGATCTCGACGCCGGAGTTTTCATCGCGGCGGGCGGCGCGGATGGTCCAGATGGTGAAGGCGACCGCGGCGAGCACGAAGATACATCCCTCGATCCGCGAGACCTGGCCGTCGATGAAGCTCAGCGGAACGAGCAGGGTGACGCCGAGAAGCAAAGGCGCGTCCCAGCGCAGGACCTGGAGGTGGGTCCGGATCGGATAGACCGCCGCCGCGAGACCGAGGATGACGGCAATGTTGAAAATATTGGATCCGACGACATTGCCGATGGCGATGTCCGGTTGACCGGCGAAGGCGGCTTTGAGGGATACGATCAGTTCCGGCATCGAGGTGCCGTAGGCGACCACGGTGAGGCCGACGACCAATGGTGAGAGCCCGAGTTTGAGGGCCATCGCGGCACCCCCGCGGACGAGGAGTTCCGCCCCGATGAAGAGGACGACGAAGCTGGCCAGGATCAGCAGGGACGCGGTGAGCATGGAGCGGAAGTCCAGCGCATTTCCCGGTCGGGCGGCGAGTGAGATTTCGTCCGGTGTTTCCGATTGCCGGAATCACGGTTCGCCCTGATAGGGAAGCGGCGCGTCGTCGGGAAGAGGGTCGTCGGTGCCGGGCAATGGAAGGTATTCGGGTTCCGCCGGGACCAGATTGTCGTCGTCGGGCTTGGCGGCGTCTTTCTGCACGGCGGGCTGCTCCTTCGCTTTCTTTTCCGCCTCCTTGCGGGCTTTCTCCTGCGCCTTCTTCTTTTCCGCTTCCGCTTTCTCTTCAGGTGTCTTTTTGAACGGCTTGGCGGCGGAGTCGTAGGTCATCTTGCCGACCTCCGCGGTGCCTTCCACCACCTGGCCCGCGACCTTGAAAGGCAGCTGGATCAAGCCGCAGGAGGAAAGAAGGGGCGGGAACAGGAGAAACGCGGGGCAACGCATGGCCCGGAGCGTAGGGCTCCGGACCGCGGGCAGCCAGCCGATTAGCGGGTGACCTTCATCCGCCAGAACATGGCCGGAGCGTCCTCGATGGCAGGCAGCAGGTAGTAGCGGCGGGTTTCGGTCAGGCCGTAGTCGATCCGCGGTCCGATCTCGGTGGCGGAGGCGTCGCCGCTGAAGGTGAGGTCTTGCGAGGCCTCGAGATCGACGGTGGTGCCGAGGGTGTCCTTCGGTGTCTCGATCTCGATCACGCGGTAGGTCTTGGCGGGATCGAGCGAGAGCGAGGCCCCCGTCTCGACGCTGCCGGTCGCGAGCGGCGCGGGTGTCGAGTTCTCGCTGCCGGGATCGGTGCCGAAGAGGAACTCGACGAGGTTGGCGAAGCCGTCGAGGTCGGCGTCGTCGTCTTCGCCGCGGAGGTTCGCGGGCAGGCTGGCGACGAAGGTTTCGAAGGGATCGGCGGAACCGGTGCCGAGGCCGTTGAGAACGGCGATGCGCGGAACATCCTCACCCCGGAAGGTGGTGAAGTTGCCGACGATCCAGACGCGGCCCGCGGCGTCGGTGCGGATGCGGGTTGGCGCGCCGTTGAAGCCGTCTCCGGGATCGAAGGATTCAATCATGGTGCCATCCGCCTCGAAGGCCGCGATGCGGTTGCGGGTGAAGCTGGTGACGCCGCTGTAGATGCTGGTGAAATTGCCGCCGAGATAGATGCGGCCGTTTCCAAGGGTGCTGATGGCGCTCGGGCTGGAGACGCCGAGGTAGGTGCCGGGGCCACCCCAGCCGCTGACGATGGCACCGGAGGTCTCGATCTTTTGGATCGCGTAGCTGGCGAGCGACAACACGGTGCCGTCGGGCTGCGGGCTGACGCGATCCGAGCTCAGGTTGCTGGTGTAGCTGAAGCCGGCGGCGATGGCGCCGGTGGCGGTGACACGGACGATGCGTTGCTGGCCGCCGTAGCTGTTCGCGTGGCTGAGCCAGAAAGTGCCGTCGCCGGCCGGGGCGATGTCATTGACGGTGGTGCTGGCCAGCGAGGTGAAGCCGGTGTCGATGGATCCGTTGGAATTCAGCATCGCGACGTAGGCGGTGCCGGCGGCGGAATCGACCGTGCTGAACTGGCCGCCGATCAGGACCTTGCCGTCGGCGAGGGGAAGGATGCACTTGACCGTGGAATTCGGACCGGTGCCGGGGGCGGCGAAACCCGTGTCGAGCGAGAGGTCGCTGTTGAGGCGGGCGATGCGGTTGCGCGTGACGGTCCCGCCGGTGGTGCTGAGCGAGGTGAAGGAACCCCCGACATACACTTTCCCGTCCGGAGCCAGGGCGAGGATTTCAACGGTTCCGCTGCCGTTGACCTGCGGGACGTTGGCGTCGAGCGATCCGTCGGCGTTGAACTTGGCGAGGTAGCGGCGGCTGGCGCTGCCGGTGGTGTGGGAGACCGAGGTGAAACTGCCGCCGATCAGGTAGCTCCCGTCGGCGAAGGGAATCACGTCGTTGATCGTCGTGTTCACGCTGACGGGCAGCACGATCGAGCGGTCGCGCGCGGCGGGGAGTTTCTCGACGAGCAGGGCGACCGGAGTGCTGTCGATGAAGCCGAGCGGGTTGGTGACGCGCACCGCGATGCTGCCGCTGTCGGCGACGGCGAGATCGGAAAGCACCAGCTCGTTGGTGGTCGCGCCGCTGATCCCGGGTCCGTCGGTCAGCGGGGCGCCGCCGCGATACCACTGGTAGCCCAGCGTTTCGACGCCGCGGGCGACGACCCGGAAGGTGGCGGCAAGACCGGTTTCGGTGGTCACCGCCGAGGGGGCGGTAAGGATTTCCGGGGCACCGAGGACGACCAGGCCGGCGGCGGCGGAGGTCAGGGTGGTGGCGTCGCCGTAGTGGGTGAGAACGACGTCGTAGGACGCCTCGTCGGCATCCCCGGCGTCGGCGACCGTGAGGGTGGCGCTGTTCGCTCCCGAGATGTCGCCGCCGTTGGCGAGCGCGACGCCGTTCTTCCGCCACTGGTAGCCGATGGTGTCGGTGGCGGTGGCGACCACGCTGAACTGGGCGGTGGCGCCGGGGTTCACGACCTGGGCGACCGGTTGGATGGCGATGCCGAGGGAAACCGGCGTGCCGTTCAGGCGGGCGTAGCGGCCCCGCTGGAGCGAGCGGTAGTTGTTGAAGTTCCCGCCGATGTGGAGCGCGCCGAGGGCGTCCTGGGCGAGGGTGAGGATTTCACCGTCGGCCCCCGCGCCCTGGGCGAAGGACGCGTCGAAGGAACCGTTCGGCATGAGGCGGCCGATGCGGTTGGTGCTGACGCTGGCCAGGGTGGTGAAATTGCCGCCGATCACGATCCGGCCGTCGCGCTGGACGACGATCGAGCGGATGGTCTGGTTGGCGCTGGCGTTCCAGGAGGAGTCGGTCGAGCCATCGGCCAGGAAGCGCTGGAGGCGACCCGAAGTGCCGCCGGCGAGCCATTTTCCGTCGGGCAGCGCGGCGATGCTGTAGACGGTGGTGCCGAAGGGCATGGTGGAGACGAAGCCGGTGTCGTGGCTGCCGTTGGAGTTCAGGCGGACGATGCCGACCTGGGTGGTGGCGGAAACGGGGTTGGCGACGCTCATCGTGCCGCCGACGAGCACGCCTTCGCCATCGGCTTGCAGGGCGTAGACGGCCCCCAGGGCAGGCGGGGTGAAGGACGGGTCGGGCGAGCCGTCGGGCAGGATGCGGCAGACATTGCCGAGGGCGGTGTTGCCTTGATAGGCGGTGAAGAGGCCGCCGAGGTAGTAGCCGGAAGGAGCCGCCGTGATGGCGGTGACGCGGCTGTTGGCGCCGGTGCCCGGGTTCCAGTCGGGATCCACGGTGAGGTCCGGCTTCAAGCGGGCGAGGCGGGCGCGGGAGACGCCGCCGATGAAGGTGAAATTGCCGCCGACAAGCACGCCACCGTCGGGCATCAGGGCGAGGGCATCGACGCTGCTGCTCGGGTTGAGGTCGAAGCTGGTGACCAGATTGCCGGCGGCATCCAGCAGCGCGAGTTCGCTGATGTTGTAATTGGTCGAGTTAGCGATGACGTTGGTGAAGTAGCCACCGACCAGGGTGCGGCCGTCGGGCAGCGGCAGGATGGCGGCGACGTTGCTACCGAACGTCAGCTGCGGGCTGGTGAAACGGACACCGCCGGCCGGGAGGGTGACGGTGACGGGGATGTCGACCGTGGTGAGGATGCCGTAGGCGTTGCTGATCTCCACCGAGTAGGTGGCGCTGTCGCTTTCCTGAACGGGAGAAATCGAGAAGGTTGCCGCGTTCGCGCCGAAGATCGGGGTGCCGTTGCGGAGCCACTGGTAGCCGAGGCTGCCGGCCCCGCGGGCGCTGACCGAGAGGTTGAGGACGCCGCCGACTTCAAGCGACTGCGCGGGGGAAAGCGCGAGCAGCTCGGGTTCGCGGAGAACGGTCAGGCCGGCGGCGTTCGAAAGGTAGGGGCGGCCGGTGGCGAGGTTGGTGACGATGACGTCGTAGCTGCCTTCGTCGGCGTCCTCGGAATTGGCGATGGCGAGCGAGGCCGTGGTCGCGCCGGAAATGTCGCCGCCATCCGCGAGCGGAATGCCGTTTTTCCGCCACAGGTAGGAAAGCGAGGCTCCTCCGGAAGCGCTGGCGGAGACGGTGAAGGTGCTGGTTTGGCCGGCGTCGACGGTTTTCGGGGCCGGCTGAGCGCTGAAGATGACATCGAGCGGTTCGCCGGCGAGACGGACGACGCCGCGGGCGTTGACGCCGTTGAGGGTGGTAAAGGACCCACCGACCCAGAGCGAGCCGTCTTCCGCGGAGGCGAGGGTGGAGATGGTGGCGTTGAACCCGGAGACTCCGATGTCGAACAGCGGGTCGGGCGAGCCGTCGGGTTTCAGTCGGAACAGGCGCTTGCCATTGTTGTGGGCGACGAGGATCGAGCCGTCCGGTGCGACGAGGATCCGGCTCACCAAGTTGTAGGTGGCATAGGGAAAGTTGAGGGTTTGGAGCAAGGCTCCGTCCGGGGAAAGCCGGAAGACCGGCTGGTCGGCGAAGTCGGGTCGCGGGAGCAGGATGTGGTCGGCGGGATCGAGCTCGAAATACTCGTAGGACGAGCTGCCCGGCAGCGCGGCGAAGACGAAGGTCGGATCCAATGTGCCGGCCGGAAGAAGGCGGGCCATGCCGTTTTGGCCGAGGACGAGAATGTTGCCCCCGGGCAATACCCTGATCTGACGCAGAGTGCTGAGTGAGTTGACGACGGTACCGAAGTTCAGGTGCAGGGTGCCGTCGGTGTTGAGGCGGACCAACAGGCCGTTGAGCCCGCCGACCAGGGCGCGGCCGTCGGCGTCGAAGGCGATGGCGTAGGGGCGGAGGTTGATCGCGTCCAGGGCGGCGGTGGCGTTCGCCGTGTAGGTCGCGTCGAGGGTGCCGTCGGCCGCGGTGCGGGCGACCCGGTAGGGCCCGGAGCCATCGACGTAGAGCTGGTATCCGCCGAGGTAGAGATCGCCGGTGGCGGCGTGGCGGGCGACGACCTGGAGGTTGGTGTTCGGTGCCGAAGTGTGGGGCTCGCGGATGTTGCCGTTGGCGCTGATGCGCTCGAGCACCGCGTTGTAGCTCCCCGACGGGTGGGTGATGCTGGAGAACTCGTGGAAGACGTAGGCGCCGCCGGGCTCGGGGACGATGTGCTGCACCTGCGGGCTGCCGCCGGTGGCCGGGATGTAGCCGGCGGCGAGGGCGGCGGGATCCGGGACGAGGTTCACGACCACCGGTTGGCTGGTGATTTGGCCGAGCGAGTTGGTGATGCGCAGCGTGTAGAGGCCGGAGTCGCCGGCGACGGGCGAGGCGATCGAAAGGGTGGCCGTGTTCTGGCCGGGGACGGGCGTGCCGTTGCGGAACCACTCGAAGGTCGCCGGCTCGAGACCGACCCAGTTCACGGCGAGTTCCAGCGGGCTGCCGAGCAGCAGGGTGCGGTCGGCGGGAGTGACGAGCACCACCGGCAGGTCGCGGACGGTGAGCGTGGCGACCTGCGAGGTCGCCGACAAGCTGCCCGCGGTGATTTCAACCGAGTAGCCGGCGGTGTCAGCGGCCGTGACGTCATCGAGCTGGAGCGACGGCAGGGTTTTCCCGGCAAGGGGCGTGCCGTTTTTCATCCACTGGTAGGCCAGCGGCGTGACCGAGGTGGCGACGACCTGCAGGATAACGTCGGCGCCGGGATCAGCAATCTGGGTGAGCGGCTGGCTGGTGATCGTGATGCCCTGCTTTTGCGCGGTAATCAGGTAGGGTCGCGAGGCGGCGACGCCGTTGAGGGTGGTGAAGGAGCCATGGATCGAGATCGAGCCGTCGGGGAGCGGGGCGATCGAGCTGATGGTGTTGTTCGCGGCGACTTCGCTGCCGCCGTTGAAGGTTGCGTCGAGGGTGCCGTTCGGGAGGTAGCGGCGCAGCCGGGTGTTCGAGCTGCTGCTGAAGGCGGTGTAGATCGACCCGTCGGCGGCGACGCCGAAGGTCTGGTTGTAGACGCTGGAGATCGGGGTGAACGAGGCATCGGTGCCGCCATCGGGCAGCAGGCGGATGAGCTGGCTGCTGGAGGACCCGGGGACGATGAGCTTGCCGTCGGGCTGGATGCCGATGTTGGAGAAAGTGGAGTTGCCGTAGGTGAACTTCCAGGTCGGATCGAGGCTGCCGTCGGGGTTCAGTTTGACGAGGTTGCGGTAGCCGAGGCCGGGAAGCTGCACGCGGCCGGCGAGGTAGAGTTCGCCGCCGGGGCCGAACTCGAGCTTGTTGTAGGTGGCGAAGGGCTCGAAGGGAGCGATGACGTTGGCGCGGAACGCGGCGTCGAAGGTGCCGTCGAAGTTCAAGCGATCGATGCCGTTGGCGTGGGTCAGGTAGATCTTGCCGTCGGGACCGAGATCGAGGTCTCGGAGGTTGCCGATTCCGGAGGGGAGATTCGCGGCAAAGTCGGAGTCGATGTTGCCGTCGGCGAGCACGCGGGTCAGCGGGCCGGGCACGGGCACCACGCCGAGCTGGGTGAAGCCGCCGGCGAGGATGAGCGAGCCGTCGGGCAGCTCGAGGGCGTCGGAAACGGTCGAGCTTGGCGCGAGGTTGAAGGTGGGATCGACCGTGCCGTCGGGCAGGGTGCGGATGAGGCGGCCGATGCTGAGCGTGCTGCCGGAGGTCGGCACGGAGGTGAAGGCTCCGAAGATCAGGTAGGTGCCGTCGGGCCGCTGGCGGATGCCGCTGAACTGGTTGCTCGAGACCGTGAGGTCGAGCGCGACGCGGTCGAGCGGATTGGGCCGCGCGCCGAGTTCGACCGGCCCGGAGGTCACGGTGCCGGCGCTGTTGGTGGCTTCGACCGAGTAGTAGCCGAAGTCCGCCAGCGTGACGGGCGCGAAGCTGAGCGTGGCACCGCTTTCACCGGGAACGAGGACGCCGTCCTTGAACCACTGGTAGGTCACCGCGGTCTGCGACTGCACGCCCACCGTGAAGCCGGCGTTCCAGCCGGTCACCGCGCGGATCGAGGCGAGCGGCGTGGTGATCGCCGGTCCGGAGTCGTCATCGAGCAGGGTGATGGCGACGGACGATGGGGTCCCCGAAATCGCGTCGAGCGAGAAGTTCCCGAGCACCGCCTGGAAGCTTTCCGGCGACTCGACGGCGGTATCGTTGACCAGCGGGATCGAGACGGTCTTGTCGGCGGTGTCGCCATGGGCCCAGGAAACGGTGGTGATACTAGAGGTGTAGTCGGCCGGGCTGTTGGCGGTGCCGTCGACCAGGCTCACGTCGACGGAAACCGCGCCGACGTCCGAGCCGCTGCGGCGCAGCGTGAGCGTGAGCGTGCCATCGCTTTCCACCGCGGTGGCGGTGGGGCTGGTGAATGCCAGGACAGCCGGGTTTTTCACCGTGACCGGGGCGACGGCGGAGGTGGTGGTGCCGTTCGGATTGGTGACCTGGACGGTGTAGTCGCCGTTGTGGAGGGCGGGGTCCGCGGACGCCACGAAAAGCAGCGGCGAGGTCGCGCCGGCGACGGGCGTGCCGTTGCGGAACCACTGGTAGGTCACCGGCGTGGCACCGGGCAGGACGCCGACGGCGAGAACGAAGGAGTTGGTCGGCGGGACGAAGAGCGCCAGCGGCTGGAGGATGATCTGTGGCGGGGAATTCGAATCGAGGATCGTCAGGTAAGCGCTGGTCAGCGTGCCGGCGCCGGCCCCGGTGATGTTGGTGAGCGAAAGATTGGCGACCTCGGGATCCTCGACCAGGGCATCGGCGGTGACCGGGACTTCCACGATTTTCGTCCCGCCGACGCCGGCGGGGAAGGTCACCGTGACGGTGGTCGGGGTGAAGTCGGCGTTGGTGGTGGTGAAATTCGAGGTCGAGAAGGTGGCGGTCGCGACGCCGGTGCTCCCGCCGGTGCGGGTGATGGAAATGCGGGCGACGCCGGATTGCTCGGTCGCCGAGTAGGCGTGGGCGGCGAACTGGAGGGTCCCGGGGGCGTTCGGGACGGTGTCACCTTCGAAGGCGACCAGCTTCTTGGTGCTCACGCCATTGACCGTGTCGAAGAACGAGCCGGCGTAAATTTTCCCGGAGGCGGCGGTGGTGAAGGTGCCGAAGTAGCCGAGTCCCGCGCCCTGAGGCCCGGCGACGAAGGACGAATCGGCGCTGAAGGTCGGATCAAGGGAGCCGTCGTTGTTCAGGCGGAGCAGGCGGTCCTGGCTGCCGGCGTTATTGGTGGCGATGAGGAACTTCCCGTTGGGATCGCGCTGGAGCGGGCGGGAGGTGATGCGGCCGAGCGAGGCATCGAGCGCGAACGACGCGTCGGGCGAGCCGTCCGCGTGGAACCGCGCCATGAAGCTCTGGGTCTGGTAAATGTCGCGGTAGGCGAGCAGGGTGACGCTGCCGGAAGGCTCGACGACGCATCCGGAGTAGCTGGCGACCGTGCCATTGACGGTGGGGTTGAAGGAGGTGTCGCGGGTGCCGTCGGGGAACAGGCGGGCGAACACGGGGAGGGTGGTCCGCGGATAGCTGGTGCCCCAATCGAACTCGCCGACCACATAGAGGTTGCCGGACGCGTCGAGCGCGGCCTGGCGGAAGAAACCGGAAAGGTTCGGAACCCCGGCCGGTACGGCGAAGTCGGCGGGGTTGATGGCGAAGCCGGTGTCGAGGGTGCCGTCGACGTTGAAGCGGGCGATGCCGTGGCGGGTGACCGCGGGCAGCCCGGCTCCGTCGCGGATCCCGCTGAAGCCACCGCAGGCGATCACCTTGTCGTCGGGCTGGACGGTGACGTCCTCGATGAAATTGAAGCCGCCGCCCGCGGTGGTGCCGGCGGTGACGAAGGTGGTATCGAGGGTGCCGTCGGGATTGAGACGGACGATCGAGTTCGATGCCAGCGAGTTCGTCCCGTCGCGCATCCCCTGCAGGACCCCGGCGACGATGATTCTACCGGTCGAGTCCAGCCCGAGCGCGTGGATCTCGGGCCAGCCGGCACCGTCGTAGTAAATGCCAAGGCCGGAGCCGTTCGGGTCGTTGTCGGCGGAGAAGGTGGTATCAAGCGAGCCGTCCGGATTGAAGCGGATCAGCGAAGTATTGAACGATGATCCTCCGGCGGTGCCGGGCATTTCATTGGAGCCGAAGATCACCTTGCCGTCGGACTGGACGATGACCGAGGCGACGCCGCCGTACTGGGTGGCGTCGAAGGCCTGGCCGGCGGAGGCGGCGAAGGCGGTGTCGACCGTGTCGGGCGCGGCGTGGAGGGTGGAAAGGAGGAGGGAAGCGGCGAGGAGTGAACGACTCGTCAGGTGCATGGGGGTGCGCTGTGTTAGAAGAGGGGGTTGTCTTTGGAAACTGGCCCGAGAAATGTCGAGCCTTGAATGAGTTACGTGCATCTTGCATGTCGGGAGACGCTGCTTGTCAGGAACCCGAGACGGTGGAGGATCGGGCACGAAAGGAATGAAAGGAACCATCTGGTGCTTGCACGGGGCGGTCGGCCAGGCGGCCGATTGGCGGGGCTTCGGAATCCCGGGTTGGAGCGTGAAGCGGGTCGACCTGTGGCGCTTTCTCGACTGCTGCCCGATGAGCCTGCCGGAGTTCGGCCGGGCGCTGAACCGCGAGGCCGTGGCGGTGCCGGGGCGCAAAGTGCTGCTCGGCTACTCGATGGGCGGCCGTCTTGCCCTGCACGCGCTGCTCGAAGGCGGCCCGTGGGACGCGGCGGTGCTGGTGGCGCCGCATCCGGGGCTGGAGGCGGAGTCCGAGCGGGCGACCCGCCGCGCGGCGGACGCGGAGTGGGCGAGCAAGGCCTTGTCGGGCGATTGGAGCGAATTTCTCGCCGCATGGAATGCCCAGCCGGTGCTGGCGGATTCAGGGATGTTGCCGCCGCTTTCCGCCCAGCGAAGGCAGGCGGTGGCGCGGAGTTTCATCGACTGGTCGCTCGGCGCGCAGGAACCGCTGGGGCAGCGGCTGGGGGAAATCGGCTGCCCGGTGCTGTGGTGCGCCGGCGAGCGCGACGTGAAATTCAGGGAGCTTGGCGAGCGGGCGGTGGAGCGTTTGTCGGCTGGCGAACTGTGGATCGCTCCGGAATCGGGCCATCGGGTGCCGTGGGACGCGCCGGAAGCATTTCAGTCGAAGGCCGGGGAATTTCTTGAGCGGGTGCTTTCCTGAGCCAAGACTCCCGCCGCCATGTGGAGCCCAGTTTGTGAATTCGAGGACATCCGGTACGAGACGACGGATGAAGGCCAGATCGCCAAGATCACGATCAACCGTCCGGAGGTGCGCAATGCCTTCCGGCCGCAGACGGTGAAGGAATTGCTGGCGGCCTTTGAAATGGCCCATGAGGACCCGCAGGTCGGCGTTGTCATTCTGACCGGCGAGGGGCCGGATGCGTTTTGCTCCGGTGGCGACCAGAAGGTGCGCGGCCATGCCGGCTACATCGGCGGCGACGGGGTGCCGCGGCTCAACGTGCTCGATTTGCAGAAGAAGATCCGGGGCATGCCCAAGCCGGTGGTGGCGATGGTCGCGGGCTACGCGATCGGCGGCGGGCACGTGCTGCACGTGGTCTGCGACCTGACGATCGCGGCCGACAACGCGCGCTTCGGCCAGACCGGTCCGAAGGTCGGGTCCTTCGACGGCGGTCTCGGGTCGAGTTATCTCGCACGGATCGTCGGCCAGAAGAAGGCCCGCGAGATCTGGTATCTGTGCCGCCAGTACGACGCGCAACAAGCCCTCGAGATGGGTTTGGTCAACACCGTGGTGCCACTTGCCGAACTGGAGGCGGAAACCCTGAAGTGGTGCCGCGAGATGCTGGTCCACTCGCCGCTCGCCCTGCGCTGCCTCAAGTCGGCGCTCAATGCCGACTGCGACGGCCAGATGGGTCTCCTCGACCTGGCCGGCAATGCAACCTTGCTTTACTACATGAGCGAAGAAGCAAAGGAGGGCAAACAGGCCTTCATCGAGAAGCGGAAACCCGACTTTTCCAAGTTCCCCCGCGTTCCTTGATGGGGGCGTCTGACAGGTGGAATGGGGGCGTTCGTGTGTCCGGTTTGTTGCTTGCACGAAACCCTGCTGTCTGTTAGGCGAGCGGTTGCCTCTATCCGGGGGCAACCGATATGAACCTAAGTAAAACCAAGAAACGCCAGTTGTGGGTTGCTCTCGCGACCTTATCCGCCATTCCCGCCGCCCAAGCGGGCAAGGGCCAGGAATTTGATGTGATCATTGATTCCGGCTTGTCGGTGAATGCCGGGATCGGTTCCGCGGCGCTTTCCACGGCCCGCGCAACGACCCGCGATGTCGGCGACCGCTTGTTCCGCATGCGGGCCGGCCTGCGGCCGATGACCACCACCGAGGAAACGGTGGTGGACGGGGCGACCGACTCGAAGGGTGGCATGTCCAAGACCCCCATCACCCGCACGGTCACCAGCATGCGCTGCTGGGAAATCTATGGCTCCCTTTTCTACTACACCGAAAACCAGGACCGGCAGGTGCTGGTGGTGAACCAAAATGTCCCCGGCGCCCTCCGTGGCACCCGCGTGCTGGGGAATCCTGGCACGGACGTGGATATCTTCGGCGGCAACGTCGGGATTGAGCGCCACTTCAACGAGAACTGGAGCGCCGGCTTCGCGGTGGGCGGTGCCAGCACCGACGTCGATATGAGCTTCTTCGGCAGCAGCGACATCGATTCCCTCACGCTCACGCCCTACATCTCGTTCTACGAGGCGGACATGCTGGGATCGGCCGATTTCTGGGCCGACCTGATGTATTCGCACGGCTTCCATGACTTCGACCTGCGCCGCGCGAGCTTCGGCGGCTTCGCGTCGGCTTCGCCCGAGGCGGATACGGATCAGGTGGAATTCACCACCGGCCTGAACTTCCAGTCCGGCAGCGTGACCCATGGACCGTTCGCCGGCCTGCGCTGGATCGATGGCTCCATCGACGCCTACACCGAAGTCGGCCCGGGTGCCGGGTTCTTCCCCGAGCAGGACATCGAGTCGCTGGCCAGCATCCTCGGCTACCAGCTGTCGTTCCCGATCCAGCTCACGGGCGGCACGCTCGTCCCGCAGGTTCGCGCTGCCTGGGAGCATGAGTTCGAGGACGACGGCAACGTCTTGTTCGGCTTCCCGCTGGGTGAGCCCGACGAGGACGTGGCGGTGCTCGGCACCGGCATTGGCTTCTACTGCAACAGCGGTTGGAACGCGGTGCTCGACTACGAGGCCCGTCTCAGCAGCCACGTCGAGGGCCACTATGTCGGCCTGAAGGTGGGCAAGGAGTTCTGATTCAAGGTATTCGGATTCGATTCGCCCGTCCCGGTGACCCCGGGACGGGTTTTTGTTTGCTTGGCAGGCCGGGGATAGGCGGGCTTGTTCCGGGCGTGATCGCTCCGCTGTTGCTCGCTACCCGGCCGAAGACGCTGCCCGCTGCCATTGTCCCGGTCTGGGCGGGCTGCGTGCTGGCATGGAAGTTGACCGGGACCTTCGATCTCCTGCTCGCCGTGTGCACCCTCGCGGGGGCGGTTTTCATCCAGATCGCGACAAACTTGTTCAACGACGCCATCGACGCGGCGAAGGGTGCGGACACCGAACGGCGGACCGGGCCGCAGCGAGTCACCGCGAGCGGCTTGGTGTCGCGCCGGGCGGTGATGGTCGCGGGCGGGGTGTTCCTGTTGCTGGCGTTCGCGTGCGGCGTGGTGCTCTACCAAGCGGCGGGCTGGCCGATCCTGGCGATCGGCGTGCCGTCGCTCTACCTGGCCTACGGCTACACCGGCGGACCGTTCCCGCTGGCCTACCGGGGCATGGGCGAACTGTTCGTGGTGCTGTTTTTCGGGCTGGTCGCGGTGGCGGGCACGGTGTTCGTGCAGACCCTGGAGTGGCGGCCGGAAGCGTTCCTGCTGGGAGGGCAGATCGGGCTGCTGTCGGCGGTCTTGATCTCGATCAACAACCTGCGCGACCGCGAGGAGGACGCGACGACCGGCAAGCGCACCCTGGCGGTGCGGCTGGGGCCGAAGCCGGCGCGGATCGTGATCTGGCTGGAAATCAAGCTGGCGGTGTTTCTCGGGCTGGTCTGGTTCGCGTTCGGGCTGCCGTGGCTGGTGCTGGCGACGCTGCCCTTGTGGACGTTGGGCCTGAGGATCCTGTGGGGGGCTTTCACGATGCCGGAGGGCAAGGGGATGAATCGCCTGCTCGCCATGGCCGCCCTGCAGCTGGTGGCCTTTGCCGGGATGTTCCATCTGCTTGCGGCGAAGCTCTGAGGTTGGATTTTTCGCCAAAGCCATGCAACGACTCCGGCCGTGAGCAATCTGATCTGGTACTGGCACTATCGGCTGAAAAGCCGGCGACAGCTGAACGCGCGGACCGCGCGGCGCGAGTTCGAGGGCTTGCTCTTGCGCGATGCCGAGGGCGGTCACGCCTGCATTCATCCTTGGCCCGAACTCGGCGACCCTACTTTGCAAAAGTGTCTCGCCGACCTTGCCGGGGCCCGGCGATGGCCGATCGTCCGGCGCGCGCTGCGGTGCCTGGAAATGGATGGCGCCGCGCGTTCGGTGGAGGACTCGTTGTTCGACGAACTCGAGGTCCCGGAGAGCCATGCCACCCTGGCCGGGTGCGATGAGAACGAAGTCGCGACGGCGGTGGCGGCCGGATTCAAGGTGGCAAAGCTGAAGTGCGGCGCATCGCCGTCGGCCGAGCTGGCCTTCCTCGAGCGGATGGCTGCCACGCATCCCGGTCTGAGGTGGCGATTGGATTTCAATGAAACCGGTGATGCCGGCGATCTGGCGGATCGCATCGGCGGATTGCCGGCCGAAGTCCGGGGAAAGATCGACTTCCTCGAGGACCCCTGCGCCTTTTCCGAGGCGAAGTGGAACGGGCTGCACCGGGCGACCCGCCTGAAGCTGGCGGTCGACCGGGAAGCCGGGCCGCACCGCGAGGCGGCACAGGTGACGGTGATCAAGCCCGCCGTCGACGAGCCCTGGCTGCTCGCTGAAGCCGCGGCGGGCCGCGGCCAGCAGGTAGTGGTGACCGGCTACATGGACCACCCGTTCGGGCAAGCATTCGCGGCGTGGGAGGCGGGGCGCCTCGCCTTGCAGTTCCCCGGCCTGGTCGGGGTGTGCGGGCTGCAGACGCACCACCTGTTCGAGCCGGATGCCTTCACCGAAGCCTTGGGGCCTTGGACCCCGGAGTTCCATGCCCCGGCGGGCAAGGGGCTCGGATTCGACGATCTGCTCAAGGAGCTGCCATGGAAACGCGTGCCCTGACCGGTCCGGAATTCTGGGCCAGCGACGATCCGGTGCTGATGGGCGCGGGCTTTCCCGCCCCGGCCGGGATCCCAGGGCTCATCTACTTCCGGACTTCGGGAAGCACCGGCGTGCCGAAATGGATCGGTCTCAGCCGCCGGGCCCTGTTGTTTTCGGCCATGGCGGTCAACCGGCACCTCGGGGTCGATGCCGCCAGCCGCTGGGCGCTGGCCCTTCCGGTCGATCATGTCGGCGGCTTCGGGGTTTTGGCGAGGGTCCGGCAAGCGGGCTGCGGTTTCGCGCACTTCGACCGGAAGTGGGACGTGGTGCTCTTTTCCCGTTGGCTTGCGGACGAACAACCGAGCCATCTTTCGCTGGTGCCGACCCAAGTCCACGACCTGGTCGCCGCGGGCCTGCGGGCGCCGGCTTCGTTGCGGGCGATCGTGGTGGGCGGCGGGGTGCTCGCGGAGTCGACGGGCCGGGCCGCCCGGGAGCTGGGCTGGCCGGTGCTGGCGAGCTACGGGATGACCGAAGCCGGTTCACAGGTCGCCACCCAGGGGCTCGACTGCCTGGGGCGGCCCTACACCCCGCAGCCGATCGGCGTGTTGCCGGGTTGGGAAGTGAGGATTGAGGCGGACGGCAGGATCGCCATTCGTGGCGAGGCCCTGTATTCTGGAATCCTCACGGCGGGTTGGAGCTACGAGGAACGTCGTGGCGAGTGGCATTTCACCTCGGATGCCGGAAGCCTCGGCGACCACGGACTGACGGTTGCGGGGAGAATCGACACCTTGGTCAAGATCCTCGGCGAGTTGGTGGATCCGGTGTCCGTCGAGGCGCGGTTGCTGGAGCATGCAGCGGGACGCATCGATCCGGGGCAGCTCGTGGTGGTGGCGGTGGATGACAAACGTGCGGGGAAGCGGCTCGTTCTCGTCCACGAGGAATCCGTCCCTTCCGGGCAGCTGACGCAGGTTCTCGAGGCCTACAACGTGTCGTGCCAGGGCTTCCTGCGCATTGGATCTGTCATGGAAGTAGCAGCGATCCCGAAGAGCCCGCTGGGGAAAATCCGGCGCCAGGATCTCACCCGGATGATCCGGGGACGACAGAATTGAGAGTTGCCTTTCGCGGCGCGGTGGTAATAGTTCAGAAGTCTTGATTAAAAGACTTTTCCATTTGCCGCCGCGTGGCGGTTTGCCAGGGCCCGGTGGCGGACCGGTGCCCGGTCCCACTTGATCCGCCGGTTTCCCAAACACCAACCACCCCACCATGATCCACCGTGCCGAGGACGTCCAAGCCCGACTTTTCGAGGAAACTCAACACGGGGGCGGGGTCAGTCGGAAGGCCAATGGACCGGGGAAACGGAGCAACCCTGCCGAGTTCGGATTGAAATCGCCTTCGCAGGTCGCGAAGAACTTCGTGCTGGATACCAACGTGCTGCTCCACGACCCGGCTTGCCTTGGGCGCTTCACCGACAATCACATCTGCATCCCGGTCGACGTGCTCGCCGAGCTGGACCGCTTCAAGACCGAGCAGACGGAACGCGGCGCCAACGCGCGCAAGGTCCACCGCAAGTTGACGGAGGTTTTTTCAAGTTCGAGGAACGTGACCAGCGGGGTTTCGACCGATGGCGGCGGCACGCTGCGGCTGGTGATCTACGATCCGATGCTGTGCCCGAAGAACTCCGAGATGCTGTCGCGCTTCCACCGGATCTTTCCCGACAAGGAACGGGTCGACCACCGGATCCTCGCCTGCACCCTGTTGCTGATGGCCCACAACCAGGCGCCCGTGGTGCTGGTGACCAAGGACATCAACATGCAGCTCAAGGCCCGTTCCGTCGGCATCGACTGCCAGGACTACCTCAATGACAAGGTCGACGCCCGCGAGGTGTCGAGCTACGATGTCCGTCGTATCGAGGTGGACGGATCGGAGATGCAGCGCTTCGCCAGTGCGGGTGAACTCACCATCGAGGAAGACCGGCGGCCGGACATCGTCCAGAACCAGTACGTCCTGCTCGAGGCCGGCGAGAAGCAGACCATGCCGGCGCGGATGACGGTGGAAGGCAAGCTGGTCCGCCTGCAGATCCCGGAAGCGCTGAAGATCCAGGACGGCACCGCCTTGAAGCCGATGAACCTCGGGCAGCGCTGCCTGATCGACGCGCTGCTCAACCCGGACATCTCGCTGGTCACCTGCTATGGCCAGGCCGGGACCGGCAAGACCCTGGTGGCGGTCGCCGCCGGTCTCCACGAGATGTTCAACCGCCGCTACACCGGTCTCACCGTCAGCCGCCCGGTGGTGGCGATGGGTGACCAGCTGGGCTTCCTGCCCGGGACGCTGGACGAAAAGATGCGGCCCTGGCTGCAGCCGATCCACGATGCGCTCGACCTGCTGATGCGGCCGGTCGGCCCGCTCGGCCCGCGCCGCAAGCAGGTGAAGAAAGACGGCGCGGCGGACAACGGTCCCGCCGTCAAGAAACCGTGGGAGATCCTCATGGACCAGGGGGTGATCGAGGTGGAGGCCCTGTGCTATATCCGCGGGCGCTCGATTCCGAACCGCTTCTTCGTGCTCGACGAAGCGCAGCAGCTCACCCCGCAGGAGGCGAAGACCGTGGTGACCCGGATGTCGCGGGGGTCCAAACTGGTGCTGGTGGGGGACCCCGCCCAGATCGACAATCCCTACGTCGACAGCCGCAGCAACGGCTTGGTTTACACCCGCAACCGCCTGAAGGGCCTGCCGTTCGTCGCCCACGTCTCGTTGAGCCGTGGCGAGCGCTCGGAACTGGCGGACGCCGGTGCAAAACTGATGTGATGCCGGAGATAAGGGGCGGGGAGTTACCCCGCCCCCGTTGACAGTCCCGTCCCTCCGTCGTTTACTCGCGCCGATGTTTTCCCGGGTCCGAGCTTGCCTGCTGCTTCTGTTACCGCTGGTGCTGGCGGGTTGCGGCTACATGCAGCCGGAGGATGACTGGCGCGCGGCGCTTGCCTCGCAGACCGGCAAACTGGGATATCGCAACTGGATCGTCGTCGCCGAGGCCTCGTTTCCCGCCCACAGCCGCCCGGGTGTGCGCCAGATGACTTCCAGCGAGGAGATTCCCGCGGTGGTCGACGAGGTGCTGAAAACCCTCGAGCTGACCGAGCACGTGACCCCGCGGGTTTACGTTGCGCGGGAGTTGAGGGCGGTCGAGAACGACTACGCCCCGGGCATCGACGAGTTCCGGCGGCAATTGCAGGCGTCGATGCACGCCCATGAGACCACCGAGCTCGAGCAGCAGTCCTTGCTGACCTTGATCGAGGACGCGACGAGAAGCTTCAACGTGCTGGTGATCCGCACGACCACCGCCTTGCCGTACACCAGCGTTTTCATGGAGCTGCAGCCGGGCTACTGGAACTCCGACTCGGAAGCCCGCCTGCGCGAGCAACTTGACCGCCAGCGGATGGAAAAGCTGGCCCGGCCGATCCCCTGAACCCAGTCTCGCGGCGAGATGAACAAGACCGAGGAAATCCGCATCGAGCGGGAGTTCGCGTGGATCGGCGATGCCGTGCTGGCCCTTTTCGCCCGATCCTGGGTGCTGAAAGAGCGGGGATCGATGGACGGTGCTTGGTTTACCCGGTTGACCTCGAACGACTTCCTGAGCGCCTTCGGGGCACCGACCTCGGTCGAGGCGAAAATCGGACGCATCTACCGCGAACAGGGTCTCGACGCCGCGTTCGCCTGGATCGACGCGGAGTTCATCCCGCTTTTCCGCAAGCAGATGGCGAAGCGCTAGGCGCCACTTACAGCGGGGGACGGCCTTTCATCAGGCGTCCGGCGGTCCACAGGGCGACGAAGGCGATCACCGCCGAGAAGCCGGCCAGCAGCCAGACCCGCGAGTCATCGCCGGCCTGGAAGCCCCGGTAGATGGCCAGCGGCAGGGTTTCGGTGACGCCGGGAATGAGACCGGCGACCATTACGGTGGCCCCGAATTCCCCCAGCGCGCGGGCGAAGCCGAGCACCAGCCCGGCGGCGATGCCGCGGCGGGCAACCGGCAAGCTGACCCGGGTGAAGACCTGCCAGGGGGTCTTGCCCAAGGTCGCCGCGGCTTCCTCGAGGTGTCGCGGCACTTCCTCGAAGGCGGTGCGGACGCTTCGCAGGAGCAGCGGGAACGCCATCACCGCCAGCGCCAGAACCACGGCTTTCCAGGTGAAGATGACCTCGATGCCGATGGACTCCAGCCACCCGCCGATCGGGCCTTTGCGGCCGAACAACTTCAGCAACACCAGCCCGGTGACCACGGGCGGGACGACCAGCGGCAGCATCACCAGGGTCTCGACCAGCGACTTGCCGGGCCAGTCCTTGCGCGCGAGCCACCAGCCGCAAGCCAGCCCGAACGGCAAGGCAGCCAGCACCGCCAGGACGGAAACCCCGAGCGTGAAAAGGATCAGGTGGACGTCCGCGGGATTCATGGCGCCGCCAGTCCGAAGCCGTGTGCTTTGAAGATGTCCGCCACCGCCGGCGATCGGAGGAAGGCGATGAACCGGGCCGCTTCGCCGGGGTCGCCGGTGGTAGCACAGCAGGCGACGGGATAGACGATTTGGGGGGATTCGTCGGCAGGCACGGTCCAGACGATGCGTGATTTTGTCGAAACGGCGGCATCGGTCCGGTAGACGATCGCGGCATCGACGTTGGCCGACTCGACCACCGCCAGCGCGGCGCGGACGTTTTCAGCGCCGATGCATTTCGGCTTCAAGGTTTCCCAGAGTTCCTTCGTCTCGAGCCATTTCCTGGCGTAGATCCCGGCGGGAACCGCCATGGGATCGCCGATGGCAATCCGGCCCAAGTTGGCCAGGTCCGCGGCGCTGCGGATGCTCGCGGTGGAGTCGGTGGGAACGACCACGACCAGGGCATTGGTCAGGAGCGGAGCCACGTCGCGAACCAGTCCGGCCTTCGCCAGGCGGGACATCGTCGCGTTGTCCGCGGAGATGAAGACATCGAGGGGCGCTCCGTTCTCGATCTGACGCGCCAGCACGTTCGACCCGCCGATCACGGGGGTGACCCGGGTGCGATTCGCCTTCTGATAGGTTGTGGCGATTTCAGCGATGGACTCCGCCAGGCTGGCCGCGGCGGCGACGCGGAGCTCCGCGGCGGATGCGTTCGCCAGCAGGACGCCCGCGACCCATGCCCTGATGCAACCCGCTTTCATCGGCGGGGATCATGCCCGATGGCGAGGAAAGGGGAAGTTGAACCGCCGGCATTGACCGGCGGTCGCCGGATTTCGTCTGCTGCAAGGGTGACGGAGACCATCGACTTCAGCGAGCACCCGATAAACCGGGCCTGGGATGCCGCGGGCAAGATCGAGCTTTTCCGGCTGATGGTGCGGATCCGGCGTTTTGAGCAGAAAGCGTTGTGGAGCTATAGTTCCGGGAGAATGGGCGGATGGTTGATTCTCGGGGTCGGGCAGGAGTCCGTCGCCACTGCGGTTCGTTCATTGCTTGGGCCGCTGGATCACAGCATCAGCGGCCCGCGGGGGATTGCCCACGCCCTCGCGGCGGGCATGGAAATGGGGCCGTGCATGGCCGAGCATTTCGGTAGGGTGAATGGCTGCTCGAAGGGCAAGGGCGGGGCGTTTTCCTACTTCGATCCCGGCCGGCATCACTGGGGCTGCCACGGCGTCGCCGCGGCGCAGACCCCGTTGGCCGCCGGATTGGCGTTTGCCCTGAAGCAGCGGGAGATTCCGGGTGCGGTGGTGTGCTTTCTCGGCGACGGCGCGGTGAACCAAGGGGTTTTTCACGAATCGCTCAATCTTGCCGGGCTCTTCGATTTGCCCGTGGTGTATTTGATTGAGAACAATGGCTACGCGATGGGGACTTCGGTGGCCCGTTCGTCCCGCTTCAAGGATTGCCTCGCCCGGCGGGCGGAGACTTACGGGATCGACTGGGACCGCTGTGGGGACCGGGACATCTACCAGCTGCGGGTGAGGGTCTGGACGGCGCTGGAGCGGGCGCGACGTGAGCGGCGTCCAACGGTGTTGGAAGTGGAGACGTACCGCTACTACGGCTTCTCCGTTTCCGATGCCAACCACAAGAGATACCGCAGCGCTGAAGAGATCGAAGTGAGGAAAGCCCGTGATCCCCTGGCTCACTGGCGGGCGCATTTGACGGCGACCGGGCTGATCGACGAAACGTCCGCCGATTGGATCGACGCGGAGGCGAAGGCCGAGGCTGCCGCTGCCCTGGAATTCGCAGAGGCCGGGATCGCGCCCGCTGTTTCGGATATCCTTCGCGACGTGTACTGGGAGGTCGATCACGACACGCCGGCATCCCGGTTCGGCCGTTACTTCTTCGACGACTGAGGGATCCAAAAGTCTGGCATGGGGAGGGAGCGCCGAGGCAGGCATCTCCTTGGCCACCTTCGGGGGGATTCGGGGCTGCTCCTCGATCCGTTGCTGTGTGCGGGCATTAGGAACTCGATTCGGCAGTGCAGGTGGGGAAGGATGGTTTTCCGAAGCATGAAGATCCTGGTCCTGCTCACGATGTTCTCGCTGGGGGCGGTTACCCTGGCCGAGGGGAGCGTCATCAGGTCCCAGATCACCACCGAACTTTCGAATGTCGGGCTGATGCTCAGGGCGTATCAAGTCGAGAAGGAGCGCTTCCCGTCGTCCTGGGAGGAGTTCGACGAGTATGCGCCAGGATTCAGGGAGAAGATGAAAGCAAGTGACCTGACGAGGCGCTTTGTCCTCCTCGAGAAACCGGTGGATCTGCCCCGCCGTTACAAGGCCCCGCAAATCCTGGTGATTTCCCGGGAGCCATTCCGGAGGAAGAAGTTCGGCCCGACGCTGCCATGGGTTGGCCGGACCTGGTCGTTGGATGAACCCGCCTACACCGCGATCGTGTTGGAAGACGGTGGTACCTTCATCCGGCGGCTGCCGGAAGAGGTGGTTCGTGCGGCATTTCAAGATGCCAAGATCGACATGCCCGTCCCGAGTGGCTTGGGGCTGTATCCCCACGAACGGGAGCATCGGAAGCGGCAGGTGGTCTTTCGGATCGTGGGACTCGTGATGTTGGGGGGAATCCTGGTTCGTTTCTGGCGCGCTTGGCGTGGTCGATCCAACAAGACGCCCGATCCCGTCTCGTGAAACCGCGGCCCGTGATCAATAGGGACAAAAAAACGGCCGGGACTTTCATCCCGGCCGTTTTGAGAAGTTTGTGCGGCGGATCAGGCCAAGGCCAGCAGCTTCTGCTTGAGCATGTCCTTGGTGACATTGGCGCCGACGATCTGGTCCTTCACCTCGCCGTCCTTGAAGAACAGCAGCAGCGGAATGCTCCGCACGCCGTATTTCACGGCCAGCTCGCGGGCTTCATCGACGTTGACCTTGCCGACTTTCGCCTGGCCTTCGATTTCGCCGGAAAGCTGGTCGATCACCGGACCGATCATCTTGCAGGGGCCGCACCATTCCGCCCAGAAGTCCACCAGGACCGGCTTGTCGGACTCGATGACTTCGGATTGGAAATTGCTTTCGTTGAATTGCTCAGCCATGCGCGGAACTTGCCGACGGGTCCGGAAAAGTCAAGGACCGCCCTGCCGTGATGGCGGGGCGGTCCCTGGAGAACGAAAAACGCGTGAATGGCGCTCCGCTTCAGCCGAGTGGCGTGGTGTTGGTCATGAAGGCGATGGCCAAAACCGCGGCGGCGAGAAGGAAGGTGATGATGGGATAAATCATGGTGCGATGAAGTTCGGAATTAGAACAGGTCGCCGATCGTGCCCCAGACGTTGACCGTCATGAACTGGATGACCAGCACGGCGGCGGCGCCGAGGAAGCCGAGGATCGACAGGACGTTGGCGGCCATCGAGCCGCTTTCTTCTTCCTCGTCGTCGGCGGTGTGAATGGTGGCGGCTTGGGAGAGCGACGGGCCGGAGGTTCCGATCGGCTGGGTCGGCGGCTGCAACTGCACGGTGGCCTTGGGCAGCGAGACGGTCGGTCCTGCGGCCGGAGCACCGCCGAGCGGAGCGGTCTTGAGCGCGACACCGGGAGCGCCGGCGCCGGTCGGGGTGTTGAGCTTGATGGTCGGCGCCGGAGCGGGAGCGCTCGGGGCACCGGCGGGACGGAGAGCGATGGTCGGCGCCGGAGCCGGGGCCTTCGGGGCGCCGACGGAAGGAGCGGGAGCGCTGGGCGCGGGCGGGGCGGTGGGGGCGAGGGTCGGCTTGGGAACCGAAGGCGCGCCAGGTGCCGCCGGAGGGGCGTCGGAGGCCTTGAGGGTCACCCGCACGGTTTCCTTCTTCAGCGGGATGGTCGAGGTCTGCTTGGAAGCAGGCATCGACGAGGTGGGCCGGGGTGCGGGGACCGACGAGGTCGGCCGGGGCGCTGGGGTTTCGTTTTCGCTCATACGCTGCGGTTTTTAATTGCTAGGTTGAGGAAAAGAACCAGCCGGCTCCGGACCTGTCAAACCTCCATCTCAGGTCCGCGGCGGGCGGACGATGATTTCCCGCCGATTTTTGACGAAACCGCCAGAATCCGCCGCGGCACTTGACCCCGGGGATTTCGGGAATTGACTCGTGGACATGATCAATCGCCGCTCCTTCCTGGGATCCGCCAGCCTCGCCTTCCTCGGCTTGCAGCGCTACTCGCTGGCCGAGTCGACGGGCCGGGTGATCGAACCCTTCGGTCCCTTGGTCGAAGATCCGGCGAAGATCCTCGATTTGCCCGCGGGGTTCACCTGCCGGGTGATCGCGACCCGCGGCGAGACCATGAGCGACGGCTTCAAGGTGCCCGGTGCCCCGGACGGGATGGCCGCCTTCGCGGCGCCCGATGGCAAGCTGGTGCTGGTTTGCAATCACGAGCTTGGCCTGGAGATGACCGGCATGGGGCCTTTCCTCAACAACACCCGGCTGCCCGCTGAGTTGGATGAAGCTTTCCCCCACGATCCGGGCGACAACCGCCTCAACCCGTCGCTCGGCGGGACCACCAACCTGATTTTCGATCCCGTGCGTGGCGAGAAGGTCGCCCATTTCCTGTCCCTGACCGGCACCGACCGCAATTGCGCCGGCGGGGCGATGCCTTGGGGCAGCTGGGTCACCTGCGAGGAGCCGGCCGACTTGACCCAAGGGCGCGGCCAGCGCCACGGCTGGTGCTTCGAGGTGAAAGCAACAGCCGAGCCGGGACTCCAGAGGGCCGTGCCGCTGAAGGCGCTCGGCAGGTTCCGGCACGAGGCGGTCGCACTCGATCCGCGGACCGGGATTCTCTATCTGACCGAAGACCGCGGCGACGGGCTGCTCTATCGCTTCATCCCCGACCGGAAGGAGGATTTGTCGGCCGGCAAGCTGCAGGCGCTGGCGATCGTCGGCAGACCTTCGGCGAGTCTCCAAAACTATGATCCCGACTCAACCTGGCCGCAGTCCGGAGCGCCGATGGAGGCGAGCTGGATCGATCTGGAGAATACCGAGGCTCCCGCCGACGACCTGCGGATCCGCGGACACCAGGCGGGTGCCGCCCGCTTCGCGCGGGGCGAGGGGATCCACTTTGTCGACGGCTCGTTCTACATCTGTTGCACCGACGGCGGGCCTTCGCGCCGCGGGCAGATTTTCCGCCTCGAGCCCTCGCTCGATTCCAAAAAGCCGGACCGTCTCGAATTGTTCCTGCAGCCGGAAATCAGCGACCTGCTGACCAATGGCGACAACCTCTGCGCCGCCCCGTGGGGCGGGGTGGTCGTGTGCGAGGACCTCATCGACCTCAGTTTCGCGCCCGCCGCCCATGTCCGCTGCGTGACGCCGGAGGGCAAGATCTTCACCCTCGCGCGGAATCCGGTCGGCCAGAGTGAATTCGCGGGCTGCTGTTTCTCGCCGGATGGAAAGTGGTTTTTCGTCAACATGCAGTCCCGCGGGCTGACGGTCGCGGTGACCGGGCCGTGGGAAAAAGCCTGACAGTTGGGGTCTGGCGCTTTCAGCTCCCGCCATGAGCTCGCGCGTTTCCGACCTCCACGTCGCCAAGAACATCCCGCTGCCGTCGCCCGCACGCCTGCAGGCGGAGATTCCCCGTGAGGACGAACAGGCCGACTTCGTGGCCGGCTCCCGCAGCCATTTGCGCTCGATCCTCGGCGGCAACGACCCGCGCTTCCTGGTGATCGTCGGGCCCTGCTCGATCCATGACACCGAGGCGGGCATCGAATATGCCCATCGCCTCGCCGCGTTGGCGGAGCGCCTGCGCGACAAGCTCTACATCGTGATGCGGGTCTATTTCGAGAAGCCCCGCACCACCGTCGGCTGGAAGGGGCTGATCATGGACCCGAACCTCGACGGCAGCGACGACATCCCGGAAGGATTGCGCCGGGCCCGGCACTTCCTGCGCGATGTGATCGACCTCGGCTTGCCGACCGCGACCGAGCTGCTCGACCCGATCACCCCGCAGTACATCGCCGACCTGATTTCGTGGTCGGCGATCGGTGCCCGCACCGCGGAAAGCCAGACCCACCGCCAGATGGCGTCGGGTCTGTCGATGCCGATGGGTTTCAAGAACACCACCTCGGGCGACCTCGCGGCGGCGATCAATGCGGTGAAGGCCGCATCGAAGCCGCAGACCTTCCTCGGCGTCTCGGAGGAAGGCATCGCCTCCTCGGTCAGCACCACCGGGAATCCGGATTGCCACGTCATCCTGCGAGGCGGTGACCACGGGCCGAACTACGACGAGGCCAGCATTGCCGCTGCCCGCGCCGCGCTGGAGGCGGCAAACCTGACCCCGGCACTGGTGGTCGATGCATCCCACGCCAACTGCGGCAAGGACCAGGCGAAGATGCCCGCGGTGTTCCGCGAGATCGTCCGCCAACGCGCGGCCGGCGACCGCTCGATCGCCGGGGCGATGCTGGAAAGCAACCTCGTCGCCGGCAACCAGAGCTTCCCGAAGCCGCTCGACCAGCTCGTCCGTGGCCAATCGATCACCGACTCGTGCATCGATTGGAAGACCACCGAAGCGCTGCTCACCGAGGCGGCGGAGATGCTTTGAGGGATTGAACGAACCGCGGAGGCACAGAGGTCGCGGAGAGGGGCGCCGAGTAGATGGGGCGCCGGGTTCTTCCTCTTCTTTGCAATCCCAGACAGCCCTTCGAAGTTCATCAGAAGCCTCCGCGCTTCCCTCCGCGACCTCTGTGCCTCCGCGGTTCGTTCTCTCCCCCCTGCCTCAGATTTCGCGTGCAAAACCCGCCGTCCCCGGTTCCAAATCCGCCCGCCATGTCCGCCGAGAAGACCGCCATCACCCCGACCCGCGCCCAGGATTTCCCCGAGTGGTACCAGCAGGTCATCAAGGCCGCCGACATGGCGGAGAATTCCGAGACCCGCGGCTGCATGGTGATCAAGCCCTGGGGCTACGGCATCTGGGAGCTGATCCAGCAGCAGATGGACCGCAAGTTCAAGGCGACCGGCCACCAGAACGCCTACTTCCCGCTGCTGATCCCGATCTCTTACCTCGAAAAGGAAGCCGAGCACGCCGAGGGCTTCGCCACCGAGTGTGCGGTGGTCACCCACCACCGGCTTGAGGCGCAGAAGGACCCGGAGACTGGCAAGACCAAGATGATCCCCAGCGGTGAGCTTGGTGAACCCTACGTGATCCGCCCGACCTCGGAGACGATCATCGGCGCCGCCTTCGCCCGCTGGGTGCAGAGTTACCGCGACCTGCCGTTGCTGATCAACCAGTGGGCCAACGTGATGCGCTGGGAAATGCGCCCGCGTCTTTTCCTGCGCACCGCCGAGTTCCTCTGGCAGGAAGGCCACACCGCCCACGAGACCAAGGACGAGGCGATCGAGGAGACCCGCCTGATGCACCGCGTTTACGAGGACTTCCTCCGCAACCACCTGGCGATCCCGGTGATCCCCGGCGAGAAGACCGAGAACGAACGCTTCCCCGGCGCCGACATGACGCTGACCGTCGAGGCGATGGTGCAGGACAAGAAGGCCATCCAGGCCGGCACCTCGCACTACCTCGGCCAGAACTTCTCCAAGGCCCAGGACATTTCCTTCACCGGCCGCGACGGCGTGGTCGAGCACGCCTACACCACTTCGTGGGGCGTCTCCACCCGCATGATCGGCACGCTGATCATGGCGCACGCCGACGACGATGGCCTGGTGTTGCCGCCCCGGGTGGCGACCCAGCAGATCGTGATCGTGCCGGTCACGCCGAAGGAAGACACCCGCCAGGCGGTGCTCGATGCCTGCCAGGCGCTGGCCGAGACGCTGCGCGGCAAGTCGTTCCACGGCGATCCGCTGCGCGTCCACGTCGACACCCGCGATCTGCAGGGCGGCGTGAAGAAGTGGGAGTGGGTCAAGAAGGGCGTGCCGATCCGCATCGAGATCGGGCCGCGCGACATCGAGTCCCGCAAGGTTTGCGTGCAGCGTCGCGACCAGGCGAGCAACGAGAAGCAGTTCATGGACAAGGAGGACTTCCTGCGCGAGGCGGTCGACACCTTGCAGGAGATCCACGACACCCTGCTGACCCGCGCGACCGGATTCCGCGACGCCAACATCACGCCCTGCGATTCGCTCGAGGCTTTCCACGCCCACTGGACGCAGGACAACCCGGGTTGGCTGGTCACGCCTTGGGCCGGCTCGCCGGAGGAAGAGGACGCGCTTTCCAAGCAGCACAAGATCACCATCCGTTGCCTGCCGCTTGACCAGCAAGACGGCGCCGAAGCCCCTTGCATCCTCACCGGCAAGGCCACCAAGGTCCGCGCCATCTGGGGTCGCAGCTATTGACCGGGAATCCTTGGAGCGCGCCGGCAGAGTCTTGAAAGGACGGCGACGGCTCTTTTGGGAGGCTCGGCTGCCCGGGCAAGGAAAGATCCGCGGAGGGCGAGCGTCCAACCGCCAGGTCGAGGCGCAAAGCGGTGTCGGCGCTGCGCTCTGCCACCGTACTCCAAAGGTGGCAGGACTTGCCGGGACGTGACGCGTGTCAATCGTCACAAGTCCTTGCCAGCTATCGCTTGCAGTCGGGAGCGACCTGCCTAGGGTCCCTGCGGCTCCCTCCATGACGGTATCCCTCACCCCCCCGAGGCTGGACGCGTTGCGTGCAACGCGTCGTGCCGTTCCGGGTGCCCTGTTTGCCATCGGGGTGGCGGTCTCGCTGCCCTCGGGCGCCGCGGTGGATCCCGTGGTGGCGCAGGTCGAGGATTGGGCGATGATGCCGTTTTCCGGGGATGTTTCGACGGCCTCCGGGAACCCCGGCTACATGGCGCGGGTGAATTTCCTCCGCGAGGAGCCCGGCGGCAGCGGCCGCATGTGGGTCTGCGACCTGAACGGCAACCTGCACATCTTTAGCCTTGGCGGGACCGCGGCAACCCGCAGCGCCCAATTGCTGGACCAGGCGCACCAGCGCACGGCCTATCTCGACTTCAACGGCCAGGCGGCCACGACCAACAACAGCGAGAAAACCAACGTGCCCGATGCCGGCGGCACCTCGACCACGCGCCAGGCCCCCGACGGCTTGTTCCCGCTGTTCACCAAACGGCAGGGCTTTGCCAACGGGCTGGTCACCTTCGAGTTCGATCCCGGCTATCCGGCGAACGGCAGGTTTTACACCGTGCACATCGAAGCGGTCAGTCCGGATGGCGATCCGGGCCGCCTGCCGGTGACGACCAAGTTCCCCGGATTCAATGCGGCGGGCTATGCCAGCACCCCGGTCGTGAACCCGGCCGGGAGCACCACCCGCCAGGCGGTTCTGATCGAGTGGACGGACACCAACACCGCGAACCTGACTTTCGAAGGCACGGCCAGGGAGCTGTTGCGGATCGGCTACAACAGCCACATCCATCCCCTCGGCGACCTGACCTTCGATCCGACCGCCCAGCCGGGCAGCGCGGAATGGGGCGTGATGTACTTGGCCAGCGGCGACGGGGCCGCGGGCGAATCCAATGCGACCGGCGACGACGGCATCGGCGGGCTGACTGCGGGCGACCGGCACTTCAGCCCGCAGCGGCTCGACAGCCTGGTGGGGAAGATCCTGCGGATCATTCCCGACCTGTCGCTGCATCCGGAAACCAGCACGCTGTCCGCCAACGGCCGCTACCGCATCCCCGGCAACAATCCCTTCACGGACCAGGACGAATTCCCGGGCGCCCGCCCGGAGGTCTGGACCGTTGGCCATCGCAATCCCCACCGCTTTGCGTGGCAGGTTCCGGCGGGGCAACCTTCGGCCCGCCGGCTGATGGTCGAGGAGATCGGCCTGAACACCTGGGAGGAGGTCAACATCATCACCCGTGGCGCGAACTACGGCTACGCCGATCGCGAGGGCCCGCAGAAACTGACGATTTCCACCAGCTCGTCGAACCAGACCGTCGGCCCGCTGCCCGTGCCCGACACCTTGCCGTTGCGGATCAACGGCGGACTCACCGGGGATCCGGTCGCTCCGGTTTATCCCGTGGTCACCTACCCGCACTCCGCGGCCTACGGCGACGCGATCTCCAGCGGCTTCATCTACACTGGAAGCGCGATCCCGGCGCTGCAGGAGAAGTATGTCTTCGGCGACATCACCACCGGCCGGCTGTTCTTCTGTGAATTCGAGAAGATGCTCGCCGCCAATGACGGCGATCCGTCGACGACGGCGGCGATCCACGTCCTGCCGTTGCGTTGGGACGATCCCCACGACGCACCCGACGCCGGACCGCAGGGCTACAGCCGGATGTTCGAGATCGTTGAAGCCGGCTACGACTTCCGCGGTGGCGTGGATTCGGATCTTCCCGGCGGTGCGAGCATCTCCGGCAGCGGCCGCGCCGACATCCGGCTCGCGATCGACTCGGCCGGCGAACTCTACGTCACCAGCAAGAGCGACGGGATGATCCGCAAGATCGTCGCCGCGCCCGCGCCGCAATTCACCAGCCAGCCGGCGGACGTCTTCGCGCCGCTGGGCAGTGACGCGGATTTCCATGCCGCGGCCGTCGGCAACGCCGCCTGTACTTATCGCTGGCAGCGCCTGACCGCGGGTGCCGACCAGTGGGAGGATCTCGCCGACAATGCCGTGTTCAGCGGGAGCTCGACCGGTGACCTCCATCTCGACAACCCCGGCTACGAAGTGTCGGGCGACCGCTTCCGCTGTGTGGCGACCAGCGACGAGGTGCCGGCGGTTTCGAGCGCGGCTTCGCTCGAGCTCCGGTCCCTCTCGTCCACCTGGTTGAACAACAACTTCAGCGCGGCGCAACGAGCCGACTACTCGATCAGCGGCGACCTTGCCGATCCGGACCATGACCGGCTCGTGAATCTGGTCGAATACGGCTTCGGGTTCGACCCGTGGAGCGATTCCTCGTCCTCGATCCCGTCCCTGGTCCGGAGCGGAGGAAACGTCAGCGTGACTTTCCCTGCACCGCGCAGTTCGCTGAACTACGCCGTGGAGGTAAGCGGGGACCTCGACGAATGGACGACCGACGGCGTCAGCCTCTCCGGCAGCGGCGGGAACAAGACGGGGACCTACCCGATCTCGTCCGCCAGCGCGGCCTACCTGCGCATCGCGGTGACGCCGAAGTAGCCCGGCTTCGCTTTTTGGAAATGGGCACCGGCCGTCCTTTCACTCCGGCCACTTGATGTCGGGAGTCTTGCCCCGCCAATACGGCTGGCCCGGGTCGAAGAGATTTTTCCCGCCGATCATCACATGGCCGTGCTTGTCGATGGGGTGGCGCATGAGCGTTCCATCGATGGTCAAGACGAAGGCCTCGCCCTGATACGGTTTTGGATCGAACTTCCAGGTTCCCGGGATCACCGGGACCATCGCCAAGGGAGCCTTCGGGTCGCCATGCGAAGACATGCCGGCGACGTAGGTGAAGGCGCACTCCCCCGGCGCCAAGGCGGTCGCGTCTGAATTGGAGACGTCGTCCGGTTTGCGGGGAGTCAGGGCGGACTTCGCCCAGAAAATTTTTTCGCTCTTCACTCCCGTGGCAATGAGCTGGCGGAACATCTGGTTCGAGCTGGTCGTGCCCAAGGTGAGCGTCGTTCCCGTCACTTCTTTGACATCCACCCTCGTGGTCGCGTCGGGAAACGCGCCATACTCCACTTCGAAATCAGACAGGTTCAGGCCGACCTGCTTGAGGTTGCTCATCGCCTCGCCCCGGACCCCGCAGTTCGTATGACGCGTCATCACACGTGGAAGAACGGGAATTGCCGCGCAAAACGCGACCGAGATTCCGCCCAACCATCCGATCCATTTCATTTTCCGCCGGGACGACCGCGCCGCCTCGTTCGGCGGCGGGGCGGGCACATCCGGCGGCGGTTGGGTCGGGTGATCCATGAGCAGGATTCACCCTGTCATCCTGGGAACGGCGGACAAGCTGCGAATCCGCTACCACGCACAAGTTGCCGATCGAGCGATCCCGGGCGAGACTGGCGGCCGATGAGTTTCCAGATCAACGCCGAGTTGCACTACCAGGTGTTCCAGCGCAGCACCCTGTTGCTGAACATCCACGCGCTTTCCACCGACAACCAGAAGCTGAGCAACGAGAAGTTCGAGGTCACGCCCGGGGTCGAGTGGGAGGAGTTCCCGCTGAGGACGGGGGAGAACCGTTACATCCGGCTCGACACCGGCGAGGCGACGGAGCTCGACATCACCTACTCCGTGGAAGCCGAAACGGCGGTGGAAATGGTCAGCCACGACGAGATCCACAAGGTCTCGATCGCCGACCTGCGCCGCACCGCGATCCCGTATCTCTTTCCCAGCCGCTACTGCGAGTCCGACTGCCTGTGGCGGCTGGCGTGGAAGCACTTCGGAGGCATCGACCATCCTTACGACCAGGTCGTCGCCATCACCGACTGGATCTATCACAACATCGACTACCTCTCGGGCGCCACGGACAACGCCACCTCGGCCTTCGACACCGTCACCCAGCGCGCCGGGGTTTGCCGCGACTTCGCCCATCTCGGGATCTCGTTTTGCCGGGCGCTGTCGATCCCCGCCCGCTACTTCACCGGCTATGCCTGCTTCATGCAGCCGCCGGATTTCCACGCCTGCTTCGAGGCCTGCATCGGCAACCGCTGGTTCATCTTCGACCCGACGCGGCTGGCGCCGCTCAACGGGCTGGTGAGGATCGCCACCGGCCGCGATGCCGCAGACGCCTCGGTCGCCACGATCTTCGGCAACATGCAGATGACCGGGATGTCGGTGTCCTGCGTGTCCGATGACTTCCAGCCGCTCGGGCCCGGGGCCCTGTCGGCGCACGCGATCATGATCAAGCCATGAACCAGACCCACCTGCTCCGGATCGTCCACCGCACGCACTACCACTATGCGTCGCCGGTGACCTTCCAGACGCACCGCCTCGTCGTGCGGCCGCGCGAGGGCCACGACCTGCGGGTGGAGAAGCTGGAGCTGTCGATCACCCCGCTGGCCGACGTCGTGTGGACCCGCGACATCTTCGGCAACTCGATCGCCCACGCCCACTTCAAGGACCAGGGCACCGAACTGACCTTCGATGTCGACGTGGTGGTGCGCCGCTTTTTCCCGCTCGACTCGCCGCCGCCGGAGACCCACAGCCCGAGTCCCTATCCGCTGGAATACGACACGCTCGAGCACGGCATCGTCACCGGCTACCTGACGCCGGTCTATGCCGAGGAAACCGCGGCGGTGCAGGAGTTCATCCACACCTTGCCGAATCCGGCCGACTTCCCGAGCGCGGAGGCTTTCGTGGTGCAATTGGCGGGGATCATCCACGGGAAGATCGGCTACCAGCGCCGCGAGCAGAAGGGCGTGCAGACGCCGGCGACCACCTTGTCGCTCGGCACCGGGTCCTGCCGCGACGTCGCCACCCTGATGATGGAAACGCTGCGCCATCTCGGTATCGCGGCCCGCTTCGCAAGCGGCTACCTCGACTGTCCCGCGACCCGCGCCGCGCGGGGATCCACCCATGCATGGACCGAGGCCTATTTCCCGCAACTCGGCTGGCGGGGCTTCGATCCCACCACCGGCAAGCCCTGCGACCACCGCCACATCGTCACCGGCACCAGCCACCACCCGCGCGGCGTGATGCCGGTCAGCGGCCGCTACTTCGGCGCGACCGGAGCCTTCCTGAGCATGACCGTCGGCGTGGAATTCTCCACACCGCTGTAGCGCGGCGACGTCGCGCAACTTTGCAAGTTGCGAGCGTGGGCGGGACCGATGGATCGCGACGATCCGCTTTGGTGGACGAGCTGCCCAGGGACACAACGTGAAACGTTGTGCTACGTCACTCCGGCCATTTGATGTCCGGCGCTTTGCCGCCCCAGAACGGCTGGCGGGGGTCGAAGAGGTCCATGCCGTTGATGAATACCCGGCCGTCCGGTCGGATGGTCTCAGCCCGGACGGACAAGTCAGCTCGCACGACGATGGCCTTGTCGTCGAAGGTCTCCGGGTCGAAGCGGTTGGTGCCGGGGATCATCGGGGAAGTCAAAACGGGTCGCTCAAGGTTGCCTGGCGATGATGCTCCCAAGACGTAGGCGAAGGAACATTCGCCCGGTGCAAGTGCGGTGGTGTCGCTGTTGAAAACGTTGTCGGGCCTGCGGGACCAGATGGAGGTGCGGGCCCAGAAGATCTGCTCGTCGGCCACGCCGGCGGCCAACAGCTGGCGGAGAAGCTGGTTGGAGCTTCGATCCCCCAGCGTGAGCGGGGTTGAGGTGCCAGCCTTGACGTCGGCCGCCGTGTTTGAGTCGGGGAAGCTTCCGTATTTGGCGTCGAAAGCGAAGAGAGCGAGGGCAACTTGCCTGGCGTTCGCGATGGCTTCGCCTTTTTGTTTGGCGTGGTTTCTCCTCGGCGCATGCGTGCGAACGAGGCCGGCTAGCGCTAGAACAAGGCATAGGGCGGCGATCCAGTTGCCTAACGTCCTCAGCGAAGATCGGCGGGCGGTGTCTGGCTCCGGAGCCGGCTTCGGGGTGTCCGATCGAGGCTGCGGGAGGAGTCTCATTCGGGGAATGATGGATCGGCAGCGATGCCGCAGCAAGCGGTGAAGTAGCGCAACTTTGCAAGTTGCGTCTGGGTGTGGCAGGTTGAGGTGGCTGCGGCCCGATTCCAGAGACGGCCCGTCTCCATACACAACTTGGAAAGTTGTGCTACTTCAAGGACCCGCATCCGAGCCGGTATTCTCCGGGGCGGAGCCGGGCCTTTGTCGGATTCTCTCGGATATAGCGGCGGAAGCCTTCAAAGGATCCGGCGTCCCGGACGAGGTGATCGAAGCTCTCATGCTGCCACAAGGTGCCCTCCGATCCCCTCAGCTTGTTGATCTCACGGGCGGTGAATCGTTTCAGGGATCCAACGATGTTCCCGGTCGTGAAGTCGGACATGGGCCTCGCCAACAAGTGGATGTGATTCGGCATCACCACGAAATCCCCGAGCTGATAGCGCTGGCCATCGAAATGCCGCAGAGCGCTTTCCACGATCAACGAGTGATCCGGAATCCTCAACAGACAACTGCCGTGGCCGCTGTCGAGCAGGTCGTGGAATTGTTTGCCGAAGCGCCGGATGTAGTTTCGCCGGTCCACTTCGTTGAGTTGCGATAGAAGTTCGTGCTGGTCGCCCTCCGCGGAGGACAATCGGTGGAGTAGCCAGATCCGGCGTTCGTTTTCCCAGGCCGCGAGTGCGGCTTTGGGGATCGAATCCGCGAGCCGGAACGTCAGGAAGGACAAGGTGCCATCCTGGTGCCAGTGGGGAAGGTTGCGCTGATGATGGTCGACCTTTCTATCCGGGTCGTAGTACATCCCGCGAGGGTGGGGAAGTAGCGCAACTTTGCAAGTTGCGTGTGGGAGCGTGATGAGATTCGGAAGGCTTTCCCTTTGAATGAAGCCACCCTTTTCGGGGCGACGTAGGGTGGTCGCGGATCCGGTAGGGTGAAACCGGACGCCAGAAGCACGCAACTTGCAAAGTTGCGCTACTTCGCCTGCGGCGCCCTATCTCTGCCCCACCGGCAGCGCCTTGGTCAACGCGGCGACGACGGCCTGGTGGGCGGTGTCGATCTCGCCGGTCTTGAGGGTGCGGTCGGCGGCGCGATAACTGAGCCGATAAGCGATCGATTTGCGGTCGGCCGCCAGCTTCTCGCCGCTGGGGTCGCGGAAGACGTCGAAGCACTCGAAGCCGGTCAGCAGCGGTTCCTTCACCTTGGCCAGCACGCGCTCGATCTCGACGTTGGCGAGGGAGGCGGGCGCCTCCAGGGCCAGGTCGCGGGTCGAGCCGGGGAACTGCGGGAGCTCCTCGATGCTGCCGCTGCCGGCGACGAACTTGCGCAGCTTGGTCAGGTCGAGCTCGGCGACGAAGACCGGGCTGTCGATGTCGAGCTCGCGCTGGCGCGAGGGCAACAGCATCGCGAAGCTGCCGAGATTCTGGCCGCCGGCCTGGATGTCGCAGGCCAGGGCGAAGCCGTCGCGGTCGCGCGGGTTGAGCTGGAGCGGCGCGGTCGGGACCAGCGCGGCAATCACGGCCTTGAGGTCGTAGAGGTCGATAGTCGAATCCTTGCGCGCCCAGCCGGAGGGCAGGGCATCGCCGGACAGCAGAAGGCCGAGTGTGTCGGACTCAAGGTCCTTGGCCTTGCCGCCGCCGGCATTGCGGAAAACGCGGCCGAGCTCGAACAGGCGCAGCGCGCCGGCTCCCTGGCGGACGTTCCTTTCCGCCGAAGCGACCAGGCCGGGAATGATGCTGGGACGCATCACCGCGTGGTCCTCGCTGAGCGGCAGGCTGACGCGGATGGTGTCGCCGGGCAGCAGCGGCTTGAGCGGCAGGGCATCGGCGACCTGGGCGTCGGCGATCAGTTTGATCGTCTGGCACTCGTGGAAGCCGAGGCCGGCCAGGCGCTCGCGGACGCGCATGTCGGCGTCGTAGGCGGCGTCGACCGCGCTCGACGGCACGTAGGTCCCGCGCAGGCGCGAGGGGATGGCATCGAGTCCCTTCACACGGACGATCTCCTCGACGAGGTCGATGTGGCGCTGCAGGTCGGCGCGGAAAGCGGGGACGGTCCAGGTGTTGTCGGCGTTGCTCGCCAGGCCGAGGCGGGCGAGGATGGTCGCGGCCTCGTCGTAGGAAATGCTGCCGCCGGTGAGCTGGTCGAGCTTGGCGAGGTCGAGGGTGACCGGCTTGGTCAGCGCCGGCACTTCGCCGGCCAACCGCATGACGGGCTCGGCGCTGCCGCCGGCGATTTCGAGGATCAACTTCACCGCCAGCGCCGAGCCGGCGAGCACGCCCTCGGGGTTGACGCCGCGTTCGAAGCGGTAGGACGAGTCCGAGGAAAGGGCGGTGCGCCGCGAGGTGCGGCGGATGCGCGAGGGGGTGAAGTACGCCGATTCCAGTAGGATATCGGTGGTCTCTCCGGTGACCCCGCTGTCCGCGCCGCCCATCACGCCGCCGAGGGCGAGGGCCTTGCCGGATTCGTCGGAAATCACGCAGTCCTCGGGAAGCAGCGTGTAGGTCTCGTCGTCGAGCGCGAGGAACTCCTCGCCGTCCTTCGCGGCGCGGATCACCAGCGAGCCGGTGACTTTCGCGGCATCGAAGGCATGCAGCGGCTGGCCGAGCTCGTGGAGCACGAAGTTGGAGATGTCGACGACGTTGTTGATCGGCCGCAGGCCGATCGACTCGAGGCGCTCCTTCAGCCAGGCCGGGCTGTCGGCGACTTTCACGCCGGTGATCTTCACCGCGGTGTAGAGCGGGCAGGCATCGGGTGCTTCGATCTTCACGCCATCGGCGGTGAAGCCCTCGTGAAGGGGCAGATCCAGCGGCTTCAGCGGGACTTCCAGCAGGGTCGCCATCTCGCGGGCCATGCCGTAGTGGCAGAGCAGGTCGGGGCGGTTTGGCGTGACCTCGACCTCAAGCAGCACGTCGTTGTCGAACAGCTCTTTCACCGGCGTGCCGATCGGCGAGTCGGCCGGGAGGATCATCAGGCCGTCCTCGACATCGGTGAGCCCGATTTCCGAGGCCGCGGCGAGCATGCCCTTCGACTCGACGCCACGCATCTTCGTTTCCCCGATGGTGAAGCCGCCGAGGTCCGCGCCGGGAAGGCAGCAGGGCACCTTGTCGCCGACCTTGTAGTTCTTCGCGCCGCAGACGATCTGGCGCAGCTGGCCATCCCCGGCATCGACCTGGGTGACCTTCAGCTTGTCGGCATCCGGGTGCTGCACGGCCTCCATGATCTGCGCGACCACGATCTTGTCCGAGGACACGCCCTTCACCTCGATGCCTTCGACCTCGACGCCGGCGAAGGTGAGCAGCTTGTCCAGCTCATCGGGCGTCTTGCCCTTGAGATCCACGTGGGTGGCGAGCCAATTCAGCGAGACGTTCATGATCTTGGATGGTGGATGGTAGATGGTGGATGGAAGATAAAAGGCATCTTGGCTCAGGCCCGGCTGGTGTCGTGGAACTGCTCGACGCTGCGGATGAAAGAAAAGAGAGACTTGGAGAGCTGGTTCAGGCGGTCGTCGAGGGTGGAAAAGAGCTCATCGTCGGCAAGTGATCCGGTCTCGTGGAGCGTTTCCAGATGGTCGATGGTTTCGAGCAGCGAGGCGTAGGCGAAGTCGAGGAAGCGAAGATACTCCTGCTTGTAGCGGCGACGACCGTAGCCTTCGACAATGTTCGACCTCACGGATTTGATGCTGCGCCTGATCTGGCTACCTTCCTCATAGAGTTCGAACTTTGGCAGCTTGTGCATCGTCATGGAATGGACCTCGATCACGAGCTCCCGGGCAAGCTGCCAGACCCTCAGCTTCTTGTATCCGAATGGCGCGTCGTCCATGGCGTCAGCATCTACCATCTCCCATCCACGATCTGCCATCTCAAGCAAACTGCTTCAGGAAGCGCGCGTCGTTTTCGATCAGCAGGCGGATGTCCTTGATGCCCCAGCGGATCATCGCCAGGCGGTCGAGGCCCATGCCGAAGGCGAAGCCGGTGACCTTCTCCGGGTCGTAGGCGGGGTCCTTGCGCGAGCTGCTGATGGCCTCGAACACGGCCGGGTCGACCATGCCGCAGCCAGCGACCTCGATCCACCGCGGGGCCTGGCCCTTGACCTCGAGCTTCACGTCGATCTCGAAGCTCGGCTCGGTGAAGGGGAAGAAGTGCGGGCGGAAGCGGACCTCGGTCTTCGGGCCGTAGAGCTCGTGGAAGAAATACTCGAGCGTGCCCTTGAGGTCGCCGAGCGAGACGTCGGTGTCGACGTAGAGGCCCTCAAGCTGGTTGAAGACGGAGAGGTGGGTGGCGTCGATCTCGTCGCGGCGGTAGGCCGAGCCGGGGGCGATGATGCGCACCGGCGGCGCCTGGCCTTCCATCGTGCGGACCTGCACGGAGGAGGTGTGGGTGCGCAGCAGCTTGCCGGAGTCGAAGTAGAAGGTGTCCTTCTCGTTGCGCGCCGGGTGGTCGGCGGGGGTGTTGAGGGCGTCGAAGCAGTGGAACTCGTCCTCGATCTCCGGGCCCTCGGCGAGGGCGAAGCCCATGCGGCGGAGGATGCGGATGGCATCGTGGCGGATGATCGTCAGCGGGTGCAGCGAGCCGTGGTGGAGGGCGCGGGCCGGCAGGGTGACGTCGATGCCCTCGAGCGCCTGGCGGTCGGCGGCGTCCTGGATCGCCTGCTGTTTCCCCTCGAGCGAGGCGGTGATCGCCTGGCGGGCGGCATTGAGCAGCTGGCCGACGGCGGCTTTCTCTTCCTTCGGCACGTCGCGCATGCCGGCGGAGACTTCGGTGAGCGTGCCTTTTTTGCCGAGGATCGCGACGCGGGCGTCCTCGAGCGAGCGGGCGTCGCCGGCGGTTTCGATCCGGGCGAGCGCCTCGGCCTGAATGGCTTCGATCTGGTCCTTCATGGGAAAGCGGGGCGCAGGGAGTAGCCGACGGGGCGGGGGGAGTCAAAGCCCGTTGCCGGAAATCACCACGCGCGGGGCTGGTCGACGAAGGCCGGGCCCGGCTGCGGGGAATCGTAGTAGCGATGGAAGACGGGGCAGGCGGAACCGGACATCGGGGGGACCAGCCAGGACCAGTCGCCGGGCACCGGGCGGCCGCAAGTTTCCTCGTTCTTGAGATGCTGGACGAACTGGGCGGAGGCGGTGTGGTGGTCGACGATGGCGACCCCGGCTTCGCGGAAGGAATGGAGCACCGCGGTGTTCAGTTCGACCAGGGCGCGATCCTTCCAGAGCATCCGCCGGGCGCGGCGGTCGAGCCCCATCCGGTCGGCCACGAGCGGCAGCACGTTGTAGCGCGACTCGTCGCCGAAGTTCCGCGAAGCGATCTCGGTGCCCATGTAGTGGCCGCTGAAGGGTGCGGCGGGAAAGCGCAACCCGTCCCCGACCAGGGCCATGTCCGAGATGACCGGGACGGCGTGCCATTTCAGGCCCAGCCCGGCGAACCAGGACAGCTCGGGGTGGGAGATCGGCACCTCCAGCACCGCGTCGGACGGCAGCGGGTAGAGGCGCGGCCGGTCGCCGGGGATCTCGATGGCCAGGGGGAGCAGGTCGAACGCGCCGCGGTCGGCGGGGGGCTGCCAGCCGAGTCCGATGAGTTTTTCGGTGAACTCCAGCTGATCGGGATCGCCGAGGACCGATCCGTCCCGCGCGCGATACCCGGCGTAGCGGAGCAGCTGGCGGTTCCAGATCCGGATGCCCCGCTCGTCGCCCTCCGCCGGCGCGAAGACGGTCACCGCCGAGCGGACGCGGCCGCCATTGGTGGAAAACCGGAGGTGGGCCACGCAGGCTTCGAAGACCTCGTCCGCCGAGGTGGCGGTGCGGGCATCGAGTAGCTCGAGGGTGTTCCAGTGCAGTCGCCCGATGCAGCGCGCGTTGTTGCGCCATGCGGTCTTGGCCAGGTCGGAAAGCGTTTCGGCGGAGGGGCGGCCGGGTGGCGGGGTGACGGACATCCGCGGGCAAACTGCGGCATTTCGGCGGAAGCGCCAACCGGAACTGTCCTCATCCCGCAAGCCAGCCTCCATTCTTGCCATGAACCGCCGGGCGCTTCTGAATCCGGCCCGCATGGCCCGTCCCGGATTGATTCTCAAGCTCAGCTGCCCCGACCAGCCGGGGATCGTCGCGAAGATCGCCGGCTACGTTGCCGGCCACGCCGGCAACCTGATCGAGTTCGCGCAATTCACCGACAAGCTGTCGTTGCGCTTCTTCGCGCGGCTGGAGATTGAAACCGGCGACCTCGACGTCGACCCGGAGGACTTCATCGAGGGCTTCGGGACGCTCGGGCGATCGATGAAGGCGGCGTGGCACTTCCGCCGGCTGCCGTACAAGATGCGCACCGCGGTGCTGGTGACCAAGACCGATCACTGCCTCAACGAGATCCTGTGGCGGGCGGAAATCGGCGAGCTGCCGGTGGAAATCACCAGCATCATCGGCAACCGCGACGCCTGCCGCGGCATCGCCGAACGGGCCGGGATTCCTTTCCACCTGATCGAGATGGACGGCGCGGCGAAGGCCGACGGCTTCGCCCGGATCCGGCAGATCCTGGCCGACGAGGAGGTGGAGCTGGCCGTGCTGGCGCGCTTCATGCAGATCATTCCGGACGACTTCTGCCGCGATTTCGCCGGGCGCTTGATCAACATCCACCACAGCTTCCTGCCGGCCTTCATCGGGGCGAATCCCTACAAGCAGGCCTACGAGCGCGGGGTGAAATTGATCGGCGCGACCTGCCACTACGTCACCGCCGACCTCGACGCCGGGCCGATCATCGAACAGGAGGTCGAGCGCGTGCAGCATTTCCACGCGCCGAACGACCTGGTCCGGCTCGGCCGGAACTGCGAGCGGATCGCGCTGGCCAAGGGGATCCGCTTTCACGTCCACGACCGCACCATCATCGACGGTCACCGGGCGATCGTGTTCCCGGATTGAAGGCCGGTCCCGCCGGGCAGCCGGGTCATCTCCTGTGGCGGCGAAGCAGCCCGCCGAACCCCAGGGCGGCTAGTAAGATCGCGGAAGGCTCCGGGACGATCGTGACCTCTCCGAGGCCTCCGCCGGGACCATAAACGTTGAACCAAATCTCGCCGACTCCTTCACTGGTGGTTAAGTTTGGCAAGTCGGGGAAGCCCGCCGTGGTTGGGTTGGTGTTCACCGAGTCCGAGAACCAAACGAGATCTTCGGGGCCGGGCGTGCCGATCTGTGGGACTTCGACCCCCGATGGCCCAACCCAAACCAGATAGATGTATCCCCGACTGAAGGAGGAGCCGGTGCTCTCGGGAATGGCAAACTGAAAATCCATCGTCAGAAGCTCCGGGCTGCTGCCATTCGAGATGCTCAAATACGTTTCGGCCAGCTGACCCGGACTCAAGGATGAATGGACGCCGTTCACGACAAATTCCCCCGAAGTAGGAAAGAATTGCGTGCCAGGGCCAGGCGGGGAGTCGAAGTCGAGCAACATCGTGTAAGAAAAACCGATCCTAGCTTCGTCATTCTCTCCGACGAAATCCGCAGCATGGGGAGACAAGCGAATCGTCACGGCGGAAGCTGCAGGAATGATCAATTGTAATGCTAGAACGAATCCAATGGGGGTGACTCTTCTCATGTGGTTCGAAGATTGGATCTAGATCGCATTTCTGTCGAGATAGATGGTTCACCGGTTGCGATTGGATGACCTTGGCCGCAATTGCGAGCGGATCGCGCTGGCGAAGGGGATCCGCTTCCACGTCCACGACCGCACCATCATCGACGGTCACCGGGCGATCGTGTTCCCGGACTGAGTGGGAACCCGTCGCTTGTTTGGAACCGGAGGTTCCGGTTTGTTGGTCGCCATGGATCTGGCGTGGGCCGACTACTTGAAGCGGATGAAGGAAGCGCCCGACGCGGCGTTGGAGTGGAGCCGCTCGGGGATCGAGTATCTCCGGTCGTCGATCGGTTCGCTGCCTTTCTTTGCCGCGACCTCGGTCGACAGCGGGTCAGCGAATCCCGGTCGCGACGAGACGCATTATTTCCTGGTTCCGGACCCGCGGCAGGACGGCGGCTTCGCGCTGGTCGAGCGGCGTCGCTTGCCGGAGGGGACGGGAGCGGTGAACTCCCTGCCCAAGGTGCGGATTTTCCACGTCCACGACCCGGCGGCGGTCGAGGTGCTGGAAGATCGGCTGATGAAGAGGATGGTCTCGGCGGCAGAGGATGCGCCGGGGCTGGAGCATGACTTGGCGCTGCGGCTCGAGGCGATGGGGGAGGAAATCGACAAGCAAAGCCATTGGGTGACCGGCGGGCTGATCGTGGTCGGGGGCGTGGTGGCCATTGCCAACCCGCTGCTGGGGATCGGCATCGCGGCGAAGTCGCTGCTGCCCGAGCTCGGCGGCAAGCTGGCCAAATTCGGGTTCGGGGCCGCCGCCGAGACGATGCGCCGGTTCAGCGGCTCGATCCGCGAGAGCCAGGCCCGCAAGAAGGCCGAGAGCGAGGTCAAGCGGATGAAACCGGAACTGGTGGTCGATCCGGTCCTCGCCTTCCTCGACCGGACCGTGGCCCGCGGCGCCGACGGGGATCCGGTGGTGGAGGAACTGAACGGCTTGCCCGACTGGTGGCTGGACCGCGACCAGCGGCTGACCATGGGCGTCGTCGCCGAAATCTGGAAAGACGGGCGGTGGGGAGACTGGGCCCGGGGGATTGGCCGACGGCTCGAGGTGTTGCCGGCCTGAGGCACAAAAAAACGCCGCACGGCACTGGGCCGGGCGGCGTTCTTGAAAGGAAGCGGTCGAACTCAGGCGGCAGCCTTGTTTTCGAGGGCGGCCTTGGCCTGGGCGACGATCGCCGAGAAGGCGGCGGCGTCCTTGACGGCGAGGTCGGCGAGGATCTTGCGGTCGGCTTCGATGCCGGCGGCGGCGAGTCCTTCGATGAAGCGGGAGTAGGTCAGGCCTTCGTTGCGGACACCGGCGCTGATGCGCTGGATCCACAGGCGGCGGAACTGGCCTTTCCGCTTCTTGCGGTCGCGGTATTCGTATTGATGGGCCTTACGGACGGCGTCCTTGGCGTAGCGGAACAGCTTCGAGCGGAATCCGCGGAAGCCCTTCGCACGCAGCAAGACACGCTTGCGGCGGGCCCGGGAAGCCGGGCTATTGGTGGCGCGTGGCATGGTTTGGTTTCGGGTCGGACAGGCCGTTGGTTATTCTTTCCTCCCGCAGTCTCGCTTGTCCGGTGGTACCCTTGCGGGTCAGGCTGCGATGGAGGCCGTCCGAGGCGCGGACGGGGGCGCGGTTTGTTGCTTCGCTTCGTTCAGGAGAACGGGAGGTTCTCCTTCACGTTCTTGATGTCGGCGTCGGAGACGAGGGCGGCGCTGGTGAGGCTCCGCTTGCGCTTGCGATTCTTGCATTGCAGCAAGTGGCGGGCGCCCTGCTTCCGGCGGAGAACCTTACCGGTTCCCGTCACCTTGAAACGCTTGGCAACAGCCTTTCGGGTCTTTGCTTTTCCTGAGACACGTGGCATGGGGCGGCGAAACTAGGGGCCGGCCCCGTCTTGGCAAGGCAAAAGTGGGGGATTTCGAGGGTCCGGGGTGCTCCGGGTTTTTTGAAAATGGGTCCGGTGGTGCCCTTTGATTTTGCAAGGCTTGACCGTTTGGGGCTCCGATTCGGGCATTCGGGGGCTTGGTTGATGTTTGACCAAAACGGAAATTTTAGATAAACGAAGCGCCGTGATCGCCCAGCAGCAACAGCAGTGGTTCTTTTCAACGGGAGGGGAGCGCATCGGCCCGGTGGGGTTCGACTACCTCCTGGAGCTGGCCAAAACGGGCAAGCTGGATCCGCGGGCGGACATGGTCTGGAGCTCGAGTCTGAACGACTGGGAGCCGGCCGGCCAGGTGGAGGGTCTTTTCGAGCGGCGATCGTTGGAGAAAGGTGCCAACCCGTTGGAAGCTTCGGACGCTTTCGCGAACACCGGCGTCCATGAGAAAGCGATCATTTCCAAGCCCGTTTCCGCAGGGACGGGCCGCATGGGATACATCATGGGGGCGGGGGTGGTGCCTGCCGTGCTGATGGCGGGGTGGCAGTTCGTGGTGCCGGTCCTGGCCCGCTACACCCCGGAGGACCTGGCGGTTTATTTGCCGATGGTGGTGTTCCCGCTGGCCGGCCTGATGGTGCTGGTGACGCTGGTCAAGCGGTTCCACAATCTCGGCATGACCGGCTGGTGGTTCCTTGGCTTCGCCATCCCGATCCTCAATCTCTGGCTCGGTTACCGCTGCCTGGCCTGTCCGGCCGGCTACGCGGACGTCAAGCGGCTCGATGGCATCGGCAAGTTCGTCGCCTTTCTCTACTGGGGGTCGATCCTCGCGGGTATCGGACTCGCGGTGGCGGCCATGGTCGGAGCCTTCGGGGCGATGAAAGAGTCCGGGTTGATCGAGGATGTGACCCGCCAGCTCGAAGAGCTGCGCAAGACCGCGGTGCCGGAGCGCTGAAGGTTTTCACTCCAGGATCTTCCTGAGGTCGTCTGGAAAAGTCGCGCCGAGCTGGACGTCGAAGTCGGCGGCCGACTTGAGTTTCGCCAGGGCGGCGTCGCGTGCGGGGCCCGGGGGAAGGGTGCCGGCCCATTGGATGGCGGCGTCCTGGTCGCGGCGATACCAGCTTCCCGCGATCGATCCGGCCGCGGAGGGCGGGGCGGTGCCGGATCGCTGGTCGAAGAGTCCTGCCGCGGCGGCGGGGTCCTGCCACGAAAGCTCGCGCAAGGCGAGTTCAGTGAAGCTGCCGCGGCGCTCGGCGGGCAGCGTGTCAACCCACTCCAAGGTGGCGGCGGGTTGTGCCTTCATCCACTCGCGCAGCGCCGGGGTCGCCAGCGACATCGGCAGGGGCGGTTGTTCCGGATCGGCAAGGCGGGCGCGGATCGAATCGGGATCGCTGCCGAACCATTCCAAGCCGAGTTGATAAGCAGGGGAGGAATAACCGGACTTGGCGGCTTCGGCGGGATCGACCGTGCCCAGCCACCAGTTCACGGCGCTCTCGGGATCGCTGGCTGCCCAGAAATTGGCGACATCCATGGCCGCCTGATGGCGGAGGTTGCCGGACGGAAGTTCCTCGACCATCTGCCGCGCGTGGTCAGGTTCGGAGCTGAAGTGCCGGGCCACCAGTTTTCCCATCGCGGTGGCGAGCGGGGCGGCGCTGAGGTTTTCGGTGGCCCAGGAGAAGGCGGGCTTGGAACCAGCCTGGGGATATTCATCCAACATCCAATCCACAAGATCCGGGCCGAGCTTCGCCTTGAGCGCGGGAGGTGCCTCGTTCCGGATCCATGAGGCCGCGAGCGCGCCGGCGGCTCCCTGGCGCCGGATGGCTTGCGGGGAGAATTCGGCCATCACCTTGTTCCGTTGGGCGGGGGAGAGGTTCGCCATCCAGGCTTGGGCGGCCGAAGCATCGCGCGCCAGCCAGTCGATCGCATATTGCTGCACCAGGAGGTCCCTGGACGGCCCCGGCGGGAGGGCGAGCAAGATTTCGCCGCCTTGCTCCCCGGACAAAGGCAAGCCCGATGAACCCAGCCGCAATGCGCCTGCGGCCACGATTTCATCCAGGTGATTCCTCGCCGCGGCCGCGCTGGCGGGGTCGTCGCTGGCGAGAAGCCCGATCAGGTTTCCCGCGATTTGCCAGTCGTTGTAATCCGTCGGGTTCAGCCGCGACAGCAGGCCAACGGGGTCTTGGGGAAACCAGGCCAAGGCGACCGTCTGGCGGAAAAGGCGGCGGTCATTGGTGTTGAGACTCTGCTCCTCAATCCACTGCCAGGTGCCTTCGGGGTCCGATTCGGCGCTGCGCCGGACGACGGCGAGGAGTTCCCAGTCCGAATGGTTTCCCGAGCGGTAGAGGCGTTCCAGTGCCGCGGGACTGCCGGCTTCGAGGTCCGCGAGCCGTCGGGCACGGCGTTCCAGTCCCCGGGGTACGTCGCGGGACATGCTCGCCTCGAACACGGGTGGGGTTGGGGTCGTCAGGGTGCCTGCAGGGCGGAAATGGCGGGCGATGAAGAACGCGGCCACGGCGCAGGCGAGTGGAAGGAGCGGCTTCATTTCGCGGTGTAGCGTCGGGTGAACTCTGCGGCTTGAGCTGGTGGGAGGCTGCCGACGTACGACTGGAAAGCCTCCTGGGCATCCCCGGGGGATTGCCGGCTCCAAGCCCGGAGCGTCTCGACCCTTTGCTCCGATTGCAGGGCCGGTTCGCCGATGGTGGCGGTCCATTCCCAGGCGGCGGCCGGATCGCTGGTGCCGAGCCGGCGGATCAAGGACGCGGTCGCTGCATCGCGGCATGGACCCGCGTCGGCGTTGCCGATCCACGCCGCCGCGGCCATGGGGTCGTGGTAACTCCAACCGTCGATGGCGGCGGAATAAGCCGCGTTGCGGGCTCCGGGATCGGCCAGCGTTCCCGCCCATTCGAGCGCAGCGGAGGGATCGAGTTCGCCCCATTTCAACGCGGCGATCCCCACCGCCCGGTTGAGGTCGGGAGACGCCGGTGCCGCGCTCAGTAGGCTGGCGATCCGGTCGGGAGAAGCCTCGCGATCAACGAACATCCCAGGTCTGCCGCCGGCCACCGGTTGGCCGGAGCGGGTGGCAATCGCGACGTAGGTCCCGGCGAGATACTCCGGCGGGATCATCGCGAAGCGATCGACCTGGCGGTCCGGATCGACTCCGCCGCCGGTGACTTCCCCTATCACCCCGGCAAGCATCTGGCTCCTGGCGCGGCCATCCTCAAGCGAGGCGGCAAAGCCGATAGCAGCGTCGGGATCGCTTTTCATCCAAGCGGCCATAATCCCTCTCAGAGCCGTCCCGCGATGCATGGCATCCGGCTGGGCGGAAATGTCGCGCGCGGCAGTTTCCAACAGGTCCGGACGCGTTCCGAACCAGATCCGGTCGAGCACGTTCAGCGGCAGGATTGAGGCGGTGCCCTTGGCGGAATCAAGAAGACGGTACGCGTCGACCGCGCTCATTTTCCCGCTGGCGACGGCGGGCCCGATGACCGACCGCATGGCATTGATGCCGCTGCGGCTGAGATCGGACGACTTTTCCCGGGCGTCGATGAACGCTTTCATTGCTGCCGCGGGATCCTCCCGGGCGATGCCGGCGAGGATCCGCTCGCCGATTCCTAGATTGTCGAAACGGGACATGTCGAATCCGCCGGGGCCTCTCTCCAACGAGATCAGATGCTGCCATGCAGCACGTGGATCGGTTCCGGCCCACGATTCCATCACGCCCGCGAGGGCGAGCGTCCGGACGGAGGACGGGAGGGTCATCGACCACTCCAGCGTGCCGGCAGGATCTTTCCCGGCACAGAACCGGGCCAGCAATTGATAGAAGGAGGCGCAGCGCGGTCTCGCGGGATTGCTGTCTTGTTCAAGCAGTTCGCCTGCGATCGTGAGCAGCTCGTCGGGGAAGCGCTCCGCGATCTTCAACCAGGCGGGGCTGCCGTCCGGCATCGGCTGGCGCACCCGCCGGAACCATTCCATGAAGATTTCCGGATCCTCGTGGAGCAACAGCGCGGTCACCGCCTGTCGATCGCGGTCGCCCTCCGGACCTTCGGGGATGAAATTCCAAGCCGCCCGGGAATCGAGCAAGGCCCACTCCATCAGCAGCGGGTGGCGGAGGTCCCAACTGAAGTCGGGGTTTTGTTTCGCGATCCACTCGAGGCCGGCGACCGGGTCGAGCTCCGCCAGCCGGGCGCAAATCAGGCGGATCCGCAGTTTCTGCCCGTCGTTCCGTTCCGGGCCGAGGGCTGCTTCGCCCAGCTGGCGCAGCAGCGAGTCGAGGGTCTCGCCAGCCAAGTTCGCGGCCGTTTCCAGCGCGGGAGATGGCGGAGACGGTACGGGGAGGGTGGCTTCACCCTGATCCTTCGCCGGGATGGGCGCACGGTAACCCCACCACGCCGCGAGCGGGACGAGCAACCAGGCGAGATATGAGATGGAGCGGATCGCCGTGGTTAGATCATCCGCCGGAAGTTGTCAGCTCAATTCACGGCAGGCTCGCCTTCCTGGGATAGGAATGACTTGCGGCACAGGTCGGCGTATTTGCCGTCACGGGCGAATAGTTCTTCGTGGGTGCCTTCCTCGATGACCCGGCCCTTTTCCAAGACATAGATCTTGTCGGCGTTGCGGATGGTGGAAAGGCGGTGCGCGATGACGAAAGCGGTGCGGTTCTCCATCAGGCGGTCGAGCGCGTCCTGGATTTGGCGCTCGGTCTCGCTGTCGACCGAAGCGGTGGCCTCGTCGAGCAGCAGCACCGGCGCGTTCTTGAGCAGGGCGCGGGCGATCGACAGGCGCTGTTTCTCGCCGCCCGACAACTTCACCCCGCGTTCGCCGACATTGGTGTCGAGCTGTTTGGGGAGGTCGCGGACGAACTTCGCGGCGTGGGCGGCTTCCAGGGCGGTCCAGATTTCCTCGTCGGTCGCCTTGCGGCGGGCCAGTTCCATGTTCTCGCGGACGGTGCCGTTGAAGAGAAAGGGCTCCTGGGTGACGTAGCCGAGCTGCTCGCGCAGCGAGGGCTTGGCGAGGGTGGCGATGTCGATGCCGTCGATGGTGATCGTTCCTTCGTCCGCCTCGTAGAAGCGGTTGAGCAGCGAGAGAACGGTGGACTTGCCCGCGCCGGTGGATCCGACCAGCGCGATGGTCCGCCCGGGCGGCGCGTCGAGGTCGACCTGGTGGAGCGTCGGCTGGCTGCCGTAGGAAAAGGAGACGCCCTCGAAGCGGACGTGGGCCCGGATTCCCGCCGGCAGGGAGTCGCCGCTGGCGGCATTCGGCTCGTCTTCGGAATCGAGGATCTCGAAAACCCGGTCGCCGGCGGCGCGGGACGAGAAGATCATCTGGTTGAGCTGGCGGAGCTTGCTGACGGGCTCGTAGAAGAGTCCGAGGAGGAGGAAGAAGAAGGTCAGGTCGCCAACGGTCATCCGGCCGGCGATCATGGCCTGCGCACCGAAGCCGAGCACCAGGACATAGCCGAGCATGCTGGCGAAGGACATGGAGGGATTGTAGATCGCCCACCATTTCATCAGGTGCAGGGTGGCGGCCCGGACGTTGTTGGAGAGGCGATTGAAATTTGCATGCTCCTCGGCTTCGGCGGCATAGGACTTGATCTGCCGGATGCCGGCGATGTTGTCGTGGAGCAGCGAATTCAAGGCCGAGGTGGCGTTGCGTTCCGCCTTGTGGCGATGGCGGGCGTCCTTCGAGTAGATCCATGCCCCGGCCAGCAGGACCGGGATCGGCAGCGTTGCCCACAGGGCCACCTGCCAGTCGGTCAGGTACATCACCAGCCCCACGGCGACCAACTGGATGGAGGCGACCAGGCCGAGTTCGATGCCGTCGATGAGGACCCGCTCCATTGAGGTCACGTCTTCCACGACCCGCGTCATGATGTCGCCGGTGCGGCGCGAGTCGAACCAGTTCAGGGGCAGGCGCTGGATCTTCCGATAGAGGTCCGAGCGGATGTCGTAGATGACGTTTTGCTCGAAGTGGTTGTTCACGAAGATCCGGGCGCAGTTGAGACCGTCCTTCAGGAAATAGCTGCCCAAGGCGAGTAGCACCCAGAAGAGCAGTTCGTGGTGGCGGGAGGGATCCGGGACGATCTCGTCGATGACGAACTGGGCGATCTTGGGGAAGAAAACGACCGCAACGGCCATCAGCGTGGCACAGAAAAACTGGGCGGTGGCGAGGCCGGGATAGCGGCGGAGGTAGGAAAAGACTCGGAGGACGGAATTCATCGGCGCGCGGTTGATGCCCTGTCCATCCTTTGTAATGCCACGTTTCACAATCGCGAAATTTGGGGTTGCCGCGGCCGACCCGGGATCCCTAGGTTGCCGCTTAGAACAAGACCCACCCGCCACTTCTTAAACCCCATGGCCAACGTATTTGCCATCCTAAGTGCCATCGCACTCGCCGCCGCCGCCTTCCTTGCTGTCAACAACAAGGAGAAGTATGCCGATGAAATCACTGCCCGTGAAAAGGAGCAGGATCGACTCGCCAAGACCACGGCCCGGCTCGGTGCCGCCCAGCAGGAATTCAACGACACCGAGGTCGAGCGCAAGGCCACCGAGGAAGAAACCGTCGGGCTCCGCGAGAAGGAGAGCGCCCAGCAGGCCAAGAACAAGAAGGTCGAGGATGAAATCGCCGCCAAGCGCTCCGAGTCCGATGCCAACGAGACCAAGATCAGCGAGATCGAGGACAAGCTGAAGGAAGTAGGCAACATCGAGGAGCTGGTGGGCATCGTGAAGCGCACCGGTGAAGAGATCGAACGCCTCACCACCGAGATCGCCGCCAACGAGGCGACCCTGAACGATCTCAACGCCGAGATCGCCCGCACCGATGGAGTGAAGTCCAGCTATTCGGCGCGCAACAGCAACTACTCCAACAAGCGGTCGTTCTTCTCGTCGACCCGCATCAGCTCGATCTACCCCGCCTACGGCTTTGTCACCCTGCCGATCGGCAACAATTCGGGAGTGGTTTCCGGATCGTCCCTTGCCGTCGTCCGCGACGGTGCCCCGGTGGCCAAGCTCCGGGTGAGCTCGGTCGAGGCCGGCCGCGCCGCCGCCGAGATCGTCCCCGATTCCGTGGCCCAGGACACCGTGCTGATGGTCGGTGACCGCGTGGTGCCTTCCAACGACGCCAACTAAGCTCCGTCCGGATTTTCCAGCACACTTTTAGCAAACCCGCATGAAAGCCATTTTTTACGTCCTCGCCCTCCTTGCCATCGGCGGAGCCGCTTATTTCTCCTACGATAACCTCGGTAAGTTCCAGGGCCAGCGCGAGGAGAAGAATCAGGCCGTGTCCGACAACAAGGACATGACCAAGAAAGCCGAAGCGAAGGAGGAAGAACTCGCTCAGGAAAAGTCTGCCCTCGAGGCGGCCGAGAAGGACAAGGCGGATGCCACGGCCTCGATCGAGAACCTGGTGGCCAAGGAGAAGACCTTCCGCCGTGACCTCGGCGAGCTTGAGAACAAGCTCGAGGAGCAGAAGGCCCAGTTCGCCAAGCTTCAGGAATCCCTGGGGGAAATCAACAAGTTGGTTGATGGCGCCGGCGTGACGCTTGAAGAGCTTCCGGATGAAGTCAACCGCATGAAGCAGGAGAAGTCGGATAAGGACAAGAAGCTCGGTGAGCTCGTGACCCTGGTCGAAGGCGCCCAGAAGAGCGTCGAGAGCAACCAGGCCGAGATCGGCCGCCTTGCCGACCGCGAAGCCAAGCGCAACTCCCGGATCCGCCGCAACGCGATGGAGTCGGTGGTGTCCGCGGTCAACGACGACTGGGGCTTCGTGGTGATCGGCGCGGGCAGCAGCACCGGCTTCACCCCGCAGACCAAGCTTCTCGTCAAGCGCAACGGTCGCCTGATCGCCGAGATCCAGCCGTCCTCGATCGAGCCTTCCCAAACGATCGCCGAGATTGACGACGAGACGCTCGCCCCGGGTGCCCGCATCCAGCCCGGCGACCGCGTGATCCTCGCCAACCCGGCGACCAACTGATCCGACGATTCCGTTTTTCCAAACCTCCGCGTGCTTGCAAGCCGCGGGGGTTTTTTTATGGTCCGGCCATGCGCTTGATATTCACCGCCCTGTCGTTCACCGCGATCCTGTCCGTTTGCTCCTGCACCACGGGAGACGAGGAGAACGAACGCAAGCCGGTGCCGCCGCAGTCGTCGTCCAGCCAGATCCCTTGGAACAAGCCGGTCCCCGGCCAGGGTGGTGGTGCCTTCGGCGCGCTTCCCCAGCAGCCGCGCCGATGAAGGCCTGCACGGCGATTTCGGTCGTCCTCGTTGGCCTGCTGTCGTCCTGTGCGCCCGAGAAGCCGCAGGGTCCGCAGTCGGACAAGACGGACATGCCATGGAATCCGCCTGTCCCGGGACAGGGAGCGGGAGCGTTTGGCGGGATGCCGCAGCAGCCGCGCCGGTGAGCTTCCCCGGCTAGCGGTGGTAGGGTTCGCCGCGGCGCAAGGTGGCGACCCGGTAGAGTTGCTCCAACAGCACGACCAGCGCGAGTTCGTGCTGCATGGTCAGGGTCGAGAGCGACCAGACCGCGTCACAGGCGGCCCGGAGTTCCGGAGTGTGGCCGTCGGAAGCCCCGATCAGGAAGCACAGCGACTTGATCTCGCCGCGCATCTCCAGCGCCGCGAAGTGATCGGCCCAGTCGCGGGTGGTCAGCGCTTTCCCGCGCTCGTCCATGGCGATGCGGTGGGATCCGGCGGACCGCTCCAACAGCGCCGCGGAAACGCTCTCCGAATCCCCGGCCTTGAGCATTTCGAGTTCGAAGCTGCCGTAGCGGCCGAGGCGTTTGAGATACTCCGCCACGCCGCTCTTGGCGTAGGCCAAAGCGGGCTTGCCGGCGACGAGGATGCGGACGCGCATGGCGCAGCTTCGGCCCCGCCGGACGCCGCGGTCAACCCGCTTTCCCGCTTGTCGGCATGCCGGCTTTCACGATGATCCCATGCGAATGAAATACCTTCCGCTGTTGCCGTTCCTGTTCGTCGCCTGTGCCCACCAGGATCCCCATTCCGAAGCGGCGCACGGCCGCAAGATGATGGCGCTGTTGGAGAAGTTCGACCGCTACGACTACAATGCCGACGGCTACCTGACGCGCGCCGAGATCGAGCAGGGCGTCAATGAAACGGATGTCCAGGGCGTCAACTCGAAGGAGCTCGACGCGATGATGAAGCACTACGACGTCACCAGGGACGGCAAGGTGTCCCGCTGGGAAGCCGAGCGCGTCATCGACGAGCCGGTCCCGGATTTCCATTGAGGGAAATGAAGAAGGGCGCGTGGATCCACGCGCCCTTCCGGAATCGGCTTGGCGGCCGCGATCAGCGGACCCGCTCCAGGAGCCAGGCGAGCAGGCCTTCGACCGGCAGCCGCTCCTGCTCCATCGAGTCGCGGTGGCGGACGGTGACGGTGCCCTTGTTGGCCGGATCGTTCTCGCCCAAGGTGTCGAAGTCGACCGTGATGCAGAAGGGTGTGCCGACCTCGTCCTGGCGGCGGTAACGGCGGCCGACCGCGCCGCCGTCGTCGTAGAAGACGTTCATCCACGGCTGCAGGGTCATCTGGATCTCACGGGCGATGCGGACCTGCTCCTCGTTCTTTTTGAGCAGCGGGAAGATGCCGACCTTGATCGGGGCCATGCGCGGGACGAAGCGCAGCACGGTGCGGGAGTCGTCCTTGCCCTTCTCGTCGGTCAGCGTTTCCTCGTCGAAGGCCTCGCAAATCATCGCCAGCACGGTGCGGTCGCAGCCGGCGGAGGGCTCGACAACGTGCGGCAGGAAGCGCTCCTTGCTTTCCTCGTCGAAGTACTCGAGCGGGCGGCCGGAGCCCTGCTGGTGGACGCCGAGGTCGTAGTCGGTGCGGTAGGCCACGCCCTCGAGTTCCTGGATGCCGAAGGGGAACTCGTATTCGATGTCGTAGGTCTTTTTCGAGTAGAAGGCGCGCTCGCCGTCCGGCACGTCGAGGATGTGCAGCTTCTCGCGCGGAACGCCGACTTCTTCGTAGAAGCAGAGGCGGGCCTCCAGCCACTCGTCGGTCAGGCGCATGCCGTCGTCGGGATGGCAGAAGTATTCGATCTCCATCTGCTCGAACTCGCGGCTGCGGAAGGTGTAGTTGCGCGGGTTGATCTCGTTGCGGAAGGACTTGCCGATTTGAGCGATGCCGAAGGGCAGCTTCACGCGGTTCGAGTCGAGGACGTTCTTGTACTGCACGAAGATCGACTGGGCGGTCTCCGGGCGCAGGAAGGCGACGGCATTCGGATCGTTCTCGTCCGCCGAGGCGCCGACCTTGGTTTGGAACATCAGGTTGAACTCGCGGGGCTCGGTGAGCAGCGAACCGTTCTCCGGGTTGAAGCGGGTGGTGCCGGTGAGTTCCTCGCGCTTCGACTCGGTGAGCTCGAGTTCCTTGGGCGAGACCTTCTTGTCGGGCATGAACTGGCCGTAGAACTGGCGGGCGGTCTTCTTGGCCGACTCGGCGTCCTTGCCGGCGGGGACCAGCACGGCGAACTCGTGGGCGGTGCTCCAGCCGGAGGCCTCGTGGCGGGCGCCGGAGTACCACACGGCGGTGCCGTCCTGCGGCTCGATCTGGTCGGCGCGCAGGCGGGCCTTGGAGAGCAGGCAGTCGCACATCGGGTCGCTGAAGCCGTCGAGGTGGCCGGACGACTTGAGGACCTGCTTCATGGTCAGGATCGAGCCGTCCATGCCGAGCACGTCGTCGCGCTCCTGGACGGTCTTGCGCCACCAGTATTCCTTGAGGTTGCGCTTCAGCTCGGCACCGAGCGGACCGTAATCCCAGCAGCCGTTGAGACCGCCGTAGAGTTCGCCGGCTTGGAAAATGAAGCCGCGGCGTTTGCACAGGGAAACGATTTTCTCCATGCGGACGGGGTCGGTGTGATCCTTGTTAGCCATAATTTCCGGGATTCGGTGGGCCGGGAGGAAACCAGCCCGGCGGACCGCGGGCAAGGCGAGATTGCCGGATGTCAGTTCCCCGGGTGGGGCGCCGGCTTGCAGATGTGGGTCCGGACTTTCCGGCGGTCGAAGTGCCCGCCGATGCGGTGGAGCCACTCGAAACCGAGGTTGAAAAGCAGCACGCCGCCCAGCGACCAGGCGAGGCCGCTGACGCCGAGCTGCAGCCACTCGTTGCGCATCGTCCAGGCGAACTGGCCGATGCACAGGATGGACACGAACATCAGCGTCGGGGCGCGGCCGATCTTGTCGACGATGAAGGCGCCGAGCGGGGCGCCGAGGATCACCACCGGCGCGGCGGCGAGCCAGTTCCCGAACACCCCGGGCTGGATAGTGTGGGTCAGGCCCTTGGTGGCGATCCCGACCAGCGAGGTGAAGGCCATGATCACCACCGAGGTCGGGATGGCGATCTTGAGGTCGGCCTGGCAGAGCAGGACCAGAACCGCGTAGAGGACCATGTCGATGCCGACGCCGGTGACCGCGGCGGCGGTCGCGCCGGCAAGCAGGCCGACCAGGAAGCCGGCGTTGCGGTCGAAGCGATGGGCGCCGGGCGCGAGGCCCTCGTGGCGGCTGATTTCCCGCAGCCGGTAGAGGTGGAGGACGCCGAAACTGCACCAGATCACCGCGAAGGTGACCTTGATCACGAGGGGGGAGATCAGCGGAGCGATGAAGAAGATGCCGAGCGGGGTGCCGATCAACGATCCGACCATCGCCCAGCGCAGCATCGGCCACTCCAGCGGCTGGCGGCGGCAGAAGATGAAGATCGAGGCACTGGTCATGCCGATGCTCTGGACCGCGAAGCTGAAATCCCGGCCGAGGGTGGCCGGCTGGTCGAAGAGCAGCACCAGCACCGGGAAGCCGACGGTGCCGCCACCCATCGGCGTGGCACCCGCGGCGTAGGAACCGACGGCCATGGCGACGGCGATCCCCCAGTGTTCGGTCACATCCTTCCAAAGGCCGCCGGTGACGACGATCAATATCCAGGCCGCGTAGAACAGTCCCAACCACAGGAACCAGGGGCGGAGGTTTTTCGGTGCGGCGGCGGCCATGCGCGGAGCATGCCGCGACTCATCCAGGACTCAACCTTCTTTCGCGGGCTGCCGGAGTCCGGGTGCCCGCGACGATTGACGGCGGCGGGGAGCCCTCCTAGCTTCGCGATCGTTGAGCCTGCTTCCCCGTGCCGATGCCCCTACGGGGCGAACCAGCCTGGTTCTGGATGTCATGGCTTTTGTCGCGGGTGCCGCCGCGGCGGGACTGTTGGTGTGGGAAATCGGCTGGCCGATGAGCCGCAGCGCGCGGGATGCAGCGCTGGTCGCGTCAGTGGTGCTGGCGATCGGCGTCGTGCTGCTCGAAGGCTTCCGGATCATCGCGATTCGTGAGGAGCGGAAGCACTGGAAAAGGGGCCTGGCGCTGATCGGCATCCCGCTGCTGGCGCTGGGTCAGATCGCGCTGGCGGAGTGGTTCCGGAACCGCGGTGACACGGAGCTGGCGCTGCGTGGCGGCGGCTTGCTGTTGCTTGCGCTGAGCCAGGTGACGCTGGTGATGGCGGCGATCGTCCGCCTCGTGCGCCTGTCCGCCAAGGAGTGGTTCAAGCGCCTGCCACCCGGGCTGCTGGTGGTGGGGAGCTTCGTGGTGGTCATCGTTGCCGGGATGTTGCTGCTGAAAACGCCGCGTGCGACGACCTCGGGCATTTCCTGGATGGACTCGCTTTTCACCAGCACCAGCGCCGTGTGCGTGACCGGGCTGGCGGTGCGGGACACCGCCGCGGATTTCACCTTTTCGGGGCAACTCATCATCCTGGGGCTGATCCAGATCGGCGGGCTCGGGGTGATGACGCTCGCCTACTTCATCGCGCTGATCACCGGTCAGGGGATCTCCCTGCGGGACCGCGTGTTCCTCAACGACATGCTTTCCCAGACTAACGTCCACATGGTCGGACGTTTCATCCGCCGGATTGTCCTGATCACCTTGCTTGCCGAAGGGCTTGGTGCCTTCCTGTTGCACCTCAGTTGGGCAGGCAACCACGACGCCGTCTGGAATAGCGTGTTCCACTCCATTTCCGCGTTCTGCAATGCCGGCTTCTCCACCTTCTCCAACGGGCTGATGGACGACTCCGCGCGCGAGGCTCGCGGGGTACAAATGGTGATCATGGCCTTGATCATCTTCGGCGGCCTCGGCTTCGTCGTTGCCGGCCAGGCTCCGGGACTGGTCTACGCGCCGCTGCGCCGGACCGTGCGGCGCTGGTTGGGCAAACGCGGCCCGGCGGTCCGCATCCCGGTGCACGTGCGGCTGGTCCTGGCGACCACCGGCCTGCTGCTGGCGGGAGGCGCCGCCGGCTTCCTGATGTTCGGTGACGGGTTCTGGGAAGCGGTCTTCAACAGCGTCAGCGCCCGCACCGCAGGGTTCAACATTTCGAACATGGCCGACCTGTCCGCGCCGGCGGTCATCCTGATGTGCTTCCTGATGGTCATCGGCGGCAGCCCGGGCGGTACCGCGGGCGGGATCAAGACGACGACCTTCGCGCTCGGGGTGCTGGAACTGCGGCGGATCCTGTTAGGACGGGAAAACGTCAACCTGGCGGGCCGGCGGATTTCCCGCGACGTGATCGACCGCTGCCATGTCACCCTGGTGCTTTCGTTGCTCTGGATCCTCGTTTCCACTGCGGCGGTGAGCGCGGCGGAGCCGTCGATGTCGCTCGACGACGTGCTCTTCGAGTGCGTCAGCGCCTTCGCCACGGTCGGCCTCAGCCGCGGCATCACCGCGGATCTCGGCGCCTTTTCAAAGGTGGTGATCGTTTTGACGATGCTGATCGGCAGGATCGGCATCCTCACCTTCGCCCTGTCGCTGGTGGGGAAACCCAAACCGCGGCATTTCAAATATCCGGAAGCCCGGCTTCCCCTCAACTGAATCGTCATGAAATACGGAATCATTGGACTCGGCACATTCGGCCGCAATCTCGTCATCGAGCTGTCGGCGATGGGCCACGAGGTCATCGCGATCGACACCAACGAGGCCTCGGTGGAGCGCGTGAAGGACCACGCGACGCTGGCGGTCGTCGCGGATGCCACCCATGCCGCGTTGATCGAGGAGCTGGGACTGGCGTCGCTGGACTTCCTGGTGGTGGCGATCGGCAAGAAGTTCGAGGCCAGCGTGATGGTCACCACCCGGATGCACCAGGTCGGCGGGCCCAAGCTCTATGTGCGGGTGGTCAACGAACTGCACGAACAGCTGCTGGAAATGACCGGCGTCGACGGCGTGATCAAGGTCGAGGCCCTGGCCGCGTCGCAGTTCGCGAGGAAGCTCGATAACCAGGGCTTGATCCGCCATTTCGGCGTCGACGACAGCCATGCGGTCGCGGAGGTCGCGGTGCCGGATTCCTTCGTCGGCCTGACCTTGCGCGATGTCGAGCTGCGCGCGAAGCATCGCCTCAACCTCATCACCATCCGCCGCACCGGCAAGGGCGAGGAGGCGTCCTGCGAGGTGATCAAGGAGATCCCGTCACCCGACCTGGTGTTCGAGGAAGGCGACCTGCTGGTGGTCTACGGTCACGAGCAGGTGTTGAAACGGTTCTCCGAAGACGTGAATTGAGACCCTCATGGAAGAAATCCAGCGTTGCCCGTGGCTGCCCGCCCATCTCGACCTCTACCGCGACTACCACGACCAGGAATGGGGCGTGGCGTCGCGGGATCCGGGATATCTTTTCGAGATGATCTGCCTGGAAGGGGCCCAGGCGGGCTTGTCCTGGTGGACCGTGCTCCAGAAGCGCGAGCATTACCGGAAGGTGTTCCATCATTTCGATCCGCGGAAGGTCGCGCGGATGAGCGATGCGGCGCTCGACAAGCTGGTCCTCGACCCGGGGATCATCCGCCATCGCGGGAAGATCCAGTCGGTGCGGCAGAACGCGCGGGCATGGCTCGATCTCGAGGAGCGCGAGGGCGACGTCGTTTCCTGGCTGTGGGACTTCGTCGGTGGCAGCCCGCGGAAGAATCACTTCAAGTCCCTGGCCGATTTTCCATCGAAAACCGCCGAGTCGGATGCCCTGAGCAAGGCCCTGCGCAAGGCGGGGTTCAACTTCGTCGGTTCGACCACGATGTATGCCTTCATGCAGGCCGTCGGGATGACCGATGACCACACGGCCGACTGTTTCCGCTACCGGCGCTGATGGTGCTTCGGATTGGTCTTGTCTCCCCGGATTGGCGTCGCCTAGGACTAGCGCCATGACCGGAATGAAAACCCGTTTGGTTCTGGTGTTGGCCTGGGCCTGCCTGTTCCTTGCCGGTGCCGCCCGTGCGGACGACGAGTGGCGCACCTGGAAGAGCGCGGCCGGCACGGAAATCGAGGCGAAGCTGGTGTCCAAGGAGGGCAACCAGGTGACGCTCGAGAAGAAGGATGGCAAGAAGCTGGTGGTCAAGACCTCGCAACTCTCCGTTGCGGACCAGGAGTTCCTGTCGGCGATGGAGGCACCGGAGGAGGATCTGGATTTGATCATCGCCGAGCCCGGTGTCGTATCGGCGAAGATCGAGTGTGCCGGAGACTCCAAGTGGTCGTATTTCCTCTATCTTCCAAAGGTCTTCAAAACCGCGCGGAAGTGGCCGGTTTGCCTCATCATGGATCCGGGTGGCGGCTCGGCGGGAACCCTGAACCGTTACATCCCGGCAGCCGACCGGCTGGGGATCATCCTTGCGGTTTCGGTGGAGTCGAAGAACGGGTTCGCCGACTCCGACCTGGCGATGATGGCGATGGTCAAGGACGTCTACGACCGGCTGCCGGTGCTCGAGGAAATGGCGATCTCGTCCGGGATGTCGGGCGGCAGCCGGATGGCCTACCTGATGGCGGAGATGGAAGAAAACATTGCCGGGGTCCTGGCCTGCGGGTCGGGGGCCGGGGTGTATCTCAAGGAGGAAAGCTTCCGCCCGGCGAAGCTGCGCCGTGGCACGGTCATCTGTAGCCTGATCGGGACCAACGACTTCAACCGGCGGGAAGCGGCGAAATCGCACAAGGGCTTCGGCAAGGATGCCCGTATCATCTGGTTCCCCGGCAACCACGACTGGGCGGGTGAGAACGTGATCATGGAAGGGCTGGCCGACGTTTACGGCAAGATCCTGAAGAACTCGAAGTCGAAGGAACTGGACCCGTTGCGGGTCGAGTATGCCAAGGCGATGCTCGCCTGGGCGAAGGAACAGGAGAAGGGCCAGCCGTGGGTGTCCTGTCACTGGGCCGAGTTCCTCGCCAGCTTTCCGGGAGACTCCGCGATCCAACAGGAGGCGGCGGCTTTCGCCACCACCTTGGGCCAGCAGACGGACGTCACCAACGCCCGCAAGGCGGAGAAGGCGATCGACGACTTCGCCGACAAGTACTTCTCCGACGGCGACACCAAGGGCGACAATACCCCCGACGCCTCGCGCGAGAAGGCCGCGGAGAAAGCCGCCGAACCCTACGTGGGGCTGCCGCAGGCGGAGATCCTGCAGCGGATGGGCGGGCCATCGCCGGCGCCGTGAAGCGGGCGGCTCACCACGAATAGTGAGCCGTGTAGGTGATCTTCTTCTCCTCGTCCGGCGCGAGCTTCACGGTGAACTCGATGGTCTGCGCGTCTTTCTTCTCATGTTCCATCGAGGCGTTCTCGATGTTCCAGTTCATCCAGCGCCAGAGGTGCTCGCGGACGATGATCTCCTTCGCGTCCTTGGAGCGGTTCTTCAAGGTGACCTCGATGGTCTCCTTCATCCAGTCGGCCCGGTCGTCGCGCTTGAAGTCGGCGACCTTGCGCTCCCCGACCAGGTCGAAGGCATTGCCGGTGTAGAGCGAGACCTCCTCGTTGCGGGGAGTGTGGCCGATGTTGTTCTCGCCCACGAACTCGAGGTTCCCGTCGGCGTCGTCGGAGCGGTAGAAGCGGACCCGGCCGGCCGGCAGGGGGACGCCCAGCCCGTTGGCCTCGTCGTTCTTGAACTCCCAGTAGATGGCCACGTCCTTCGGCCAGGTCTGGCCCTGCATCGGCTGGGTCTGCGGCTCGCTGCCGCCGAAGAAGCGCATTGATGCCGGGTCGTAGACATACTTCTTCGATGCCCTGACCGCCGGTGCGCGCAGGAACTCGACCTGCTTGGTCTCCTTGTCACGGATCGTCAGCGGACGCGGCAGGGTGTAGAGGTGGAAGTCGTCAAAGGCCTTCTCCTGCACGCCTGCGTCGGCTTCCGCCAGTTTCATCATGCCCCGTGCCATGCGGGACTCCGGCACCGGCTGTTCGATGATGTTCACGTCGCCGGCCACCAGTTTGATCTTCGCATCCTCGAAGCCGGTGCCGCTGCGGTTGTCGACCGTGACCCAGCCGGTCAGCGTGACGGTTTCCCCCTTTTCCGGGGCGACGAGGTTGTAGTCGGCTTCCCAGCGGAAGCCGTTGCTGAGGTAGGACAGCTGGGCGTCGAAGCGGGCGTCGCCCGCGCTCTGGAGCGTCCAGCCGAGGGTCGGGCGGAGGATCGAGCCGTCGCCCAGCGCGGGGAAAAGCGGCTCGCCCGGGAGCTGGAAGCGCAGCTTGCCGTCGATCTCGATGATCGGCTCCTGCGGCTGGCCACCGGGAACATGGCCGGAGCGGATGATCTTGCCCGGCTTGATCTCGACCTTGCCGTCGGGGAAGACCTGGCGGAAGTCGATCTCCTGGCCCTCGAAATGGCTGAGCAAGAGCCATTTGTTGACCGGGTCGTTGCGGTAGCTCTGTTCAAGGATCGAGAACGCGGCCTTGCCGGCGGGGTCCCGGAGCACCACCGAGTCGGCCAGCACCTGGGCGGTCGCGCGGTCGAAAGTCAGGGTGTTTTCCCCGGCTTTCAGCTCCAGCGGCAGGGTTTCCCGGACCACGGCGAGGTTGCGGTTGTAGATGGTCAGCGCGGTTTCGGCGCTTGCGGCGGAAATGAGCATGGTGGTGATGGCGAGAGATTTCATGTCAGGACGTTTTCCTTTGAAGCATGACACGCCCGGCGGGGATTTCTTGGAAAAAAAATCCGCCGCGGCCCGATCCGGGGTCCGGTCATTCATTGCACCGGCGCCATCAAGCGGGCGGCGCGGCAGGCCAGGCGGAACAGGAAGGAACGCTCGGTGAAGTCGCTGGTCTTGACCGGCGTCGAGTGCTGGAAGTCGATGTCCAGCATGTGGGCGACCTCGTCGACGAAGCCGGGATCGGGGGACAAGGCGGAGATCTCGAAGTTCAGGCGGAACGAGCGGTTGTCGAGGTTGGCGGTGCCGACGCAGGCGAGGCGGTCGTCGACCAGGAAGACCTTCTGGTGGAGAAAGCCCCGGCGATAGCGGTGGAGGGTGACGCCATAGGGGATCGTCTGCTCAAGATAGGTGAACACGGAAAGCCAGACCAACAGGTGGTCGGCCTTCTCCGGGATCAGGATCCGCACGTCGACGCCGCGGATGGCGGCAGCCTGCAGGGCGGTGAGCACGCCGCCGTCGGGGACGAAATACGGCGAGGCGATCCACAACCGTTCCCGCGCGGTGTTGGCGGCCTCGGCGATCACCAGCTGCCACGAGTCCGCCGGATCGGCCGGGCCGGTGGGGATGATCGCGGCGGTCTGGTCGGCGGTTTCCGCCTGGCCGGACCAGGCGAGGTCCGGCAGCTCGTTGGCCGCCCAGTTCCAGTCCTCGAGGAAGACGAGCTGGATCGCCTGCACCGAAGGGCCGCGGATTTTCAGGTGGGTGTCCCGCCATTCCCCGAAGCGCTGGTCGCGGCCGAGGTACTCGTCGCCGACATTCAGTCCGCCGACGAAGGCTTCCTTGCCGTCGACGACGACGATCTTGCGGTGGTTGCGGAAATTGATCTGCAGCCGCGACCACCAGTGACGGTTGGTGCCGAAGTAGTGGTGCGAGATCCCGGCGTCCTCGAGTTCCTTCAGATAGGAACGTGACAGCTTGTTCGAGCCGATCTCGTCGTAGAGGAAGTAGACGCGGACACCGGCGCGCGCACGGTCGATGAGGGCATCCTTGAAGCGGTTCCCGATGCGGTCGTTCTTCACGATGAAGAAGTTCACCAGCAGATAGTGCTCGGCCGAGGCGATCGACTTGAAGATGGCGTCGAAGGTCTCCTCGCCGTCGATCAGCAGGGTCAGCTGGTTGCCGCGGGTGAAGGGCAGGCCGCCGAGGAGTTCGGCGGCGCGGCCGAAGGCGTCGTCCGGCTTGATCTCGTAGTGGCGCAGCCGGCGGTGCATGTCTTCGGCCAGCTTCCGGAGCTCGGCATCCTCGCCGCGGCGGGCTCGGACATAGCCGGAGAAGCGGCTGCGCCCGGCGAACCAGTAGATCGGGATCGCGACCCAAGGCGCGGCGACCAGCGAGACGATCCACGCGATCGTGCCCTGGGAGGTGCGCACGTTCATCAGCGCGTGGATGACGTGCAGCACCCCCAGCACGTGGAAGAGCACCAGGCCCGCGGCCACGAGGTAGGGGAGCCATTCGGAACTCGGCATCCGCCGAATCTAACCGGGAAGTCGTTCCCGCCAAGTCCGCGATGTGCCAAGGCCCCCGGACATGGGCGCGGGGTCAATTGTCCGGCCAGTCGAGCAGGATGTTGTAGCGGAACACCCGGTTGTCGGGCAGGGTCGGTGTCTCGTCATTGTCGATGTGGTCGTAGACGTTCACCGGCGGGGTGATGCTGGCGTCCTTGCCGTAAATGAAGTCCTGGTCCTCGACGATGCAGCGGTAGGCCTTGTTGAGCTGGAGCGCGCGCTGAGGCGACGGGGTGATCAGGTCGTAGACGTCCCTGGCCTGGCTCAGTTTCACGTGATCCAGCCGGCCGTCGCGGAACCAGCGCCCTGACATCTCGTCGTTGTTGCGGAACTCGCTGCCGCCGCCGACGCGGGCCAGATAGGTCGCGATTTCACCGGTCTTCTCGCCCAGGCTGGGGGCGTCGGGCATCCCCTTGAGGTTGATGTAGCCCCAGCCTCCAGCACCGTCGACCTTGCGCGGGAAGCTGAAGGTCTTGTCGATGGTCGAGCCGATCGAGTTGTGGCAGCTCATGCAGGAGAAGTTCTCCTCGAAGGTCAGCGCCCGCAGGCGGCCGCCGGCATTCTCGATGAAGCCCTGGACGGCCCAGCCGCTGCCGTTGTCGATGCCATTGTCGCCGATGCCGAGGTAGTCGGGCAAGGCGCCGGCGTCCTTGTCGTAGCTTTCCTCCTGGTAGCGCCGGGCGTAGACCGCCTTGTTCGCCTCGCGGACCTTGCGCAGGTAGCGGACCTCCTTCATGCGGGTCGAGACCCCGATGCTGCCGTCCTTGCCGACACCAACATAGCGGACGGTGTGGAGGAACTCGGTGCCCTTGGGGTAGAGGTGGGTGTCGATGAACTCGCCGGCCGCCGCGCCGACCCAGGAGTCGAGGCGGGTGATGCGGGTGGCGGTGCCGAGCTGGCCATCGCCGTCGAGGTCGGTGTCGAGTGCCGACTCCGGAAGCGGCGGGCAGGAGATCGAATCGAAGCCCTTGATCCGGGCCTCGAGGATCGAGAGGTTGGCTTGGTAGATCTCCCGCGAGTCGCGGCCACCGGTATCGCGGCGGAAGGCTGGAGCGAGGCGGATCATCACGTCGTCGGTCGAGCCGTTGGTCGGCCAGAAGGTGCTGGGCAGGGGCTTGTAGTTGAAAGCCACCCAGCCGCTGCCGTCCTTCGCGAAGCCGTGTTCGTCAAATGCCGCGGCGCCGAGATGAAGGTCCTTGAGATCGGGGATCCAACCCTCGAATCCGGCTTCACGCAGCCGGGAGGGGAGCTCGGAATAGTTGTCAGCCTGAATGTAGCCGAGGATCTCCTCGTCGGAGATGGCCGCGACCCGTTCGCTGCGGTCCTCGAAGAGGTTCTTCCAGTGGTTGGACATGCCCAGATCGCTGAACGCGTAGTCGCGCTGGAGGTCGCCGTCGTTCATGAGATTCTCGCGGCCCTCGATGTGGTCCTGGTGGCAGACGTAGCAGGGGTTGTGGCGGGCCTCGGTGCGGGTGTAGCACTGGGGGGGAACGGGGGCTTCGCCGTTCGACATCGCCCGCTTCGGATGGACCCCCGGGGCAGGCGGGATCACCGCGTCGCTGGCCTTGAGCTGCACGATCAGTTTTTCATAGGCCGCGGTGGCGGGATCGGCCGCCTGGACGAGAAGCGGGAGGCTGGCGAGGACGGTGGTGATGAGGTTCCGGGACATCGCGGGATGAGGTTCGGGGGCGGATCATGGAGGCAGCCCGTGCGGGGGGAACCGGGGCACTGCAACGTTTTCGAAACAGGACGCGGCCAGGGCACGGGAAGGGGGGAGGGCCTTGCGACCCTCCCCCTGTGGAAGCCATGAACAGGGCGGTAGTTTACTCGCCGAAGGGAGCCTTCGCCTTGTTGAGTTGCTTGACGAACTTCTCGTCTTCGATGTGGGTCACGTTGAACATCCACACCGCGTCGCCGAGGCCGTCAGGCACGTTGGCGAGGTCGGTGCTGTCCGGGTGCTGGACACAGACCGAAAACTCGGTCGGAACGACCGGGTTCCAGATCATGCCGGTGGCTTCGCAGCCGTCGACGCGGATGCTCATGAAGTGGTCGAGCGACTCGCCGACACCGTCGTTGTCGGTGTCGCGGACGAACCAGATGTCACCGCCGGTGGAGGAGGAGTTGGGGGCATCTTCGATCACGTAGATGTTGCCGAGCGCGTCGATCGCCAGATTGTCCGGCGAGTCGAGGCTGGCGGTGGTGGCGTCGAAGCCGAGGTTCTTCGGCGAGTCGTCGCTGATGAAGGTGCGGACGATGGCCTTGTTGCCATTGCGGTTCTTGCGACCCTTGCCGCCGAGCATCTCGACGGAGTAGACGGTCTTCTCGGAGGTGGCGGTGAAGTAGATGACCTCGTGGCCGTTCTTCAACTTGCTGACAGCCATGTCTTCCGGGCGCCCGTAGGGGGTGCCGCCGGCGTCGTCGGCGGCGGTGCGGCCGGCGCGGGCCTCGAGGTCCTCGAAATCGTCGACGAAGGGATCAGAGATGCCGGGAAGCGGCACGCCGTCCTCGTCGGTCAGCGCCACCCAGGTGGCTTCGCCGGTGCGGGCGGCCGGCGCGTTGGTGGCGGAATTCCAGTTTTCCGAGGCGATGCCGGTGAATCCGTCGACCGAGAGGACGAAGGTCTGGCCCTTGGTGTAATCACCGGGGGCCGACATCACGAACTTGTAAATCGAGCCCGAGTTGTTCTCGTCGACGAAGTAGATGGTGTCGTCGACCTTCTTGGAGAAGTTGATGCCTTCGTGGGAAACATTGGCGATGCTCTCGAGGACGCGGCTCTCGATCTCCCCGGCCGGCGCCAGCGGATTGAGGATCTCGACGATGCGGCCGGTGCCCGACCATTCCTCACCGGCGATCACGGTATTGTTGGGCGTCCAGCGGCAGGGATCGAAGGCACCGAAATCGTTGGAGAAGTCGCCGTTCTCGCCCTGGCCGTCACCCTGGAAGATGAGCTCGGCGAAGTTGTTATAGATGTCGTAGCGGGTGACGCCGGCGCCCCACTGGCTTTCGTGAGGGATGAAGAGGTAGCTGCCGGTGGGATCGTAGGCGATCATGTCGAACATCGACGCTCCGGTGCCGAGGTTGGCGGCGCGGCCGATCGACTGGCCGTAGCTGAGGACCTGGTCCTCGACTTCGCGCAGGCTGACGATGTTCTTCTGGCTGATGCCGGCGGGAGTGACCCACGGCGAGGTGAGCTCGGCGGCGGAGCTCGGATCGGTCACCGGGGCGGACTCGGTGAGCGGGATGAACCAGGTGTCGGTCCCGGCCATGGCCGCGTGGGTGCCGATGAGGGTGGCGGTGAGCGCGAGGCGGGTGCGCATGGATTGGCGTTTCATATCAGTCGGTATGTGCGAGGCTGCTGTTAGAGAAGTCAGGGCGGATCCTGTCGGGGGTGCCCGGACCGCCGGGATCCAATACCCGGTTGCGGATCGCGCAGTGATTTCGAGGTGCCAAAATATTCACGTGGCAACTTCGTATCCAAAGCGGGGTGAGAGGCCGCGGGCGGGTGACATGCTTGTTGCAGAAAGGGCGGTGCCGGACCGGGCGCGGATGTCTCCGCTCTTGCCCCCGACCCGGCCGCGGACGAGGCTGGAAGCGGCTTGCATGACGCCGGCTACAATTTTTCTTAGGCAGCGGGATGTTTCTCATGCGCTGGTAGACCACAGAAAGAACGCGAATTTCATGAGCTTGGAGAACGAAGGAACGATGGTGGCCCCGGGCGCGGGATTGACGGACGACGAGATCAAGGCGGCGTCCGCATGGGTGCATCCGCTGCGCGCGGAGATCGGGCGCTTCCTGATCGGCCAGCAGGACCTGGTGGACCGCCTGATCGCGGTGCTGCTGGTGCGCGGGCACGTCCTGTTGGAGGGTGTTCCGGGCCTGGCCAAGACCCTGGCCCTGAAGACCTTGGCACAACTGGTGAACGCGGATTTCCACCGCATCCAGTTCACGCCCGACATGCTGCCGGCCGACATCGTGGGGACCCAGGTCTTCGACCCGCGGGCCGCACGCTTCGAGGTGAAGCACGGCCCGGTGTTCGCCAACTTCATCCTCGCCGACGAGATCAACCGCGCACCGGCGAAGGTGCAGAGCGCGCTGCTCGAGGCGATGCAGGAAAAGCAGGTCACCATCGGTGAACAGAGCTTCAAGCTGGCCGAGCCCTTCTTCGTCCTGGCCACCCAGAACCCGCTGGAGCAGGAGGGCACCTACCCCTTGCCCGAAGCCCAGCTCGACCGCTTCATCATGAAGGTGCTGGTCGACTACCCGACGGTGGAGGAGGAAATGGCGGTCATCGACGTGGCGGCCAGCACCCAGGAGATGCCGGTGCCGGCGCCGGTGGTGAACCTCGACGTGATCCGCCAGGCACAACAGGTGGTCAACCGGGTCTATCTCGACGAGAAGGTGAAGCGCTACATCGTCAGCCTGGTCCACGCGACCCGTCGGCCGGATGATTTCGGGTTGAAGATCGGGCCCTACCTGCGGGTCGGGGCCTCGCCCCGCGCATCGATCGCGATGACCTTGTTAGGAAAGGCGCGGGCCTTCCTCGACGGCCGCAGCTACGTGACGCCGCACGACGTGAAATCAATCGCGCCGGACGTGCTGAGGCACCGCGTCGTCGTTTCCTACGAAGCGGAGGCCGAGGGGCTCGACGCGGAACACTTCATCCGCCAGATCCTCGACGAGATGCCGGTGCCCTGAAGACGGAGGACTGCAAGATTTTGAAATCGAAGCGACAGCTGCGGGAGGAAGAGGAAAACGAGGCGCGGGTGGCGGAGATCATGGGCCGGGTGCGGCGGATGGACATCCGCACCAGCCGGCTGGTGGATGATCATCTGTCGGGAAGCTACGCCAGCGTCTTCAAGGGGCGCGGGATGGACTTCGACCGGGTGCGCAACTACGTGCCCGGCGACGACGTGCGGATGATCGATTGGAACGTGACGGCCCGCACCGGCGATCCGTTCATCAAGACCTTCACCGAGGAGCGCGAACTCACGATCCTGCTGATGATCGACGTCAGCGCGTCGTCGGACTTCGGCTCGAGCGAAGCCAGCAAGCGCGAGCTGCAGACCGAGATCGCCGGCGTGATGGCGGCCTCGGCGATCCGCAACCGCGACAAGGTCGGGCTGGTGCTGTTCACCGACGAGGTCGAACTCTACATCCCGCCGCTGAAGGGCCGCTCGAACATCCTGCGGGTGATCCGTGAAGCGCTGTTCTTCCAGCCGGCCGGCCGCGGGACCAATCTCAACGGCGCGCTGGATTTCGTGAACCGCGTGCTGCGGCGGCGGGCGGTGGTGTTCCTGATCTCCGACTTCCGGCTGACCGGCGGCCAGACCCCGGCGGAGCTGCAGCACAAGCTGGGCGTGACCGGGCGGCACCACGACGTGATCGCGATGTCGGTCAACGATCCCCGCGAGCAGGAGCTGCCGGATGTCGGCGTGCTGAGGATCGAGGATGCCGAGACCGGGGAGGTGGTCGAACTGGACACCGGCAAGGCGAAGGTGAGGGACGCATACCGGCAGCAGGCGGTGAATCGCCGCGAGACCATGACCTCCGCCATCCGGCGCAGCGGGGTCGACTATCTCGAGTTCAGCAACGGCGGAGACTGGATGCCCGCGCTGATGAACTTTTTCCGGAACCGGAGGCACAGGGCGTGATGAGCAGTCTCCCATGTCCATGGGCTACGATGCTCTTCGTAGCGGCGGTCGTTCCCTCGCTGGCACAGGAGGCAGTGGAGGAAGACATCCGCGGGCCGAAGCCGCTGATCGAGATCGCCCCGCCCGAGCCAGCGACCCCGTGGCTTGCCTACGGGTTGTGGAGCTTGCTGGGGCTGGCGGTGGCGGGTGTGCTGCTGTGGTGGTGGCTGCGGCGGAAACCCGCGGTAGTGAGCGCCGAGGACAAGGCCCGCCTGGAGCTTGAAGCGCTTGGCAGGGACGGTGGAAGCATGGAGGCGGGGGACTTCGCGGCGGCGGCCAGCCAGGTCGTGCGGGTGTTCATCGAGCGGCGCTTCGGACTGGCGGCGCCGCGGCGCACCACGGAGGAGTTCCTGTCGGAACTCGCGGCCGGCGGCAACCTCGCCCTGAGCGCGCGGATGGATCCCTTGAGGGGCTTCCTGAAGGCCTGTGACATGGCGAAGTTCGCGGCGGCCGATCTCGATATCGGCCGGCGCGGCGAATTGGTCGCGAAGGCGCGCGCGTTCGTCGACGTGCCGGTCGAACCGGAAACGGAGGTGGCGAAATGATGGAGGGCACGTTCCAGTTCGCGAACCCCGGGTGGCTGTGGTTGCTGGTGGCGCTGCCGTTGATCGCCCTGCTGCGCGGCCGCGCCGGCCGGGCGGTGGCCATGAAGCTGCCGTCGGTCTCCGACGCGCGGAACGCCGGGGGGCGGCCGAAATCGCGGGTCGGCGGATTTCTGCTGGCGCTGATGCTGTTGGGGCTGGCGCTCCTGATCGTGGCCCTGGCGCGCCCGCAGCTTGGACGCGGCAGGACGGAGATCGAGACCAGTGGCATCGACATCGTGCTGGCGATCGACGTGTCGGGCTCGATGGAAGCGATGGATTTCAAGATCAAGGGCGAGCCGGTGAACCGGCTGGATGTGGTGAAGAAGGTGGTGGAGGAGTTCGTCGGCGAACGCCCGGGCGACCGGATCGGGATGGTGGCCTTTGCCGGGCGGCCCTATCTGGTGAGTCCGCTGACGCTGGACCACGACTGGTTGAAGAAGCGGCTCGACGAAGTGCAGATCGGCCGCGTCGAGGACGGGACCGCGATCGGATCGGCGATCGCTTCGTCGGTGAACCACCTGCGGGATTCCGACGCGAAGTCGCGGATCGTGATCCTGCTGACCGACGGCGTGAACAATGCGGGGGCGGCGAACCCGGTGACCGCGGCGGAGGCGGCGAAGACGCTGGGGATCAAGATTTACACGATAGGCGCCGGGATCCAGGGCGAGGCACCGATGCCGGTGCAGGACGCGTTCGGCCGGCGGCGCTACCGGATGGTGAACGTGGAGATCGACGAGGAGTCGCTGCGGGAAATCGCAAAGTCGACCGGTGGCCGGTATTTCCGGGCGACCGACACCGACTCGCTGGCGGAAATTTACGAGGTGATCAACCAGCTTGAAACCACCAAGAGGACAGTGAAGAAGTATGAGGACTACGAGGAGTTGTTCCTGTTCGCCATGCTTCCCGGACTGGGGCTGGTCCTGTTGGAACGGCTGCTTTCGGAAACGAGATACCGGCATTTGCCCTGAAGAATCATGGAGGAATCGTCATTGCAGTTCGCTCAACCCTACTGGATCGCCGCGGGGGTGGTGCTGGTCGTGGCCGGCTTGCTGGCATTCCTGCGGGCGGACCGCCGGCGGCGCGCGGATCTGGACAAGCTGGCGCACCCGCGGTTCCACGAGCGGCTGGTGGCGGGATGGTCGCCGGTGCTGCGCTGGATCCGGCGCAGCTTGTGGCTGGCGGCGGTGATGGCACTCGCGGTTGCGGCGGCGCGGCCTCAATACGGCTATGAATGGCGCGAGGTGAAGAGGCGGGGGATCGACATCCTGTTCGCGGTCGACACGTCGCGGAGCATGCTGGCGGAGGATCTGGTGCCCAATCGCCTGGAGCGTGCGAGGCTGGGGATTTTGGACTTCCTCGACCAGCTCGAGGGTGACCGGGTGGGCCTGGTGCCGTTCGCGGGCACGGCGTTCGCGCTGTGTCCCCTGACCCTCGACTACGATGCCTTCCGTGAGTCGCTGAACACCCTGAACACCGACCTCATCCCGCAACAGGGAACCGACCTCGCGAGCGCGATCCACGAGGCCGGCCGGCTGTTAGATGCCGAAGGCAACAACCAGCGCTTCCTGGTGCTGATCACCGACGGCGAGGATTTGGAGGGTGAGGCGTTGAAGGCGGCGGAAGAAGCGGCGAAGGAGGGCACCACGATCTACACCGTGGGGGTCGGCGCGGCGGACGGGCAGATGATCCCGGTGCGCGACCGCTACGGGCGGCAGGAATTCCTGAAGGACGAGAACGGCGAGGTGGTGAGGACGAAGCTTGACGCCGGGACATTGGAGAAGATTGCCGCCGCGACCGGCGGGCTTTACGTGCCGCTGGGGCGCGGTGCCGAGGGGCTGGACGCGATCTATCAGCAGCGGCTCGCGCTGGTGCCGAAGAGTGAGCTGGCCCAGCAGCTGGAAAAGGTGCCGCTCGAGAGGTTCCAGTGGCCGCTGGGCGTGGCGGTGCTGCTTCTTTCCCTCCAAGCGGTGCTCGGTGAGCGGCGGCGTGAACGGAAGAAGGCGGCCCTGGCCTCCGCCGCCCGCCGGGTGCGGCCGGCCATGCTGGTGCTCGCCGCGTCGGGATTGTTCACGCTGGACGGGAAGTCCGATGTGGTGGCCGACTACAATGGCGGCACCCGGGCCTACGCGAACGGGGAATTCGAGGAGGCGGTCGAGAAGTTGAAGAGCTCGCTGGGGACCGCGGATCTGGAGGTTCAGAAAAAGGCATACTATAACCTTGGTAATTCGCTCTATCGTGTGGGTCAGGCGGCTTTGCAGGAGGATCCGAAGTCGACGGTGGCGACCTGGGAGAAGGCGTTAAAGGCGTATGACGATGCGCTGGCCTTGGATGATGCGGACGAGGATGCCCGCTACAACCGGGACCTTGTGCAGAGGAAGTTGGATGAGTTGAAGCAGCAACAGGATCAAAAGCAGGATCAGAAGAACGACGAGCAGAAGAACGACGAGCAGAAGGACGACGAGCAGAAGGACGACGAGCAGAAGGACGGCGAGCAGAAGGACGGCGAGCAGAAGGACGGCGAGCAGAAGGACGGCGAGCAGAAGGACGGCGAGCAGAAGGACGGC
>NZ_JACZFQ010000046.1 GCF_014904755.1 Neoluteolibacter marinus
TGGCGAGCAGAAGGATGGCGAGCAGAAGGATGGCGAGCAGAAGGATGGCGAGCAGAAGGATGGCGAGCAGAAGGACGGCGAGCAGAAGGACGGCGAGCAGAAGGACAAGGGCATGAAGGGTCAGGAGGAAAAGCAGCCGCAGGATCGCGGCGAGACCGTCCAGGGAGAACCGGGCGAAGCACGCGAGGGCGCGAAGGAGGGCGGGGATGCCGCCGTGGCGTCCACGGAAGCCCGCAAGCCGGGGGAGATGTCCCGCGAGGAGGCGTTGCGACTTTTGGAAACCTTGGGTGACGATGAACGGGTGGTGATCCCGGTGCCGCTTTCAGAACGGAACCGCGAACGGCAACAGGGCCGTGGGGCGAAACGAAAGACCTGGTGAGCACGATGTATTGGAAACTTTTTGCCTGTCTGCTGATCTGTCTCGGCGCGCTCCGCGCCGCGGAGGTGACGGCGGAATTGTCGACCGACCGCGTGGAGGCGGGTCAGGGGGCGCTGCTCGCGCTGAAAATCGAGGGCGGCTCCCCGGAGGCCCATCCGCAGATCCCCGCGGTGAAGGGATTGATCGTGAATTCGCGCGGGCAGTCGCAGCAGATGCAAATCGTCAACGGCAAGGTCAGCCGCTCGATTTCCTACAATTACGCGGTAGGCTCGCACGAGCCGGGTGAGTACGAGGTGCCGTCGATCACCGTCAGGGTCGCGGGCCAGGATCTGAAAACGCCGCCGATGAAGCTGACGGTGGTTCCCTCGGCGAGCGGGGCTCCGGCCGGGATGGGTCAGGATGACGAACAGGCCGCCGAGGTCGAGGACGACCGCTACGGGTTCCTGACGTTCCAGCCGGTGATCAAGGACCGCAAGCACGTCTATCCCGGGGAAATCGCTCCGGTACGGATCAAGGCGTACTTTCCCGCCGGGGCGAGCGTGCAGTTGAACGGCACCCCGCGTCCGGAAGGCTCGGCCTTCACCTTGCACAACCTGACCAAGGAGCCGGACCAGTCGTCCGAGGTGCTGAACGGGAAGCGCTACCTGGTGGTGACCTGGTACGGAGGATTGTCCGCGACGAAGGCGGGAAGTTACCCGGCGAGTTTCTCGTTGGAAGGAACCGTGGCGGTGCGGGACCGCTCCGCAAAGCGGCACCGCTCGCCGTTCGACGATCCCTTCTTCGGCGGTTCGATGATGGAGGACTTCTTCGCGCCGATGGTCCAGAAGGACGTCACACTGACGACGCCGGATCCAGACAGCGTGGAGGTGCGGGAGTTGCCGGCCGAGGGGCGGCCGGAGGATTTTTCCGGCGCGATCGGGCACTTCGAGTTCGAGTCGGTCCAGGTGCCATCATCCCTCCAGACCGGTGAGCCGTGCCGGATCGAAGCCCGGGTCAAGGGCGGTGGCAATTTCGCGCTGCTGAAGGAACCGCATCCGCAGCCGGCCGGCGACTGGAAGGTCTACGATGGAAGCGGGGACTTCATGGCGGGAGACGCCGCGTCGTTTTCGGGCAGCAAGGTTTTCCGCTACAATGCGGTGCCATTGGTGCCCGGCGAGCGCGAGGTGAAACTGGCGTTCAGCTACTTCGATCCGGAGGCCGGCGAGTACCGGACGGTGGAATCGGCCCCGTCGAAGGTGGTGATTGCCGGCGAGGCGACGGTGCCGCCGGCGGCTGCCGCGGCGAAGGAACCGGCGGTCCCGCAAAGCGAGGGGCCGCAGCTCGCGCCGTTGGCGACCGATCCGGGGAAGATCGCGAGCTACGAGCCGTGGTCGGACCGGGCCTGGTTCTATCCTGCGATCTCCGGATTTGCCGCCCTGGCCGTGGCGCTGGCGGGCATGGGGGTTTGGATCCGGCGCGAGGAGGATGTTGAAAAGGCGGCCCGCCTGGCGGGAGACGCGGCGATCCGCCGCGCGCTCTCGACCGCGGATCAAGCGGCGCTCGCCGGGGACGGCGCGGGCTTCTTCACGGCAGCCAGGGAAGCATTGAGAATCCGCGTCGCCGAACAGTCGGGGATCAAGCCGGAGGCGGTGACGCTGGCAGACTTGAGGCAGGTCGATGACGAGGATGTCGTGGGCATCCTCAAGGAAGCGGATCGGGTCGACTATTCGGGCACGGCGGGCGACGCCGGCGACCTGCATGCGTGGAAGGAATCGCTGCACCGCGGTTTGGAAAATCTAACAAAAGCCGTCCGGGCCGCCTGACATGACGAAGGTGCTGATCTTGTTGGGTGTGGTTGGCGGGCTGGCGTCCGCACGGGCCGACGAGCGCTTTGATGCGGCCAACGCGGATTTCGAGGCCGGGCGGTTCGGCGCGGCGGCGCAGGCTTACGAGCAGTTGCTCGCGGATGGCCCGCGGGCGGCGGTGTTGCAGAACCTGGGCAGCGCCTACTTCCGGCAGGAGGACTACGGCCGGGCGATCCTCGCCTTCGAGCGGGCTCTCTTGTTGGATCCCGGCAATCCGGATCTGGAGGCGAACCTCAAGCTGGCGCGCGACGAAGCGGCGGTGTTTCCGGTGGCATCCGGCGACGGGTGGAACAGGTTCTTGGCGAAGCTGTCCCGGCAACAATGGTCGGTGCTGGCGCTCGGATGCGCGTTCGCCCTGCCCTTGGCGGCGGGTGCCTGGGTGGTGTTCCGGAAGCGCCGGAGAGTCGGGGTCGGGGCGGCAGCATGCGGGATCCCGGCCGTCGGGCTGCTGGTGCTTTCGCTGCATGCGCTCGACGCCCGCGAGGGAGAGGAGGAGCGCGCCATCGTGGTTGCGGCACCGGCGACGGTGAGGATTTCGCCGTTCGCCACCGCCGATGAACGGGCGAGCCTCGCCAACGGCCGCGAGGTGAAGCTGGGGCGGCTCGAGAACGGCTACTTCTGGATCACCATGGATGGTGGAGGAACCGAAGGCTGGGTCACGGCGGGTGAGGTCGGCCGGGTGATCCCCCGTGCCGGGGATCCCGGGGCAAGCCGGTGAAAGCCGCGGGCACCCCGGATTTCCGCGCGTGCATGCTGAACGCTTGCATCGTGCCGACAGGAGGCGTCATCTGGAGGTCGATGCGTTTGGCTGTTTTCATCGCCGCAGGGATTGGCGCGACGCTTGTCGCCTCGGGGGCGCCGGCGTTCCTTCCCTATGAAGCCGACGAGAACACGCTGCATCTCTGGCACCTCGACGAAGCCGGCCCGCCGTTCAAGGACGACGGCGTGAGCCCGACCCCGCTGTTGGGCCTGATCAACGGCGCGGTCGCGGGGAAGGCGCCGTTCCCGGGTTTCGGGAGCGCGGTTTCCTTCGCCGAACCGGCCGAAGGCCGTGAATTGCCGGGGCGCTACGGTCCCATCCTGCTCGCGAAGCCCAGTCTCGACACCGGCCCGAACGACAATGTCGACGCGCCGTTCCCGGTGGCGGGCTGGGACGGGGCGTTCACAATCGAGGCGCTGGTCAAGCTCGACATCATGCCCGGGGATTCGGCGGGCCTGGCCCTCGACATCGTCAGCATGGACGACGAGAACGCGGACAACCGCGTGTTCATTTTCCGCATCGAGAAGCCGGGGTTCCTTTCCTTCCTGCCGATTGCCGGCAATGCGGTCCGCGGCGGGGGACTCGCGACGATCCCGACCTCCGGTCCCCATGCAATCAACACCACCGACTGGTTCCATGCCGCCGTTTCCTACGACGGCCGCGAAACGGTGGTGAACAACCTGAAGCTCTACTGGACGAGGCTGAGTGCCGGCAACGAGTCGGCGAACCAGATCGGCCGCGGGACCCTGACCGCCGACCTTGCCAAGCGGCTCGGCGATTTCGCGATCGGCAACTCCGGCAAGTTCAGTTCCACCTACGGGCCCTGGGAGTTCTTTCCGGGCTCGATCGATGAGGTGAGGATCAGCGGGATCGCCCGGCAGCCCCACGATTTCTGCTTCGTGAGCGAGGATGTGAGGCGGGCGGCCGACGAGCATTCGCGGCGCCAGCCCCCGCGGGCGTCCGAGCTGGGGATGATGTTGCAGCAGGTGCTGGTGGGCGAGCAGCCGGTGGTGATGCCTTCCGCCGGGCAGCCGTTGGTGCTCGAATCCGGCCTTCACCGGCTGGACTTCGATTTCAGCTTCCTGCCGGGTGTGAACGCCGACCCGCTGGGGGTGCGTTGCCGCCTGGAAGGGCTCGATGACGAATGGCATCCGTCCGCCCAGGGGATGACCATGGAGTGGGACATGCTGGACGCCGCCGGCAGCCTGCTGGCGCAGCGGGTCTTCACCGCCACCGGGGCGAGCCGGGGATGGCAGGTCGATGCCGTGGATTCGCCGCTGGTGCAGCGGTCCGAGCCGCTGTTCATCCCCGAGTTGACCCGCAGCATCCGGGTCTCGATCTCGTCCGGGACTCCCGACACCACCGGCTGCTGGGCGATCGACAACCTGTCGCTGGCGCGCTCGTCGGCTCCGCAGCAGAACCTGTGGAAGAACGGCGACTTCCTGCAAGGCGAGCGGATGAACCAGATCGGCGGGATTCCGCTGGGCTGGGACCGGCGCGGGAGCGAGCCGGCCATCGCCCAGGTGATGCAGCTGCGCTCCAAGACCGCGCTGGGCTTGCTGGATGCGGAGCAGGAGCACTTCGCCGCCTGGACCTGCACCCAGGAGTTGCCGGTGAGGCCGGTGAAAGGCGGGGAGACGTTCCTGCTGACCTGGGCGGAAGCCTACAATGTGATCCCGGGTGCCTCGCTTCGTGCGACCTACATGAACGTGCCGTCGGGAAAGTATGTGTTCCGCGCGATCGCGGTCGGCAACGATCCGCGGCCGATGAGCACGCACCTGACGTTTCCGATCGTCGTCGAGCAGCCGTTCTGGCGTCACAGCTGGTTCATGCCGGTGGTGGTGTCGGCCGGGGTGCTGGGGGTGGGCCTGTTGTTCTTCGCGGCCTACCGGCGCAAGTCGCGGCACCGGCTTGCCGCGGTGAAGCTCCGCCACGCGTTGGAGAGCGACCGCGCGCGGATCGCCCGCGACATGCACGACGACCTCGGCACCCGGGTCACGGTGTTGAACCTGGCAGCTTCGTTCGTGCGGCGGGCGATCGACCACGATGCGGGGAAGGCGCGCGAGCGGGTGGTGCGGCTGGAGTCGGCGGCGCGCGACCTGGTGCATGCAATGGAAGGGCTGGTGTGGGCGGTGAATCCGTCGAACGACACGCTCGACCACCTGGCGAACCACGTCTCCGCCGTGGCCCAGGAACTCTTCCGCGACAGCCCGGTGAAGTTGCGGATCCTGATTCCGGGTGATCTGCCGGCGGTGTCCCTGCGTTCCGATTTCCGCCACCACTTCGCGCTGGGCGTGAAGGAGGCCTTGCACAACGTCCTCAAGCACGCCGGCGCGAGCGAGGTGATCCTGAGAATGGACGTGGAGGATGGCAATCTGGTCGCGGAGATCATCGACGACGGACAAGGTTTCGACCCGGCGAAGTCCCGCGAGGGGAACGGTCTGCAGAACCTCGCGGTGCGGTTCGAGGAACTCGGCGGCGAATGCATCATCGAATCCACCGTGGGCAAGGGGACCCGCGCGGTCTTCCGTTGCCAATTGCCGAAAGTTCCGGCATTGCCCAGAGCATGACTTCCACGAAGCGAACCATCGCCATCGTCGAGGACGACTCGCTGCTCCGCGAGTCCTTCAATGAAACGCTGTCGTCATCCGATGCCTGGAAGGTCACCGGATGCTACGGCCGGGCCGAGTCGGCCTTGCCGGCGATCCAGGAGGATCCACCGGATGCGTGCCTCGTCGACATCCAGTTGCCGGGCCTGTCCGGGATCCAGTTGCTGCGCAAGCTCAAGCCGCTGTGTCCCGCGACCCAGTTCCTGATGGTGACCGTATTCGAGGATGCCGACCGGGTCTTCGAAGCGCTCGCCGCGGGGGCGTCGGGCTATGTCCTGAAACGGGACATCGACGAGCGCCTGTTGGAGTCGCTGGACGACGTGGTCGCGGGTGGTTCACCGATGTCGAGCGGCATCGCGCGGAAGGTGGTGCAGCACTTCCAAATGCCGGTGGCGGAGCCGGACGAGGACTACCATCTCACCCAGCGGGAGAAGGAAACCCTGGATCTTCTCGCCAAGGGGTATCTCTACAAGGAAATCGCCGACGAACTCGGCGTGCGCATGGAAACCGTGAGCTTCCACCTCGGGAACATCTACCGGAAGCTCCATGTGCGGACCCGCACGGAAGCCGTGCTGAAATACATGAAACGGGATCCAGATACGAAATCCTGAGGGGGCGGGACCGGGCGGTGAGGTTTTGTTTGGGTTTTTGGTGGTTGATTATGAGTGAGTTGAGGTTTCCCTAGGGAAACCCATAGGTATCCAAGGGGCAGGCGGGTCGTTAGGGTTCGACCATCCACCGGAGTCATCCGGCTGGAGAACAACCCATGAAACTCGATGCCTGCTGCCAAGACGGCGCCGGAGAATGTGATTCGACGGCGGACTCCGCGGATTTTTCCGCTCGCGAGACGGACGATTGGATCGTCCGCGACACTGCGGATGACGACCCGGCCAGCCGGGCCGCCTGCGATTACCCGGGCGTGACGAAGGCGATCGAGACGATCCACAACCACTACTCGCGGCCGCTCACCGTTTCGTCGCTGGCGCGCGAATGCGGCATGTCGGTGAGGTCATTGCACCGCTACTACCGCGCCGCGACCGGCAACACGATCGGCAAGGCCCTGGTGGCGCGCCGCGTGGAGGCTGCCGCCGAGATGCTGCGTGAGGACGATATCAAGCTCGAACCGGTGGCAATGGAAACCGGTCTCCGCAACGCCAAGAACCTCTGCCGCCTTTTCAAGGAACACATCGGTGTCACTCCGGGCCAGTGGAAGGAAGCTTTCCACGGTTCCGCCGCGCGCGTATCGTGAGGAGAAGGATTCTCGAAGCGATGAATTCTTCCGGCAATACCATGGATCGCGGGCAGCAACGGGTGGGACGGCGTCCCTCCGCTTCGCGTGGCTTCGCGCTGATCATCACGCTGTCCTTGATGGTGCTGCTGCTTGTGCTGGTGACGGCGCTGTTGGGGATCTCGTCGATCTCGCTGCGCACGTCAACCCGCAACGAGCCCGCCGCCCGGGCCAGGGCGAACGCGCGGCTGGCGCTGGCGCTGGCGATCGGCGACCTGCAGAAGCTGGCCGGTGCGGACACCCGGGTCACGGCGCGGGCCGACATCCTCGACGAGAACAATGCGCCCGTGCTCGGGGTTTGGAAGAGCTGGGAGGGCGACGATCACAACTCCCAGGGGCGTCCTGTTTCTCCCGGAAACTATCGTTCGGCCAAGAGCCGGCGCTTCTTGAAATGGATGGTGTCGGGCCTGCCCGATTCGCTGCCCGACACGACGGCCCGGAAAGGGAGCGTCGCCCTGGTGGGGCCGCAGTCGGTGGGTGCGGGCCGCGATGATCTGCAGGTCCACCTGGAGCCGCTTGAAATCTCCGACCGCGAGGGCGACGGGGCGATGGCGTGGTGGATCGGCGGCGAGAACCAGAAGGCCCGCCTGCCGAAACCGTTCGAGCCCACCGACGACAGCGCCGCCCGCTGGGCGGTGGTGGCAAAGTCGCATTCGGTCGCCGATCCGTCGGCACTTCGCCTGGACGACCTGCTCGACGAACCTTCCGACGCGGACAAGGTGGTGAGTCTCGGCGGGACGAAATTCGTGGCGGATGCCGGGAATCTCGAGGCCTCTCAGGAGTTCTTCCACGACCTTTCTCCGAACTCCGTCGGCCTGTTGACCAACACTGCCACCGGCGGCTGGCGGAAGGACCTATCGCTGGCGACCGAGAACTGGAATTCGCTGCCGCGCACCAATCTGCCGTTCTTCCGTCTCTCGCCGGAGAAGGACATCATGTTCGCCAAGCCCACCTCATCGAGCCCGACGATGACCCGCTCGATGATCTACCCGTGGGCATCTTACCGAGGTGGAAGTTCCGACATGCCGATCTACCGCCACGGTCCGGTCAGCAGCTGGGAGAACCTAGTGGACTACGCCACGGCCTATCAGCGCGTGACCAGCAGCTCGTCCGGAAGAAGCCGCATCAACACCCAGTCGATCGCAATCGACAACACCGGGGCGGCCTTCAATTTCCTCCACCGGGTGCGGATCCTGCCGGTGGTGGCGCGGATGCAGTGGGTCTTTTCGCACAGCGCCGCCGCGGTGGGATCCGGCAAGTACCGGCCCCGGCTCCTGCTCACCCCGGTGGTGACCATGTGGAATCCCTACAGCGTCGAGATCACCGGGCCGCCCTTGACCTTCGAACTGCCGAAACCCTTGCCGGCGGCCTTGCGCTACACCGTCGGCGGAACGACCACCTCGACCTACCGTTGCCTGACCCAAGGGAGCATCAACAACACGCCGGCGATGGCCGATGCCGACCGCCTGAACTACGAGATCCGCTCGCCGTTCCTGCTCAAGCCCGGTGAAACCCGCGTCTTCAGCCCGCAGGCCAATGTGGTGGTCGCCGCCGGCAATTCACTCCTCCTTCAGCCCGGCTACCGCAGCACCGGAGGCCATTACTTCGACATCAAGGACAACAGCGGCAACCTGATGCAGGTGTCGGGCAACATCAAGGCCGACGCCAAGTTCGACACCGCCTACGTCGACATCAACCAGGGCGTCGGGATCTTCCTCGACATGGGCATCAACGGCGCGAGGCACCTGGTCTACCGGATGATCTACACGCCATCGATGGCCAACGTGATCTACCCGCCGCTCTCGCAACTTGCGGAGGTTCCCCTGAGCTCGGTGACCAACAATCCCGCACCTTTCCTTTCGACCGTTTTCGGCGCGCGCATGGCGAGCAAGACGCATACCCCGGCGAAGGGCTTCGTCCAGTCCAGCCCGCTGGTGAACTACACCGCGATGGGCACCAAGGATCTCGCCGAAACGACGATCGCCCGGCACTACACGGGCACCAGCCATCCGGTGAACTCGCCCTTCGACTACAGCTTCATCAAGCATGCTCCGGGTGGTGACAGCCAGCTGCCGAATGCCAGCGACACCAGCGGCCGCGGCTACATCGTCACCGGGTTCAACAAGGCGGACGGCTTGTCGCGCTGCGTCATCGCCGAGATCCCGACCCGTCCCTTGTTGTCGCTGGCCGAGCTCCAGAACTGGGACCTTCGCTACGAGAATCCGATCCCACCCTACGCCTTCAACCTGATCGGCAACAGCGACGCCACGCCCTTGCTGCCGTCGTCCGCCGTGGTGAACAGCAGCGAGGCCAACCTGGCGACGAACCTCCAGTACGACGACAGCTACTGCGCCAACCACATCCTGTTCGACGACTGGTTCTTCTCGTCGATCGCCCCGGACCCGAATGCTTTCGGCAGTTCCGGCAAGGACCTCGAGGATACCTACACCGACTTCGTCACCGGCGCCGAACCGCTGGGCAACCGCGCCTACCGGGCGATCTCCGCCGACACCGGCGTCGCGGCTTCTTCCGCCGGGGGTGCCAAGGAACTCTACAACGAGCACGTGCGGCCGCGAGATGCCTGGCAGACCATCGCCTCGAGGCTGGAGGTGGAGGGGATGTTCAACGTCAACTCGACGTCGGTGGCGGCATGGCGGGCCTTGCTCGGCCACGCCCGCAACCAACGGGTTCCGTACATCGAGGAGTCGGGAACCGGTTGGAAGGTCGAGCTGTCCGGCGAAAGCGATCATCCCTTCTCCCGGTTCTCCGTCGCCGGGGACACGGAGGCGGGCTCGGCGGGTTCTTCCGGCGACTTCCCCGAGGCCACGGAATTCGCCGGCTACCGCTTGCTGGACGACGACGTGATCGATGAACTCGCCGAGGAGATCGTCAACCAGGTGCGCGCCCGCGGGCCCTTCCTGTCGCTCTCGGAGTTCGTCAATCGCCAGCTGTCGACCGGCGACCTGGCGCTGGCGGGAACCATCCAGTCGGCTTTGAACAAACTGGCCGAAAGCGGATCGTCGAACCCGTACTCCACGATCGAGGAGCTCTCCAGCAATGCGCTCGCCGTGCCGCTCCGGGCAGCCGACGCGGAGTACCAGTTCCCGGATGCCGCCGCCGGTGAAAGTGCCTACGGCATGCCGGGCTGGATTCGTCAGGCAGACGTCTTGCGGCCGATCGCGCCCGTGCTGTCCGCCCGCGATGACACCTTCATCATCCGCGCGAACGGCGATGCCAGGGACGACAAGGGGAACGTGATCAGCACCGTGACCTGCGAGGCGGTGGTGCGCCGGACCCGGGACTATGTGGATCCCACCGAGGCGGCGGACCTGACCACTCCGCCGAAGTCGGAGTTGAACAAGACGTTCGGGCGGCGCTTCGAGGTGGTGAGCTTCCGCTGGCTCAATCCGTCGGAAATCTGACACCCTGCGAACATGCGCTTCCTTCTTCTACTATGTTTCCTGTTGCCCCTCGCCGCGGATGCCCAGCAGACGGGCAAGCGGACCTGTCGTGTCCTGTTCCTGGGGGCGGGCGCCGGCGATCCTGAAAAGCTGCAGTTGCACGACGGTGCCAAGTGTCGGGAAGTGGACCTGCCCCGGATGAACCTTTCGAAGGTCTATGACCTGCCCGCCGGGCCGCTGACCCTGCGCTTGCTGGAGTCGGCGCCTGCGGAAGGCGAGACCGTGGACCCGAAGGCGCCGGAGGCGAAAGTGGGCGAGCGGATCGGCGACTTTTACCTGCTCGTTAGCCCGGACCCGCAGAACAAGGTGGTTCCGGTGCGGATGCAGGTGATCGATGCGAGCGGCGACCGTTTCCGGTCCGGACAAATGCTGTGGTACAATCTCACCCCGAACGCCGTTGGCGGTAAGGTCGGCACGCAGAAGCTGGCGATCGCGGCGCGGTCGAAGCTGGTGCTCGACGCACCCGCAAGCAAGGGCGGCGAGTACCCGGTGAACCTGTCGTTCCGTATTCCGGGCAAGGACCAGCCCTACCCCTTGTGCGAGACGCACTGGAGCCACGACCCCGCGGCCCGGACCGTCTTGTTCATCATCAACGAAGCGGGCAGCCGGGCCCCGCGCATCCTCGGTTTTCCCGATCATCGGGAAGATTCCGGAAAGAACCCGTGATCCATTTCCCGTTTGGCCTTTCTCCAATCATGCAACTACCCATCCATTCCTCGCTCCGAGGTGCTGTTCTTGTTTCACTGCTCACCATCCTCGGCGCCGGCGCGCAGGAAGGCACGTCGGTTGTCGTGCCCGCGAAGGGCGGGGAGCCGCTCGCCTCGTGGATCTGGCAGAATCTCGACGCGAGTTCCAACCAGAAGGTCTTTTTCCGCCGCGAGTTCACGCTGCCGAAAGACGTCATCGCCGCATCGGTGACCATCACCTGTGACAACTGGCAGCGGGTCTGGGTGAACGGGCAAGACCTTGGCTGGGCCAGCGAATGGGCGGCGCCGGCGAACCACGACGTCACCAAGCTGGTGGTGCCCGGCGGCCGCAACGTGATCGCGGTGGAGGGCCGCAACCAGGACGGCATTGCGGCCATGGCGCTGCGCTTCAGCGTGACCCTGAAGGGAGGCAAGAAAGCTTATGTGGTATCGGACGGTGAATGGCTCGTGAGCCTGGAAGGTCCGCGTGGCTGGCAGGAGCCGCGCTTCTCGCCCAAGAACTGGAGTTCCGCGAAGATCATCGGCAAGATGGGCGACCCGCCGTGGGGCGAGGTCATTGCCCCCGAGGTCAACGCGAACGGCGGTCCGGTCGATCTCACCGACCGCTACCAGCTCGCCAAGGATTTCAAGCTGGAGCGGCTCTACGGTGTTCCCAACGTGCAGGGCTCCTGGGTGGCGATGACCGTCGACGGCGCCGGCAAGCTTCTCTGCGCCGACCAGTACGGGAAGATCTATCAGGTCACTCCGGCCAAGGGCCCGGACGACACCACGGTGGTGACGCCGACCTCGATTCCCTTGAGCGGTGCCCACGGCCTGCTGTGGCACAAGGGTGTGCTCTACGTCACGATCAACGAGGGTGGCGACCGCGCCGGCGTGTGGCGGGTCACCGACAGCGACGGTGACGGCGAACCGGACAAGCCGGAGCTGATCAAGGCCGTGAACGGCCGCGGCGAACACGGCCCCCACGCCCTGATCACGTCGCCCGACGGGGAGTGGATCTACTTTGTCGCCGGCAATCACACCGATCTCCCCGAGACGGACTCGTCGATGGTTCCGACGGTGTGGGCCGAGGACCAGCTGCTGCCGCGCCGTCCCGATGCCAAGGGTCACGCCCATGACCGGATGGCCCCGGGTGGTTGGATCGCCCGGTTCAGGCCGGATGGCTCCGACTGGCAATTGGTCGGCATCGGCCTGCGCAATACCTATGACATCGCCTTCAATCCGGAAGGCGATCTCTTCGCCTACGACGCGGACATGGAATGGGACCTCGGGATGCCGTGGTATCGGCCGACGAGAATCTGCCACGTGGTGCCGGGTGCCGACTACGGCTGGCGGAACGGGACCGGCAAGTGGCCGGCATACTACGAAGATAGTATGCCTGCCGTGGTCGACATCGGTCCCGGGTCGCCGACCGGCCTGCTGTCGGGGGTAGGGAGCTGTTTCCCGGGCAAGTACCAGAAGGCCATCTATGCCTTCGACTGGACCTACGCGACCATCCATGCGGTGCACCTCACGCAGGACGGCGATGGCTACAAGGCGGAGCGCGAGGAGTTCCTCGCCGGCAGCGGCCTGCCTCTGACCGACGCCGTGATCGGCAAGGACGGGGCGATGTATTTCATGACCGGCGGGCGCCGCACTGCTTCGGCCCTGTGGCGGATCACCTACACGGGCAGCGAGTCGGTCGAGCCGGTTGCCCGGGAGATGAAGAACCTCGCCCCCGCGCCCAAGGCCGGGGCCTGGGACGGTCTCGGATCGGCGGATCGCACCAAACGCTACGAGTCGAGGATCGCCGTCGAACAGGCGGGCCCGGGCGCGATCGCCCCGCAGCTGGCCCGCGAAAGCGACCCCTGGAAGGTGATCGGAGGGTCGATCGCACTGGCCCGCGTCGGCAACGCGTCGCATCGCGGCACAATTCTCAAGTCGCTCACAGGCCTTGATTGGGCGGGCCTCGATGTCGCCCAGCGGATCAACTGGCTGCGCGCCTGCGGCCTGGTCTTCGCCCGCCACGGTGAGCCATCGGCGGCCGAGCGCGATGCCGTGCTCGCGAAGATCGATGCCGCGTTCCCCTCCAACGAACGGGATCTCGACCGGGAGTTGTGCGGCATGTTGTGCTACTTGCAGGCCCCGGGGGTGGTCGGCCGCACGCTGGCCCTGATGGACACCACGGGACCGGCGCCCGCCCCCGACTGGCTGGCGCTCGCGAAGCGCAACGCCCAGTACGGAGGCGCGGTTGAAAAGATGATCGAGAACCTGCCGCCGGCGCAGATCATCCACTACATCTACTGCCTGCGGGTGGTGAAGGGACCGTGGAGCGAATCCGAGCGGCGGGCCTTCTTCGGTTGGTTCTCGACCTTGCTGGCGAAGAGCGGTGGCGAGAGTTACGCGGGCTTCATCAAGGACCTGCGCAACCAGGCGCTGGCCGGGGCCACCCCTGCCGAGCGCGAGTGGATCGAGAAGCTGGCACCGGCTGCGACGGCTCACCCGCTGGCGAACCTGCCGCCAGTGCAAGGCCCGGGCCGCGAGTGGACCGTGTCCGAGGTCGAGAAGCTTGGGGCCGGCAGCCTGTCGGGCCGCGACAAGGAGAACGGCCGCAAGATGTTCCAGGCCTCGCTCTGCGCCGCCTGCCACCGCTTCGGCGGTGAAGGTGGCTCGGCGGGTCCCGACCTGACCGCGGTCGGTGGCCGCTTCAGCGTGCGCGACCTCGCGGAGGCGATCATCGAACCGAGCAAGGTGGTCTCCGACCAGTATGCCTTCGACCTGATCAGCAAGCAGGACGGCACCCAGGTGGTCGGCAAGTTGATCGAGGAAAAGGACGAGCACTGGATCATTGCGACCAGCCCCTTCGATTTCAGCGCCACCACCGAGATCGAGCGTAGCCTGATCAAGGACGTGACCCCGTCCCCGGTCTCGCCGATGCCGGCCGGCCTGATCAACCGCCTCAACGAGGAAGAGCTCAAGGACCTGCTCGCCTACATCCTCGCGAAGTGATCCATCGGCCATGAACGTCCTCAAGCCAGCCCTTGTTTTCGGGATCGCCGCCTCCGTCGCGAACGGGGCGGTGGATTTCGCCCACGAGGTGGTGCCGGTGCTGCGCGAGCATTGCGCGAAGTGCCACATGGAGGACAAGAAGAAGGGCGGGTTCTCGATGAACACCCGCGAGCTCCTTCTCGAGGGATCCGAGGACGGCGTGGTGGTTGAACCGGGCAAGGCGGAGGAGAGCCTGCTGCTGGAGGCGGTGATGTCGGACGACAAGTCGGACCGCATGCCGCCGAAGGGTCCGCGGATGCCGGCTGCGGACGTCGACGTGCTGCGGCGTTGGATCGACGAGGGCATGGCCTGGGAGCCCGGTTTCAGCTTCGGTGAAGCGGCCTACGAACCGCCGCTCAAGCCGCGCCGGCCGGTGCTGCCGCCGGCGGTGGCGGGCCGCGAGCATCCGGTGGACCGGATCGTCGACCGCTACTTCGCCGACCACGGCATCGACCGGCCCGCGCCCTTGGGCGACGCGGCATTCATCCGCAGGCTGACACTCGACCTCACGGGCCTGCTGCCGCAACCGGCGGACATCGATGCGTTCGTGGCCGACCGGCGCCCCGACAAGCGGGCGCGGCTGATTGAATCGACCCTCGGCCGCAACGTCGACTACGCCGAGCACTGGTTGAGCTTCTGGAACGACCTCCTGCGGAACGATTACCAGGGCACCGGCTACATCGACGGCGGCCGCCGCCAGATGACGCGCTGGCTCTACCGCTCGCTGGTCGACAACAAGCCCTACGACCAGTTCGCCCGGGAGCTGCTTGCTCCCCCGGACGACGAATCGCGCGGCTTCATCGACGGCATCCAGTGGCGCGGGCGGGTGAACGCCAGCCAGACCCGCGAGATCCAGTTCTCGCAATCGATCTCCCAGACGTTCCTCGGGCTGAACATGAAGTGCGCGTCGTGCCACGACAGCTTCGTCGACCGCTGGAAGCTGGACGACGCCTACGGCCTGGCGGCGATCTATGCAGAGAGCCCGCTCGAGATCGCGCGCTGCGACAAGCCGACCGGCCGCATGGCGGAGCCGAAGTGGATCTTTCCCGAGTTGGGGACGGTCGACGGCGACGCGCCGCGGCCGCAGCGGCTCGAACAGCTGGCCGGGCTGATGACCCATCCCGACAACGGCCGCTTCACCCGCACCATCGTCAACCGGCTGTGGCAGCGGATGATGGGCCGCGGCATCGTCCATCCGGTCGATGCCATGGACACCGAGCCCTGGAACGAGGACTTGCTCGACCTGCTCGCGACCCGTTTCGTCGACGAGGACTACGACTTGAAGAAGGCGCTGGCCTTCATCGCTTCCTCGGCCATCTACCAGTCGGAATCGGTGGTGACGGAGGAAGGTGCCGACCTGGCGGTGTTCCGCGGACCGCTGGCCAAGCGCTTGACCGCGGAACAGTTCGTCGATGCGGTCTGGACGATCACCGGGACCGCACCGGGCAAGGTCGCCGCGGGCGTCCCCCGCGAAGTGGACGGGCCGCAAGACGGACTGCAGGCGAAGTGGATTTGGTCGGCGTCCTCCGCGTCGGCCAACATTCCGGCGGGCGAGGCGGTGGTGCTCGGCAAGGAGCTCTTCCTTCCGTCAAAACCGGTGGATGTGCGCGCGGCGTTCATCGCCGACAATGCCGCCGACATCTTCGTCAACGGGACGCGGGTGGCCCGCGAGGATGGGGAGGCATCGGCGCCCATCGCCCGGTCCCTCACGATCGGAAACTTCAGGGCCGGCAAGAACTCGATCGTGGTGGTGGCGCGCAACGGCGGGGTCGACCCGAATCCTGCCGGCTTCACCTTCGAGGCCCATCTGCGGCACGACGACGGCGAGTTGCAGGTGGTCGCGACCGACGACACCTGGAAGTGGACTTCGACGCTGCCAGACGGCAACGGCCGTTTTGCGCGGCCGCCTTTCGATTGGCAAGCCGCCGAGGTCGTGACGGATCCCAAGGTGTGGACCCCGTTCACCGCGGGGCTTTCCGATATGATGACCGTGGGCGGGGTGCCGATGGTCCGGGCCTCGCTGGTTCCGGCCGATCTCCTGATGCGCTCGCTCGGCCGGCCGAACCGCGAGCAGATCGTCAGCATGCGGCCCGACAACATCACCACCCTCGAGGCGATCGATCTCGCCAACGGCGAAGCCCTGTCCGGCTTGCTCAAGCAGGGGGCGGTGAACCTGGCCCGGCCGGGCGTGCCCGTGCCGGAGATGATCGACGACATTTTCATGCAGGCCCTTGGCCGGCGTGCGTCCGCGGAAGAGCGGGCGCTGCTCCAGCAGGGGATGGGCCGGCGGGTGACGCGCACCGCCGTCGAGGACCTGCTGTGGCTGGTGCTGATGATGCCGGAATTCCAGTTCGTCCGTTGATCCCTTTCATGTCGCTTCCAACTTCCATTCCGAACCGCCGCGCTTTCCTCAAGGCCTTGTCCGCGTCGAGCCTGGCGGCGGCGATGTCCGGGGCTCCCCGGGCCTTCGGCGAGGAACCGGTGATGCATCCGGAGGCCACCGCGGATTGCTGCATCCTGTTGTGGATGGCCGGCGGAATGGCGGCACCCGAGACATTCGATCCGAAAACCTACCTGCCCTTCGAGAAGGGCCTGCCGGTGGAACGGATCCTCAGCACGTTCCCGGCGATCGACACCTCGCTCGACGGCGTGAAGATCAGCTCCGGCCTGGAAGAGATCGCGAAGCTGATGGATCGTGCGACCTTGATCCGTTCGCATGTCCAGCCGGATCTCGGATCGATCCTCCACTCGCGGCACCAGTATCACTGGCATACCGGCTACGTGCCGCCGCAGACGGTGGCCGCGCCGCATATCGGCGCGTGGATGTCGCGGGTGCTCGGCCCGCGCAACCCGGTCATGCCGGCCTTCATCAACATCGGACAGCGGCTGGAGGGCATCGGTGAAAGCGAGGAACTCAAGGCCTTCACGACGGGCGGCTTCTTCGGTTCCGAATTCGGTCCGTTCAACCTGCCCTATCCGGATGAGGCGGCCCGCTCGGTGAGGCCGCCCGAAGGCATGGAGGCGGGGCGCTTCACGAACCGCTACAAGCTTTACCGCAAGCTGGTGGACGGCAGTCCGAACCGGGAGTTCATGAGCGACTACCAGCAGGAGTCGATGCTGAGGTCCATGGAAAACGCGCACCGGCTGTTAGGTTCGAAGGAGAAGGCGGCCTTCGACCTCTCCGGCGAATCGAAGGAAACCCTGGCGGCCTACGGTGAAGGTCGCTTCGGCCGCGGCTGCCTGCTGGCCCGCCGGCTCGCCGAAGCCGGCGCGCGCTTCATCGAAGTGACCACCGAGTACATTCCGTTCGTCCATTGGGACACCCATGAGAACGGCCATGTCACGGCGGCGGCGCTGAAGCGCGAGGTGGACGGTCCGATCGCCCGCTTGATCCGCGACCTCGAGGACCGTGCCATGCTCGACCGCACGCTGGTGATCATCGCCAGCGAGTTCAGCCGGGACATGATGATCGAGGGCGTGCCGGGTTCCGAAGCCCGGGACCAGGCGCGGGTGAAATCCGACACGCTGGAGAACATGACCCACTACGGATTGCACCGGCACTTCACCGGCGGATCTTCGGTGGTGATGTTTGGCGGCGGGATGAAGAAGGGTCATGTCCACGGGGCGACCGCCGACGAGCGGCCCTTGATCGCCGTAAAGGATCCGGTCTCCATTTCCGATCTCCACGCGACGATCTTCACCGCGATGGGGATCAGCCCGAAGAGTGTCTTCGACGTGGAGAAGCGGCCGTTCTACGCGACCGAGGACGGCAAGGGCCGGGCCGTGAAGAGTCTCTTCGCGTGAGCCGGGCGTGAGCATTCCGCCGCGATCGTCCGCGGCCACGCATCATGAGGTCCCGATGTTTCGCGGGGACCGCATTTTGGCAGGGATTTGGAATCCAATTCCATCGTCACCCCGGTCTAACGGGGTAGAACAGGGGTTCATCGGCACCCGGCGTCTCCCCCGTTCCGGCGATTGATCCGGTTGCCGCGTCATTGAAACCCCGACCGACTACCCCGACACCACGAAACAACCCAACGATCCATGAAGCCCAGTTCAATCCCCACGCGAACTCTCAAGAGAGGCATGTTAGCCTCACTGCTGGTGCCCTGGCTGCCTGTGAGCGGCCAGACCATCACGAATGCCGGATTCGAGGCCAACACCTTCACGGTGTTCCCCGGCTACACCTCCGGAAACGGACCCATCACCGGATGGTCGGGCGCTCCGGCGGACCGGATCGGCATCAACTCCGCCAGCGGACCCTTCGCCAACAACGGCACCATCCCCGAAGGTGTGAATGCCGCCTTCATCCAGGCGGGTACCAGCGGACCGGCCAGTCTTTCCACCACGGTGACGGGCCTGACTCCGGGGACGACCTACAAGGTGTCGATGCGTATCAACGCCCGCTACCACGCCAACACGAACCTCCCGAACCTGGTCTTCAGCTCCGACGGCACCGGGCCGGCGGTGGCACTCGAGGTGAGGAACGTCGCCAATGTCAACGACGCGACCCCCTACAAGACGGCGGCCTTCGAGTTCACCGCCACCGCCGCGGAGCATGTGATCACGCTCACCAACAGCCGGACCACCGGCGACCACACGGTGGTGATCGATGACGTGAGCATCGCACCTTCCGACGGGGCCTGGTCCTTCGCTCCCTGGACCGGCGACGCTGATTCCGGAATCGATTCGCAGTATGTTTACACCCACGCCTATTCCTTCGGCAGCAATCCGCCGGTCACGATCAACGGGGTGAACTTCATCGGCCGCGAAGGCGGGGTTGCAGGGCGCTTCACTCTCAACCAGCTCAATGCTGGATTCGCCAACCGCACGCCGAACAATGTCACCGGCGACAGCGCGAACCTTGCGAAGGACTTCCGCTACGGCGGTCCGACCACCGAAATCACGCTCGATAACCTCAAGCCGGATACCGACTACGTCTTCACGATCTACGGCATCGGCTTCGATGCGGCGCCGACCAACCGCTCCGCGACCTTCTCGAGCAGCGTCCCGGGATCGCAGAAGCTCTCCGTCAACTTGAACCACTACGGGCAAGGAAACGGGATCCTGGTGAACTACACCTACACGACCGATTCGCTTGGAACCCCGGTGACGATTTCCTATCCGACGCATGGCTCGGGATCCTTCCACACCAGCGGCTTCAGCAATCGCGAAGCGGTCCCCAGCACGCCGCCGGTGGTCTGGTCGGTCGAGCCCTGGTTCGACGATGCGACCTCGGGAGTCAGCCCCAATCATGTCTACACCCACGCCGTCAATTTCGGCAGCGCGACGGGGCTGAACCTCAACGGGATCAACTTCACCGGGGTCGCCGGCGCGAATCCCGCGACGGCGAACCTGACCGTCTCCGGGATGCCCGCGCAGTATGCCAACGACACCAACAATGTCACCGGCTACGGGGCACCGATGGCGAAGGACTTCCTCTACGACGGCTTCCCGGGCGTCTATGACTTGACCGGGCTGACGCCGGGCAAGGACTACGTCTTCACCCTCTACACGGTGGGTTGGAACGATGGCTATCGACCCGCTGCCGTGATCGGTGGAACCGGCGAGCAGGCGACCATCCTCAACCAGGACGAATACGGCGACAACCAGGGCCTCCGCTTCGAATACCAGTACACGGCGAATGCCGCCGGCACGGCCAAGATCACGGTTTCCGGATTCGACGGGGGCAAGTCGATCCACACCTACGGCATCAGCAACCGCGAGGCGGATGCGATGGTGGGAGTGGCCCCGAGCATCACCCTGCAGCCGACCGGAGCCTCGCTCGGTACCGGCAGTCCCTTCGTGCTGCGGGTGGGTGCCACCGGCAGCGAGACCCTGTCCTACCAGTGGAAGCTTGACGGCTCCGACATCGGTGGCGCCACGGATCCGGTGCTCGACCTGGGCTTCGTCGACTTCAGCAACGCCGGTGACTACACGGTGGTCATCAGCAACAGCGTCGACAGCGTCGAGAGCGATGTCGCCACCCTGGTGGTCCTGGAAAATGTTCCGGGTGCTTTCAGTTCGGGGGTTGGCCCGGATGGCTTCCCGCTCGCGGGCGGCCAGATCGATCCTCACTTCACCCTGATCGTCAATCCGGACAATCCGGGATCCGATACGGTGTATGTGCAATCCAACGTGCCGGGGTCGTGGAACGCGAATTCCGGAACGTCGAAGTGGATCGGTCCGCGTGCCGACACCTCCGGTGCCGCGGCGATGGCAGCGGACGACGGCGAGGGAGCCGGAACCTACGTGTATCGTACCACGGTGGATCTCACCGGCTTCGACCTCGCCACCGTGAAGATCCAGGGAAGCTGGGCCTCCGACAACCTTGGCAATGCGATCCGGGTCAATGACGCGGCCACCGGCATCACCAATGTCGACGGGGACACCTTCGGCATCCTGCGGCCTTTCGTAATCGACACCTCCAATGCCCCCGGCCTGATCGCCGGCGTCAACAACATCGACTTCGTCGTCAACAACTCGGACGCGGCCACCGGCTTCACCGGTCTGCGTATCGAAGGGTTGTCGGCGATCGGGGTGATCCCCCCGAACACGCCGCCGCACATTGCGATCCAGCCTGTGGGTGGCAATGGACCGCATGGCGGGACCTTCGTCATGTCGGTGGCCGCCAGCGGTTCAGCACCGCTCAGCTACCAGTGGTACAAGGGCACCGATCCGATCGAATTCGAAACTGAGCCGGTTCTCTATGTCGATATCTTCGACCTGTCGGCTGCCGGTGACTACAAGGTGGTGGTCAGCAATGGCTTCGCCCCGGACGCGGAGAGCAGCGTGGCGACGGTCATCGTGACCAATGAGAACCCGGTGGTGGTCGATGACGACGTTGAAACCGACCAGGACACGCCGCTGGAGATCGACGTGCTCTTCGACATGCTCGCCAACGACACCGACGCGGACGGGGATGCTCCCGAGCTTGCCTCGTTCTCGGGCACGAGCTTCAACGGCGGCACGGTGACCGAGGATCTCGGGATCATCACCTACACCCCGGCTCCGGGCTTCACCGGCCTCGACGGCTTCACCTACACGGTGAGCGACGGTTGGGGTGGCACCTCCGCCGCGGGCACCGTCCTGATCACGGTCAATGCGGTGGCGGTCGGCCCGCCCGGCCAGCTTGAACTCACCGTCGATCTCGGCGGCGGGAGCGTGAACGGCAGCTTCACGGGAACCCCGGGAGCGACCTACATCCTGCAGCGCTCGACCACCCTGACCGGTGTCTGGGATGACATCGACACCGTCGTCGCGCCCGGCAGCGGGATCGTCGAGGTGGTGGACAATGATCCGCCCGCCGGCAAGGCGTTCTACCGGATCTCCTACGCCGAGTGATCGATCCGGGTCATCGCTGAATCGCGGGGTTCCGCGTGCGCCAAGGTGCACGCGGAACCTCCATTTTCGGAAC
>NZ_JACZFQ010000047.1 GCF_014904755.1 Neoluteolibacter marinus
CTTTGCCCCTGCATCCCCCGAATTTTCATGTTGTTCCCGGCATCGCCCCGAACCTTTCCCCTCGTTTTCCTGCTGGCCGCCGGCCCGTTGCTGGCGGACGCGCCCGACGCCGTCGTCACGTTCAACGAGATCCACTACAACCCGGCGCTCGGGCAGGACGGCGAATGGATCGAGCTGCACAACCAGATGGCGGTGAATGTCGACCTCTCCGGATGGTCGCTCGCCGATGGCATCTCTTATGACTTTCCGGCCGGGACCGTGATCGCCGGTGGTGGCTACCTCACCATCGCGAAGCTTCCGGGTCACGCGTCGTTGGCGGGCGTTCCCGGTGTGCTGGGACCCTTCGATGGCAACCTTTCGAACAGTGGCGAAACCATCGATCTGGTCAGTTCGTCCGGCCGGCTGATGGACCGGCTCGAGTATGGCGATCACGGCGAGTGGCCGGTGGAGGCCGACGGGGCGGGCGCCTCGTTGGCCAAGCGTCAACCCGGCTTGGCGGCGGCCGATCCCGCGAACTGGCGTGCAAGCCTCGGGCAGGGGGGCACCCCGTCCGGGATCAATTTCATGCCGGCGAACCAGCCGGTCGTCCATGCGCTCGCCGACCCCGGGGACACCTGGCGCTACCGCGACGGCACCCTTGCCCCTGCCGGTACGTGGATGAACCCATCTTACAACGATGGAGGGTGGAGCGAGGGGTCGGGTCCCTTCGCCTCGCCTTCGGTGACGTCGAGCCTGGGGGTCACCTCGGATCTGGTCGTGCGCTTCCGGGCAGGGGACGTCACCGGCGTCGCCGACGGTGGCACTTTCAGTCCCTGGCTCGACTCTGCCACCGGTGACGGGGTTTCCCAGGACGCGGCTGCGGGCAGCAATCCCCAGCTGGAGATGAATGCCACGCCTTCCGGAGAAGCGGCGGTGGACTTTGATGGCAACGATCAGTTTCGTACTTCCGCGACGCCGGGGATCAGCCCGACCTCGGGCTTCGTTTACTTCGTCGTCTGTCGCGCCAATGCCACACCGGACAGCGGGGGTGTTGGCGACGGTAGCGGCGATTACATCTTCGACCGCGACGCGGTGGTCGATAGTCCGCTGGTCTCGCTCAAGGCGGTGAACGGCCGCTACGGCTTTCAGAAACGCTTCGACAACAACACCGGGCTCGGCGGGCCGGTTTCCACCACGTCGATTTCGACCAGCCAATTCCAGATCGTCGCGGTGCGGCGCAATCCCTCGCTGAGCCGCTTCGAGATCTGGGTCGACGGGGTCATGGAAGGAACCGCGACGGACAGCGGGGCGAACCTGACCCCGCAGCCGATCGTCGTCGGACGCCATCACTCGGAGTCGACCGGCGGCTTCAACGGCGACATCGCCGAGTTGTTGATCTACCGCAACGAGCTGAGCGATGCCGATTTCCAATCGGTCGGCGCCTATCTCGAGGGCCGCTATGGCCTCGACACCGCCTTTCCCGACACCACGGCTCGGACCGAACTTTCGGCCAATGCGTCCACCGCCTATTTCAGGAAGTCCTTCACCTATTCCGGCGATCCGGCGCGGACGACGCTGGAACTGAAGCGATCCATCGCCGACGGGGCGGTCTTCTATCTCAACGGAACGGAGATTCTCCGCGACAACCTGCCGGCCGGTACGCCCGGGCATTCGACTTCGGCGCTGTCCGGTGTGGATCCTCCTTTGCAGCAAGGATTCCAGGAGGTTCCTTCTGCCGCACTGGTCAATGGTACCAACGTGCTCGCCGTGTCCGTGCATACCGGGGCATCCGACGACAGTGCCTATTTCTCCGCCGGGCTGAGGGCCTTGGAGATGCTTCCGGATCCCGACCTGCCCCCCGCGCTGGAGATCAACGAGATCGCGGGGTCGAGCGAATCTCCGTTCTTCATCGAGGTCGTCAACCCGACGGCCGGGCCGTCATCGACCGATGGTTTCACCCTTGGCATCGCTGCTGCGGCCGGCTCTTCGCTGCCGTCGGCGGTCATCCCGCCCGGGGGAGTACTTCATTTCACCGAGGAGCAACTCGGCTTCCGGCCGGCCGCAGGTGACAAGGTGGTGCTCCGGTCGCCGGGCGGGGATCCAGTGGACGCTCAGCTCGCCGACGCGGTCGCGCGCGGCCGCTCGGAGGCGTGGCCGGAGCGCTGGCTTGCCGTCTCGACATCGACGCCGGGAAGCGCGAACGCATTCGCGCTCCAGCAGGACATCGTCATCAACGAGATCTGCTACCACCCGCCGGAGGTCAGTCCGCAAAGTTCCGACCGGCAATGGATCGAGTTGTTCAACCGCGGGGCGTCGGCGGTGGATGTCGGCGGCTGGAGTTTCGCATCGGGAATCGGGTTCACCTTTCCCCTCGGCACCACGATCGCGCCCGGTGGCTATCTCGTCGTGGCGAAGGATCCGGCGAATTTGACCGTCGAGCCCGGAGTGTTGGTGCTTGGGCCTTGGTCGGGGAATCTCGCGGGAAGTGGGGAGAAGATCGCGCTGCTGGATTCCTTTGGCAACCCGGCGGACGAGGTCGGTTACCTGGATGGCGGTCGCTGGCCGGGTGGCGCGGATGGCAAGGGATCTTCGCTCGAGTTGCGTGACGCGCGGGCCGACAACTCGTTGCCGGAATCCTGGACCGCCAGTGACGAAAGCGCGCGGCGAAGCTGGCAGAACTGCAGCTACCGCGCCACCGCGGCCTCCAGCACCGGGCCGGACGGCCAGTGGCGGGAGTTTATTTTCGGCCTGCTGGACAGCGGCGATGTCCTGATCGATGACATCGAGGTCATCGAGAATCCCGACAGTTCGGCGGTGGCGATGATTTCCAACGGCGACTTCGAATCCGGCCTGTCGGGTTGGCGCTTCCTCGGCAACCACCGCCATGCGGAACTTGTTCCGGATCCGGACAGCCCGGGCAACACGGTGCTTCATCTCAGCGCCCGCGGACCGACCGAGCACATGCACAACCACGTCGAGACCACGCTCGCCGGGGGGCGGTCGGTGGTGAACGGGCGGGAATACGAGGTCCGCTTCCGGGCGCGCTGGCTCGGCGGGTCGAACCGCCTCAATACCCGCCTCTATTTCAATCGCGTCGCACGGACCACCGAGCTCATGCGAAGCGATGCACCCGGGACGCCGGGTGTCGCCAATTCGACTTCGGTTCCGAACCTGGGTCCGGTCTTCCATGCATTCACGCACGTGCCCGCCGTGCCGGCGCCGGGCGAAGCCGTGACGGTGACGGCCCATGTTTCCGATCCGGACGGACTCGGGCCCTTGGTGCTCCATTACTCGCTCAACGGTGCATCCTTCATCTCGCTGGCGATGGCTCCCGACGCTTCGGGATCCACTTTCAGCGCCGCCATTCCCGGGCAGGGAGCGGCCGACGTGGTCCGGTTTCATGTCGAGGCCTCGGACGGGGCACCGGCACCGGCAGTCTCGTACTTTCCCGCCGGGGGGGCGGCGTCGCATGCCCTCTATCAGGTGGATGACGGTCTCGCCGCCACCAACGGGCTGCAGAACGTCCGCATCGTCATGGATCCGGCCGACGAAAACTTGCTCTACCAGACCAACAACCTGATGAGCAACGAGCGCCTTGGCTGCACGGTGATCTACGGTGAACGGGAGATCTACTACGACGTCGGGGTCCGGTTGAAGAGCAGCCAGCGCGGCCGTCCTTCCGCGGCGCGGGTGGGATTCAACCTTGGCTTCAACGACGACCAGCTTTTCCGCGGCGTTCACAAGACCGTGGCGATCGACCGCTCGGATGGCCAGGTTACCGGATGCCAGGAGATCCTCTACGATCACATGATGTATGCCAGCGGTGGTGTGCCGGCGGAGTACAACGACCTCTGCCAGGTCATCGCGCCGGACCCCGCCCACACCAGCCACGCGATCCTGCAGATGGCCCGCTTCAACGATGTCTTACTCGATTCCCAGTTCGAAAACGGCAGCGACGGCACCGCCTATGAGTATGAGTTGATCTACTACCCGCTGACAACCGATGCCAACGGTTACAAGCTGCCCCAGCCGGACGATGTGGTCGGGGTCGACCTGACCAACCTCGGCAACGACAAGGAAAGCTACCGATGGAACTTCCTGCTCGAGAACAACGAGGACGTCGACGACTACTCCCGGCTGATCGCGCTGGCGCAGCATTTCGACAAAACGGGAGCAGCCTTCGAGGACGGCTTGGACGACATCCTCGACATCGACCAGTGGCTCCGTGCCACTGCCTACGCATGCGCCAGCGGGGCGGGGGACTCCTTCTTCGACAACTCGAACCACAACGGGATCTTCTACGCCCGGCCCGACGGTCGCATGCTGTTTTTTCCGCACGACATGGACTATGCATTCAGCACCAATCGATCGATTTTCGAGAACTCGGAGCTGCAGAAGCTGATCGTGAACCCGGTTAGGAAGCGGGCCTACCTCGGTCACCTGCACGAGATCTGCACCACGGTTTTCAACACCTCCTACATGTCCTCCTGGGCCGCCCACTATGGCAGCCTCTTGCCGGGCGAGGACTTCGCGGGTCACCTGAGCTACATCGGCAACCGGTCGAACTTCATCCTCTCGTCGATCAACGGCTCGATCCCACCGGTCGCATTCGCGATCACCACCAACGGTGGTGCGAACTTCTCGACCTCCGCCAGTCCGGTGATCCTGGAAGGACAGGGCTGGATCGATATCAAAGGCATCCGGCTTGCCGGATCGGCCCTGCCCTTGGAAGTGACCTGGACCTCGCAGTCGACCTGGCAGATTGCCGTGCCGCTCGCGGCCGGGCCCAACGTGATTTCACTGGAGGCCGTCGACGGGACCGGTGCGACGCTCGGAACGGACGGGATCACGGTGACGAACACCGGCGGCATCGAGCCGCCCGACTCCTCCACCCTGGTCGTGTCGGAGATCTACTACAACCCTCCGGGAAGCGACGAGGCGACCGAGTATGTCGAGCTGATGAATGTCTCCGCCTCGGTGACCCTCGACCTCAGCAACGTGACCTTCAGCAGCGGGATCACCGCGACATTCCCCGGCGGGACCTTGCTCGCGCCGGGTGGGCGGATCCTGGTGGTCAAGGACAGCTTGGCCTTCGAGTCGAAGTTCGGACCCGGCCGGCCGGTGGCCGCGATCTTCCCCAACAGCCTGGACAATGCCGGAGAGTTACTGGAGTTGCGGCGTGCCGACGGGGGAGTCATCCAGTCGTTCACCTACGACGATGCCCCGCCGTGGCCGGTCGAGGCCGACGGCGATGGCTACTCGCTGGTGCTGGTGGATCCCTTCGGCCAACCGGATCACAACAGTCCGCTAAGCTGGCGGGCGAGCAGAGTCGCCGACGGGGGAACCCCGGGCCTTGCGGACACGGAGTCCTACGCGAGCTGGAAAGCGGCGAACGGGAACCACGGTGACGACGAGGATCTCGATGGCGACGGGTTCACCACGCGCGAGGAATACTTCCTGGGCGGCGATCCCCAGGTCCGGGAGCAGGACCTGAGGCCCACCTTCCAGATGGAACCCGATGGCAGCTTCCTCATGTCCGTCACGCGTCGTGCGGCGGCCGAGGGCGCAAGCGTGATCGTGGAAGTATCGGACGACATGACGGAGTGGACCGTGGATCCGGCGGCGGTGCTGGCCGGGAATGCCAGGTTGGGGGGAATTCCCGAGAAGGACCGCCTGACCTTCCGGGTCGTTCCGCCCGCGAACGCGTCCCGCCACTTCGCGCGCTTCGCGTTCGGGAACTGATGAAGGGCAAGTCCCCGAGGCACGCGCCACGGGGGAGTTGACATTCAAGGATGCGGACAATCGACGCATGGCAGGACGCACCCCTTTTCGGCTTGTTACTTGGTGGGGCGTGGCATAGGTGCCAGAGAACGTTTTGTATTCCGGTGGAAGGGGGGCGATGGCAGCCCCTGCTTTCGTCGGGAAACATCTCCCTCCCCACGGTCATGCCCAGCGCACCCCCGGTTGTCCTGTGTTTCCAGGCCGGACGCGGATTCGTCCGCGCTTCCCGTTGCCGCTGCAGCCCCCTCACCAAACCTTGCCGGCCATGAAAAGGTGTCTCGCTGTCGGATGGTGGTGCCTCGCGTTGGCTGGCGTCGCTCCGGGTGAAGACGCCAAGGTGCTCGAGGTCGAGAACATCGTGCAGTCGGCCAAGGGGGCGCAGGGGACATGGGCTGCCGCCGCCAAAGAGCAGGTTTTGTCGGTCGGCGACCGCATCCGGACCCGGCAGCGGAGCCGGGCCACCTTGCGCCTGACCGATCTCTACACGATGCGGCTGGAGCAGTTCACCACGGTCGAGATCACCCCGGGCTTGTTCGACGAGTCGAAGGCGAGGCTGGGGGTGGGAGGCGGGTCGGCCTTCATCTTCAGCCGCGAGAAGAACGGCGAGATCGACATCAAGACCCCCGCGGCCAATGGCGCCATGCGCGGCACCCAGCTCCACGTCGAGGTCGCCGCCGACGGGACTTCGCGCTTCCAGGTGCTGGAGGGCCAAGTCGAACTGGAGAACGCGCAAGGAAAGCTGCTGCTGGGCGCGGGGGAAGCCGGTGAGGCAGCCCCGGGCCGGGCACCCGTGCGGACCGCGGTGATCGAGGCGACGAACCTGTTGCAATGGGCTCTCTACTATCCGGCCGTACTGGATCCGGAGGAATTGGGAATGTCCGCTTCCGGGCGCAAGGCAGCGGCGAAGTCTCTGGCGGCGTACCGGGAGGGCGACCTCCTGGCAGCGATGGAAGCCTACCCGGTCGATGCCCCCGCAGGACGGGGTGACCGCCTCTACCGGGCGGCGGTGTTGCTGGCGGTCGGTCGCCTCGACGAGGCCGGGCCGGCCTTGGCGGGTGTGCCGGCGGGCGACCCCGGCCGCCGCGCGATCGAGCGGATGGTTGCCGCCGTGAAGTATCAGGAACGCGAACCGTGGCCCGACGGGAACCTGGGCACCGCCGGCGAAGCCATCGCGGAAAGTTACTACCGCCAGTCGCGGTCGGACCTGGCCGGGGCGCGGGATGGGGCAAGGATTGCAACGGAGAAGGCACCGCAAAACGGCTACGCCTGGACCCGTCTCGCGGAGCTCGAGTTTTCGTTCGGCCGCACGCGGGAGGCCCGCGAGGCGCTGGCCGCGGGACTCGGCTTCACGCCGCGCAATGCCCGTGCCCACGCGCTGCAGGGATTCATCCTCAGCGCGGAGAACCGGATCGACGACGCCCGCGGGTCGTTCGAGGAAGCAGTCCGGCTCGACGGGTCGCTGGGCAACGCCTGGCTCGGCCTGGGGCTGACAAAGACCCGCAAGGGTGACCTGGCCGGAGGGCGCGCGGACCTGCAGACGGCCGCGACGGTCGAACCGACGGTGTCGATCTTCCACAGCTATCTCGGCAAGGCGCTCAGCATGGAAGGCCGGCCGGTGGAGGCCCGCAAGGACCTCGATCTCGCCCGGCAGCTCGATCCGAACGACCCGACGCCCTGGTTGTATTCGGCCCTCGAGCTGCAGCAGGGGAACCGCATCAACGAGTCGATCGCCGACCTCGAGCGCTCGATCGACCTCAATGACAACCGCCGAGTCTACCGGTCGAAGTTCCTGCTCGACCAGGACCGGGCGGTGCGAGGCGCGAACCTGGCCCGGATCTATCAGGCGGCGGGGATGCAGGAGGTCGCGGTCCGCGAGGCCACCTTCGCGGTGGAAAACGACTACACCAACCCCTCGGCCCACCTGTTCCTCGCCAACTCGTTCGACGCCCTGCGCGATCCCAAGCGCATCAATCTCCGCTACGAGACCCCCTGGTTCAACGAGCTGTTGCTGGCCAACCTGCTGGGACCGGTGGGCGGCGGGCCCTTGTCGCAGTTCGTCTCGCAGCAGGAGTATTCCAAGTTGCTCGAGTCCGACGGGCTCGGCGGCAGCATCATCAGTGAGCTGCGCAGCGACGGCGAGTCGCGGACCGCCGCCTCCTTGTTCGGGAGTTCGGGCAATTTCGAGTTCGGGATCGATGCCTACTACGGCTACGACAACGGCGACCGGCCGAACTCAGAATCGTCCCTCCAGGAGTTGTACGGACAGTTCAAGTGGCAGGTGACCCCGGACGACACCTTCTATTTCCTGGGGAAATGGCAGGACCAGCACTCCGGCGACAATTTCGAGACCTACGACAACCGTCCGCTTGAGCCGGGCCTCGACTTCAACGAGAACCAGGAGCCCGGACTCTTGCTGGCGGGCTGGAACCACCGCTGGGCTCCGGGGTCCAACACCTTGTTCCTCGGGGGCAGGCTCAGCGCGGAGCAGGTCCTGCGCAACCCGGCGGCGACCCAGCTCCTGGTCGAGCGCGATGCCGACGGACTGCGGCCCGGATTCATCGAGAACAACGGCGGCATCGACGGGTTCACCGACCCGTCGTTGAATGGATCGGTCGGGATCGGTCCCGACGGCGAGTCGCTGGTCTACTCCGGCGACCTGTTGCGGGCGATCCAGCCCTACCTCGGCCGCGGCGACGTGCAGAGCGTCTCGGGGGCTCCCTTCGCGTTCCAGTCGAGACGCGACTTCGAGATCGATACCGCGGAGTTGCAGCACATCCTGCAGACCGATCGCAATCTCCTGATCGCCGGCGCCCGCTGGCAGTCGGGGACCTTCGAAACCGACACGCTCATGTACGCGGAGCGGCCGAACTTCACCGGCGGCTTCTCCACGCCCGCGGTGAAGCAGCACACGTCGGTCGATTTCCAGCGGATGAGCCTCTACGCCTACGACTATTGGGACGTTCTTCCTTGCCTGACCCTGATCGGCGGCGCGGCTTGGGATCACATCGAGCATCCCGACAATTTCCGCAATCCGCCTGCCAACAACCTCCAGCGCGACGACGAGGAGTTTTCCGGGAAGATTGGGTTCTCCTACACGCCGTCGCGGCGGTTCAGGCTGCGCGGTGTCTACACCGAGGGCCTTGGCGGCGTGACTTACGACGAAAGCGTTCGCCTTGAACCGGTCCAGCTCGCCGGATTCAACCAAGCCTATCGAACCGTCATTTCGGAATCGATCGCCGGATCGGTGGAGGCGCCTGAGTTCCGGATCTGGGGGCTCAGCGCGGACGGCAGCCTGTCCACCCGGACCTGGTGGGGCGCGGCGGTGAACGTGATCGAGCAGGAGGTCGACCGCACCCGGGGGATCTTCACCGGCTACGACACCGGCGTTTTCCCGTCGACGCCGGCTTATTTCGCCGACGGCACGCCGGAGCACCTCGACTATCGCGAGCAATCGCTTTCGCTGTATCTCAACCAGCTGCTCGGGAACCAGTTTTCGGTCGGTGCCGGCTTGCGGCTCACCCGCTCGGAGCTGGAGACCGTCTTGCCTGAACTGCCGGTGGCGGTCGCCCCCTTCGCCCGGGTGAAGGACGAGGCGACGTTGACCGAAGTGATGTTCAACGCGAACTGGAATTCGCCCTGCGGATTCTTCGCCCGGGTGGAGGCCAACTACTATTCGCAGGACCTCGAGGACGACCCCTCGCGGCTGCCGCTGCGATCGGGCGACTCTTTCTGGCAGTTCAATGCGCTCGCCGGTTATCGCTTCAACCAGAACCAATGTGAGATCACCGCCGGGGTTCTTAACATCGGTGACACGGACTACCGGCTGAGCGCGCTTAACCCGCGGTCGGAGATCGTCCGCGACCGCACCGCGGTGATCCGGATCCGCTACAGCTTCTAACAAGCCTGGTGACGATGCCCGACCAGCAGGCCCGGTTGAAGGGGACGTGGATGACCGAGGGGCGCACGCGTTTGATGACGGCGCTGGTGGGAGTGGCGCTCACCCTCCTGGCCGGCCTCCTCTGTCTGTTCCGGCTCGGCGGATCGATCCGGACGCTCAGCTACGACATTCCCTTCCGCTATCACCACGCGGCCGCAGCGGACGACGTTTGCATCGTCTACATCGACGAGCTCGACGGCCGGTTCGTGGACCGGCGGGCGCAGGCGAAGCTGCTCGATGCCTTGAACGCATCCGGGGCGCGGGCCGTGGTCTACGACCTGATCTTCGACCGGGCCTCGGAAGAGCCCGAGGTCGACCGCGAATTTGCCGCGGCGATCTTGCGGTTCCGCGGGGTGGACGAAAACTGGCAGCCGGTGGAGGGCTTGCCCCGCCGGCAGGTCCTGCTGGCCTGCGGCCGCCAGACGATCAAGCAGACCGGAGTCAGCGGCGAACAACTGATTCCCCCGACCGACGAACTGCTCGCCGCCGCGGACGACTTCGGGTTGGTCACCTTGATTCATGACAAGCGCTTCACTGTCCGTGAGCTCACGACCGGCAGCCGCGACGAGGCGACCATGACGTGGAAGGCGGCGGTCGGTCTCGGGGCGCCGCTGGAGGAGGGGGAACGGCTCCGCCAGCGCTGGCTCAACTACGCCGGGCCGCCCGATCCCGATCATCCGGCGATCCGCTCGCTGAGTGCTTCCGATCTTTTGATCGCCCCGGCTCCGGCGCTGCTCCGAGACAAGGTGGTCGTGGTCGGTGCCAAGCCGGGCATCGTCGGCGCGGCGGCGGGCCTCGACCTGTTCTCGACGCCCTACCATCGCTTCGACATCCGCGGCGAATTGCCGCTGACGAGCGGCGTCGAGATCCAGGCGACCGGATTGGCCAACCTGCTCCACGGGGACTGGCTGGTCCGTTCTGAACCGCGCCACGACCGGTGGCTGGTCGTGGCCGCGGGGCTGCTCGCGGGCGTCGCCTTCACCCGGCTCCGGCCGCTTCACGGCTTGGCGGTCGCGATCCTCGGCATCCTGCTGATGGCGGGGCTCGGGATCTGGACGATGCATGCCATGCGGCTGTGGTTTCCGTGGAGCGTGGTCGCCTTCGTGCAGATCCCGGTGGCATTCGTGTGGGGAACCGCCGCGCATTTCTACGTCGAGCGCTTCTTCCGGGTGAAACTCAGCGAGGAGCAACGGCAGCTTCGCGAGGCCTTCGCCAAATACGTCTCGCCGGAAATGCTCGACCAGCTCAAGGCGCAGGGCTTCCGGATGAAAACCGGGGGCGAGAAGGTCGAGGCCGCGGTGGTCTTCACCGACCTGGCGAACTTCACCGACATGTGCGAGCGCGTCGGCGATCCCGAGAAGATCGTCGCCACGCTCAACGACTATTTCGAGCGGACCACCTGCCATATCTTCGATCACGACGGGGTGGTCATCAAATTCATCGGCGACGCGATCCTGGCGGTGTGGGGCGCGCCACTCCCGGAGCCCGATGCCGCGCTCAAGGCGGCTCGCGCCGCGTGGAAGCTTTCCCGCGATGCCAGCCTGGACATCCACGGGACCACCCTCGGCACCCGCATCGGGGTTCACTTCGGCGAGCTGGTGGCCGGCAATATCGGCAGCTCGCGGCGCGTCGATTACACCCTGATCGGCGATCCCGTGAACCTCGCCGCGCGGCTGGAGTCACTCAACAAGATGCTGGGGACGAAGATCTTGGTCAGCGGTGAGGTCCGCGAGCGGATCGGTGACGAGTTCCACACCCGGATGGTAGGTTGGTTCAAGGTCAAGGGTCGCCGCGAGGCCACCGTCATCCACGAGCTTCTGGGACAGAGCGCCGACGGCCCGCGGCCGGGGTGGGTCGGCACGTACGACCAGGCCCAGGCCGCCCTCCAGGCGAACGACCCGGGCCGGGCGCGCGAGTTGTTCCAGCAGGTCGTCGCGGAGAGACACGGCGAGGACGGATCCAGCCGGTTCTTCCTCCAGCGCTTGGATTCGGGCGATCCCGTTCGCGACGGATATGTTGAGATGACGGAAAAGTAAGTTTATGTTAATGATTGGGAATCAGTGATTTGGAGCTTGTAAGACAGGTGCATTGAGGGAAAGTCGCGTGTTTCATGTTGGGCGCTTGGATCTCGCCGGAGATCCCGGAGTCCGGCTGCTTCCCCCCTCACAAGAAAACGGCCTCCCCCGCGCCGATGAAGGCACCACTCCCGCTTCCGACGATTCGATCCCTGGATCGGTCCGCCGCGCCGCCATTCCCGCCATCAAGACCGGCGAAGGCGAGTCGCATGATGCTCGACCCTGAGACCTCCCGCCCGGGATCGGTTCAGGGTTTCCCGGTGAATGCCCGACATCACCCGTCCCTTGGGCGCGGCCATTGATCCCCCGTATCTCGCCATGCGCGGCCTCAAGATACTCATCGCCATCGTTGCCCTGCTAACCGTGGCTTGGTTCGGAAGCAGGACATCAAGGGACAGCCCTGCGTCTGCGCTTGCTCCGGCCGGAGATGACACTTCCCTCGCGAGTCCTCAAGGCGACCCGGACCATTCGACGGGAGATGCCTTGGAAAGCGCATTCCTGGCGCTCGCGGATGCCACCGACGCGTCCAAGGTCCGAAGTGACCTGAAGTCGCTCCGCACGGCACTCGACGAGCTGCCGCGGGAAGAAGCGGTCGAACTCATCCGCGGATTCCTCGGCCACGGTGATGATCGCAGCACCGGGTTGGAGTTCGAGATCGGGCGCGACGGTTCGGTAGTGGGCTGGCCGAGTTTCCGGACCTTTCTGCTCGATGCGCTTTACTCCATCGATCCCGCCGCCGCCGCCGCGGTGGGGCGGGAGGTTCTCGCCACGGCGACCACCGCGGACGAGTGGGCGCTTTGCTTGCGCAATGTCGCGCGCGGGGAATCACCGGAGGACGCGGGTTTTCTCCGTGCGAAGACCGAAGAGCTGATCACTCACCCGGCTTGGCAGGCGGATCCATCGATCGGCTATCTCAACGCCTTTGACGTGCTGGTCGAGATCGAGGCGACCGAAAGCACGCCGCTGATTTCCCGACTGATCCAGCGCAAGGATCGCCGCGATCTCGCCCACGCCGGATTCCTCACCCTTGACCGCTTGGTCCAGCGCCAGCCGGTGGACGTGCTGTCGCGGCTTTCGTCGGACCGGAACCTGCAGGAGAGCCGTCCGGAGATGGTCGCCCAGCAGTTTGCCCGCGCGGACCTGAGGGATCCCGCCCAGCAGGCGTTGGTGAAAGAGTGGCTGCTCGACCCCGCCCGCACGCCGACCGAGTTGCGGGCATTCTCCGGGGTCTACCCGAACAACAACCGCTTCGTCTCGAACAACCTCCTCACCACGGAGTCGGCCTTGCCTGGCGACGAGCTTGCCGCCCATGACCGCGATGCGCTGCGGGTGATCTCCGGCTGGACCGATGATCCGGCCTTCCTCCCGGTTCGGGATCATCTCCTCGCGATGGTGTCGCGGCTCGATGGCTTTGTTGGCACCCGCGACGGCAATTCACCCCCAAACGATTAGCGCCATGGCCCGACCCTCCCCGATCCGTGTCAAAGGTGTGTATCCGTCCAAAGCTTGTTGGACGGCAATTCTCGCCATCCTGATCTTGTTGCGAGGGCCGGCGGTCGCGGAGGAAGCGACGCAGTTCAACTGGGCTGATGCCGTTCCGGGCGACTGGAGCGATGCGGCCAAATGGGTCAACGACCAGACCGACGGCACCGCGCCGCTGGCGTCGGGTTCAGCCACCTACACCATCGGATTCGAGGTGCCCGGATCCTTCACGGCGACCCAGAACCTGAATGCCGGCTTCCTGCTGAACGTGCTCCACCTCGGCGGGTCGGAACTGACCCTGGCGGGCAGCGGACTCCAGTTCGCGACCCATGGCGCCGCGCTGCCGCGGATCGAGCAGGATGGCGCAGCCGCGGTTGCGGTGCAGACGCCGCTCAGCCTGCAGTCGGACCTGACCTTTGGCGGCACGGGCGCGGGACCGGTGACGATTTCCGGCGCGGTCACCGGCAATGGCGGCCTAACGATGGCGGGCAGCGGCGATCTCTTCCTGACCGGTGCCAACAGCTATCGAGGTGCGACCACGGTGACATCCGGGGTCCTTCATCTCGCCCAGGCCAACACCGGAAACGAAAAGTCCGTGGTGACCATCGAGGCGGGCGCGGTGCTCGATCTCGGTTTTGCCGGGGCCGACACGGTGGCCTCGCTGGTGGTCGCCGGCAGCCCGATGCCGGACGGACTTTACGACGCCTCGAACAGCAGCGGGGCGATCACCGGCAGCGGTGGTCTCCTCGTCGTCACCCCGCCGCCATCGTCGAATGCGACCCTCGCCAGCCTCAGCGTCGGTTCCACGAACCTTTCCCCGGCTTTCAATCCCCTCACCGGCAACTATTCGACCACCGTCGCCAACACGGTCACCACCGTCACCGTGACGCCGACGGTGGCGGGCGTGGGTGCTATGGTGACGGTCAATGGCGCTTCCGTCGTCTCGGGCAGTGCCAGCAATCCGATCGCACTGGCGGTCGGGCCGAACCTGATCACGACCTTGGTCCGCGCCGAGGACGGCGTGACCACCCGGACTTACACCGTCAATGTCAGCCGCGCCTCGGCGGCGGTGGTGGCGACCACCCCCGCGGTGGTCATCGATGCCTCCCGGGCGACCCTCAACGGCACGGTCAACCCGAACGGGGTTTCGACGGTTTATTTCGAATACGGGACCTCGCCCGCGTTTGGCAGCCGGACGCCTGACCGGGATGTTTCGGGCAATACCACGCGCACTTTCGCGGCCAGCATCGCCGGTCTGGAAGGCGCCACGGCCTATCATTTCCGCGCGGTTCTCACCAATGCGGCGGGCACGATTTACGGAAGCCCGCTCCAGTTCACCACCCCGCCGAATCCGCCGGTTGCGGCGACCGGAGCCCCGTCGGTCGTGACGGCCTCCTCCGCCACCCTGATCGGCGCGGTGAATCCGAACGGCGTGAAAGCGTCGGCTTATTTCGAGTTCGGCCTGACCACGGCTTACGGCCAGTCAACGGCGGTGCAGTCGATTCCCGCCGGCTTCGGCATCGTCGGCATCCAGGCGCCGAACGTGGCATTGATCCCCAATGCGACCTACCACTACCGGCTCGTGGCGAGCAACTCGGCCGGCAGCGCTGCCGGCGACGATGT
>NZ_JACZFQ010000032.1 GCF_014904755.1 Neoluteolibacter marinus
GAAGTCGCTGATCAGGGCGAACACCGTGCGCTGCGGGACTTCGACCAGGCGCTCGGCATAGGTCAAGGCGCCACCGATATCCGTGCCGCCACCCAGCTGGATGCTCATCAAGACCTCCACCGGGTCATCGAGGCGATCGCTGAGATCAACCACCGCGGTGTCGAATACGACCAGTTTCACGTTGACCGCGGGCAAGCCGGCGAGGATGCCGGCCAGCACCGCGGTGTGGATGACCGAATCGACCATGCTGCCCGACTGGTCGACGCACAGGATGATGCGCCATGGCAACTGCCGGCGGATCCGTGAAAAGAAGTAGCTCTGCTGTAGTACCAGCTGGCGGCGCTCGGGCGACCAGTTCTTGAGGTTGCGCCGGATGGTGGTCTTCCAGTCGAAATTCCGGGCGACCTGCAGCGGGCTGTGGCGGAAGCGGTTGAGGTGCCCGCTGAAGCTCCTGCGCACCTCTTCCTCCAGCTTGCGCCGCAGTTCCTCGACGATCTTCCGGACCAGCGCGCGGGCGGCCGCCAGCACTTCGCCTTTCATGTGGCCCTTGAAGCTGAGGATCATCTTGAGCAGCGCGGGGCTCGGCTCGATCCGGGCAAGGGCCTCGGGGTCGGTGACGAGCTCGTTCATGCCGTAGCGATCCAAAGCGTGCGCCTCGATGGTCTCGATGGTTTCGCGAGGGAACAGCTCGCGCACCTCGTTGAGCCAGTCGGGTACCGTGAGTTGCGAGGCGTCGAGGCTGCCCGGTCCCTTGTCCCCGTCGCTGCCGCGGACGCCCCGGCCGGCATACTCGCGCCCGTAGAGGAAATCCAGGGCACGGTCCATCCTCCGGCCCGACTTGTCGGGTGGCGGGGGCAGGTGTTTGTCGGCATAGCGGCCGAGGACCAGTCGCCAGCGGGCCAACTTTTGGGATGTGTCACCCATGGCTTGCCTCCAATCCATCGTCCCGCAGGCAGCGGCGGAGTTCCGCCATGAGCGCGAGGTTGGCGGCGACGAACGCTTCGCTCAGGTCGGTTTGATACCAGTCGATGCCTGCATCCGTGCCATGAAGCGCCGCGACCCGCTCGCTGGTCCGGTCGGTTTCCCTCGGGGTGTGGCCGGAGAAGGCGAGGCGCAGGTGCGGGAGCGCACCGAGAAAGTCGTCCTCGTCCCAGCCGGAGATGATGTCGTCCAACCGCTCCAGGAAAGCGTCGTCCTGCCAGGTCAATTCGCGGCATTGCGCCAGTACACCCTGCAGGTAACGCGAGAACCCGGACCCGCCGATGCCTCCGGGCAAGCCCCGGGCCGTGATCCGGGCGAGCAATTCATCCCGGGGCAGCAATCCCTCCGCGTAGAGGAAGCCGGCGAGCCCGCCCGCCAGCTCGGGCACGTGGCCCGGGCGCCGCTCCGCAGCCTTCGCCGCCTCGTGGAACCAGGCGGGATCGAGCTGTTCCTGCTCGGAGCGCAGCATGCCGCGGACGCTTGCCAGTTCCCCGGCAGCCTCGACCTGGCGCTCGTCCGCCGCTCCGGCGAGTTCACCGAGCAGGTAGCAAAGCCGGCGGTATGCCTCTTCCGCGAGACCATCCGCGCCATTGAGCTTTTCCGCTTCCAGGGGGCCGGGAAAGCGCCGCAGCAGGGTCAACCGCAGGGTGGCTTCCAGGCAGCGCGAAAAGTTGCCTTCTTCCTCGAGCTTGCGACGGGCCAGTGGCACGAAGCGGTTCCCCTCGGCATGCAGCCCGAGCCGGCAGCAGAACAACAACAAGCCGACCGCATCCCCGGCGCCCACCTCGCTGCCCTGGTCCTCGAACTCCCGTTCCCGCTCATGCAGCCTTCCCACCAGGGCTTCGGCCAAGGTGGCACCATGGATCGATGCCGCCACCAGCGACGCTTCGGTCTGCGGGCTCCAGGCGTAGTTCCAGCGCTCGTTCTGAAGATTCAACCCGGTTCCTTCCAGGAAGTCCGGCCCGGTGACAAAGCGCGCCAGCGGGACGTCGAGGAACTCGAGTGACCGGAAGAAACGTGATCGCCGGCGATGGCGGTCGCTCTTGTAAATCTCGAGCGTCATCTCCCGCGGCCGGGTGTCGTCGAGCTTGAGCCCCAGCTCGGCCGCCTGGCGGCGGAAATCGTCGAGGAGCGGCAGCTCGACCAGGTGTCCGGGCACCTGTCCGGTGCCGTCGCCGGTGAGCAGGTCGTCGACCACCGCCAGCACCGCCCGCCCGTCGGCATCCATCTCTCCCTTCACCAAGCTACTACGGATCCCGTCGATCAGGTCCTCCCTCAACGGGCCGGGATTGCCCCGGAAGGCCGCCAGCTGGCAAGCCTGGTGATGGGCGGCGATCGCGTCGGCGGTGGACATCGGCAAGGCGAGGCCGCGCCGCCGGGTCTCGCGGGGCAACTCAACGACCATTTCCCGGCATAGCTTCTCGAGCACCTCGCGGCCACTTCCCTCCGCCTCCCAGAGGCGCTGGTAGTAGCCCGGCGACGGCATCCCGGCGCCGTAGCCGTTCAGCGCGTCGAGCTGACGGAAGCTGTAGGGGATCAGGGCATGCAGGCGTTCGTCGTCGCGGGGACCTTCGGGGAGTTCGATCCGATCCCGCTTCGGCGCGACCAATGCCGGGGTGTGGAAACCGCCGGTCACGACCAGCAGCGGACCGTCGGCACCGGCCCGCTTGAGGCGCCGGCGCTCGCGCTCGACATGACCGGCCATGCATTGTTCGCGGGCGAGGTTGCCGTCGGCCCGCAGCTCGTCGTCGCCGTAGTGGGCGCGCCCGAGATAGCAGTAGGCCGCGACCTCGCGGATGAAGCGTCCGCGGTCGCCCGCGCGGAAACCGCTTTCAAAAAGCCGGTCCCACAATTCGTCGGTATCGCGGCAGCCGCGGCGGCGGGCGAGCTCCTTGAGGTAGCGGCTATTGGCGAGATGGGTCTCGTCGAGCAAACTGGAACTCCCTTCCGCGGCCTCCGAACAAAGCGTCTGGACGGCATGGTCGAGGTCGCAGAAGCCCAGCCGCGCCCCGACGGCGCTGCCTTCCCGGACGGCGACCAGCTCCGGCGAGTAATCGCACAACGGGTAAAAGGCGCCGAAGCGCGGGGGAGGCAGCGCCGTGTCCCGTGCCGCGGACGTCCTGCGGCGGCGGTCGATGAACAAGCTGTAGAGTGCAACGGGTGCCTGCAGCGCGGGGTCCGCAAGTGCCGGCAAGTAGCCGCCCAGCGATTCGGGGCCCTCGATCAGGATCGATGCCGGCCTGCGCTCGCGGATCAGCCCGGCCAGGTGCCAGGCACAGGCGGGACTGTGGTGGCGGATCGGGAAGAAGATCGTGCGGCCATCGTCCAGCCGCCCGAGGAAATCCTCCAGCTCACGCTCCAGTCCACAGGCGTCGCCCCCCGTCATCTCAACCAAGGAGCTTGCGTGAGTCGTAGAAGCTCTTCCAGACGCCGCCCCGCTTCGAGCGGACCTTGGCGACCACCTCGAGGTAGTGGGCGAGCTTGCGGGAGTCCTCCGGGTCGTCCTTGAACACGGTGCCGACGATCTGGCGGACGACGTGCTGTCCGCCGGCTTGTCCGGGGCCGAAGTAGTGGGCATCAAGGCAGGCGGAAAACGCCACCGCGACCGCTTCGGCCGTCGACATCACGGTGCCGGGTTTCTCGATGGTGGCGCCTTCCTGCGTCCGGCCGTTGCGGAGGTCCTGGAAGGTGGTGACCAGGAGCTCGAGGGTGTCGTCCGGCAGCCGGGCCTCGACCTCATGCGCCGCCAGCAGCCGCGAGGTTTGCTCGCGCACCAGCGTCATCTCCAGGTCGCGGTCGGCGATCGGCGGCACGGTTTCGAAGTTGAAGCGGCGCTTGAGGGCGCTCGACATTTCGTTGACCCCACGGTCCCGCAGGTTGGCGGTGGCGACGATGTTGAAGCCCTTCGCCGCATGCAGGATGCCATCGTCGCCGAGTTCCGGGACATGCAGGTGCTTGTCGGAGAGGACGCTGACCAGCGCGTCCTGCATCTCGGGCTGGCAGCGGGTGATCTCCTCGAACCGCACGATTTTCCCTTCCTTCAGTCCGCGGTGGACCGGCCCGGGTACGAGGGACCGCGGGGTCGGGCCTTCGGCAAGCAACAGCGCGTAGTTCCAGGAGTACTTGATCTGGTCCTCGGTGGTGCCGGCGGTGCCCTGGATCGTCAGCGACGAATCGCCGCTGATCGCCGCCGCCAGCAACTCGGAGAGCATCGACTTCGCAGTGCCCGGCTCGCCGACAAGCATCAGGCCGCGGTTGCCGAGCAGGGTCACAATCGAGCGCTCGACCAGCAGGTCGTCGCCGTAGTACTTCCGGCCGATCTCCACGCCGCCGATTTTCTTCCCATCGCTGCCGCGGATGAAGGTGAGCACGGCGGCGGGGCTGGGCCGCCAGCCCGGCGGGCGGCGGGC
>NZ_JACZFQ010000033.1 GCF_014904755.1 Neoluteolibacter marinus
CATGGGTGGCCAGGGCCGCGAGTTCTTCCGCAAAGACCACTTCCGCGGGTGGCCGGATCGACTGGTCGGTGTTCATGATTTCAAAACTCGCTTTTCTTGCGCCAGTCGGCATCGAATCCGGTGCCGTCGGCGGCGATGGCCTGCAGGTCGTTCCAGCATTCGCTGACCAGCACCTGCGGCAGCTCGCCCAGGCGCAACGGCCGCAGGTTCCACGCCGAGTTCGCGGCGTCGTCCTGGGGCAGCCGGGTGAACGCCAGCTTGGTCAGTGCGACGGTGCGGTCTTCCTCCGGCAAGCCGTTGCCGGTGAACTCGATGACCGCCTCGATACCCAATCCCGGGAAGCGCTTGTGGTAGGTGTAGAACCAGCCGCCGTCCTCCGCCTGGCCGCGGGTGTAGCCCCGTTTCCCGGCCTTCGCCCGCAGGCGGAAGGTGGTGATCAGGTGGCCTTCGAAATCGAGGATCTCGTCGCGCTTGCGGGCATCCCCGCCGAGCTCCAACAGCTCGACGTCCAGTTGCGGGAACAACAGCGGCACCTCGTAGTCCTCGAGGTGCGTCCGCCAGGCGGCGACCGCGGGTTCTTCCATCCTCGCGCGATGCGCCAGCATCACCAGGTCGTCGGGCTCCAGTGCAACCGCTTCGTCGTCGGCATCGGTCAGGGTCCGGTCCGGCATCGGCCGGAACTGGCCGAGCGGTTCGCCATTCCGGGCGGCGCTCCACACCAGCCGCTGGCAGTAGCGGCCGACCACCGGGTGGCGGTTGAGGAACATGTCCCAGTCCTCGAAGCGCCACTCCCGTCCGGTACACATCGCCTCGTAGAGTCGCTCCTTCTGCATCTTGAGCGCCTCCTTGATTTCTTTCTTCGCCGAACTGAAGCCCTTCTTGAGCAGCTTCACCTCGTCGGCGTCCTCCGCCTTGGTGGCGTCCGGCAAGGCCTTGATCACCCGGCCTTCGCCGTTGCGCAGCTCGATCGAGAAGTCGTCGAGCAGCCGGGCGGTGAACTGACGCGAGCCGTAGTCGATGACCTGGGTGCCGTCTTCCTCGAAGCCGCCGGAGGGGATCGTCCGGTCGGCCATTTCGTCCCGGGTCCAGTTCTTGCGGCTCGCGATCTCGTCGGCGATCAATCCGGCCTCGTTCTGGATGCCCTTGGTACGGAAACGGGTGGAAATGGACAGGATCAGCTGGATCGCGAGCGGCTTGTCGATCCAGCCGAGCATTCGCAGCAGCGCCTTGCCCTGGGCCATACGGCGACCGTAGTATTTCTTCAAATACGCTGCGACCGGCGCCACCGCCCCGGCGTCGCAACAGGCGCCCGCCACCGCGAGCACCCCCTTGCTCGGGTTCGCCGACGCCATGCATTCCTCGAGGTAGTGGCGATAGACCGCGGCGCGGTGGCTGGCCTCGTTCCAGCCGCTGTACCACTGCGGGTGGGAAGCCGCGTAGGACTTCATCTGGGCGGTGTCGCGGTCGGCCAGCGCGGCCGCCTCGTCGGGCGTATGCGCCGGCCGGGTGTCCTCCGCGAGCCACGCCTGCAGCATCATGTCGCCGAGGGCCTTGCGTCCCTGCGGTTCCATCAGGCCGGCGTAGCGGCGGAGCAGCGGCCCGGGCTCGGGATTCTTCAGTTTGAAAGCCTGGAGGATCAGGAAGCGGAGGACGGCGTCCGGGACGCGTTGGCGGTTCTTTTCCCAGCGGATCTCCGGCAAGCGGTCGAAGGGGAACCACTCCAGGCCTTTCGGGATGCCTTTGGCGAGGGCCTTCTCCGCCTCGGCCTGCAGTTGCTTGCGGTTGAGGAAGCGCTCGATGTCAACGCCGAGTTTCTCGAGTGTCTCCATCATCGCCGCCTTCGGTTCGTCCGCCTTCTCCTTGGCAATGGCCTTGAGCAGCGGGGTCTCGGCGTCGGCGACCCGCAGTTCGCCCAACCATTCCGCGGCGACGGTGCGGACCGACTTTTTCCCGTCCTGCAGTGCCTCGATGATCCGGCTGTCCCTGCCCGGGGAGCCTGTCAGGCATTCCTGGGCCATCTTCAGTTCGACCTTCTTGCCCTCCAGCGCACGCTCCCAGAGCGCGGGGAGCAGGGACACGGGCGGCACCGGGAAGGTCGCGAGGATCTGGTAGGCGTGCTTCGCGTATTCCGGCCTCAGGTAGTCGGAAATCATCTCCAGCGGCCGCAACCCGAGTCCGGCCTCAAGGGCGCCGAGGCGGTCGGCGAAGTAGGGCCAGATCTGGTCGGCCCCGAGATCGAGGCAGTTCCACGGCTTGCCCCAACGGGCCTCCGTGTAAAGCGTGCCCACCAGTCCCGGGTCCACCCCGGCCGCCTCGAAGGCCGCCGCCAGGTCACGCAGCCCCGCGCAGCCATCCTCCCGAATCCCGGCCGAGAGGAACGCCACCGCCATGTCGAAGGTGGTCCAGTTCCAGCCATCCGCACCCGATCGTCTGGGATCGGTCGTGATGCCGAACAGCCTCATCAGGCGGATCCGGGCGACGAGCGGGAGCCGGGTCCGTTCGAAGAATCCGGCCACCTCCTTTTCCAGCGAGGGCAGGATTTGCCAGTTCAAGTGCCCGGTGAAGATCTTGGCTCCACCGATCTCCCGTTCGCCCGCCAGCATCTCGACCCACCGGTCGAGTTGCTTGGTATCGACCGGTGGCGGCAGGTCCCGTTTGCCCTTCCGCCATTTTGGGTCGGTGCGGTCCCACTGCTCGGCATGGCGGCGGATGGCATCGGCGTTCAGCCGGTCCATGGTGGCGAGGAGGTCGCGTTTGATCTCCGCGGTTACTTTCACGGAGCGCTCGAAAGCTTTCGCCGGAGGGATTGCCGGGACATCGCTGGCGGTGGCCTCCGCGGCGTTCACGGCGGCCCCGGTACTGACGAGCTTCTCGAGCACTGCTGCCACCGACTTGACGGTTTCCTTCTCCTGGCAATCACGCAGGAACCCGATGACCTCGGTGCCTTCGTCCTGCAGCACCAAGGCGGCGGCCAGCTTGCGTTCGGCCGGGCTTCCGTCGGTGACCCGCCGGCGGAACTCTTCTCTCACGGGGGCTTGATCGACGGCGACCGAGTGAAGCCACGCCTGCGCCTGTTCGCGCAAGCGCTTCGCCGGACCGACGGCGAGGCCCGCCACCCCGCGGAGCAGGTCCGGGTTCAGGGGCAGGCCGACTCCTTGCAGGAGTTCGAGGCGCGATTCCCGTTGGGCGGCATTCCCGTCGCCGAGGCTTTCCAGGATCAACTCCGGATACTCCGCCAGGTAGTCGCCGAGTCCCTCGATCCCCCGCAGGTCGTCGCGACTCTTCCAGGAAGTGGACCGTGGATTCGGCTGATACAGGCAATGCCGCGCCAAGGCGTCATCGGCGTGACCGCCAGATCGCAACATCGCCCGGAAATCGGAGATGTGGCCATAGGGCTTCTTTTCACCGCCATAGTAGTACCAATGATAGGGGCAGTAGCAGGAGAGTTCGCACAAGAGAACCTCGAGCCAGCGCAACTCGGCCGGCAGGTGTTCCGAGGTGAACGATGGCGACGGTGCGGCCTCGAACATCGCCCGGTAGATCTGGCCGAGCCGCAGGAGCACGGCGGCGCTTGTTTTCCCCGGCTCCTCCGTGAGCCGACAGCGCGGCGGCTTGTTCTGGCGGCTGGAGTGGGTGGTCGATGAAACGGTGCACATGCGGAGTAGTCCTCCCGCGTCCGGCAAGCCCCTGAGGGCTAGTAGCACGTCGTCGCCGGTGCCGTCGACCACATGGCCTAGAACCCGGCCGGCCAGACCCGCTTGCAGTTTGTCGAGTGGTTGGAACTCCTCGCGCAGCAGCTTCAACGTCGGTTCCGGGAGCCCCTCGGGATTCGAGGGATGGCTGCCAAGACCCATGAACTTCTTGAATGACTCCAACATACGTTGTGCCGAACCTTTCCGGTCCATGGGCCGGGCGCCAGCTTCAATTCAACTCCGGCGCGGAAGATCGGGCCGCCGGGGCAAAAAAGAAGCGATCCCCCGAGGGGGATCGCGTTTCTTGTCGTCGCATCCTCGTGAAGAGGATGGTGGGCAGGGCTGGATTCGAACCAGCGTACTCAATGAGAGCAGATTTACAGTCTGCCGCCTTTAACCACTCGGCCACCTACCCTTTTTTGTCGGCGGGGGCGGAGAAGTAAGGAGGGCGGGTGGCTTTTGCAAGGGAAAATCCTGCATCTTCCGCGGATGGGGGATTTCCTCCGTCCGCCACCTCACGAAAGCGTGCGGCCGCCGTTCACGACGAGGGTCTGGCCGGTGACGAAGGAGGCCTCCTCGGAACAGAAATAGGCGACCGCGTGGGCCACGTCGGCCGGCTTGCCCCAGCGGCCCAAGGGGATGGTCGCGAGGTAGCGGGACTTGGCGCGGTCGCAGACATCGTCGTGGCGCTCGACCGGGATCCAGCCGGGGGCGACGGTGTTCACGGTGATCCCGTACGGCGCGAGTTCGTTGGCCATCGAGCGACTCCAGCCGATCTGGCCGCCCTTGGCCGCGACGTAGGCGCTGAAGTCCGGGGCACCGGTGAGGAAGACCTCGCTGGTGATGTTGATGATGCGGCCGTGGCGGCGTTCCTTCATCGAGGGCAAGAGCCGCTTCGCGAGCAGGTAGGGGCTTTTGACGAAGGCCTCGATCATCGCCTGGTGGTCTTCCCAGCTGTAGTCCTCGACCTTGTTCATCGGTTGCGGGGGCGTGGCGTTGGCGATGACGATGTCGATGGGTCCGAAGCGGGACTCGATCTCACCGGCCATCCGGTCGACTTCCCCTTCGTCCATCGCGCTGCCGGTGAGCAGCATCGCCTCGCCTCCGGCGGCCTCGATCCCGGCCACGACTTCCTTGCCCAGGTCCGGGTTGAGGAAGCTGTTCACCGCGGTGCGCGCACCGGCCGCGGCGAGTTGCTCGGAAATGGCACGCCCGATGCCACGGCTGGATCCGGTGACCCAGGCGACGCGGCCGTCGAGACGAAAGGGGAGGTTTCGCATGCCTCTGGCCATATCCACCCTCCGCCATCAGGCCAAGCGCAAGCTGCGCGGCGGTGCGAAATATCAGGTCATTGGTGATCAACGGGTGGCGGGTAAATATCTGTAATACACCTCCAGCATCAGGGTCGCCAAGGCGGTGCGATAGTGCCGTCCGCTCGGCGAATCCTCGGCAAACATCGCCCCGGCCGCGTGGATCTTGCCGCCGTCGCCGGGCCGCGGCCACGACCCGTCGGGTCCTTGCCGCGCGGTGAGACTGTCGCGGATGCGCGGCTGGTAGGCGGACCAGTCCGCGCCGCCGCGCTGGAACATCGCCTGGACGAGGTAGTAGTGGGCGTAGAGATCGCAGTCCGGGCTGTCCCAGCGGAACGGCGAATGGTCGAGGGCCTGGCGCGCGCCGCGCCGGACCGGGGCGGAGCCGGCACGTCCGCCCATCTGCAGGCACAGCATGCCGGCGCCGGTGAGGCTGGGCCGCTCGAGCCCGCCGGCCGGGGTGGTCCCGGAGTAACCGAAGCTGCCGTCCGCCGCCTGGCGGTGCTCGACATAATCGAGCGAACGCCTGAGGGCGCGGTCGAGCCGGTCGAAACCGATCCCGCTCAGCTTGCAGGCTTTCAGGGCCTGGATGTGCCAGGCGGTGATCGACAGGTCGCCGCCGCGGCTACTATCGATTTCGTAGCCATAGTCCCAGCCCCCGGAGCGGTGCTGGCGGTCGATGATCATCTGGCCGGCGGTCCGGACGGTTTCGTCGAGACCGGGGATCTCCAGTCCCATCGCCTGGCAGAAGGTGCGGGCCTCGGCGAGGGCGTAGGTGGCGATCGCCTGCTCGTAGGGCCACTCCCGCCCGGTGTGTTCGGGGAAGCGACCGTCCTGGCGTGCCGCCCGATCGATGAGGAACACCATGGCGCGCAGGCAGGAGTCGCCGAACTCCTCCGACAGCGGCGTCTCGCAATGGCCGAGGTAGGCGAGCAGCGAGAAGCCGGCCATTGCGGCGCGGTGCTTGTTTCCCCAGGCTCCATCGGCGGCCTGGGTCTGCTTGAGGTAGCGCAGGGCCCGCACGACGTGGTCCTCGATCGCGGGGGTGCCGCCGCCGGCTGCGAGCTGGGCGAGCCGGTCCTCGGCCGAGCAGCGTTTGCGCAGCGACCCGTCGATGGGGGTGAAATTGCCGTCGCCGCCGCTTCCGGCCCAGCCTTCGGCAAAGTCGTCGCCGTCGCCCGCCGGGAATCCGGGGTCCTCGGCCGGGGTGTCGATTTCCGGCAGCGAAAGCGGAGACCGGGTCATGGCGACTGGCAGAATTGCCGCCGATTGGCGGGGGGCGGTCGGGTTGCGGGTGAGGGGAACGGTCGGTCGATCCGGTGGGTCGATGATCGTTTCCGGCGCTGGTCTGACGGTGAAACCAACGGGTTCGACCAGCACCGTCTTCAAGGCGATGAGGGCGAAACAGAGGCCGATCAACACCACGCCGAGAATGGCGGCGACAATGCTGGTGGTGGTGGAGCGGCGGCGTTGGACGGCGAGGGCGCGTTGCGCGACGGGGTCGAGCGAGGCATGGAGGCTCATGGTGCGAATGGGTTGACGAGGAGACATGGACCCGCCGGCACGAGGCCGCGGGCGTTGCGAAGGCCGGTGGCCTTCCCGATTCGCGGAAACTTCCCGGGGCCGCGCGTTTCCGCCGTCGCGATCCCGTTCACAGGCATGAACTCGCCGGCGCCGCGGATTCTTGGGGAGAAATGATCGACCGCCCGCGGTCAGCCGGTAAGGAGGAGCCATGATGCTGCGAACGGTCCTTGTCCTGATGTCCTTCCTCGCCTGCGCCCGGGCGGAGGAATCCAAGCCGAACATCCTCTTCCTGTTCGCCGATGACATGAGCTGGAAGACGGTCCGGTCCCTCGGCAGCGAGGACATCGACACGCCGAACCTCGACCGCCTGGCAGCGCGCGGCACGACCTTCACCCATGCCTACAACTCCGGTGGCTGGCACGGCGCGATCTGCGTGGCGAGCCGGACGATGCTGATGACGGGCCGGCAGCTGTGGCGTGCCCGCGACGCCGAGCCGCGCCTGAACCAGGACTACGTCGCGAAGGGGCGGATGTGGCCCCAACAGATTGCCGCGCGCGGGTATCGCACCTGCTTTGCCGGCAAGTGGCACGTCCAGGCCGACCACAAGAAGGTCTTCGGCGAGATCGGCCACTTCCGGGCGGGCGGCATGCCGAAGGACGGCAAGAACGCCTACTTCCGTCCGGTCGAAGGGCAGCCCGACCCGTGGAGCGCCAGCGATCCCGCCGAGGGCGGCTATTGGGCCGGCGGAAAGCACTGGAGTGCGGTGATGGCGGATGACTTCTCGACCTTCCTGGGTGGCAAGGACGAGCGGCCGTGGTTCATGTATCTCGCCTTCAATGCGCCCCATGACCCGCGGCAGTCGCCGCAGGAGTATCTCGACCGCTACCCCCTGTCGCGGGTGCAGGTGCCCGCGAACTTCCTGCCTCTGTACCCGCATCGCGCCGCGATGGGCGCCGCCAAGGGCCTGCGCGACGAAAACCTCGCGCCGTTCCCGCGCACGCCCTTCGCCGTCAAGACCCACCGCCGCGAGTACTATGCGGCTGTTACTTACCTCGACACCCAGATCGGGCGCATCCTCGACGAGCTGGCGGCCAGCGGGGCCGCGGCGAACACCTATATCTTCTTCACCGCCGACCATGGCTTGTCCTGCGGTGAGCACGGCTTGCTGGGGAAACAGAACCTCTACGACGCCAGCGTGCGCGTGCCCTTCATCGTCGCCGGGCCCGGAGTTCCGTCGGGCCTCAAGGTCGAGGCGCCGGTCTATCTCCAGGATGCCATGCCGACGGTTCTCAAGCTGGCGGGGGCGGAAGTGGCGGACGATGTCGATTTCCGCGACCTGCGGCCGCACTGGGAAGGCAAGGGCAAGCCGCGGGAGGCGGTCACCGGGGCCTACCGGGACTTGCAGCGGATGATCGAATGCGATGGCAAGAAGCTGATCCTCTATCCGGCGGTGAAGGTGGCGCGGGTCTTCGATCTGGCCGCGGATCCGGACGAGAAGACCGACCTCGCGGGCACTCCCGGCGGCGACGCGCTCGCGGCGGAGCTTTTCGAGGAATTGCTGGAGATTCAGCAGGAAACCGGCGATCCGCTCGACTTGCGCTCCGTGTTCGCCTCGCTGCTGTCCTCCCCGGCGGGTGAAAAATCCCGTTAATCCGGTGGTTTTCTGATTCCCACCGCCAATGCCGGCCCCGTAGCGTCCGCTACATGTCGATCAACGTCGAACTTCTCTCCCGTGTTTGTGAAGCCCCCGGCGCGCCGGGATTCGAGAAGCTCATCCGCGAGCTGGTCCTCAAGGAAATCGAGGGCCTCGCCGACGAGGTCCGGGTCGACAACATGGGCAACGTGATCGCGTTGAAGAAGGGCCGCTCGAGCAAGAAGCGTTCGATGGCCGCGGCCCACATGGACGAGATCGGCTTCATCGTCACCCACGTCGACGACCGCGGCTTCGTCCGCTTCAACCCGGTCGGCGGCTTCGACCCGAAGACGCTGACATCCCAGCGCGTGATCATCCACGGCAAGAAGGACGTGCTGGGCGTGATGGGCAGCAAGCCGACCCACATCATGCAGCCGGAAGAGCGCAACAAGCCGGCGAAGATCACCGACTACTTCATCGACACCGGCATGTCGAAGAGCGAGGTGTCGAAGCTGGTGGAAGTCGGCAACCCGGTCACCCGCTGGAGCCCGTTGCTGGAACTCGGCGACTGCGTGAACGTGAAGTCGCTCGACAACCGCGTGTGCGTTTTCCTGCTGATCGAGGCGCTGCGCACCTTGAAGAAATCACGCAAGAAGCCGGCCTACGACTTTTACGCCGTGTTCACGGTCCAGGAGGAAGTCGGCCTGCGCGGGGCAAACGTGTCGGCGATGGAGATCAAGCCGGACTTCGGTTTCGGCCTCGACACCACCATCGCCTACGACGTGCCCGGTTCGACGCCGCAAGAGCGTTGCACCAGCCTCGGCGAAGGCGCGGGGATCAAGATCATGGATAGCTCGGTGATCTGCGATTACCGCATGGTCGCCTACATGAAGAAGGTCGCTGACGCCCACAAGATCAAGTGGCAGCCGGAGATCCTCGCCGCCGGCGGGACCGACACCGCGGGCCTGCAGCGGATGGTGCCGGGCGGTTCGATCGCCGGCGCGGTCTCGGTGCCGACCCGCCACATCCACCAGACGATCGAGACGGTGAACAAGAAGGACCTGCAGGCGGCCATCGACCTGCTCGTCGCCTGTGTCTGCGACCTCGACAAGGGCGACTGGAAGTTTTGAGGGGTGACGGGGATCGCGGGTCCGCCGTGGCGCGGAGGAGCGGTCGCCGTTTGAGAAAGGAGGATCGGGCGCATCGGGTCGTTTCCCCGATGCGCGCGCCCGGGGCTCGCCGTGTTCCTTGCCCCAGGGGCCAGGGGGTCCGGCGATGTTGTATTGCCGGGGCGCCACCCTAATCGCCGATTTGCCGGATGCTCCGGCGACGGCTGCCGGCAACAAGCTGGGAACGATTCTTGGGCCCTGACGAGTGATCGGAGAGAGGTGAATCGGTCTTCGATCCATCGCGATGACTCTTGCTCAGTCAGTTGCGAAATTCCGGGGGACTCTGGCAGAGTCTGATCCAGGGGCAGTATTTCGGTAAAAATGCCATTCTTTGGCATTTTTTATGCATAAAAATGAGCCGAATTGCCGAAAAAGATCGACGACGACCCTCGGGCTTGATTAGGGGATCGTCATTAAAAGCGTCTTTATGACCAATTTTGTGACGATTTTGCAAGATGCTCGACTCGATGGCCACGGCCGATCGAGCGGCTCCAGCCGCCGTCCGGTGGCCGGAATCGAGCCATTTGCCAGTCGTCCCGGGGCGAGGGGCCGCCGCGTCATGATCCGACCGGTCGTTCCCGAGCCGTGAATCCTCCCGATGAAAAACCCCACGGTTAGCAGCCACCCAATGAAGAGAGTATGAACAAACCAAACGATTCGACGATAAGACAGAACATGTTGGCCGTTCCCGCGGCGGCGCTGATGCTTGGCGCGGCCCAGGCCGGATCCACGGTGGGCTTGAATTTCCAGTCGTTCTACTACCACACGGGCGGAGTCCCCGAGGTCGGCGCGGGCTATCAAACGACCGGCTTCCCGGTGACCGCCGACGCGTTCGGGGTGGCCCTCAGCGACTGGTCGGACACCGATCCGCTTTCCTGCGGTTACGGCGGCTATGGCATTCCCATCGCGCTCACCTCCCTGCCGTTTGGCGGCGGCTTGAGCGCCGATATCTACGCGCCGAATGCCTGGGAGACGGCGATCGGGGAGCAGGTTTCCGGATTCGTGCCGCAGACCGTGGCACCCGGCAACGACGAGGTGACCTGGTCGATCATCACCAGCGGCTACGGGGCGGGCGGCACCGACGGCGATGCGCCTTCGGTCACCATCTCCGGATTGGCGGCCAAGTTCCCAAGTGGCTACGTGGTCCAGACGATCGCGGCCAACCGCGGGGTCATGGAGTTCGATGACGTCGACTTCACCGACGGCGTGACGACCTCCACCAAGTCCTACACCACCTACTTCGTGGATGGACCGGCGAGCGACGGTTACTATTCGGGCGACGGCACGGTCGGCCTGAGTGCGCCCAGCAGCACCTTCACCAGCGACTCGATCGACATCAACCCACAGCTGCAAACGTCGGGCAAGCGGTCGGTGATCGCCGGCATCATCATCACCGACCAACCGGTGGTTTCGGCCAGCTACCCGAGCACGAGTTCGATCTTCGCCGGAAGCCCCTTCACGCTGCACGGCGGTGCCGTCGGCCTGGGAACCATCAGCTACCAGTGGAAACACAACGGCGTGGACATCCCCGGCGAGACCGGCACCGACCTCACCGTGGCCGCGGCGACGCCCGCGGATGCCGGCACCTACGAATTGGTCGCGACCAGCACCAGCTTCCCCGGCTTCACCGCCACCGGCCAGACCCTCACCGTGAACGTCCTCACCCCGGCAACCCTGACCTGGGACGCCAACACGGGAGCCGCGGGGCCACAGGATGGCGCCGGGACCTGGGACACCACCGCCACCAACTGGTGGGACGGTTCGGGCAACGTGGCATTCAGCTCGTCCGACATCGCCGTGTTCGGCGCGGGATCGGGAGCGGCGGGAACGATCACCCAGTCCGGACCGATCACCGCCGGAGGGCTGACCTTCGACGCGGCTGGCAGCGGCACCTACACGATTGAAGGTGGCACGCTGACCTTGTTCGGCGGGGCTTCCTCACCGGTCCTCACCGCCAATGCCGATGCCACGATCACTTCCACCATCAGCGGCAGCAATGGCTACACCAAGGAAGGCAGCGGCCGCCTGACCCTGGCCACGGCGAACAACACCGGCCTCACCGGTGCCGTCGTGATCAACGAGGGCATCGCCGATCTCAACAAGGGTATGGGCGGCACCAGCCTGACCATCAACAGCGGCGCCACCGTGAACGCCCTGGCGACCGGGGTCATCGGCTACCAAACCCAGTGCTACACGCTGAACGTCCTGGGCGGCACCTATCACTGCAACACCACGGGCAACGCGGTGTGGGCGATGGACACCACCCTCGTCGACGGTGCCTTGAGCGGCGTGGCCGGGACCAACTGGTCCTTCGGCGGCGGCTCCCAGATCAACAGCAGCGGTGACTCCAGCATCTCCGACGGCACCCTGATCATCCGCGAGAGCAACCCCTCCGACATCCTGCCCATCACCAACAGCGGCAACCTGAGCATCAATGTTCCGATCACCGGCAACAACCGGACACTGTCGTTTTCGGGGTCCGGCACCACCACCCTGGCCGGTGTCTGCTCCAACATGAAGACGACCCTCAACGAGGGCACGCTGGTGGTCACCGGGAACATCACCAGTTCCGGGGCGTTCCAGATGAACGACGACACCTCCCTCAAGGTTGAATCCGCGGGCGAGACGTCGACGATCAAGACCACCGGTTCCTTCGCCGTCGGCACCGACTACCTGAACCCGTCGGGGATGAACACCCTGACCTTCAGCGGCGTCAACAGCACCACGACCGCCTTGATCGATACTTCGTTCCTCTACCTCGACAGCCCGGTCACCATCGTGGTCGAAAGCGTCGCGCCGAGCGTCGGCCAGTATCCGCTGATCAAGTGCGGCACCAGCGACGGGGCGAACGACATCACCTTCGCGCCCCTGCCGAGCGGCATTACCGGAACGATCGTCGACGACACGGATGTCAGCGGGTTGATTTACCTGGATGTCACCGCGGTGACGATCCCCCAGGTCCTGTGGACCGGGGCCACCAACGGTGTCTGGGACATCAATGCCACCAGCAACTGGAGCCCGAGCAACTATCAGCAGGGCGACATCGTGACCTTCGACGACACCGCGGCCACCACCGCCGTTACCCTCAACACGACCGTCAATCCGACGGCCGTGGTCTTCGCGAACGAGACCACGGATTATACCCTCAGCGGCAGCGGCGCGATCGCCGGCACCACGACCCTGACCAAGAACGGCGCGGGGACACTGACGGTCTCCAACAACAACTCCTACAGCGGTGCGACCATCATCAACGGTGGCACCCTGGAGCTGCTCGATACCGACGCCAGCCTCCTCAGCGGGGGAATCGTGGACAACGCCGTGCTGGAGATCAACACGACCTCGGGCCCGATGAGCTTCAACCGGAGTGTGACCGGCACCGGCACGCTGACCAAGTCCGGCCCCGAAACCCTCACGGTGACCGGCGGCCTGGCCCTGACCACGCCGATCTCGGTCGTGGAAGGGACCTTGGAAGTGCAGTCGAAGACCGGTGACGCACCCTACGTGGTGGAAAGCGGCGCCACCCTTCGTCTCGGCTACACGACGGGCGGCGGCTACGCCAACACCAACCTCAAGCTGTACGGCGACGGGGCGGCGGCCACCACCGGGCTCTACCTCAAGGGCGGCACCTCCTACAACGTCTCCGGCACGCTCGAGTTGCTCGATGCCCCGACCACGATCCGCCAGTACGGCAGCGGGGTCGCAAGCATCGGCATCTTCGACATCAACTCCACCGGCCTGTTGTGCAACGCGGCGGCGTCCGGGTCGGCGACCGATTCGAACATCAGCTTCGTCAGCCGCGGCTACGGCATGAGCGTGAACATCGCCAGCGGCGCCAACAACGCGACGGGCGACTTCACCCTCAACGGCCCCCTGGATGTCGATCACGCGGGCAACGGCTTCTACAAGCGCGGGACCGGATCGCTGCGCCTCAATGCCGCTGCCACCGCCAACACCAAGCATGTCAGGATCCTGGCGGGTTCCGTGATCTGCGGTGCCGTCGACTGCATCGGCACCAACGTGAGGCTGCAGATCAATGCGGGGGCCTTCCTCGATCTCAACGGCAACAACCAGAACGTCGACACGCTCTACTTCGGCAACGTCCAGCAAGCGGCCGGAACCTGGGGTTCGAGCAGCTCGTCGGCCACGTTCAAGGACGACGTCCGCTTCGCCGGCACCGGCGTGGTGACCGTGGGCAGCGGACCGAGCGGGTTCCTCGCCTGGTCGTCGGCGAACGCCCCGGGACAAACGATGGATCAGGACCATGACCTCGATGGCGTCGAGAACGGGATCGAGTACTTCATGGGCGAGTCCGGCCCGGGATTCACCGCTAATCCGGGATTGGTCGGCGGCACCGTCAGCTGGCCGAAAGGCGCCGGCTACACCGGCACCTACGGCACCGACTTCGTGGTGAAGACTTCACCCGACCTGATCAACTGGACGGCCGTTCCGGTCGGCGAGGTCACGATCGGTGCAAGCCTCGATTACTCGCCGCCGGTCGGGGAGGGCAGCCTCTTCATCCGCCTCGAGGTCACCGGCCCCTGAGCTCCGGCACCTCGCGTGTTCCTTCCAAACCCGGCACCGGTTCGACCGGTGCCGGGTTTTGTTTTTCACGGCATGGCCGAGCGACGCGGGGATTTGCGGCTCGCATTCCCAAGTCGCGGGGAGTTAGCTGGTTGCATGCGTGGCAAGTGGGGGGCGGCACCGTGTTCGCCGAAGGATATGGAGCGCTGGAGGAAGGCGCAGGCGCAGTTGCTGGGCGGTCAGCCGGCGCTCGCTCTCGACGGCTACCAGGTGCTGATCCGGCGCTATCCGAAGCTCGCCACGCTGTGGTTCGAACTCGGCAACGCCGCGGCGGGTGCCCTCGATTTCCCGCTGGCGAACAAGGCCTACCGCCGGGCCCGGGAGTTCGCCGGCAGCAACGCCTCGCTGCTGGGGATGATCGGCCAGCAGTACCAGAACCTCCGCCAGTTGAACGATGCCCGTGCCTGCTACGAGCGGGCGATGAAGGTCGATCCGGAACTGGTCGACGCGCGGATCAACCTGGCGGTCTGGTTTGAAAAGGAGCGCCGCTTCGACGAGGCGTGGGAGTGCATCCGCGAATGTCTCGCGAAGTTCCCGAACGATGACCAGGCCCGCTACTTCGAAGCCTTCCTGCTGCACCGGCGCAACGACCACGAGGAAGCGGAGCGCAAGCTGCGGGACCTGATCAAGGACGGGCCGCGATACCCCTACGTGAAGTACTCCGCGCGGCATCTGTTAGGTGCGGTGCTCGACCGGATGGGACAGCACGCGGAGGCGATGAAATGCCTGTTAGAGGCCAAGGAGCTGGTTCGCACGATCACCGACACGTCCTTGTTGGAAAAGGCCTACGACGAGACGCAGGGGAGCCGGCGCGAACAGTTGGATGCCTTGACCCCGGCCATGATCCGGTCGTGGCGGGAGGCTGCCGCGGTCGGGGAAGGCAAATACCGGCACGCCTTCCTCGGCGGACACCCGCGCAGCGGCACGACGCTGGTCGAGCAGATCCTGGACGCCCATCCCGGGCTCCTCGCGCTCGACGAGTCGGTCGCCGTCAGCCAGGAGATCCTCTCGGATCCCGCGCTGGTTCCCGGCGAGGGGGAGACCGCCGCCGCGGCGCTGGACCGGCTTGCCCCCGAAGTGCGCGCGGACATGCGGCGGCGCTACGTGAAAAGCCTCCTGCGCGAGGTGTCCGGCTCGTCGTCCGCGAAGGTCTTGTTGGACAAGAATCCGTCGCCGACCGCCTCGCTCAACGTGATGTTGCGGGTCATTCCGGAACTCAAGGTCATCATCGCGCTGAGGGATCCGCGGGACGTGGTCATCAGTTGTTTTTTCCTGAACATCATGCTGAACGCCACCAACGTGAACTTCCTCGGCATGGAGCGGACGGTGAAGCACTACAAGGACCTGATGGACGCCTGGCTGCGCTTGCGGGATGTGGGCGGGTTCGACTGGATCGAGAGCCGCTACGAGGATGTGGTGAAGAACACCGAAGCGGAGGGCCGCAGGTTGACCGGCTTCCTCGGCCTGGAATGGCGGGACGAGCAGATGCGCTTCTTTGAAACCGCACGCCGCAAGGTGGTCTTCGCGCCAACTTATCATGATGTCACGCAACCGGTGTACGCGAAGGCGGTCGGTCGCTGGGAGGCCTACGCCGGCGCCCTGGAACCCCACCAGGAAGCCCTGGCTCCCTATCTCGAGGCATTCGGCTACGCGTGACCGGCGGGCGTTTGACCTCGGCAGGGGAATGGGTTTTCCTACCGTCCTCGCATGAGGATTGTCGCGCTTCCCTGGATCACCCTGTCGCTGGCTGCCGCGGCATCGCCGCAGCTCGACTTCGCGCGCGGCGTGCTGGCGCGGGAGCGGGGTGACCGCGAAGCCGAGGCGGCGGCTTTCGAAGCGGCGCGGGCGGCGGATCCCACGGCGTTTTTCCTGACCGACCGGGTCGCGGAACTGAGGCGGGGGGCGGGGGACCTGGAGGGAGCATCAACGCTGTACCGCGAGTTCGCCGCGGCGCATCCGCGGTACCTGCGGGCGCATCTCACCTATGCCGATTTCCTCCGCGACAGTGCTCCCGGGGATGATTTCGTGGCGAAGCTGGCCTTGGAGACCCTCGAGAATTCCCTCGCTGAATTCCCGCGGAGCCTGGCGGTGAAGAAACGCCTGTTCCGGACCTACGAGTCGCTGGGCCAGCGCGAGAAATCGACCGCCTTGTTCGAATCGCTGGCCGCGGATCCCGAGGGCGTGGACGACGCCGTCGCGGCCGCCGGGATGGCGCGGACCTTGTTCCCGAAGGACGACCCCGCGGCGTTGGCCCGGATGGACGCTCTCTACCGCGAGGCTTGCCGGAAAGTGCCGGCGGACCCGGACCTCGCGCTTGAGGCGAGCATGCATTTCCGCGGCACCGGGCGCCTGGCGGAGGCAGCCGGGATCCTGGAAGCGCATGTGGCCGCCGCCCCCTGGTCGTTGGACCTGCGCATCAAGCGGGCGGTCATGCTGCTGATGCTCGACCGTCAGGACGACGGCGAGAAGGCGCTGCTCGAGGTGCTTGAGATCGATCCGCGCAAGGACCTGGCCCACCAGACCCTGGCCAAGCTCTACCGCAAGCAGGAGCGGGTGGCGGAAGCGCTGCCGCACGCCGCCGAGGTGCTGACGATCCGTGGCGGGAGCGCGTCGGAGTTTTTGGATCTGGCCGATGAGTTCCTCGCGGCCGACCGCTCCCGGGAGGCGCGCTTGCTGCTGGAGAAAGCGGTGTTTTTCCATCCCGACGACGCCGGGCTGCTGGTCAAGCTGGCGGTGGCGACCCGCCGCGATCCGGAGAGCCGCGACCAGGCGTCGCGCCTGTTCCGCGAGGCGGAGGCGATGTCGGGCGAGGACGGCCCGGCCGGTGACCCGGAGTTCCTGTGCGAGTTCGCCGAGTCGCTGCTGGAAGGCGGCCAGACCGCGGCGGCCGAGGAGCGGCTGAGAAGGGCGATCCGCGCCTTCCCAGCCGGGGCGGAAAAGAAGACCGCCGCGGCCTTGCGGCGCCTGGCCGGCATCTGGCAGGCGGAAAAGCGCAACGAGGAGGCGGCAAAGGCCCTGCTGCAGCGGGCCGATTCCCTCGATCCCCGTTAGGGGCTAAGAGGTTGCGTCTTGCCCGAAGTCGGGCTATAGAGCCGCGCCGCAGGCAGCCTAATGAATCATCCGACGTCCCTTCTGAGCGTTATCGCCAGCGTGCTGGCGCTGTTTTTGGCCAGCTGTGCCAACAAGTCCGTGACCCTCGGTCCTGATGGCAAGCCGGTCGATTCCCAAGGCAAACCCTTCAATCCCTTCCCGCCGGGCAGCTACGACCATTTCCGGGCCGAACCGGACTACCCGAAGACCATGAAGGTCTGGAAGAATGACCAGCTGCTCCCGAAAACCAATCCGGAGAACTCCCGCATCGTGGTCTCGCTGCCGATCCAGCGCGCGTTCCTGATGAAGGGCGACGAGGTGGTCATCGACTACCCGGTCTCCAGCGGCAAGCGCTCGCGGCCGACGCCGCCGGGGAACTACAAGATCCTCGAAAAGGTCACCGACAAGTCTTCCAACGCCTACGGCAAGGTCTACGACGCCGAAGGAAACCTGGTCGATGGCGAGACGCCCGACGCGGTGCCGGAAGGCGGCAAGTTCGTCGGCGCGCCGATGCCCTACTGGATGCGCCTGACCTGGGACGGGGTCGGCCACCACATCGGCAACATCCCGCGCTCCCGATACCCGGTTTCCCACGCCTGCATCCGCGGCCCCCGGGCGGTGATGCCGATCGTCTACGGCAAGACCAAGATCGGCACCCCGGTTTCGGTGCAGGAGTAAACTCCAGATCACGAAAAAGCCCCGGCCGCATCGCGCGACCGGGGCTTTTTCATGATCCGGAGCGAGGACGATCACTCGTCGTCTTCCATGAACTCGTCGTGGCCCTTCTTCTTCTGGCTCTTCAGCGTGTTGACCAGTTCGGCGACCTTGTCGAGGTCCTTGGCCACGAAGGCGGACTCGACTTCGCAAAGCGCGACAAAGAGCTGGCCCATCTGGGTGCGGTAGGCGGCGATCGCCTTGGCCTTGTCCTCGCCGTCGGGCATCGACTCGATCAGGCCGGGGACCATCGGCACCGCCTTGAGCACGGCGTCCTGGGCCTCGCGCGCCAGGGCGGCACCCTTGGCCGGGTCCTTCTCGCGGCGGAAGCCCTTGTAGGCATCGTCCAGGGACTCCATCTGCTTGGCCAACGGCGAGTCATCGTCGGCGCGGACCGGCGTCGGAACCAGGCAGGCGGTGGCCAGCAACATCACGGGAAAAAAGAGTTTCTTCATACGCACGGGCATACAGCGCGAGGCCCGCACGCCTGTCAAGGGATCGGCAGACTTCCGGCTTCCGGCCCCCCGGTCCGCCGTGCAAGCTCCGCCGCAGATGTCCGGCCCGAAGCTCACCCCGATGATGGCGCAGTACCAGGCCATGCGCCGATCACTGCCCGCCGACGTGCTGCTGCTCTACCGCCTCGGTGACTTTTACGAGATGTTCTTCGAGGACGCGAAGACCGCCGCGCCGATCCTCAACGTCGCCCTGACCAAGCGCAATACCGTGCCGATGTGTGGCGTGCCCTACCACGCCGCCGACGGCTACATCGCCAAGCTGGTCAAGGCCGGCATGCGGGTCGCCATCGCCGAACAGACCAGCGAGCCCAGCCCGGGGAAAATCGTCGAGCGCGAGATCGCCCGCATCATCTCCGCGGGATCGGTGCTGGAGAGTCATCTCCTCGACGACCAGCGGCCCAACTACCTGGCCGCGGTCTTCCTGCTCGGGAAAGCCCGGGGCCTGGCCTGCGTCGACCATTCGACCGGGGAGTTCACCGTCGCCGAGTTCGCCGACCAGGCCCAGCTCGACGACGAGCTGGCGCGGCTGACGCCGTCGGAGCTGTTGGTTTCGGACGAACAGCTATCCCAGTTCGGCGGCTATCCGGCCGCCCAACCCTACGACGGCTACGCCTTTCTGCCGGACCCCGCGCGGCAGATGCTCTGCGACCACTTCGGCGTGCACTCCCTCGACGGCTTCGGCTGTGCCGATGCCCCCGCCTCGACCGCCGCCGCCGGCGCGATCCTTCACTACCTTATCCACCAGCTGCGACGTCCTTGCGACCACTTGCGCTCGCTGCGGGTGCGGGAGAACGACCGGCACGTCTTGATCGACGCCGCCTCCCAGCGGAACCTCGACCTGATCGATTCGCGGTCGGGGAAGAAGCACACGCTGCTGGGAGTGCTCGACCGCACCAAGACCCCGATGGGCGCGCGCCTGCTGCGCGACTGGATCCTTCATCCGCTGCGCGACCGGGAGGCCCTCGGCGTCCGTCATGATTTCATCGCCGCCCTGCTGGCCCAGCCCTTCATCCTCTCGAAGTGCCGCGAGTCGCTGCAGGGCATCCGCGACATCGAGCGCACCGTCGGGCGGCTTTCCCAAGGCGCCGGGAATGCCCGCGACCTGCAGGCGCTGGCCAACTCGCTGGCCCACATCCCGGCCCTCCTCGAGGACCTCGGCAGCTTGTCGTCGCCCTGCGCCGAGATCCGGCCGTTCCCGGATCTGGTCGAACACCTCGAGGCCTCGATCTCCGACGAACCGCCCGCCAACCTCAAGGACGGCGGGATGATCCGCGACGGCCATTCGTCCGAGCTCGATGAACTCCGGGCCCTGTCCCGCGACGGCAAGTCGTGGATCGCCAAGCTCCAGGAAGAAGAGCGCCAGCGGACCGGCATCGACTCGCTGAAGGTGAAGTTCAACAACGTCTTCGGCTACTTCATCGAAGTGACCTCGTCGAAGCTCGCGATGGTCCCGGACGACTACACCCGCAAGCAGACCATGGCGAACTGCGAGCGCTACATCACCCCGGCGCTGAAGGAGATGGAGAACAAGGTGCTGGGAGCCGAGGAGCGGGCGAAGAAGCTCGAAACCGAGCTTTTCCTCGAGCTCCGCCAGCAGGTCTGCACCCGGCTCGACGAACTCCAGAAGACCGCCGCGGGCATCGCCGAGGTCGATGTCCTATGCGGCCTGGCCGAAACCGCCCAGCTCCACGGCCACGTCCGGCCCGTGCTGGAGGATTCGCGCAACCTGGCCATCGCCAACGGCCGCCATCCGGTGCTCGAGCAGACCCTGGTCGACGAGAAGTTCGTGCCGAACGACAGCACCTTCGATCCGGACGATTCGCTGCTGCAGATTCTAACAGGACCTAACATGGCGGGCAAATCGACCTACATCCGGCAGGTCGCTCTGATCGCCCTGATGGCGCAGACCGGGGCCTTCGTGCCGGCTTCGGACGCGGTGGTCGGCATGGTCGACCGGATTTTCTGCCGGGTCGGTGCATCCGACGACCTTTCGCGCGGCCAGTCGACCTTCATGGTCGAGATGAACGAGACCGCGCTCATCCTCAACCATGCCACCGACCGCTCGCTGGTCATCCTCGACGAGATCGGCCGCGGCACCGCGACCTTCGACGGGCTGTCGATCGCCTGGGCGGTTGCGGAGCACCTGCACGACGTCGTCGGTTGCCGCACCCTGTTCGCGACCCACTACCACGAGCTGACCGACCTCGCCAACACGCGGCCGGCGGTGGCGAATTTCAACGTCGCGGTGCGCGAGTGGAACGACGAGATCATCTTCCTGCGCAAGATCCTGCCGGGGGCCGCCGACAAAAGCTACGGCATCCAGGTGGCACGCCTCGCCGGGCTGCCGAAGCCGATCATCGAGAGGGCCAAGACGATCCTGTCGCACCTCGAGCTGCACTCGACCAAGCCCGAGGCCAAGAAGCAGGGACCCAAGGCGAAGAACACCCGCCAGCAGTCGCTGCCGGCGGCGAACCAGCCGCAGATGGACCTGTTCGGGGAGTTGTGAGGGGCCCGGGGGCGGGCAAATTGAGAATTGCGCCGGGTTCCCGGTTGGCGCTATGAAATAGGGACCATGAAAAATCCAATCGTCGCCCTGTTGTTGGCCGCTGGCACGGCATTCGCCGGATCCCCCGCGAAGGAAGTGATTCCCCCGCCTCCAGCCCCCGAGCCCAGCTTGTGGCAATGGTTCGCGGGAGCGAGCGCCGGCTACCTGATCGATGCGGAGGAACTGATGTTCCACGGCCACATCGGCGTCGACACCCCCTACGACTGGGGCGGCTGGCGTTCCGCGATCTTCCTGGAAGTCGGCTACGCGGAGACCGACACGTCCGCGGCGATCGTCGATCCCAGCATCACCGCCGCGGTGGTCACCACCCCGCTGGTTTCGGAGTTCTCCTTCGTGCCGGTGACCCTGAATTTCAAACTGGAGCGTGAAATCGCCCCGAACCTCAACTTCTACATCGGCGCCGGTGCCGGGGTGGCGTTCACCGAATTCGAGGGCTACGCCAACTACGCGTTCTTCACCGACCCGTACATCTCGGACAGCGACGAGGTGTTCTGTGCCCAGATCTTCACCGGGCTGAACTACGATGTGACCGAGTCCTTCGAACTCTACGGCGGAGCACGATGGATCTACCTCGATGACTCGAGCTTCTCCGGTGCCCCGTTCTCGGGGCTCGCCGACATCGACAGCGACTTCCTCGTCGAAGGCGGGCTGCGCTTCAATTTCTAACGGATTTAGGGTTCCCCTCTGCAGCCGGCATTCCCTCGCGGGAATGCCGGTTTTTCATGTCGTAGCCAAGGCGTGATCCAGCGCGGAAACCGCGTGATCCAGCTCGTCGGGCCCGGTGCAGAGCGGAGGCATCAGCACGATCGTGTCGCGGATCGGCCGGGTGAGCAGGCCATGGTCGCGTGCCGCGGTGCAGACGCGGGCGCCGAAGTGTTCCGCGGCCGGGAAGGGGGTGCCGTCCGCCTGCCGGATCTCGATGCCGGCGACAAACCCGCACTGCCGGATCTCGTGCACGCGGGGGTGTCCCGCCTTGAGGCGGGCCAGCCGCTCCGCCATCCGGGCGATCATCGGCTGCAGCCGTTCCAGCGTCTGTTCCGTCTCGAAGACCCCGAGGCTCGCCAAGGCCACGGCGCAACCCAGGGGATTGGCGGTGTAACTGTGTCCGTAGTAGAAAGCCCGGGAATCGTCGCCCAGGAACGCGTCGTAGATCCGTCCGGTGGTCAGCATGGCCGCCATCGGCAGGTAGCCGCCGGTCAACCCTTTCGCGAGGCACAGGTAGTCGGGGATGACATCCTCGTGATGGCAGGCGAACATTCTCCCGGTGCGGCCGAAGCCGGTCATCACCTCGTCGAGGATCAGTTGGACGCCGGTGGCATCGCACCACTGCCGCAGCTCGCGCAGCATGCCGGCCGGCCACGGCCGCATCTCGTTGACCCCTTGGATCAGCGGCTCGATGACCACCGCCGCGGCCTTGGCCGCAACCTCGCCGGGCAGATCCTTCAGGGCATCCATTCCCGCCACGAAAGTCACCTCGGCACCGTGCTTGCGGAAGCGGTCGTGGAAACGCGACACGCCGCCGAGCGAGGCGGCCCCCAGGGTGTCGCCATGGTAGGCCTGGTCGAAGGCGATGAAGCCGTCGCGGCCCGCTTCTCCCGTGAGCTGGCGGAACTGGATGGCCATCTTCATCGCCGACTCGATCGCCGTGGACCCGTCGTCGGAAAAGAACACCCGCTCCAGGGTTCCGGCAGGGAAGAAGGCGCACAGCTTCTCCGCCAGCTCGCTGGCCCGCGGGTTGGCGAAACCGAGGTACGAGGTGTGGGCGACGTCGCCGAGCTGGCGGCGGACCGCCTCGTCGAGCGCCGGATGGCGGTGGCCGTGGATGTTGGTCCAGATCGAGGAATTGCCGTCGAGATACTTGCGGCCCTCGGAGTCCCACAGCCAGGCCCCCTCGCCGCGGACGATCACCAGCGGTTCACCCGCGGTCCACGCCGCCTGGGGAGTGAAGGGGTGCCAGCAGTGCCGCTTGTCGGCCTCGGTCCAGCGGCGGGTGTCGTCGCGCATCGGCGCCAGCATCGGGCGCGGATCCGCCGCTGGAAAGAAAAGCTTCCACCCTACGCGATCATGTAATGCCGGAATCCCGGGAGTCGTGCGAATCTGCTGACGTTCGCAAGCGAACCACGATTTTCCCCTCTCGCGGGCGATCGGCGATTCCGGGGACGGCGACCCCCGGGAACCCGCCGGTCGCCCGCAGGTCGTTTCAGGGGGTGCCTTCAGGTCTTGAAGTCGCGCAGGCGGAAGGCGGTGTAGCCGATCAGGAACAGCGTCGCGTTCAGACCGAAGAGGAAGAGGTAGGACATCGCGAGCTTCGGCCAGGAGATGGATGTCTCCAGCAGGTAGACCCAGGAGCTCATCCGCCAGGTGACGAAGTACTGCTCGTAGGGCTTGAAGAAGGGGAACTCCTGCAGCACCAGGTCGACGAAGAGGATGCTCAGCGCCATGATGGTGGCGGCGGCGGGCTTCATCTTGAAGCAGGAGAAGGTGAAGGCGATGGAGGAAAGGGTGATCATGCTGACGCCGATGCCCAGCGCCGCCAGGCCGATGCGGCCGATCCCGCTCCACCAGTCGGGAAACACGGAGAACACCTTCATCTTGTAATTCCAGACGAAGAGGCCGCCGTCCCAGCCGAGGGCCGCCACCGACATCGCGTAGCCGGTGATCCCGACGAACAGCACGAAGGTGATCGTGTAGATGGAGACGGCGGCATATTTCAACGACAGGATCCGCAGGCGGGACACGGGGCGCGCGAGGACCAGCCGCAGGTTCCCGTCCTCGGCCTCCTTCGCGACGATGTCGCCGGACACCAGCGCGAAGTAGATGGAGCCGAGCAGGAACATGCTGAGGCCCATGACCATGTAGGTCACGGTCAGGGAGCTGTAGTACTGGCTGAATCCAAAGCCGTTGCGCTCGATCAGGTCGCGCATCCCGTCCTGGGTCTTCTCCAGCTTGAAGACGAACAGGATGATCGCCTCCATTGCGAGGAAGACGAAGTAGCCGATGTAGGTCCGGCGTCGGCCGAAGAGCTTGCGGAGTTCCCCGCGGAGCTGGCGGAGGAATTTCATGATCCGTGGCGGGAGGTGATTTCGAGATAGAGGTCTTCCAGCGACCTCCGCACCGGCGCGAAGGAGGAGACGCGGACGCCGGTGCCGACGAGGGCGGCGACGATGATCGCGGGATCGAGCTCCGGTGGCAGGGAGATGCGTCCGGGCGCGAGGATCCGGGCCCCGTTCAGCTCGAGGAACTCGCAGGCCCCTTGCCACGGATCCAGCGTCACCTCGTAGACCGGGTCCTCGTCGCGCAGGTCCTGGAGGGAGCCTTCGTGGACGAGGCGGCCCTGGTTCAGGATCGTGACCCGGTCGCACATCTGCTCGACCTCGGCGAGCAGGTGGGAATTGAACAGGACGGTCATCCCGCGGACGTTGCGCAGCTCGAGGATGAAGTCGCGGAACCACTTGATGCCTTCCGGATCCAGGCCGTCGGTCGGCTCGTCGAGGAGCAGGACGTGGGGTTCCGGCAGCAAGGCCTGGGCGAGGGCCAGGCGCTGGCGCATGCCGTGGGAGTAGGAGCCGACCTTGGACTTGATGCGCTCGGTGAGGCCGACCTCCTCGACCACCCGGCGGGCCCTCTCCGGGTCGAAGCCGATCGAGTAGTTGGCGAGGATGCGGAGGTTCTCCCAGCCGCTGAGGTAGTCGTAGAAGGCGGGGCTTTCGAAGATCGCGCCGGCCTGGGACAGGGCGCCGGCGTGGTTGTCCTGCACCGAGATGCCGCCGATGCGGGCGTCGCCGCGGTCGGGTTCCACCATGCCGAGGATGATGCCCAGCGTGGTGCTCTTGCCGGCGCCGTTATGGCCCAGCAGGCCGTGGATCTCGCCGCGTTCCACCCGGAAGGAGACGTCGTGAAGCGCCTGCTTGCCGCCGAATGATTTGCTGAGGCCGGAAACTTCGAGCATGGGAAGACTCTAACGGGTGACACCGAACTGGACCTTGCTGGATGCAGACAGGTCGGCATAGAGAAAATTCACGCCCGACTCGCCGGGGTGCCATCCTTCCTTGTCGATCACCAGCGGGATCCGCTGGTCGTTTCCGGACTTGCCGAAGAATTCCAGGTTGAGCCGGTGGCGGCCGCTCTGGCTGAGGTTCCAGATGTAGCTGCAGCCGCTGCGCTCGAATTCCTTGTGGTCGGCCGGGCAGTGGAAAACCGCGGAGCCCGGAAGATAGGGCGCGAGGACGGTTTCCAGCACCGGCGTGTCGTCGTTGCGGGTCTTCCTGCCGGCGGCGATCTCGGGCAGATACTGGGCGTTGTCCTGGAGATAGGCTTCGAGCCCGGTGCCGATCTGGCGCAGGTTGGAAAGGCACGCCGCCTGGCGGGACCGGGCCAGCACCGAACGTCCGACCGGCAGGGCGATCGCGGTCACCGCGGCGAGGATGGCCAGGACGATCATCAACTCGGTCAGGGTGAAGGCCTGGCCGCGGCGGCGGGCGGGGGAGTTCATCGCGATCCCGGGCCGAACTCCTGGCCGCGCAGGCCCTGCATGACTTCGTTCATCGACTCCATCAGCGGCGCGAGGTCGAGCTTGGTGTCGGTGCTGGCTTTCTCGAAATAGGCCCGCATGCCTTCGCTGGCGATGGTCTCCAACAGGTCGTCGCCGAGCTCCCGCGCGCGGGCCATTTCCTCTTCGGTCTTGCCGCTCTGGATCTCGCTCATGCCCTTCTCCACGAATTCCTTGCGCTTTTCCGGTGGCAGCGCGTCGAGCGCTTCCATGAACTTGCCCATCGACTCGCGCACGGTGAGGTCGACGAAGAGCTTCTTCTCGTAGCCGCTGAGCTTGCGGAAGAATTGCTCCGTGGCCCGGTTGTCGCGGGACTTCTCGCGCTCCGCGAAATCGAGCCGGTTGACCAGGGTGGCGATCCCGCGCAGCGACTTGTCGCGGGCGATGGCGGCGGACTGGTCGGGCGGATGGTCGTAGGCCGACCAGTCGTCGAAGGCCGCCTGTTCGATCTCGGATTCGACCTTGGCCGCGGTGATCCGCTTGGATCCGGCGATCGCCCGCAGGCCGGCCACCACGCCCCAGATGAGGACGACGAGGAGGAGGGATTGGATCAGGACTCGGTTGCGCCGCATGATTGCCCCGACACTAGGCGGAAAGTCCCGCGGCGCAAGCGACCGCTCAGTCCGCGGGCTTGGCCGAGGCGCGGCGCAGGCGGTCGTTGATCGCGACGCCGAGGCCGGTCTCGCTCACCGGCTCGGCGACGATGGCATCGAGGCCGGCCTCGTCGAGGGAGCGCATGACGTAGAACAAGCGCACCGCCGCCTCCATCAGCTTGCCGCTGCCGGGGCTGAGCTCCTCGACGACCTCCCAATCGTGGGCGTCGATGTAGCCGGCCTTGGGGTCGCCGCGGTAGCTCAGCAGGCCGTATTTCTTGCCCGGCTCCGGGACGAAGTCCTGGGGCTTCGCGAACATCAGCAGCGGGGTCACCGGGGCGTAGTGGCTCTCCAGTTGCCCGGGGACGTCGGGGCGGTCGGTGATGCGCTTCTCGATCACCACCTTGCCATACTTCTGCAGGTCTTCCTTGGTCACCGGACCCGCGCGCAGGATGCGGATCAGCGGTTTCTTGTCCTCGCGGGGCTCGATCGCGATGATCGTGCTTTCAAGGCCGTCGCGGCAGGCGCCGCCGTCGACGATCAGCGGGATCCGGCCGCCGAGTTCCTTTTCCACGGCGCTCGCGGAGGTCGGGGAAATGCGCCCGAAGCGGTTGGCGCTGGGCGCCGCGATCGGCCGGCCGAGCTGCTTGCCGATGGCGCGGAAAATCAGGTTGCCGCTCTGGCGCACGGCGACGGTCGGCAGGCCGCTGGTCACCAGGTCGGGGACCCTGGCGGTCTTCGGCAGCACCAGGGTCAGCGGTCCCGGCCAGAAGGCACCGGCCAGGCTCTTTACCACCGGCGCGATGTCCTCCGGCACCGCGGCGACGTCCTCGAGCTCCTTGAAGGAAGCGATGTGGACGATCAGCGGATCGAATTCGGGCCGCTCCTTGGCCGCGAAAACCTTGGCGACGGCATCCGCGTTGAAGGCATCCGCGGCGAGCCCGTAGACCGTTTCGGTCGGCACGGCGACGACTTCCCCGGCGTCTAGCAGGTTCGCCGCCTCGCGCACGGCGTCTTCCATTTCTTCTTCGTCGGCGGACAGGATGCGGGTCTCGGACACGGCCGGAGTCTGGCGCGGTCCCGCGGGCCGGGCGAGTCCGGAATGCTGCCCGCGCACTTGGATCTTTCCGGCCCCTCCGGCCGCCGCTACCGTCATCCCATGAATCCGGCGGACGGGCTGCCCAAGAACATCGTGCTGATCGGCTTGATGGGCTGCGGGAAGTCCACGATCGGGCGCAAGCTCCAGGGCATGCTCGGCTACCCGCTCGTCGATACCGACCAGCTGATCGAGGAGAAGGCCCGGATGACCATCACCGAGATCTTCGCCCGGCGCGGCGAGCAGGCGTTCCGCGAGATGGAAAGCGCGGTGCTCAACGAACTCTCCGCGCCCGGCACCCCGCGGCGGATCATCGCGACCGGCGGCGGCATCGTCGGCCGCAAGCACAACCGCCGGCTGCTCTCGAAGCTCGGTTACGTGGTGTGGCTGCAGGCACCGGCGGACGTGATCCTCCAGCGCACCGCCCGCAACCGCGACCGGCCGCTGCTGCAGACGGAGAACCCGCTGGAAAAGATCTCCGCGCTGCTGGCGGAGCGGAGTCCGCTCTACCACGACATCGCCGACCTGGAGCTGGACACGGCCGGGCTGGAAACCGAGGAGATCGCCTGCGGGATCCTGGAAAGCGCCCGCTACCACTTCGCGGCCAAGCCCTGAGGGCCGCTCAGTCGATCGTCTCGGCGAGCACCGGGAAGTGATCCGAGGGCAAGTGGGCCACGTGGTCCTCGAACTTCACCTCCTTGGGGAAATTGCGCGACTGGCTCTCCTCCGGTTTCTCGCCCTTCGGCACCCGGTAGGAATCCGTCAACACGCCGTAGCGCTTCACCGGCATGCCCTTGGGAACGAAGGCGTGATCGATCCGGTTCGAGGTCTTGGCATTGGCGTCGAAGCGGTTCGGCGTGCCGTTCAGGGCGTAGCGGATCCGCGCGGTTTCGTAGGGATCGTCGAAGCGGCCCGACGCCATCACGGTCTTGTAGCCCGCGGTGGTCTGGTCGGTGTTGAAATCCCCGACCAGGAACACCGGGGCGTCGCCAGCCAGCTCGCCGATCTTCCGCAGCACCAGCTTGACGCTTTCCTCGCGCGAGCGGTTGCCGCGGTGGTCGAGGTGCAGCCCGAACATGAAGACCGGCTTGCCGTCGGACTTGCGCTTGAGCTTGGCCCACCCGCAAAGGCGTTTGAGATCGGCGTCCCAGCCCTTGCTCGGCACGTCCGGGGTTTCCGACAGCCAGAAGCATCCGTCCTCGAGCAGCTCGTACTTGTCGCGCTTGAAGAAGATGCCGATGTGCTCGCCCTTGTCCTTGCCGTCGTCGCGGCCGTGCATCGAGCAGCCGTACTCCGGCAGCAGCCGGACCAGGTCCTCCATCTGGTGATGGAAGCCCTCCTGCGTGCCGATCAGGTCGAAATCGTGGAACTGGATCAGCGAGGCGACCACCGGTGCCCGGCGGCTCCACTGGTTGCCTTCCTTGGCGTCCCCCGGATTGTCGTAGCGGATGTTGAAGGTGCCGACGATCGTCGCGAGCGCGGGACCACCGAGCAGCAGCCACGCGGAGGCGGCCAGGATGCCTTTGAAATTCATGCCCGGAGACAAGTCGGGCCGGCCGGATCTGTCAAACCGCGCGACCGCGCTTGGCGCATTCGCCGTCCCGCCCCATGCTTCTTCCCATGCAACCCGCCGATGTCATCAAGCAGCTCGCCCGCGAGGTCGGCTTCGATGACTGCCGGATTGCCGCCGCGGCCGAGGCGAAGCATGCCGGGGCATTCCGTGAATGGATCGCCGACGGCTGCCACGGCGACATGGCATGGCTGGAAAGGACGCCCGAGCGCCGCTGCGACCCGCGCGAGGTGCTGGACGGTTGCCGGTCGGTCGTCTGCCTGGCGCTGAACTACTATCCGGGCCCGAATCCCGCCGACGGCTACCGGATCGCGAAGTACGCGTGGAACGACGATTACCACGACCTGATCGTGAAGATGCTCAAGCGGATGGACGAGGGCATGGCCGCGCTCGGCGGCACCCAGCGCTACTACGTCGACACCGGCCCGGTCCTGGAACGGGACCACGCCAGCGAGGCCGGGCTCGGCTGGAACGGCAAGTCGACCGTGCAGATCCACCCGAAGATCGGAACCTGGTTCTTCCTCGCCGAGCTGCTGACGACCCTCGACCTGCCGGCCGATCCCGTCTTCGGCGACCACTGCGGCAAGTGCACCCGCTGCATCGACGCCTGCCCGACGAAGGCGATCACCGCGCCGCACCGGGTCGATGCCCGGCGTTGCATTTCCTACCTCACGATCGAGCACAAGGGGCCGATCCCGGAAGAGTTCCGCGAAGCCATCGGCGACCGGCTCTACGGCTGCGACGAGTGCCTCGACGTCTGTCCTTGGAACCGCTTCGCCAAGCTTTCGCAAGAGACGAGCTTCCACGCCCGCGAGGCCGTTTTCGCCCTGAAGCCCCGCGACTTCCTCGCTCTAACGGACGACGGGTTCCGCGCCTTGTTTTCCAAATCGCCGATCAAGCGCATCAAGCGCCCGCGCTTCCTGCGGAATACCTGCGTGGTCCTTGGTAACACCGGCACGGCCGAGGATCTGCCGGCGCTCGAGGCTGCCGCTGCAGATCCCGATCCGCTGATCGCGGAGCATGCACGCTGGGCCGTGCGGAAGATCAGCGAACGGGTCGATCCTTGAAAGATGGCGTCAGCCCCCGGCTGAATGGAAAGGTGGCTGGCCCCCAAGGCATTCACGTGCTTCGCGGCCTTGCCTCCGTCCGGAGGGCTGTTATTCCGAGTCGTGCGGTTCCGTATATGGCGCTCCAAGTCCCTCTGGCTCGGCCTTCCCGGCTTCGTCTTCCTTTTTTGGGGTTGGTGCTCCTCGATGCAACACTTTGCCTCGGTCGGGGTACACGGTCGTTGGATCTTAGCGGTTGGCCATATGGGTGGCGAGGTGATCCTGTATGCAAACCGCGACGCCGCCTCCGGCGCCTGGAGACTTAGGTCTTCCAACTACGAGCTAACTTCGGGGGAAGCGCGAGAGATGAAGACGCTATTGGAGGGCTTTGCAGGGCAAACGCGAGGTATCTACCAAGCCTTCATTCCGTACCCCTACCTCGTGCTCGGCTACGTCATTGCCTGGGGTGGGATACTGGGGTGGCGGGCTCGGCGATACCGGTCTGTGGAGGGAAAGATTGCGTTGCCCTAGCCTCGTCCGCGCCCCAATAGGGCGATCTGAGAGAGCCCGGGGCAAGCGCCGCGCAGCCCCGGGAAGTTGGACCCAAGGGAAGAGGAGCCCTGAAGGGGTGATGGGGGGCTGAATGTCGGGTCGCGGCTCCGTCGCACCCCTTCAGGGTGCCCTTGCTCTGATGCCAAGCACCCCGGGCGGTGCCCGGGGCTATCTCAGGTTGTCCCTTTGGGACAGCGGGCCGCAACGGTCCGCGTTCACTCGTCGAGCGACGAAATGTCGTCATCCGACGGAATTCCGTCCGGGCCGAGGGAGATGATCTCATAGCCGCACGGATCGTCTTCGGGGAGCCGGCGATACCGGTACTCGTTTTGCCAGGGATCGGTGGGAACCTTCGTGGCCATCTTCATCCAATCCCTCGGTAGGGGAGCAACCGACGGACGTTCGACGAGGGCATGGAGGCCCTGTTCCGTGGTCGGATAGTGACCTGCATTGGTTTTGAACGTCTTGAGTGCCGAACTGATGGATTGGAAGTCGGCCAGCACTCGTTGGGGTTTTGAACCCACCCCGCCACTGATCAAACAATCGAATCCCAACCACAGGACAAGGCAGCCGATCATCGCGACAAAGGAATAGGAGAACGAACGGAGCATGGGTTCGGATTCCAGTGTTCACTCGTCGAGCGACGAACGGTCGTCATCCGACGGCACGCCGTCCGGTCCGAGGGAAATGATCTCAAATCCCCGCGGATCGTCATCGGGAAGCCGGTGATACCGGTATTCGTTTTTCCATGGATCGGTGGGAACGCTTTTGGCGATTTTCACCCAATCCCTCGGAAATGGTGCGACCGTCGGACGTTCGACGAGGGCATGGAGGCCCTGTTCCGTGGTCGGATAGTGGCCTGCATTGATTTTGTAGGTCTTGAGTGCCGAGCTGAGGGACTGGAATTCACTGCGGGCGGGGGCGATGTGGGCGCCCTCGCCAGGGAAAGGAATCAGCCAGCCCATCAAAACCGCAGCGGTGAGGACCATCACAGCGACCGCAATCATATCGGGAAGGTGTTTCATTCGGTTCCCAGGTAGAAAACCATCGAAGCAGGAAACTGCCTCTTCGCGCGACGCCTCGATTGAACTTTCCGACAAAGTTGAGGCATTTCCGCCCAACAAAAAAACCCCGGGCAGCACCCGGGGTTTTTTCAGGCCGTCGCGTCGGGACGGCGGTTTGATATCGTGAGCGACGGCGGCTTCACCGCTCGCCGATCGGCTTCACCTCCATCAGCTCGGTCGGGCCGACGTAGAGGGTGAGCGGGCGGTAGAGCCGGCTGTCGCGGAGCTGCTCGAGCACCTGGGCGGTCCAGCCGGAGGTGCGGGCGATCGCGAAGATCGGTGTGAACAGGTCGGTCGGGATGCCGAGCGAGTAGTAGACGGTGGCCGAGTAGAAATCGACGTTGGCGTTGAGACCCTTGCGCTCGCGCATGATCCCGGCGATGCGCTCGGACATCTGGATCCACTTGGGCTCGCCGAGTTCCTCGGTGAGCTGGATGGCGAGCTTGCGGAGGTGCGGGGCGCGGGGATCGAGCACGCGGTAGACGCGGTGGCCGATGCCCATGATCTTTTCCTTCTTCGTCAGCTTGTCCTCGACCCAGGCGTCGACCTTGTCGAGTTCGCCGATCTCCTGGAGCATGTGGATCACGCCTTCGTTGGCGCCGCCGTGGAGCGGACCCTTGAGGGTGCCGACCGCCGAGGTGATGGCGGAATACATGTCCGAGAGCGTGGCGACGGTGACGCGGGCGGAGAAGGTGGACGCGTTCATGCCGTGGTCGGCATGGAGGATGTAGGCGACGTCGAGCACCTTGGTGGCGGTCTCGCTCGGGGCCTCGCCGTTGATCAGGTAGAGGAAATGGGCCGCCTCGGAGAGGTCGTCGCGCATCGGCGGCAATTCGAGGCCCTGGCGGAAGCGGTGGAAGGCGGCGACGATGATCGGCACCTTGGCGACCAGGGAAAGGCCGACTTCCTCGACGTTCGGGAGGTCGGGTTCGCCGATCGCGGCGCGGTCGTCATAGAGGCCGAGCATCGAAACGCCGGTGCGGACGACATCCATCGGATTGGCTTCCTTCGGCGCATTCTTGAGGAAATCGATGACCCCCTGCGGCAGCTCGCGATCGCCGCGGAGGCGCTTTTCGAGCGCGCCCAGCTCGCTTTGGTTCGGCAAGCGGCCCTTGTGGAGGAGGAAGACGACTTCCTCGTAGTTGCAATGCTCCACCAGGTCGTTGATGGAGTAGCCGACATAGCTCAGGCGGCCTTCGGCACCCTCCACGTTGCTGAGGGCGGATTCATTGGCGATCACTCCGGCGAGGCCTTTGGCGTATTCGGTCATGGGTCTAGGATTAAAACGTAGTTTCGGGTGCTTATTTGCACGGAACAAAGCGGGTCGGGCGGGGGGCTGCAAGGGAGAAACCCTCAGAGGGTGGAAAGCCGCGGAATGAAAGGGATTTGCGCCGATTGAGGGGTTGCGGAACGGGTTGGAATCCAGATGCTGGGCGGCGTGCCGGACGCCCTTCGACTGTTCCTTGAAAGCAGCACGCCACGTGCCTCGCTGGCCTTGATGCGTGGCAGCGAAGTGCTTTGCCAGGACTCCTTCACCAGCGACCGCAACCACAACGCGATGTTGTTCGAGCCGCTCGAGCGGGCGCTCGCCTGTCTCGCCGGCGACGACCGGCTCGCGGAGGTGGTGATGGGCACCGGGCCGGGGAGTTATAGCGGGACGCGGGTCGGGATCGCCGCCGGCCAGGGGGTCGCCCTGGTCCACGGCTGCCCGGCGGTCGGCCTGACCTCGCTGATGGCGGTGCCGGCGACCCGGGACAGAGCGGCGCTGGCGATCGGCGATGCCCGGCGCGGCAGCGCCTGGCGGCTGGAAGTGGGCGCGGAGCACCCTTGGAACGAGCCCGTCCTCTGCCCGGTGGAAGAGCTGGCGGAGGAAGTCCGCGCGGCGCTCGATGCCGGGAAGCCGGTGTTTTCGCTCGAGCCGGCGGGCCGGATCGGGCTGCCGGAGGCGCTGGTCGCGTCGGTCCGGATCGAACAACCCGACGCGCTGGCCCTGGCGGCGGCGTGGATGCGGCTGGCTCCGGAAACGAGGGACCGCTTGAAGGTCATTCCGCCCCAGCCGGTCTACCTGCGTCCCCCGCACGTGACCGAGGCCAAGGGCGGCCACCCGCTGCTGCGGAAGTAGGCTTACTCGGGGGCGAGCAGGCGGCGGATCGCGTCCACCGGCACGCAGTTCTTCACCACCATCTGCACCGGTCCCTGGTCGTTGGCCTTGTCCGACCCGTAGTAGATCGTCTGGGTGGTGGCGACCATGCCGACCACCTCGCCGGCGGGATTGAAGACCGGGCCGCCGGACGAGCCGCGCGCGTAGTCCGCGGTGATCGACATCCAGGTGGTGGCTTTCTTGTCGCCGTGGGCGGGCGTCTGGCAGTAGCGCGAGACCTCGCCGGAGGTGCGGGTGAAGTAGTGGCGGTCGGGATTGCTGATCACGCTGACGTCGGTGCCGACCTCGGCGGCGGTACCGAGCGCGAGCGGTTGGAAGCCCTCGCCATCGACCCGGAACAAGGCGATGTCGGCATGAGGATCCGCCGCTAGGACTTCCGTGACCGGATAGCACTTTCCGTCGCGGTCGCAGATGCCCATGCCGGCGCCCTTGGCCTTGGCGAAGACGTGGGCGTTGGTCACCATCAGGCCGTCTTCCGACAGGCACCAGGCGGTCGCGATTCCGCCGCTGTGCCAGTGATCGCACTTCTCACACTTGTAGACGGAGCCCACGAGGAAGACCGACTTGCTCAGTTCGTTGTAGTGGTCGCCCGCGGCCCGCGCGGCCGGGACGTCGAGCTTCCCGCCGGGCGCGATCTCGCCCGCCGAGGACTTGGCGAGGTCGTCCGCGGACGGGATCCCGTCCTTGCCGGCGAACGCGCCGACGCCTTTCTGGAACGAGGCGAGCAGGGCGCTGTCGTTGATCACCGGCGGTGCCCCGCGGGCGATCGCGGAGACGGAGAGGAGGACGAGCAGGGGTTTGAATGCGGAAGCTACTTTCGGCGCCATGCCGTCAGCAGCGATGCCGTCCACTGGAATTTTCTCGCTGTTTCGCGAATCAGGAAGGCTTCTTCTGTGCAGGAAATCTGTACAAAGTCCGGCCCCAAGGCGTCTTCCAGCCAAGCCCGGGTGCTGTCTTCCGGCCAGTTCTCCGGCGGGGTGAACTCGCCCAGCCAGGTGCAGGGGGTGGCCAGGACCAGCTCGCCGCCGGGCCGGACCAACGAGGGCAGGCGCTCGAGGAGGCGCTGCGGTTCGGTCAGCCGGCACAGCAGGTTGGCGGCGTGGACGCGGTCGAAGGTGCCGAGATCCGGGCGGAGGTCCATGGCGTCGCCCGCCTCGAAGTGGACCTGGCCCGCGGGCAGTCCCGGCGGCAGCGAGGCGACCAGCGGGGTGCGGCGGTGAGCCTCGTCGAGCCGTTGGTAGGGCAGCGGCCCCGTGGCCAGCGCCGTGGCGGCGCGGACGAAGTTTTGCGAGAAGTCGATGCCGATCGTCTCCTCCGAAGTCCGGGACAGCTCGTAGGTCGAGCGGCCGACCGCGCAGCCGAGGTCGAGCGAACGGGAGGCCCGGCCCGGGGAGAAATGGCGGGTCGTGCGGACCGCGAAGTCGAGCGCGTCGCGCATTCCCGCCGGGGCGGTCGCGGGCAGGATCTCGTCGGCCGTGCCGTAGTGGAACAGCAGGTATTCGGCGAGCAGGCGCTCGCTCTCGTAGGGATTGGCGCTCAATGGACGGGCGTTTCCCCGGGTTTCGCCGCCCCTTCGTCGTAGTGGAAGTCGGCGTCGTCATGTTTCGGCACGGGGATGTTGAGGATCTTCATGCGGCCGATCGCGCGGTGCCGGCAGCCGGGGCGGATCATCACGGTGCTGAGCGGCTTGACCGGCACGCGTTCGCCATCGAGTTCGAGGAATCCCTCGCCTTCCAACACCACGTAGATCTCGGTGGTTTTGAGATGGTAGTGGCTGGTCGGCTCGTCCTTGACCTCAAGGTAGTGCGCGGATGCCGGGGCATCCGGCAGGTCGGCGAAGGCCCGCCGGGTGGTGCCGCAGCAACACTCGACCGGGGGCAATTCGCTGAACTCGACGTGCTGGTAGCGCTTCGCGCCGGTCGCCGGATCAGACATCGTTCTGGGTGGCGAGGGCGTCCATCAGGTAGCGGGCCGGGCGGAAATTCTCGATCAGGATCTCGTCCTGGTCGCCGCGCTTCATGCGGACCTGGCGGATGTTGAAGTTCGGCGTCTTGTGCGGCGCGAACAGGATGTCGTCGTGGGTCGAGTTCTCGTGCTTCTTGAACATGTCCGGGACGATGTCGCCGCCGAGATGGTCGTCGCGGCCGGTGGCAAGGTGGCAGGTGCCGAGGACCTTCTCGTCCTGGATGTCGGCGTAGGAAACCGGCAGCACCTGGGTGCCGAAGCCGAGTTCACCGAGGGTGCCGGTCATCGGGTCGTCCTGCAGGCGGGCGTTGTGGGCGTCGATGGTGGCCTGGTTTCCTTCGATCAGCTCGGACTTGATGATGTTGCGGTTTTCCACGGTCAGCACGCCGAGCGTGCCGTCCTCGTATTTCATCGGGAAGTGGCCGCGGGCATCGCGCGGGACGAAGTAGACCTCGCCGGCCGGCAGGTTGGCGATGTCGGGCTTCTCGCCCTGGCAGAGGCCGTGCGACTTCTGGGCTTCCTGTCCGCCGAGGCCGAGCCAGGCGGTGATCACCCGGCCGTCCTCAAGTTCGAAGTCGATCTCGACCTCGTCGGCGCCGGTCATCGCGAGGCGCATCTTCTCGGCGTCGGTGGAGACTTCCTGGTAGTCGACCGCGAGGCCGGAGCCGAGGATGATGTCATTGACGCCGTGGAGGGTGGCGCCGCGGAAGCCGTGGACCTTGCACTTCGCGGTCAGCGGCGCGGTGGCCGAGAAGGTGGAAATGCAGAGGATGAGGTCGTAGTGGGGATAAATGTCGGCCTCGAGCGAAAGCTGGCGGCCGTCGGTGTCCCAGACCTCGTCCTCGAGATCGAGGTTCGAGCCGTGGGTGCACTTGTAGGCGAGCATCTCGCCGCCGCTCATGCCGAGCTTCTCCAGCCCGCCGTTGCGGAGGCCGAGGTAGAAGGCCTCGTGGGCCTTCTTCTGCACGGGGAAGCCCTCCTGTTGGAGGAAATTGAAATCCTTGATGAGTTCCGCCGGCTCGTCGAAGTCGGTGAGGATGCAGACCCGGCATCCCTGGGTCGGCTTGAACACGGTGCCGAGCAGGCGGACCAGGTCGAAGGGCGGGAACTCGCGCTTCTCGGGGTGCAGCAGGATGTCCTCTGCCAGGTATGAGGGGAGGCTTGCGGTGGGCATGGTCCCGAAAATTAGGAGTGAAGCCCGAACGCGCAAGGGGAGTTTTCCCCGCTGTCAGCCATTGCCGAGGTCCATGCCCTTGTCGCGCATGTCCTGGAGCACCGAGCTCATGTCGTCGAGCGACTCCCACAGCTCGCGGACCACGAACAGCGGCGCCCCGGCCCGCACGGCGACCGCGATGCAGTCGCTGGGCCGCGCGTCGAGTTCGACGATCTTGCGCTCCATGATCTCGTTCTGGGCGTCGAGGATGAGGCGGGCGTAGTAGATTTCCTGCTCCATGGCGACGATGACGGCGCGGCTCACCTGGGCGCCGAACGCCTGCAGCGTGAGCAGGTAGAGGTCGTGGGTCAGCGGCCGCGGCGGCGTCTCGCCGGCGAGCGCGGAATTGATCGAGGCGCCGATGGCGAGGTCGATGTAGAAGACGATCGATTTGTTGCCGTCGCCCAGGAACACGGCGCAGCCGGCGGGAGTGGGGAGCAGGGCGATGGGTTCGACGCGGACAAGATCGGGCACGTGGCCTTTCTCGCCCGGTCGTCCGTGGAATCCAAGATGAAAGCGGCGAAGGCATGGATCCTTGCAAAATCCGGGTGTCTGGCGACGTTCCTGCCCGCCATGGAAATCCCGATGACGCGCCGGCGGGCGCTCAAGACCCTGTTTTGCTCGAGCGCCTTGCTGGGGCACGGTCCGGAGTTGTTCGGCCAGTCGCGGCCGGCGGCCGGCAGCCTCGACCTGCTGGCGCTGGGGGATTTCGGCACCGGTGACGAACGCCAGAAGGCGGTGGCTCGCGGGATGGCCCGCTATGCCGCCGGCCTCGGTAAGAAGCCCGACGGCGTGATGTTCCTGGGTGACAATTTCTACGGCGCCATGCCCGGCGGCCTGACCTCAAAGCGCTGGATGGAAGGCTATTCGCAGATGTATCCGGCCAAGGATTTCCCGGGGCCGTGCTGGGCGATTTTCGGCAACCATGACTACCACGACAACCGCGGCGGCGAGCTGGTGCAGCTCGGCTACGCCAAGTCCTTGAATCGCCGGACCCGCTGGACCTGTCCCGCCAAGTTCTACCGCGTCGATTTCCCGGAACTCACGATGCTGATGCTGGACACCAACTGGGAGTCCATCAACCGCCGCGTGCACGGCGACAACCGCCCGTGCTGGATGCAGGAGGACGAGCGCGAGGCCCAGCTGCTGTGGCTGGAGAAGGAATTGGCCTCGGAGCGGGCGCCGTTCACGATCGTCGCCGGCCATCACCCGATCTATTCCGACGCCAACCACGGCGACACGCCGGAGCTCGTCGCAACCCTCGGCCCCCTGCTCGAGAAGCACGGCGTCCACGCCTATTTCTGCGGCCACGACCACGATCTCCAGCACATGGAGCTGGAGGGCCTGCGCACCTCGTTCGTGCTCTCCGGCGGCGGCGGTGCCCGCCTTTACGACTCCGCCGAAGCCAGGGCCGGCTCGACGGTCCTCGACGTCCACGGTTTCACCCACCTCTCGGTCCGCGGCGGGGAAATGACGATCCGCCACGTCGATCCGAACGGCAAGATCGTCCACGCCTTCACCAAGGGCGTGAACCACGACTGGAAGATTCTCGCGTGACCCCGGGGCCGCCCGTGGCATCGTGGCGGCGGCCGCATGCGCAAGATCGTCCACATCGACATGGATTGCTTCTACGCGGCGATCGAGGAGCGTGAAGATCCCTCGCTGCGCGGCAAGCCGGTCGGCGTGGCCGGAAGCAGCCGCCGCGGGGTCCTGACCACCGCGAACTACGAGGCGCGGAAGTTCGGCTGCCGCTCGGCGATGCCGGTGTTCAAGGCGCTCGAACTTTGCCCCCGGCTGGTGCTGGTGCCGGTGCGCTTCGACCTCTATCGCTCGGAGAGCGCCAGGATCCGCGCGATCTTCGGGCGCTTCACGGAACGGATCGAGCCGCTGTCGCTCGACGAAGCCTACCTCGACCTGTCGCATCTCCGGACCTCGGCGGCCGCCGTGGCGCGGGAAATCCGCACCCAGATCCGCGAGGAAACGGGGCTCACCGCGTCGGCCGGCATCGGCCCTAACAAGCTGATCGCGAAGATCGCCAGCGACTGGAACAAGCCCGACGGCCAGCACGAGGTCGGTCCCGACGGGGTGGCTGCCTTCATGCAAGACCTGCCGGTCGGCAAGCTGTGGGGCGTCGGCGGGAAGATGCGAGCCCGGCTGGAAGCCCTCGGCGTGAGCACCTGCGGCGACCTGCAGCGCTTCGACAAAATCGAGATGGCCCGGCGATTCGGCCGCTGGGGGCTCGAGCTGTGGGAATTGTGCCGGGGGATCGACGCCCGCGAGGTCGAGTCCGAGCGGATCCGCAAGTCGGTCAGCAGTGAAAACACATTCACCGAGAACCTGACGACGCTGGAGGACCTGCGGCCGCCGATGCACTCCATGTTGGAAGGCCTCGCGGAGGATGTCGCCCGCCACGACGACCGCGAGATCCGCTCGCTGGTGGTGAAGATGAAGTTCGCGGATTTCACCCGCACCACGGCGGAACGGGCGAATGCGGTCCTTGATGCCAACATCTTCGAGACCTTGCTGGCGGAGGCCTGGCAGCGCGGCGAAGGCAAGCCGGTGCGCTTGTTGGGCGTCGGCGTGCGCTTCCGCGACCCGGAGGAAAAGCAGCAGCTCGAGCTGCTTTGAGCGGCCGCTCAGCGGGCCAGGAACTTGCGCGACTGGACGACGTATTTCTCGGCCCAGGTCTTCACCTTCGCCTGCTCGTCGGCGGACAGGGTGCGCACCACTTTCGCCGGGGACCCGAGCACCAGCGAGCCGGGCGGGATCACCGTGCCCCCGGTCACCAGGGCGCCGGCCCCGATGATCGAGCGCTCGCCGATCTCGGCGCCGTCGAGCACGATGGCGCCCATGCCGACCAGCACCTCGTCCCTCACCGTGCAGGCATGGAGGATGGCGGAATGGCCGACGGTCACCAGTTCGCCGAGGTAGGTGCCGTGGTCGTCCGAGAGGTGGATCACGGCATTGTCCTGCACGTTCGAGCGCGGGCCGATCACGATCTCGTTGATGTCGCCGCGGACGGTGGCGTTGTACCAGACGCTGCTTTCCTCGCCGAGGGTGACGCGGCCGATCACATCGGCGCTGCCCGCGACAAAGGCGGAGCTGGCGATCCGCGGTGCGATTCCTTCGTAGAGCTCGATGGCCATGACGCCGCGGAGTGTGAGGGCGACGGGCGGACGTGGCGAGGCCGATTCCCCGCCGCGATGGCGGATCCGTCACGGGGCGGTGCTGGTGCGTGATTCCACGATGGCGATGCTTACAGGTTTACCCGCAGGGGCCGGATGAATCGCTGGACAGCGCGGGCAATCACGCGGACAAGTCGGAGTCGGCAATCAACCGCGCTGGAACGTCTTCCTTGACGCCGGGGCTCGGGGCGTTTGGTTTCCGCCCTTCCGGAAATCCATGCGCTCCTGTCTCATTGTCCTCGGAATCTTCGTGCTAGCGATCGGCCTGCGATCGGCACGCAGGGCCGTATGGCGGAAACTCGGGGCGCTGATGTTCCTCGTCGCGAGCTTCCTGGCCTTCTACTACCTCACGGGAAGCCACTGGGGCGGCTTGATCGGGGTGGCGCTGTGGTTCTTCCTGCCGTGGATCGAGCTGCTGACCCGGATCCGCCGGATGCGCCTGCCGATGGAGAACCGCCTGCGCAGCGGCGAGGTGCCCGACCCGGCGTTCTTTCCCAACGCGGTCGAGGCGACCGGGGCGATGGAGGAGGCCGGGTTCGAGCATGTCGACGACTGCGGCTGGGAATGGGGCGGCATGAAGCAGTTCTTCCGCCTCTTCTGGCATCCCGAGGAGCGGGCGGTGAGCGCGGTTTGCCTCTGCGAGCAGGGCGACGTCGCCTTCGCCTTCATCTCGGTGACCTCGCGCGACGATGCCGGCAGGTTGTGGCGGACCACCAACTTCCCGTTTTCCGCGACCTTGAAGTGTCCGCCGCAGATGCGCTGGAACCACGTCCCCTGCGAGCGCAACTGCTTTCACCAGATCCTCCGCGACCACCATGAATTCCTGCGCAAGGCGGGCGTCCGTGCGGATGCCCTGCGCGTTCCGGACCCCGAGCTGATCGAGGACTCGATCGAGGCCGAGATGAAGACCCAGATCCGCCACAACCTCGAAGCGGGAATCATCCGCGAAACCGGGGACGGCTTTTTCGAATATTCGTTCCGCGGGCTACTGTTCCTCTGGGGGCAATTCATCAAGGACATGGTGCGGCTGTGCTGATCGCCGGGTCGTGTGGCCTAGCGGTCGGTGCCGTCGTCCGCCGGTCTGCCGTCGTTCGCAATTCGTTCCGTTTCCTCGAGGAACGCCTTCAAGAAGGCGGCTTGCTCTTCGAGAATCTCGACCGGGCCTGCATCCAACTTTGCGACCGGCTTGAATCGGTGTCCCGTGTGACTTTCCAAGCTATCCACCACTCTTCGCATGTTGAGATACCAGTAGGAAATCAGCAGGTCTCTTTGCCCGGGTTTCTTCAGGTCGAGCGGAGGCTCGGCAACGGGAAGATCAGCCTCGTCATCCAGCATGGCCATTTCCTCCGGCTCGATTCGGAGTAGCGGTTTCGCTTTTCCGTCGATCTTGATCTGCCATCGAAGCTTCGAGGTATTGCACATTTGATCGATGGCTCGCGCGAAGGAAATGGAAGCAGATTCAAAAGTCACACTGGGCTCCTCCCAATCACCCGGCCGAAACGGGTCGTCGCTGCTGAAGCGGGGCACAATTTCGAAATCCACCAGGTTCACTTCACCATCCGGCCCTTTTGCCCGCAGATGGGCAACGGCATCCGGGAGCGGTTGGTTTTGAATCCTCACGTCCTTCAGGACGATCCGGTCCATTTGCTCCACGGTCCGCGCTTTGGCCGCATAATCTTCGGCCAGCGAAGTGAAAGGTTCTTCGTCTCCGCGCAGGGGACTCAGCAGAAGAAGGGTGGCGAGGGTTGTCGTTTTCATGGATCAAGCGCGATTCTGGCATCACAGATATCGGAATCGAGAGATTTGTGGTTCCCGGATCCCGCGATGTTTTCGGCGATGAACTTCGGGTGGGAGTCGGTGCTTGGCCGCGGCAAGTCCCCATTGGGAAATCGGCTGTTCGTAGGCCGAGGGCCGCCGCATCGGAAATCCATCGACGTGTGAGCGGCTGAAAGAGGAGAGTGCCAACGTGTTTTTCCCGATCAGCGACGACGACCGCCGCCTCTTGCATCCGGCGTGGGTGAGCATCGGCTTGCTGGCCGCGAACGTGGCCTTGTTCCTGTAGTGGTGGGTTGATGCGGATTTCGACCACGCAGAAATGTTATCTGTCTTGTGTGGTAAATGAAAATGCCTTGTGGCAGGTCGAATGGCTGCCCAAGTTGAGGATGTCTTGACCCATCCCCCCTATCAATGTTTCCGCGTCAAAAAGCTACCGTGGCCCATTTCGTTTGCAGTCGCGGACTTCCTGCCAAAGGGGGTACATGGTGGCTGTCAATGGCGTGGATCGCGATGATTTCCATCGGCAACGCCGCGCGGATCGCCAGCTGGGGCTCTGAAACGCAAGGAGGTGAACTATTTGACCACACCCCGGATCTCGAAGGTGTCCAGCAGGTGGTTATGGCCTCCATGGGAGGATACGCCGCGCTGAAAAGCGATGGATCGGTGACGGGGTGGGGAGGGAGGTTGGAAGTTCCCTACGAGGACAAGATTGGAGATTTGGCGTCGGGGGTAGTGTCGATCAGCGCGAACTCGTATTCGTTCGCGGCCTTGAAGGCGGACGGCTCTGTTGTAACCTGGGGGACCTTCGAGGGCGGAGGTGATTCATCGGCGGTCGCCGCGCAGCTGGAAGGCGGTGTCGTCGAGATTTCGGCGACTTTCTCCGCCTTTGCGGCCCTGAAGGCGGACGGCTCCGTGGTCACCTGGGGAAACGCGAATTCTGGAGGCGATTCGAGCGCGGTGGCTTCCTCGTTGGCTGGAGGAGTCACAAGCATCCGCGCCGGCACCAGCGGCTTTGTGGCCTTGAAAACCGACGGTTCCGTCTCCATGTGGGGCGGTTCTCAAGTCATGCCCCCGGCGCTTGTTGCCGCTCAGCTTTCATCGGAAGTGGCAAAGATCGAAACGGACGGGAGCAGCTTCGCGGCATTGAAGAACGATGGCTCGGTGGTCGTTTGGGGCTACGAGAAAAACTCGGACTTCCCCGTTAGTTGTCTGATCGGTGTCGCCGATCTTTCCCTGTCCGGGCTCGGGTTGGTGGTCTGGAAGCTGGACGGTTCCGTCGTCGCCTCCAACGGCGTCCGTTTCCTCGGATACCCGGAAATCGCGGCTCCGTCGGGCCCTGTTCACGACGTGGTGAAGGTTGTCGCCAGCGAAAATGCGAATGCCTTGCTGCTGGAAGACGGCTCGGTGATCAGCTGGGGCTTGATTTCGAACGGCGGGGATTCAAGCGGGGTTGCCGGGGGAGTGTCAGGCGGTGTGGTTGATGTAAAATCAACTGGCAGGGCGTTCGCTGCGCTGAAACAGGACGGATCGGTTGTGGCATGGGGCGACCCGGAATACGGGGGTGACACCTCATCGAATCCGTCGCTGGACTCCGGGGTCGAGTCGATCACAGCGTCCACGACTTCTTTCACTGCCCGCAAGAGTGACGGAAGTCTGGTGGTTTGGGGATGGCCGGCGACGGAGGACCAGGCATCGGTTTTCTCTGACATTCGGGCGACCTCGGTCCTGGCGGCGGGCGGTACGTTCTTCGCGACAACGGTTGATGGTCCGGTCGTCACGTACGGTCGCAGAGATGCTATCCTTGACGGTGCCAACTCCGGCTTCGCGCGGATCATCCCGGGCTACAACGGGTTCGCCGCCATTCGGGATAACGGTTCCGCGGTGTCCTGGGGATTGGCCTCGACGTCCGATTCGACCTCCGTCCGGCCGCTGCTCTCCGCCGGGGTAGTCGATGTGATCATCAATCGGGGCGCCATGGCCGCCCTGAAGGAGGATGGATCGGTGGTGACCTGGGGGCGGCCTGGCTGGGGTGGCGATGGGTCGGCGGTGTCGGCGGAGCTGGAAGAAGGTGTGGATTGCGTTGTTGCCGGCTACGCCGCGTTCGCGGCGATCAAGGATGACACATCAGTCGTGGCCTGGGGGCACCCGGAATCGGGCGGGGACATGTCCGCCGTCGCCGCGAAGCTGACTTCGGGCGTGGTCGATGTGGTCGCGACGCGGAGCGACCGCCACGTGATCAACTATGCGCGGGTGGGATACGGCGGGGCCTTTGCTGCATTGAAATTCGACGGCTCGGTGGTCTGCTGGGGGAGCGCGGCTTATGGCGGGAATCCGGATGATCCAACAGGCTACTTGTCATCCGGAGTGGTGTCGGTTCATGCCGACGGCGGCGGCTTTGTCGCGCTGAAAACTGACGGTTCCGTCATCCGCTGGGCCTCTTCCCAAACCCAATATGTTGCTTCAGGAGCCTCCCGGTTTTTTCCTGCGGCCGGGTCTGGACTTTGTATGAAGTCGGACGGGCTCTATCGCCTGCCCGTGAGTAGTTACACTGATCCGGTTTTTCCTGCCGAGACGGTGACTGGAGAGGTGCAAAAGGCGATGACTGTCAGGTTCGATTCGTCGTTCCTGGTGTCCGTTCTTACCTCAGGTGGCAGTGTTTTGACGACGGTTCCGACAGATTTTCCAAATGGTGTTTTGGAGTCGGGCGTCAGTGAACTGGTGAGTAATCTCTATTCCCTTGCCGCATTGAAAGGCGATGGATCCGTTGCGACCTGGGGGAGAGCCTTCGATGGTGGCGATTCGTCAGAGGTGTCCTCGGATTTGGCTTCAGGCATCGTTTCGGTCGCTGCGACCCTCTTTGGATTCGGTGCTCTGGACGATCACGGCAAAGTTGTCACCTGGGGTCAGCTCGAGGAGCCCACCGTCCCGGAAGAAGCGGACGCAGCGATTGCGTTGTATGCCAATGATTTTTCGTTTGCGGTGCTCCTTCCCGAAATCCCGGAAGTCACCGTCGCAGATGTCGATGTCGGTGCCGGGAAGCTGGCCCTGTGTCTATCAAGCTTGAGCGTGGGAGGCCGCTACCACGTCGCGGTTTCCGCGGACATGGATGCATGGATCACGGTGCCGGATTCAGGATTTGTTGCCGATTCGCCGACCAAGCGTTTGGATGTCTCATTCGACAGTTTCGCAGACGCACGCTTCTTCCGGGTGCACGTCGGGAATCCTCCACCGTAACCACGAGAGGCACGCCATGAGTCCGGAGGGGACACCGACATCATGATTTTCCCGATCAGCGACGACGACCGCCACCTCTTGCATCCGGCGTGGGTGAGCATCAGCTTGCTGGCCGCGAACGTGGCCTTGTTCCTGTGGCAGTTGATGGATCCGGCCTTCACCTACGGCTGGAGCGTCATTCCGGCGGAAATCACCAGCGGCCGGGATCTGGTCGGGGAAGTACGAGGAATCCCGCAGACGCCGGGACCGTCGCCGATCTTCCTGACGGTGTTCTCCGCGATGTTCATGCACGGCGGCTGGGCCCACCTCGGCGGCAACATGCTCTACCTGTGGATCTTCGGCGACAACGTGGAGCACCGCTTCGGCGGCCTGAAGTTCCTCGTCTTCTATCTGGTCAGCGGCATCGTCGCGACCTTCGCGCAGATCGCCACCGATCCGGGCTCGGTGATCCCGAATCTCGGCGCGTCGGGGGCGATCTCCGGGGTGCTCGGAGCCTATCTGGTGTTGTTCCCGCGCAACCGGGTGAACGCGGTGTTCTTCTTCCGCATCGTCTCCTTGCCCGCGGTGTTCGTGATCGGGATGTGGGCCCTGATGCAGTTCATCAATGGAGCCGGCTCGATCGCCGTGACCGATGAAACCGGGGGCGGCGGGGTTGCCTATGCGGCGCACATCGGCGGGTTCGTCGCCGGCGTGGCGATGGGTCTGGTGGCCCGGGCCAGGATGAAGTCGGAACCCGACAGCGTGTTCCGACGCCAGTACCAGCATGACCCGGCGTCGCGCCGGTACTGGTGATGACCGGGACCAGGATGGAGGTCAGGGTTCCGCCACCTTCGACGAGAGGTGGCCGGGCGTTCCGCCGATCAAGGCCGGGAGCCGGGACTCCAGCCATTCGCGGGCAGAGCGATTCTTCACCGCGCAGGCCCACAGCGTGACGACGTGCCAACCGAGCTCGCAGAGTTCCTTCTCCACCCGGGCGTCGCGCCGGCGGTTGCCCTCGATCTTGGCCTCCCACCAGTCCCGCCGGGAGTTTGGCATCTTGAAGTCCGGGCAGTTGTCATGGCCGTGCCAGAAGCAACCGTGGACGAAGATCACCACCTGGTAGCGGGGCAGCACCAGGTCGGGGCGTCCGGGCAACGACTTGTTGCGCGGCCCGTGGACGGTGAAGCGGTAGCCGAGACGGTGCAGCATCGACCGCACGAGCAACTCCGGCTTGGTGTCGCCGCCGCGGATCCGCGACATCACCTCGGAGCGCTTCTGCGGGGTCCAGATGTCGGCCATGCGGGCAATAGCGTCGCCGATCGGCCGCCGGGCAACGAGACTTTTGCTCGCCGCCGCGGTTTCACGGAGGCAGCTTGATCCCATGAATCTCCCGCCTTCGTCCCGCCGCCGATTTGTCCGGAACTTCGCCCTTGGCGCCGCCGGGCTGTGGGTGCCGGGGGCCTTTGCCGAAGCGTTGACGCTGACCCCGAAGCAGACGGAAGGGCCGTTTTATCCCGTCGACCTGCCGCTCGACACCGACAACGACCTGCTCATCCTCAACGACGGCCTGACCCCGGCGCTCGGTGAGGTCACTCATCTCAGCGGCCGGGTCACCGACATCAAGGGAGAGCCGATCCGCAACGCCCTGGTCGAGATCTGGCAGGTCGACCACCACGGCGTCTATCTCCACAAGGGAAGCAACGGTGCCGCGAAGCGCGACGCCAACTTCCAAGGCTTCGGCCGCTTCATGACCGGCTCGACCGGCGAGTACTACTTCCGCACGATCAAACCGGTCGCCTATCCCGGGCGCACGCCGCACATCCACTTCGCGGTGAAGATGAAGGGTCGCGAGAAGTGGACGACCCAGTGCTACATCAAGGGCGAGAAGCAGAACGAAAGCGATGGCGTGATCCGCGGCATCCGCGACGAGAGACAGCGCGCCTCGGTGATCGTGGACTTCGCGCCGCTGCCCGGGGTCAAGACCGGCGAACTGGCCGCCCGTTTCGACATCGTCATGGGCTTCACGCCCGCGGCCTGATCACTTCACCTCCCAGCGCTCCTCGAGGTGCTCCGCCGAACGCGGTTCGAGGTGGGAGATCACCCGTGCATCCGGACCTAACAGGGCGGCCACCTTGCCTTCGAGCCGGGTCGCGGTTTCGTGCGCCTCACTCAGCCCGCAGGCGTCGGGGAAGACCAGGTGGAACTCCACCCAGTGGAAGCGCCCGGAGTGCCGGTGGCGCAGGTTGTGGTAAGTCAGGCCGCGCGGCGCGCATTCCTCGTCGAGGCAGTCGCGAAGTTCCTGTTCGACGGTCAGGTCGGCCTCGTCCATCAGGCCGCCGAAGCTCTCGCGCATCAGCCGCGCGCCGGTCCACAGCAGCTTGGCCCCGGCCAGCACGGCGAAGATCGGGTCCCACCACTTCCAACCGGTGAAATGGACCAGCGCCAGTGCGGCCAGCACGCCACCGCTGGTCCAGACGTCCGCCAGCACGTGCTCGCCGTTGGCGCGGAGGATCGGGTTGCGGCGTTTCTTGCCGACCTGCAGCAAGGTGAGGCCGAGAGCGAGGTTCACGGCCCCGGCCGCGGCGGTGAGGATCATGCCCAGCCCCATGCTGGCGATGGTGACGCCGGTGAGGACCTGTTGGACGGCCTGGTAGACGATCAGCAGGGCGGCGGCGCTGATCATCGCTCCTTCGAAGCCGGACGAAATGAACGCCACCTTGTCATGGCCGAAGTGGTGGGTGTCGTCCGAGGGCTTGTGGGAAAGCCGCAAGGCCCAGGCGGCGAAGGCCACGGCGACGACGTGGGTCACCGATTCCGCGGCATCGGAATAGATCGCCGACGAGCCGGTCAGCGCCGCGGCGACCACCTTGACGATCAGCAGCACCACGGCGACCACCAGCGACAAGTTCATCGCCCGCGCTTGATCCCCTGGAAGCTTTTCGCCCACGCACGGGAGCGTGGTATTTTCTTCCCGCGAGGCAATCCCGATGTTGGGCGGGAATTTGCCCTTCGTGGGCGCGCCCGCGGATGGTTCACTGCGGAACGCCACGTGAAACGACTCCTTCTTCCCGCATTCCTCCTTCTGGCCGTGGCGGCCGCGACCGGTTGGTGTTTCCGCGGCCCCTTGGCGGCGCGGTGGCGGATGCTCTCGCGGCCGCTTTGGACGGGCAAGGCGTCGTCGCCCGCGCCCGATCCTGAGCGTTACGCGAAGTTGAAATCGGAAGTGCAGCGCTGGCGCAAGGAACTATCGGCGAAACACGCGGCGGCGCGAACTTCCGCGGAAAAGGACCGGGTGCTGGCCGAAGCGCGCAACTTCCTGGAAGCGGTGATGCCGGAAATGATGCGCTGCTGGCTGGGCACGCCCTGGGATTTCAACGGCACCGCGGAGGGGCCGGGCGGAGGCAAGATCGCCTGCGGCTACTTCGTCGCCACCGTGCTGCGCGACGCGGGCTTCGAGGTGAATCGCTACAAGCTGGCCCAGCAGCCGTCGCAAAACATCCTGCGGACCTTTTTGCCGCGGGAGTCACTCGTGCTGCGAGTCGGCGTCCCTTACGACACCTTCGCCGCGGAGATCGAAAGTTCCGAACCGGGCATCCGCATCATCGGCCTGGACAGCCATGTTGCCTTCCTGGTGACGCGACCGGATGGATTCCGCTTCGTCCATTCCTCGGGCTCCCGGCCATGGTGCGTGGTCGATGAAGACCGCGCGGGAGCCGAGGTGCTGCGCCGGTCGAACTACCGGGTGCAAGGACTACTGACGGCCGACAAGCGGGTGCTGGAACGCTGGTTGGCCGGGGAAAAATTCCCGGTCAAGATGCCAGCTCGGGCTGCTGTTGCGACCGGCGGGTCGTGATCAGACCGCCGGGGCTGCCCCGCGGACGCGGGCTTCGATTTCGTCGGCGCGGGCGTCGTCCCCTTCCTCGCGGAGGAAGGCGATGTAGTTGTCGGCCACGGCCTCGATGTCCTCGGCGTATTCGATGCCAAGCGATTCGAAGCTGACCAGCGCCTTCTCGAAGTGGCGGCGGGCCCACGCCTTGTCGCCCGTGGCGAGCATCGCCAGGGCGAGGTTGTTGTGCGACTGCGCGGAGTCCGGATGCGTGTCGCCGAAGAGCTTGCGGCGGGCGTCCAGCGCGAGCATGTGCATCTCGCGGGCCTGCTCGTAGAAGCCGGCGGACTGATAGAGCGCGCCGATGTTGTTGGAGACCGCTGCGGTTTCCTCGTGGTCCTGGCCGAGCTCCTGATGGAGGATCTCGAGTGCCTTGAGGAACTGGGCTTCGGCACCCTCGACGTCGCCCGCGGCCTTCTTCAGGTAGGCCAGGTTGTTGGACATGGCGGCAATGTCGAGGCGGGCCGGCGGCTCGGCGGTTTCGAAATAGTGGATCGCCTGGTCCCACAGTTCGGCGGCGCGCTCCGAATTGCCGAGCTGGTCGTGCACGGACCCGTAGCCGGCGTGCAGGCGGCCGAGCTGAAGGCAGCGGTCGGGGCGGGAATCAAGCTGGTCGATCGCCTGCTTGTAGTCGTCGCGGGCTTCCTCGAGGCGGCCGAGCTGGCGATAGACGTCGCCGCGCACCTCGAGCGAGCTGGCGAACTCGTCGATGCTGTCGAGGTCGCTGGTCAACGTCTGCTGCGCCTTGAGAACGGCAGCCGTGGCGGCGTGCACCGCCTCGTCGAGATCACCATTGGCGACGAGCTCGTTGACGCGATTGCGAAGGATGTGGATCAAGGTGGTGGTTGGAGAGTCCATGGCTTGTATTTACTTTAAATCACCGCTTTCAGATTCTGCAATCGGGAAAATCCTCGGAGACGACAGCCTTTCCAGCAGTTGGGCGCGTTGCGGCGGCAATCCGCCGAGCACTTCCCGCAGCGCGGGCGCCGCGTGACGCCGTTCGCGGGCAATGCCAAGATTTCTAGCTAACTCTTGTTCAAAGAATTGCAAGGCGCGGACCGAAGCGCCCTCGGCGGCGACGTGATCGAGGCCCCGTTGCAGCAAATCGCACAACTCCGGTTCGGGATGGTCGAGCTCGACCGCCAGTTCCAGCAGGCGACACCAGTATCCGGACAAAAGGATTGCATTGTAATCACATCGGATCGACTCGCGGGTGCTGGTGACCGAGACCTCGCGCAGGCCGTGCAATTCGCCGCTACGGGACCGCGCGAAGGTGATCTCGGCATCGAAAAACAGGTCCAGCTTGCCGGCGAACGGGCTCTTCGGGTTCCGCGCCCCTTTCGCCACCGTCTTGATCAGCCCGTGCGCAGCCGTGAACCAGTGGACGATCCAGCTGGTGTCGGTCAGCTTGGTCAGCCGGATCAGAGTGCCGTGGCCGTGGTCCATGGTGAGGTGCGAACGTGGGCTCGCCGCGGGGGAAAGATATGCCGGTTTCTGTTAGAATAGCTCTCCCGTGCCCGAGGATTTTGCGATCGCCGGGGGTGCATCGAACGCCGGCAGCGGTTCGACCAGGTTGGCGGGCAGGGGGAACTGCTTCTCGTAGATGCCGTCGGCGAGCTGGTTGGCTTGGGCGTAGGCGTCCTTCATCATCTCGAGTTTCGCGTCGAGGTTGTCGATGTGGTGCAGCGCGATGGCTTCCGGCGTCCGCGGCAGGGTCGGCGAGCCGAATTGATACTCGCCGTGGTGGCTGGCAACCAGGTGCAGCAGGTGCAGCCGCACGGTTTCGCTGGCCGGTTCCAAGGTGAGCCAGCCCTTCGCCGCCGGGCCCTCGGCGACGTCGCGCCACAGCTTGTTCACCAGCTCGATCCCCAGCGGGATGTGGCCCAACATTTCGCCGTGGACCGAGAAGCCCTGCGCGAATCCTTTCTCCGCGTACTGGTTTTCCCAAAGCTTGCCGCAGTCGTGGAACAGCACGCCGGTGATCAGCAGATCGCGGTTCAACTGGGGATAGGCGGAGCAAACGACGTCCGCGGTCCGCATCATCTGGGCGACGTGTTCGACCAGCCCGCCGCGGCGCGCGTGGTGGTTCTTCCGTGCCGCTGCGGCGCGCCGGAACTTGGCGCCGAGGTCCTGGATGAAGTGGTCCGCCAGCGCGTGCAGGCGCGGGTCCTTCAATGAGGTGCAGAAGGTCCGGATGGCCTCCCAGTCCCGGCGTTGTTTCTCGGCGGTCTTGGCGTCGCCGGCGTAAAAATCTTCCAGAGCGTCGCCGTCCAGCTGCTCCCAGGCGATGTTGCCGGCATTGAGGCCATACTGGTTCTGGGTCCACTCGGCGTGCAGCCTCAGGACGGTGCCGTCGGTCATGCCCGACGCGGCTTCGAACATCGGTGCATCCGACCAGGCGTTCAGGTTGAAGCTGCCGGTCGCGTCCGCGAAGGTCAGCACCAGGTAGGGTTTGCCGCCCTTGGTCTGGCGCTGGCTGCGCGACTGCAGTTCGCAGTCGACCGACACCGCGACCGCCTGCTCGCCAGCCTGTTCCTTGAGGTCGGAAATGGTCAAAAACTTCACCCCCGCAGGATCACCGAATGCCTGCCGCTGTCACGAACGGATGAGGCGAAGATCGCGGCAATGGGATCACGCGATCGGGAGGCCGCTGTTTGCCCCGGACAGATCGTCGTGAAGAGTCCGCACTGCTTCGGCCGCGGGATGGCAACGCTCACTCCCAACCCGTGAGATGAAGCGGCAGGCCGCATGGCCCACCGAGCGCCTTTCGTACTCCGCGACCCATTCCTCGCGATCGGGGATGCGTGCCGGATCGATCGGCCAGACACCCGGACGCGGACGCAGATGACGGGCGAATCCGACCCGCCAGGGTTTGGGGCTGACCCGGGCGCGGAAGCAGCGCTGGTTCCGGCACATCCGGGCATAGGTCGGGTCCGCTCCGAGGGCTTTGAAGCAGTCGGCGACCCGGTCATCCGTGGGATCGAAGACGTCATGCAGGGCCAGAATCCGGTAACCGGCGGGGGTTTCGTAGATATGCAGATGCCAATCCGGATGGCCGTCGGAAAACGCGGCAATTCGCCTCATGATCCGCGCGCGGGGGCTCCCCGTGAGTCTGGCGTGGAGCTTTGCCATGGGCTCCCCGAGGAGTGCCCGGGCGATCCATGCGATTCCAAACGCTTGCAAACCTCGGGTGATCGAACCGTGGAACCATCCGAAGGCAATGCCGAGCAGGATCATCAGGGACCAGCTGAACAGGTGATAGCGAATCGACATGCCGGTCGCGAGATCCACATCCACGAACAGCACATCTGGCGTGTTCAGGCAGCGAGCCCCGTAGCTGTTGCGGGTGATGATGGTGTCGCCGTGCCGCGCCAGGATTTCTTCCCGGATCGGCACGCCGTCGGCACCGTTGTAGGGCATCTTGGGTTCGTTCTTCGGCAGCGGTTCTCCCGCCAGGATGCGCTGCAGCGCTTCGTTCGCGCGCTCTTCGGCCATGGCCTGGGCTTCGTCCTGGCTCGCGTCCGACCAGCCGAAGCGTTTCACGGTAACCTGCCGCTCGGAAGTTCGGTGCCGGGCCCGGCCTTCGGCCCAGAATTCGGGAACCATCATGGGGCGGCTTGGCGTGGGGATGGAATCATCGGCGGGGGCGACCCAATCATAAACCTTTCATTTCCGACACAAGGGTCTTCACCGCCCTTTCCTCGAGGGCGTTCTGGTGGGTCGTGCTGGTCCAGGTCGGCAGGAGAGGGTCGTGGGCGAACCAATACCGCTCGACCGCCTTGGAGATGCCGGCGCTGGCGAGCAGGGTCAGCAGGCCGACCAGGGTCCATGGCAGGGCGGACCGCATGGCCAGATTCGGCCTCAGGGCGCTGGCCCGGGGCGTGAACAGGTTCATCACCACTCCCCACAGCAGCCACAGCAAGGTGCAGCCCGCCATGCCGCTCACCCCGATCATGAAGTAGGCGCTTTGCTCGTCGTTGAGCCCGTGGTAGCGGATCGTGCCGGCGGCGGGCAGCGCGGCACCGGCCAGGCCCGCGGCCAGCCAGCCGAACCAGGCCAGCGGCGGGTTCAGCCCGAGGAAACCACCGCGCCGAGCCCAGCGCCAGCGCGCGGTTTGCAGCAGCAGGGTGAGGCCGAGGAGGAATCCGGCGGCGGGCTGGATCATCATCGGGATTGCCGTCCATTCGTCGTCGAAATTCAGGTCCCTCAGGCCGAGCGGGCTGAGCCGGGTGACCGCGAACCACCAGAGCCAGGGCAGGACGATGCCAAGCGCGCCGAGCCACAGGTGGTCGGACCACCGGAACAGCGGCATCAGGCCGCGGGCCATGCCTTTCACGATCCTCGACCGGCGGCAGGCTTCGAATCCAACCAAGGTTGCGGCGACCAGCGCGATGAAGGCGGGGATCAGGGCAAGGACATGGTCGAACCAAGCGTGCTCGGTTTTCAGCGACGGGATGATCTCGGCCATGGAAACGCCGGCCAATTCGCCGCGATGTCGGTCGAGCCGGGCTCCTCCGGCCACGGCGATCTCCGCCTCGGAGAGCCCGTTTCCCGGAGGACGCGTGGCGTTGAGTCTCGTGATCCATGTCTCCATTTCGGCCTTTTCCCCGGGCATGCCCAGGCGGCTGAAGGCGTCGGCAAGATGATTGGCGCACGATCCGAGATGTTGGATCATGTCGAGGAGATCCGCCTCGCCGCGGGCACCTGCCGCGATGATCAGGCGCGCCAGCTGTTCCCAGTCGGATTTGAGCCGGATCAGTCCTTCCTTGTCGTGATCATCGGTCAGCCGGAGGCTCTCATGGTAGATCAGGTGGCCGAGATCATTGGAATACTCCATGAACACCGGTGAGACCTGTCGGGCCATGCCCGAGACCAGAAGGTCGTCGGCGATGGTGTTGCTTCGGGGAAATGCCGCGACGATCCGCCGTTTCAGGGCAAGTGAGTGATCACAATAGCGACTGCATGCCGCGGCCTTGGAGAAGAGCTCCGTGGCCTTTTTCAGCTCGTCAGGGTCCGTGATCTTGCTCGAAGGAGTGGTCCCGTAGAATCGGGTGGAGCTGGATCCGGTGGCCTGGGCGAGGTGCGGGATCATTTCGATCAGGGGCCAGACGGAATTGTCCGCATCCAACCGCGAGATGGCGGCCTGATCCGCCGGAGCAAGGGGATCCGGCTTGGTGTTGCGATACGAGTTGGAGGACGACAAGAGCTGCCGGCTCACGTGCTCCTGCAGCATCTCCACGTCGTCCGGGTGCCGCTCCAACCAGGTGGCGGGTTCGTCTTCTCCCCGGAGCGCCAGTGGCAATCCGGGAGCCAGCTGCCGGAGGCGAGATTCCAGGAGAGGATCCAAGGGCCGGCCGTGGCTGTAGCCGGGGTACCCGCCGTAGCGGATCATGTTCGACGTCCGGTTCGCCTGGCCGGCGACGTAGACATCGCGGGCCTGCAGCGCGACGCCCGCCACCAGCGCCACGGCGGTCGCCGCGAAGGATGCCAGCAAGGCCGTCCGGCGGATCCACCGCCTGCGCGCCCCGGCGGCTTCGAGGCGAGCCAGCGGATCGGACAGGTCCAGCATTTCCAGCGGGACGGCGCCGTGGCTGACGCGGGCCATCAGCTCCCCCTTCGCCTCGTCGCGCAGCGCGGGATGCGCTTCCAGCGGCCGGGTGGCCGATTCCAGGAACCGTTCGACTTCAGGGGTCATCGCCGTGCCTTCTAGCAGGATGGGTCGCGTGACCACGATGAGATTCTCACCGGTCCGCGGGCGGGCGGGAGTCCGTCCGATTCGCTCTCGCCGCCGGGGCCGGGGCCGGCTACTCGTGCGGCCTTGCCGATGACGCGCCTTTGCTTGCCCGCCGACTACCCCCGCATCCGGCGGGTGGGAAGCTTCGATGAACTCGTCAACACCCCCTTTGCGGACGGGGTCAATGCCTTGTGTTGGGAGCGCCCCCTCGCCGGCGATTTCGGCGAGGTGGTGGAAGCGCTGGCCGCGGGGGAAGGCATCACCTCCCTCGACGAGTCGACGCTGCGGGCCCTGCCGGTGGGTGCCGCGGGCAAGGCGGCGGTTGGCATCATGCTCAAGGACATGAAGATGCTGGAGCATTGCGGGCTGATGCCGGAGCTCAATTGCATCCGCAACTATCTCCGCGACGACGAGCCGGGTGTGGTGCGGACGGACGTTTATTCATTCCATGCCGACCGTGCGACCGTGGAAGCGGACACCTATCTCTGCACCTACCACGGACCGGCCAGTGAGATCCTTCGCAACGAGGAGGCACGCCGTCACATCGACATCCCCGCCACCCGGGCGGCCCTGCTGGAGGAATACGATGGCGACGATGACGAGGGCTTCGCGGAGTACCTCGCCGAGCTTTGCTACGACCTCCACTACGCCGCGGCGCCGCAGGCCAAGCCGATCGGTCTGGGGCTGGGGAATTTGTGGCGGATCGCCGTGGCCTATCCCGGCTGTCCGGTGCCGCCGTGCGTGCACCGCGCGCCCGACAACCTGCCCGGCTTGCCGCCGCGCCTGTTGTTGATCAGTTGAGGCGGCCGATCCGCTCAAAAGGGAGGAGCCTGAAGCGGGGCGTATGGGTGATCGAGGAGGCCGGCACGCTCAGCGGGTCGCGGGGAGCATCAGCCGAGGTCCCAGGTTTCGACCGGGCGGGCCGGCTCCTCCTTGTCGGTGGCGGCCCGATGTTCCTCGAGGTGCTTCTCGATGCAACTGAGGATGGTGCCGAACTCCGAGGTCTTGCTGACGAAGGGCAGACCGCCGGTCTGGGTTTCGCCGTCGGAGGTGTCGGGATTCTCCTCGACCAGGGCGGTGAGCATCAGGATCGCGGTGTCCTTCAGGGCCGGCTCGGCGCGGAACTGGGCGACCACGTCGCCGCCATCCATGCCGGGCATGACGACGTCGATGATGCAAAGTTCCGGATGAAACTCGAGGGCGGCGTTGAGCGCCTGCGACGAGTCGTTGATTTCCCTCACCTCGAAATTGCCCACTTCCTCGAGGTTGGCCTTGAGCAGGGCGGTGAAGTCCGGCTCGTCGTCGATGATCAGAATGCGGGTGGTTTCCATGATCCTGAAACCTAACCGGATTGGCGGTCCACATCAAGGAATGGAAATGTGCTGACACGGCTTGGCAGGGAACGCCGGGTCGCCCTGGTCCGCATCAGGCCTTCAGGGTGATCGCCGCGCGGACGCCGCCTTCGGGGCGGTTCTCGAGTTCGAGCATGCCGTTGTGGAGCTCGACGATCTTGCGGCAGACGGCGAGCCCGAGGCCGGTGCCGGTGCCGGTGGCCTTGGTGGTGAAGAAGGGATCGAAGAGCTTCGACATGTGGGCCTCGTCGATGCCGCTGCCGGTGTCATCGACCTCGATCCGCACCACCCGGTCGCCTTCCCGCAGGTGGCCGGCGGTGCGGACACCCTCGTCGCGGCGGATCCCGCTCAGCGTGCTGCCGAAGGCGCGCACGGTCAGCGTGCCGCCGTCCGGCATGGCGTGCATCGCATTGATCATCAGGTTGACCAGCACCTGCTCGAGCTTCGTTGCGTCGACGTTGACCGCGGGCAGGTCGTCGGGCAGGTCGGTGATCAATTTCACCCGGGCCTCCTTCAGCGGGTACTCGACCAGCGTGATCGCGTCCCCGATGACTTCCGCCAGGTCGCGCGGCTCCATCGACAGCTGGCGGGCCGACGAGTAGTCGACGAGGCCCTTGACGATCTTCTTGGCGCGATCGATGCCGCGCTTCATCCGCTCCACCGTGTCCTGGGCCTGGGTGTCATCGGCCGGCACGCGGCGGGCGAGCAGCTCGATGCCCATGCCGATCATCGCCAGCGGGTTCTTGACCTCGTGGGCGACCCCGGCGGCGAGGCGGCCGACCGATTCCATCTTCTCCGCCTGGATCAGTTGCTCCTGGGCCCGCTTGAGGTCCTCGTTGGCCTTCATCAGGTCCTCGTTCATGCGGTGGATCGCCCGCTCGGCGGCCTTGCGGTCGGTGATGTCGGTGGCGATGGTTCCGACCGCCTTGATCTCGCCGTCCAGGTCGCGCAGCGGGAATTTCACCGACATGTAGGTGTGGGGGACGTTGTCGACGAAGAGCTCCTCGTCCATCTGCAGCGACTGGCCGCGCTCGGCGACCATCATGTCGTGCTCGCGGAACTTCTTGGCGGCCGCCTTGTCGGCGATGATCTCGTGGTCGGTGAAGCCGAGGATGTCCTTGCGGTCGAGCCCGAACAGGTCCTCGAAACCCCGGTTCACCATCAGGAAACGCCCCTGCAGATCCTTCATCGCGATGACCGCGGGGCTGTTGTCGATCATCTCCTGCATCCGCCGTTCCGCCTGCACCGCCTTCTCCTGCGCCCGGCGCTGGTCGGTGACGTCGCGGTCCATGCCGACGATCCCCCACATCTTGCCGCCCGCGTCGCGCAGCGGGACCTTGGTGGTGATGAAATGGCGCAGGTCGCCGGGTTTCAGCTCGAGGTCCCACTCGCGGTGCAGCACCGGTTCGCCGGTTTCGATCATCCTCGTGTCTTCCGCCTTGCCTGCCCTCACGACGAGGTCGGGGAAATAATCGCCGGGGGTCTTGCCGATCATTTCCTCCTTCGACTTGGCACCGACCCACTCGGCCATCGACTTGTTGACGATCAGGTAATGGCGCTCGAGGTCGCGGGCGAAGATCTTGTCGGGGAAGGCGTCGATCAGCGACCGCAGCATGTTGCGCTCGCGCTCGAGGTCGTGTTTGGCATCGACCAGCTCGCTGACGTCGCTGGACATGCCGAAGGTGCCGATGATCCGCCCCTCGCGGTCGCGGAACGGCATTTTGTTGGTCAGCACCCAGCCGATCTTGCCGTCGGGGAAGTTCTCGCGCTCCACCAGGCCTTTGATCGATTGGCCGGTTTCCACGATCTTCATCTCGTCGGCGAGGGCGGCGTCGGCGTGTTCCTTGCCGAAGAGGTCGTGGTCCGACTTGCCCACAAGGTCGCGCGGGTGTTCGACGCCGACCCAGGCCGCCATGCTCTGGTTGACCCGCAGGAAATGGGAGTCGGTGTCTTTGAAGTAGATGTTGGCCGGAACGTTGGCCATCAGCATCTCGAAGTAGTGGTCGAGGGCGCGATGCTCATCGGTGGTCTGGTGGAGCTGGGCCTCGAGCTCGCGGTTGAGCTCCGCCAGCCGTCCGGCGGCGCTGCCGTCATTGGAAAGCGGGCGCGCCTGGCGGCCTGCGAGGATGGCCGCCGCGGCCAGCACCCCGGTGCCGGCGACGACGCGGGAGGGGGTTCCGCCATCCCCGGCCACCAGCCACAGCGTGCCCGCGAGGATGACCGCGCCGGCCGCCAATGGCAGCGCGCCGGTGCGGGGTCCGGTGGTGGCGGGAAGATCGGGTTTCACCGCTAACATGTCACCACGTCGCCGGGCGGGTGTAAATGTTGGGATTTGCCGGCCTTGTCGCTGGCTTGCGCCGGCTTTCATGTCACGTTGCCCGGTATTTTGTCCGCAACTGGTATGGTGAATGGTGTTTTCCTTGGGATGTCCCGTCGACTTTCGTGCCGGATCGCCTTGGCCGCCGCCGTTTTGGCCGGGGTCCTGCCGGCGGGCGCCCAGGAGGGATGGTCGCGGTCCGGGCTGAGGGCGCGGGCGATGGTGGTGCAGGGCAACTACCAGGACGCCATCGACTACGCCGACGAGGTGTCCGGCTTCCGCCGCGCGGACCCGCAGGTCGTCGCGGCCCGCTTGGATGCCCTGATGACCCTGGGCTTCTATGACCGTGCGGCGGAGGATGCCGGGGAGGCGGCGGACGAGTTCGACGGCTACATCCCGATCCAGCTCCAGGCGATCGAGGTGCTGCGCCGGACCGGTCGCGGCGAGAAATCGGCGGCCCTGCTGGAGGCGCTGGACGGCTTGGCGAAGCAAGCCAAGCCGGCGAACCTCAACGCGGTGGAGCTGGTGGCGTTGGGACGTGCGGCCTTGCTGCTCGGCGCGGAGCCGAAGCTGGTCTTGAAGCAGTTCTACGACCGGGCGCGCGGGCTGGAAAAGGAGGGGTGGCAGGCCACCGTGGCGACCGCCGAACTGGCGATCCGCAAGGGCGACTACGGCTTGGCGACGCGGGTCCTGAACGAGGCCCGCACCCGGGTCGGCCCGCTGCCCGACCTGATCTACCTGCAAGCCGAGGCGAATTCACCGTCGGACCGCAAGGCGTCGGAGCGCTTCATCGACGAGCTGCTGGAAACCAACCCGCGGCATCTTCCGGCCTTGCTGCTGCGGGCGCGGCACGCGATCGACGTCGAAGCCTACGAGCAAGCGCGCGAGGTGCTGGCGACGGTGCGCGAGACCAACCCGCGCGAGCCGCTGGCCTGGGCGCTGGAAGCGGCGATCGCCTTCCGTCTCGACCAGGACGCGCGCGGCAAGTCGGCGCGGGCCAAGGCCCTGGAACCGTGGGCGGAGAATCCCGAGGTCGATTACTGGATCGGCCTCAAGCTTTCCGAAATGCGGCGTTTCGCCGAGGGCTCGGGTTTCCTGCGGCAGGCGCTGGCGTTCGATCCGGACCACCTGCCGAGCAAGAAGGCGCTGGGCCAGGACCTGCTGCGGCTGGGGAAAAACGACGAGGGCTGGGCGTTGATCGAGGAGGTCCGCAAGGCCGATCCCTACGACGTGGAAATCTACAACCTGATGCTGCTGCACGACGAGCTGGAGGAGTTCGTGACCCTGGGTTCCGGCAGCTTCGCGGTGCGGATGCGGCCGGGCGAGGCGGCGGTCTACGGCAAGCGCGTGCTGGAGTTGCTGGAAGAAGCGGAGCGCGAGCTGGGCGGCCGCTACGGCTACCGCCCGGACGAACCGGTGGTGGTGGATTTCTTCCCCGACCAGCAGGACTTCGCGGTGCGGACCCTGGGCATGCCGGGTGGCCTGGGGATCCTCGGTGCCTGCTTCGGCAATGTCATCGCGATGAACAGCCCGGGCAGCCCGGGGGCGCTGGGCAGCAACTGGGAGTCGACGCTGTGGCACGAGTTTTGCCACACCATCACGCTCGGCGCGACCGCCAGCCGGATCCCGCGCTGGCTGACCGAGGGCATCTCGGTCTACGAGGAAAATCGTCGCGACCCGTCGTGTGCGGGGCAGATGACGCCGGAGTTCCGCACCCGGATCCTGGAAGACGGCGGCTTGATCCCGCTGGCCGGCCTGAGCGCCGCGCTGACGAACTTCGCGGACCCGGAGTCGATCGGCTTCGCCTACTTCGAGGCCTCGTTGTGGGTCGACTACCTGATCCGTACTTACGGAGAGAAGAAGTTCCAGCAGGTGCTCGGCGACCTGCGGACCAACGGCGCGATCGACGCGGTGCTGGCACGGCGGATGGCACCGGTGGCGACGCTGGACAAGGGCTTCGCCAAGTTCGCCCGCGAGCGGGCGGAGGCGCTGGCCCCGGGTGTCGACTGGACGCAGCCGCCTCCGGACTCGCCGCTGCGCCGCGACCCGCAGGCGGTGGCGGATTTCCTGGAAGATCACCCCGACAACTTCTGGGCGCTTGTCCAACGCGGCGACTGGCTGCTCGGCGAACGACGCTGGGCGGAGGCGAAGGAGATCGGCCGGCACCTGGTCGCGATCTACCCCGGTTACGGCGGGGCGGGGAACGGCCACTCGATCGTGGCGATGGCGTGCCGCAACCTCGGCGAGACCGGGGAAGAACGCGCGGCGCTGCGGGCCTGGGCGGAGCGCGACGGCGAGGCGAACGATGCCTTCGTGCGCTTGGTCGAACTCGACCTGGAGGCTCAGGACTGGCCTGCCCTGGACGGGTCGGCGCGGCGGGTGCTGGCGGTGAATCCCTTGCTCCGGGCACCGCACCGTGCGCTCGGGATGGCGGCCCAGCAGCAGGGCGACGACGAGATGGCAAGGCGGTCGTTCGAGACGCTGCTGGAGCTGGACCCGGTAAACCCGGCGGATGTCCATTTCCGGCTCGCGACGCTCTACCGCGGACCTGACCCGGCCAAGGCCCGGCGGCATGTGTTGGAAGCCCTTGAGGAGGCACCGCGTTTCCAGGCGGCCCACGGCCTGCTGCGTGAATTGACAGAGAAACCCGAAACCGGGAACGGGCCATGAAGCGGATTTCAATCGTGACCATCAGCTTGCTGGCGGCCGGCGTGGTGCTGGCGCAGTTCGGCGGGTGGGGGCGCCGGGGGCACTTCGACGACGATGAACCGGGCGGCCGGCCGTCGCGCAACGGCGTGCCGGACTGGGAGGTGAAGAAGCACATGCCGGACGATCTCTTCACCTTCGTCCGGGTGCGCTATTCGTCGTCCGGTCGCCGCGGCGGCGGATGGCGGACCGACTATCCGGACAGCGACCTGAACTTTTCCTTCCGGCTTCAGGAGCTGACCTCGATCGAGGTACACCCCGACGGCAAGATCCTCGAGCTCACCGACCCGGAGTTGTTCGACTATCCCTTCATCTACATGATCGAACCGGGATCGATCTGGCTGAGCGAGGACGAGCGGGCGGCGCTGCGGAAGTACCTCGAGAACGGCGGCTTCCTGATGGTCGATGATTTCTGGGGCGACCGCGAGTGGGAAGGCTTCATGGAAGAGTTCCGGCAGGTCTTCCCCGATCGCGACATGGACCGCGACCTGCAGGAGCTGCCGCTGGAGCACCCGATCTTCCACTGCGTCTTCGACCTGAAGGAGAAACCGCAGGTGCCGGCGATGCAGAACGCGATCCGCGGACGCAATCAGGGGATCACTTGGGAACTCAACAAGACCGGCGCCCGCGACGTCTCCTACAAGGCGCTCTTCGACAAGGACGGCCGGATGATGTGCATCGTCTGCCACAACACCGACCTCGGCGACGGCTGGGAGCGCGAGGGCGAGGATGAGTGGTTCTTCCGCGAGTTTTCCGAGAAGAAGTCGTATCCGATGGGCGTCAACATCGTGTTCTACGCCCTCACCCATTGAGCAAAGATTTCCAACCAGACATGTCCCACTCCGAATCGACCCCGCCCGCCCTCGCCGAGGATCCGCCGATGATCGCGGAGACCACCGACTACGAACGCGACCGCGAGGCGGTCAACCGGCTGGCCAACGCGCGGGAACGGATTGCGGCCGAACTCTCGAAGGTCATCGTCGGCCAGCGCGAGGTCATCGACGAGATGCTGATCGCGCTGCTGAGCGGCGGGCATTGCCTGATCACCGGTGCGCCGGGGCTGGCGAAGACGCTGCTGGTGAAATCGCTGGCGGATCTCTTCCACCTGAGCTTCCACCGGATCCAGTTCACGCCGGACCTGATGCCGTCCGACATCACCGGCACCGAGATGGTGAGCGAGACCGCGCAGGGCCGCGAGATGGTGTTCCAGAAGGGCCCGATCTTCGCCAACATGATCCTCGCGGATGAAATCAACCGCACGCCGCCGAAGACCCAGTCGGCCCTGCTCGAGGCGATGCAGGAGCACCAAGTGACCGCCGCCGGCACGACCTTCAAGCTGGCCGAGCCGTTCTTCGTGCTGGCGACGCAGAACCCGATCGAGATGGAGGGCACCTACCCGCTGCCGGAAGCGCAGCTCGACCGCTTCATGTTCAACGTGGTGATCGACTACCTGCCCGAGGACGACGAGGTCGCGGTGGTCACCCGCACCACCGGCGGCAAGGGCGCGAAGATCGAGCCGCTGTTCGTGGCCGGGGAATTGATGGCCTGCCAGGAAGTGGTGCGCAAGGTGCCGGTGGCGGAGGAAGTGGTGCGCTACGCGGTGCGGCTGGCCGCGGCCTCCAGGCCGGGCCGGGAGGGCTCGAGCGAATTCGTGAACAACTACGTCAACTGGGGCGCGGGACTGAGGGCGGCGCAGTTCCTGATCCTCGGCGGCAAAACCCGCGCCCTGTTGGAAGGCCGCGCGCACGTGTCGCCCGAAGACGTCCGCGCCCTGGCGGCGCCGGTGCTGCGTCACCGGGTGCTGCCGAACTACCGCGCCGAAGCCGAGGGCATCTCGGTGGCGAAAATCATCGAACACCTGCTGGAGACCGTCCCGGCCAAGCTCTGACCCCATGACACCCCCGGCCACCCCGACCCGGTTCCTCGAGCCATCCGCGCTGATGCGGATCCGCTCGCTCGAACTGCGCGCGCGGATCGTGGTCGAGGGCTTCCGCAGCGGCCTCCATCGCAGCCCCTACCATGGCTTTTCGGCCGAGTTCAGCGAATACCGCCAGTACGTCGCCGGCGATGACATCCGCCACATCGACTGGCGGGTCTATGCGCGCAGCGACCGCTACTACGTCAAGAAGTACGAGGACGAGACGAACCTGCGCTGCCAGCTGCTGGTCGATGGCAGCCGCTCGATGGCCTACGGTTCCGACCCGCTGGTCACCAAGCACCGCTACGCCGCCACCCTGGCGGCGACGCTCGCTTATTTCCTGACCGGCCAGGGCGATGCGGTGGGCGTGACCCGTTTCGATGACCAGATCCGCGGCTACCTGCCGGCGCGCAACCGTCCGGGTCACCTGAGGCGGCTGATGCTGGACCTGGAACAAGCGCCGGAAGGACGGGCGACCTCCTTCGGCGGGCCGCTCGAGCGGGTGGCCCAGATGCACGATCGGCGCGGCATGTTCATCCTCTTTTCCGACCTGCTGGCCCCGCTCGATGATCTCAAGCGCGAGCTGCAGTTGCTGCGCGCGCGGGGCCACGAGGTGCTGGTGTTCCGGGTGCTCGACCGGCGCGAGATCGACTTCGATTTCGACCGCTCCGCCCGCTTCACCGACCTCGAATCGGGGCGCGATCACTTCATCGATCCCGGCCGCGCGCGGTCCGGTTACCTCGAGCGCTTCGGCGCGCATGAGGCCGAGCTGCGGGAGATCTGCCAGCAGTCGGGCATCGACCTGGTGGTCGCACCGACCGACCTGCCGGTCGATGGTGCGCTCCATGATTTCCTGAGCAGCCGGACCCGCCGCGGTCCCGATCCCGGCCGCACCCGCACCAACCTCCGTCCCACTGGCTGATGAACTTCCTGGTTCCGCTCTACCTGCTCGGGGCGCTCGCGGTTGGCGTCCCGATCTACCTGCACCTGCGCCGCAAGCCGCCGAAAGACGCGGTGGAATTCGGTTCGCTGATGTTCCTGCAGTCGACCGAGTATCCGCCGGTCAAGCGCAGCCGCCGCCTGGAGAACGTGCCGCTGCTTTTGCTGCGCTGCCTGGCGCTGCTGTTGCTCGCCGGCCTGTTCGCGCGGCCGTTCCTGAGCGGCAGCGACCAGGACCGGGAGGAGGCGGCGAAGCGCACCGTGTTGTTGATCGACACCAGCGCCTCGATGCGCCGCGCCGGTCTGTGGGAAAAGGCCCACGCCGAAGCGGTCAAGGTGCTCGGTGAGGCCGACGCCCGGGATCCGTTGGCGATCGTGGCCGTCGATGGCGCCGTGCGCACGGTGGTGGATTTCAAGGCGTGGCAGGAGGCCGTTCCCGGTCGCCGCAAGGAGCTGGCGGAACAGGCATTGGATGGACTTGAACCGAGCTGGCAGGGAACCGATCTCGGCCGTGGCCTGCTGGCCGCCGCCGACCTGCTGGCGGATGCGGCGGCGGACGAGGACAGCGCCAGGGACGGGCGGATCGTGGTGATCAGCGACCTGCAGGAGAGCGCCGGGCTCGAGCCGGTGGCCGGCGCGACCTGGCCGGACGGGCTGAGGGTCGAGCTGCGTGCGATCGAGGCGGATGGCCCGACCAATGCCACGCTCGCGGTCGCGCCGACGGCGGATCCGGGCCGGCCGATGGTGCGGGTCGGCAATGACGAATCGTCCGAGCGGCAGGAGTTCACGTTGAGGATCGGCGACCGCGAGGTGCCGGCTGTGGTCCCGGCGGGCGAAAGCCGGGTGTTCGAGGTGCCGGCAGATGCCACCGGGGTGGTGCTGGCGGGCGATGGCCAGGATTTCGACAACCGCTTGTTCCTGTCACCGCGGGTCGCCACTCCGGTGACGCTCGGGTTCCTCGGCGAAAGTGCCGCGGATGATGCCGACGGGTCGGATTACTACTTTCGTCGTGCTTTCGGCCGCTCCGGATTGATGGAGCCGCGCTTCGTCGATGACCTGGGCGAGGCGCCCGCGATCCTGGCGGTGGCGCGGCCGCTCGATGGCGCGGAGATCCAGGCGGTTCGCGGTCATCTCGAGAAAGGAGGACGGGTGCTGCTGGTGCTGGCGTCGAGCGGGATGGCCGGCACGCTCGGCCAGCTCGCGGGCCTGGAGAAGCCGCCGGGTCTGGAAGAAGCGGGCGGGCGCTACGCCTTGCTCGAGGGCATCGATTTCGACCACCCGCTGTTGGCGGGATTCCGCGACCCGCGGTGGCGGGATTTCACCGACGTGCATTTCTGGCATCACCGCAAGCTGGACGCTGCTGCACTGCCCGGTGCGCGGGTGATGGCGCGCTTCGACAACGGCGATCCCGCTTGGCTGGATGTTCCGGTCGGGCGCGGTGGTCTGGTCGTGATGACTTCCGGCTGGCAACCGCATGACAGCCAACTGGCGCTGTCGTCGAAGTTCGTGCCGCTGCTCTACTCGATCTTCGCCGGGCAGGGACCACGGATCGGCGAGGCACGGCAATTCTTCACCGGCGACACCTTGCCGGTCAAAGCGGCCGACCGACGGGTCGTGTTGCCCGGCGGCGCGGTGCGCGAGCTCGCGGAGGATGAAGTTTTGGTGGCCGACGAGCCCGGCATCTACCGGCTCGAAGGCGGCACCCAAGCCCGACGCTATGCGGTGAACCTGCGGCCGTCGGAGTCGGTGCTGCGGCCGCTCGACCCTTCGGCGCTGGAAGCGCTGGGCGTTCCCTTGGCGGCCGCCCCGGGTGACGCGGTCGCGGCAGGCGAAATGGGCAAACGCCGCTTGCGGGCGCGCGAAGCCGAGGAAGCGCAGGACCTGTGGCGCTGGGCGGCCCTGGGCTTGTTGATGCTGTTGATCATCGAATCCGCCGTCGCGGCGCGCGGATCGAACGCCAAAGCGCCGATGGAAGGAGTGCCAACATGATTGATTCCATCCTGCAACGCCAACTCGGTCCGATTGCCGAGCGTCATGCCGCGGAACGCAAGAGCCGGGTGCGGGCGATCGTTTGCGGGGCCGTGGCCGCGGTCGCGGTGATCGTGGCGCTGATGCACCGGTCCGGGGACGGCTTGGGGGCGGGTTGGCTCGCGGTGCCCTTGCTCGCCGGCGTGATCGCATGGCTTGCCTGCCGGTTCTGGCTTCCGCCGCTGAAGCTGGATCTGCGCAGCGTGGCGAAGGAGATCGAGGAGGCGAATCCGGAACTGGGTGCGATGTTGCTGACCGCGGTCGAGGCGGAAGAGGGCGTCGAAGGAAGGGAACTCGACTACCTGCAGGAGCGGCTGGTTTACCGCGCCGCCGAGGCAGCGATCCTCGCCGGCTGGCGGGAGTCGGTCGGCGACCGCGGCCGGCGGATCTGGAGGGGGCTCGAGAGGGCTGCCGTGGTGGCACTGGTGCTCGCGGTGATGTTGTTGGCCGGATCCCGTTGGCTTCCCCATCGCGGAGCCGCGGGTCAGGTCGTCGCGACTCCGGGGAGCATGGTCTCGGGCAAGCAGGGGGAGGTCCGGGTCGCTGACGTTACGCCGGGCGATGTCGAGCTGGAGCGCGGCAGCCGTCTGCTGGTGACCGCGAGCTTCGAAGGCGGCGTTCCGGCGGAGGCGCGGCTGGTGGCGGAGCTGGGCGGTGAAACTCGCCACATCGAGATGCGCCAGAACCTGACCGACCCGGTCTTCGCGGGGGCGATCCCGCGGGTTGAGGGCGACGGCCACTACCGGATCGAGTTCGCCGGCGGCAGGTCGCGCGACTTCGAGGTGAAAACCTATGTGCTGCCCGAGGTGCAGGGGATCGATGTGACGGTCGAGCCTCCCCCTGGCATACCCGGCGAAACCGAGACCATCGGCGATACCTGGCGGGTCACCGTGCTGGAGGGATCGAAGCTCGGTTTGCGGGTGAAGACCAACGGGGTTGCCGCGGCGGGGCGCCTGGTCGCGGAGGACGGGGCGCTGGAGATTCCGCTGGCGGCGTCCGGCGACGGGGTTCTAACAGCGGCCTTTTCGCCCGCGGAGAAGCAATCGTTCCGGGTCGAGCTGAGCGACAATGCCGGCCGTGGCAACGCGCGGCCGCCGGTGTTCCGGGTGGTGGTGCGGCGGAACCTGCCGCCGAGGATCGAGCTGGCCTTCCCCGGCGGCGACATCGACGTCTCGCCACTGCAGGAGCTCGCCGCCGAGGCGGTGCTGTGGGACGACGTCGGCATCACCGCGGCCGGTGCCACCTTGAGCATGAACGGCGAGACCCGGGAGGTGGTCTTCGACCCGGCGCTTTTCCAGAAGGACAAGCGGGTGACGGTTGCCACGCTGATCGACTTCGAGGAATGGCGGGCCGCGCCGACGGATCTGATGACCTACTTCTTCTGGGCGGAGGACCGCGATGCCCGCGGCGCGACGCGGCGGGTCGAGAGCGACCTGCGCTTCGCCGAGGTGCGGCATTTCGAGGAGATTTTCCGCGAGGCCGCCGGCGGCGGGGAGGCGCAGCAACAACAGGAGCAGCAGCAACAAGGTCAGCAGGGTGGCCAGCAAGGGAACCAGAGCGAGGCATTGATCGAGCGCCAGAAGGAAGTGCTCAATGCGACCTGGACCCTGGAGCGCCGGGTGCGCGATGACGCCGCGGCGCTGGTGGAGGATGCCGCGGTGATCGAGTCCGGCCAGGGCAGCGTGATCCAGGCCGCCGGGCTGGCCGCGGGGGAAGTGACCGACCCCGAGGTCGCCCGCCATCTCGAGGCCGCGGTCGGCGAGATGGAAGCCGCGGCGGCGGAGCTGAGGGAGATCGTTACACCGGAGGACGCGGAGCATTTGCAGGCCGCCCGTAGCCGCGAGCAGGCGGCGATGGGGCACCTCGTCCGGATGCGCGAGCGCGAGTTCCAGGTGGGTCGTTCCCAACAGCAGCAACCGCAAGGGGCGCAGAGCGCGGCGTCGCGGAGGCAGCAGCGGCAGTTGCAGAACATGGAACTGCAGCAGGAGGAGCGGCGTTATGAAACCCAGCGCTTCGCCGAGGAGCAGCAGCAACAACAGGACCCGGGGGCGAGCGGAGAAGATCAGCAGATGCTGAACCGCTTGAAAGAGCTGGCCCGCCGCCAGGAGGGGATCAACGAGAAGGCGAAGGAACTCCAGGCGATGTTGGAGGAAGCCGAAAGCGAGGAAGAGCGGGAGGAACTGCGGCGGGAGCTGGAGCGGCTCGAGGAGGAACAGCGGCAGATGTTGGAAGACCTCGACGAGCTCAATGAGCGGATGGAGTCCGAGGAGAACCGCGGCCGCACCGAGGAGGCGCGCGAACAACTCCGGCAAGCCCGCGAGGACGCACGCGAGGCCGCCGAGAATCTCGGGCAGGAGCAACTCGACCAGGCGGCGAATGCCGGGACCCGCGCCGGGCAGCAGTTCGAGCAACTGGCGGACGAGTTCCGGGAACGGACGTCGAACCAGTTCGCCGACGACATGCGCGAAGCCCGCGAGCAGGCCCGCGATCTTGCCAGCCGGCAGGAGCAGATCCGCGAGCAGCTGGAAGCACGGCGCGAAGCGGTGGACGGGACCCAGGATCCCTTCGAGGCGGACGATGATCAGGACGCGCTATCGGCCGATTTGGCCGCCCAGCAGGAGCGCCTGCGGCAACTGCAGGAGTCGCTGAAGGAGCTGAGCGAGGCGTCGGCTGAAAGCGAGCCGATCCTGTCCCGCAAACTCTACGACGAGCTGCGGGAGAATGAAACGGGCGGGGTCGAGGAAGCCCTCGATGCGGCGGAGCGGCTGTCGCGTTTCGACCGGTTCGGCGAAGCCGCCGAATTCGAGGAAGCGGCCCGGCGGGGGATCGATGATCTGGTCGAGGGCATCGAGGACGCGGCGGAAAGCATTCTCGGCGATGAAGAAGCGGCCCTGCGGATGGCGCGCAACGAACTGGAGAACCTGATGCGGGATGTCGAGGAGGGTGAACGGCAACGGCGGGAGGAAGGTGAAAGCCAGCAGCCCAGCGAGGGTCAGCAGCCCAGCGAGGGTCAGCAGCCCAGCGAGGGTCAGCAGCCCAGCGAGGGTCAGCAGCCCAGCGAGGGTCTGCAGGCCCACGAGGGTCAGGAGCCCCGCGAGGGTCAGCAGCCCAGCGAGGGTCAGCAGCCCAGCGAGGGTCAGCAGCCCAGCGAGGGTCAGCAGCCCAGCGAGGGTCAGCAGCCGGGCGAAGGTCAGCGACCCGGCGAAGGTCAGCAACCCGGCGAAGGTCAGCAACCGGGCGAAGGTCAGCAACCGGGCGAAGGTCAGCGACCGGGCGAAGTCCAGCAGCCCGGCGAAGGTCAGCAACCCGGCGAAGGTCAGCAACCCGGCGAAGGTCAGCAACCCGGCGAAGGTCAGCAACCGGGCGAAGGCCAGCAACCGGGCGAAGGTCAGCAACCGGGCGAAGGTCAGCAACCGGGCGAAGGTCAGCAACCGGGTGAAGGTCAGCAACCGGGCGAAGGTCAGCAACCGGGTGAAGGTCAGCAGCCGGGTGAAGGTCGGCAGCCGGGTGAAGGCCAGCAACCGGGTGAAGGTCAGCAGCCGGGCGAAGGTCAGCAACCGGGTGAAGGCCAGCAACCGGGTGAAGGCCAGCAACCGGTTGAAGGCCAGCAACGCGGAGGAACTCGTGGCGCGGGGACGAACGGTGGTGGGGGCACGGGCGGGGGCCGTTTCTTCGAGGAGTGGGCCGCGCAGGGCGAAGCGGCCGAAGCCGCCCGCGAGGAGGCGCCGATCTTCGGCGAAGGCTACCGCGAATGGTCGGACCGCTTGCGTGATGTCGAGGAGATGTTGCAGGACGAGGCCCTCCAGCAGGAGGCGGCGCGGGTGCGCGACCGGGCGCGGGAAATGCGCCGGGATTTCAATCGCGAAGGCACGCGGCCGCAGTGGAACTTGATGGAAGACCAGATCATGGAGCCGCTGAGGGAGCTTCAGCAGCGGGTCGACGAGGAGCTGTCGAAACGCGAGAAGCCCGATTCGCGCTTGCCGCTGAACCGGGACCCGGTGCCCGGACCGTATGAGGAACTGGTGCGCGAGTACTACGAACGATTGGGCAGCGGCGAATGATCGGATCCCTGGCAACGATTGTGTTCGAAGGCGGAAGCTGGGCCTGGGCCGGTGCCGGACTGGCCGTGCTCGGCGCCGCTTGGGCGGCCATCGCGGCAATGAGCCAGGGGCGCCAGGGGCGCCGGGCGTGGTGGCCATTGGGGCTGCGGATCACGGCCCTGGCCCTGCTCGCGCTTTGCCTGGCGGAACCTTCGTGGGTCGGCGAGGAAGCGGTGCCGGGTGCCAACCTGGTGGCGGTGATCGCCGACAACAGCAAGGGCCTGCAGGTGAGCGACGCCGGCGGGGGCGAGCCCCGTTCCGGTCAGCTGCGCTCGATCTTGGTCGATGACTCCGGCGCGGAAGCTGGATGGTTGGGGGAGGTCGAGTCGACCTTTGCCCTGCGACGCTTCGCGATGGACCGCGGCCTGCGGCGGGTCGAGCGTTTCAGCGACCTGGATTTCGAGGGCAAGGCCAGCGAGATCGGCGAGTCGCTCGAAGGCATCCGGCGGCGCTTTGCCGGGCGGCCGGTGGCGGCGGTGATCCTGCTGACCGACGGCATTGCCACCGACGGGATCGATCCGGAGCAACTCGCCGGGCTGCCACCGGTGTATCCGGTGCTGGTGGGTGACGGTGCGCCGGAGCGTGACCTCGCGGTGACCTCGGCGGTGGTTTCGGAGTCCTCGTTCGAGGATGCCCCGCTGACCTTCCGGGCCGACGTCAGTGCCCGGGGTTACCGCGGCAAGGAGGTCACCGTGCGGCTGCGGGACACTGCCGGGGAGGAAGTCGAAAGCCTGCGCTTCACGCCCGACTCCGCCACCGATCAGCGTGCGGTCCGCTTCCAGCATCGCCCGGCCGGCCATGGCGTGCTCTTTTACCGCATCGAGGTCTCCGGCGATGGCGGCGACGAGGCGACGGAGGCGAACAACGGGCGCCTGCTGACCGTCAACCGGGGCAGCGGGCCGTACCGGATCCTCTATGTTTCCGGCCGGCCGAACTGGGAATACAAGTTCCTCAACCGCGCGCTCGCCGCGGATCCGGAAGTGCAGCTGGTCGGCTTGATCCGGGTGGCGCGCCGCGAGCCGAAATTCCAGTGGCGGGCCGGCCGGGGCGAGACGGCGAACCCGCTGTTCCGCGGCTTCAATCCGGACGACGACAGCGCTGAGTACGACCAGCCGGTGATGGTCCGCCTCAATACCCGCGACGACAACGAACTGGCCGCGGGATTCCCGCGGACCGCGGAGGAGCTGTTCGAATACCGCGCGGTGATCATCGACGACCTCGAGCGCGAATTCTTCACCCTGGACCAGCTGGAGCTGTTAGAGTCCTTCGTGGCGCGCCGCGGCGGCAGCGTGCTGATGCTCGGCGGGGTGGAGAGCTTCGCCAACGGCGACTACGGCAACACCCCGATGGAGCGGATGCTGCCGGTGCACCTCGGCGGCGGGGAAGGATCGCCGCCGGGCGACGACCTGACGCTCGAGTTGACCCGCGACGGCTGGCTTTCGCCGTGGATGCGGTTGCACGACAGCGAGGCCGCGGAGCGCGGCCGGATGGCGGCGATGGGCGGCTTCCACAGCCTCAACCGGGTGGCCGGGATCAAGCCCGGCGCGACGGTGCTAGCTCAGGTTCGCGACGGCGGGACCACTCGCCCGGCGCTGGCGGTGCAGCGCTTCGGCGACGGGCGGGTGGCGTCGATGATGATCGGCGACTTCTGGCGCTGGGGCTTCCGCGACCCGGAGCAGCGGCCGGACATGGAAAAGGCGTGGCGGCAATTGACCCGCTGGCTGCTCGCCGATGTTCCCGACCGCAGTTCGCTGGCCCTCGAAGCCGGCGGGGACGGGGCGGTGAAGGCGCGGCTGCGGGTCCTGGACCCGTCCTTCCAACCGATGTCCGACGCCCGAGTGACCGTCGCGGTGAACCGCAACGGTGCGGATGCCGTCGAGCTGAATGCCACGCCTTCCGACAGCGAGGCCGGTGTCTTCGAGGTGACCTTCCTGCCGGAGGACGGCGCGGGAACCACGGTTACGGCGGACGTCCGCGACAGCGCCGGGCTGCGGGTCGGAAGCCCGGAGGACGGCTGGGTGGCCAACGACGACGCCGACGAATTCCGGCGTCTGGAGCCGGACCGTGAAGTGTTGGAAGCCATCGCCGCCACGACGGGCGGGAGGATGCTGGAAGCCTCCGCACTGGATGGATTCGCGCGAGACCTGCCGTCCATGGAGATGCCCGAAACCCGGACCTGGTCGCGCTCGTTGTGGCACACGCCACTGGTTTTCCTGCTGGTACTCGCCTGTTTCGCGGGCGAGTGGATCTTGCGCCGTCGCCGTGGACTTTCCTGATTCCGATGAACTCCTGCATCCATCGTACATTGATCGCCGCCCTGCTGGCGCTGGCGGGCTTGCTGCGGGCGGGCACGGCGGACCTGGTCGTCGTCACCGGGGCTGCGGGCGGCGAGGAGTTCGCCGCGACTTTCGCCAAGGCGGCCGCTGCCTGGCAGGCAGCGGGCCGGCGCGGCGCGGCGGAATTCCATGGGATCGGTGCTGATGAAGCCGGCGGCACGGACCTGGAGCGGCTGGAGCGGCTGGTGCCGGGCTTGGCGAAGTCCGAAGGCGGGCCGTTGTGGATCGTCCTGATCGGCCACGGCACCTTCGACGGCCGCGAGGCGAAGTTCAACCTGCGCGGGCCCGATCTCGGCGCCGCGACGCTGAAAGCCTGGCTCGAGGGTGCCCGGCGGCAAGTGGTGGTGGTGAACGGAAGCGCCTCGAGCGCGCCGTTCCTGAGCACCTTGTCGGCCCCGGGCCGGGTGATCGTCACGGCGACCAAGAACAGCGCGGAGGATTCCTATGCCCGTTTCGGCGAGTATCTTGCCTCCGCCATCGATTCACCCGATGCCGACCGCGACCAGGACGGAGCGACCTCGCTGCTCGAAGCCTTTCTCGCCGCCTCCGCCGGGGTGAAGGAGTTCTACGGCCAGCAGGGACGGATCGTGACCGAAGAGGCTCTCATCGACGACAACGGCGACGGTCTCGGCACTCCCGCCGGGTGGTTCCGGGGGGTGCGTGCGGTGAAGGTGGCCAAGCAGGGTGCCGAGCCCGACGGCCGCCGGGCGCAGCAGTTGCAGCTCGTCCCGGGCGAGGAGGAGCGCCGCCTCGATCCGGAGGCCAGGGCGCGCCGCGACAAGCTGGAGGAACAGCTTTTCGCCCTGCGGTCGCGGAAGGCCGGGATGAACGAGGACGACTACTTCCGCGAGCTCGAGCGGCTCTTGCGGGAAATCGGGGCGATCTACGCGGCCGCGGACGACGACTCGTGACGCCGGGGCTCAGCCCTCGATCGCGTTCTGCTGGCGCGCAATGTCGTTCAAGGTGAGCCAGCCCAACATTTTCGTGTCGTCGAGCGGGCTGACCACGGGAACCTGCTGGAGATCGCGGGCGATCATCCGGTTGGCGGCGTCGCGGATCGACGACTCGGTGGTCACACTGAGCAGTTCCTGGCCTTCGATGATCTCGGCGACGGTCTGGCGCTCGCCGGGATGCTTCAGCTCGTAGCGGGCGATGACGCCCAGCAGCTCGTCGTCCTCGCCGAGCACGGGGTAGGCATGGAAGCGCTTGTCGGCGGCCGTGATCCGCTTCAGCGCGTCGGCCGGTTCCTCGGTGGCCCGGATGCCGAAGACCTCGTGGGTCATGATCGATTGCACCGGCAGCTTGCGGTAGTCCTGCGCGCCGCGGTAGGCCGGCAGCCGGCGCAGGGTGACGCCGTCCTGGAGCAGCAGCGCGTTGTAGATGCTGACCGGCTGGAGGCGGCGGGCGATTTGCCAGGCGAGCATGTTGCCCGCCATCAGCGGCAGGATCAGCGAGTAGTTGCCGGTCATCTCGAAGATGATGATCAGCGAGGTGAAGGGGCAGCGGACCACCGCCGCGAACATCGCCCCCATGCCGAGGAGAACGCAGCCGCCGATGACCTTGGTGTCGGCGGGGAAGGCGGGGATCCAGTTGCCGAGGTGCTGCAGGTCGGCGAGGCCGACGCCAAGCAGGCCGCCGAGCATGCCGCCGAGGAAGAGGGTGGGGGAAAAGAGCCCGCCGGAGCCGCCCGAGGCGTAGTTGATCACCACCGCGAGGAATTTCAGCACCAACAGCGTTCCGAGGATGCCGGCGGCGAGCTTATACTCGAAGGCCGCCTCGAGGCTCTGGTAGCCGATGCTGAAGACCGAGTTCTGGGCGTTGCCGAGGTGGCCGGTGAAGTAGAAGGCGGCCAGGCCGAGGATGCCGCACGACAAGCCGCCGGCCGCCGGCGCCAGCCACGGGGCCTTGCGGCTGCCCGACTTGAACCAGCCGCGCATGTTCAGGGTGCTGCGCACGAAAAGGTGGCCGATCAGTCCCGCCGCGACGCCGACCGGCAGGGCCACCAGCATCCAGGCCGAGGTCTTGTAGTCCTCCGCGATGCGGGCGGTGAGCACCGGGTCCTCGCCGAGCATGGTGCGCGACACAGCGGCGGCGACGACCACCGCTACGACCATCCCGCCGATGGCCTTCATCGAGAAATTGTCCAGCAGTTCCTCGAACACGAAGGTCAGGGCGGACAGCGGCGCATTGAAAGCCGCGGCGATCCCGGCGGCCATCCCGACCGGAAGCATCGACTGGACCCGCGCGGGATCCTTGAAGGCCCAGCGGCCGATGCGCGAGGAAATGGCGGCGCTGATATGAACCGTGGGGCCTTCGCGGCCGAGGCTGTTGCCGAGCCCGACGTAGAGGGCGCCCAACAGGTAGCGCCAGATGCCGGCGCGGGTGGAAACCTTGCCTCCCTTGTTGTAGTAGGCGGCCTTGGTCTGGGGGATTCCGCTGCCGGCGGCATCGGGCGCGAACTTCTGCACCACCACGCCGACGGCGAGCCCTGCAAGCGTCGGGGCGGCCAGCAGGATCGCGCAGAACTCCAGCGGATCGCGGCTCTCCGCCTGTTCCCACAGCCAGTCGAACAGGTGGTGGATGGTGAGGTGGAAGGCCACCGCGGCCAGGCCGCACAAGAGGCCCGCGAGCACGCAAAGGGCGAGAAACCGCTGTCCATCGTTGAGACGCCGCCGCATCCAGTCGGGCAGCGTTCTTTTTGGTTGCTCGCTCATTGGCCTCGCGCCGGCCGTATCATGAGCCGATGGGATTGGCTAGCAGTGTCCGGGACGGGTTTTGTAGCGGCGGGAACGGGATGCCGCCTTCCGTTCCTGCGACCTGCCGAGGTCCCGGAGAAATCACCCAACCGCTTGACCTAGGGTCGATGTGGGTCAGTTTCGAACTTCATGAGAGCGCGTCACCTTCCCCTGCTGGCCTTCCTTTTCCTCGCGAGCTTTTCAATTTCCTGTCTTGCCGCCGACCCGCCGGCGCCGGTGACGACCGGCGATCCCGGGGTCTCCAACGAGATCCTCGCGCTGAAACTCGACCCGCTGACCAAGGAGGAGCTGGCGTCCGAGGCGGACGGCTGGCAGGCGCTGCTGAAGGAGAAGGCGCAGGCGATTGCCGACGCGGAGATCGCCTCCAGGACTTCGGTGGGCGAGGCCCGCGAGGCGCAGCTCAAGTTGCTACCGGGTCTGCGGGAAGAGAAGGACGCCCTGCTCAGCCGCTTCAACACCGTGCTGAAGGCCTACGAGCTCAAGGGCGGGGATCCCGGGGCTTACCGCAAGTACGAGGCAGCGGTGAGCGGGATCAAGGCCGAGGTTACCGATGTCAGCTCGACCTGGCACGCCTTCACCGGCTGGCTGACCTCGAAGGAGGGCGGGATCAAGTGGGGGCTCCAGGCGGTCAAGTTCGTCGCCGTGCTGCTGGCCTTCTGGCTGATCGCCGGGATCGCGAGCAAGCTGGTGAGCAAGGTCGTCGACCGCCAGGAGGGCCTGTCCGGCCTGCTGAAGAATTTCATCAAGAAGATGACGCGCCGGGTGATCCTGCTGGTCGGGCTGTTGATCGCCCTGGGCACCGTCGGGGTGAACGTCGGCGCGGCGCTCGCCTTGATCGGTGGCGGCGCCTTCATCCTCGCCTTCGCGCTGCAGGATACCCTGAGCAACTTCGCCGCCGGCATGATGCTGATGATCTACCGCCCCTTCGACGTCGGCGACGCGGTGGAGATCGGCGGCGTCACCGGCAAGGTCAACAGCGTCAGCCTGGTCAGCACCACCATCTGCACCTTCGACAACAAGAAGGTGCTGGTGCCTAACAAAAAGGTCTGGGGCGAGGTGATCACCAACATCACCGGTAATCCGACCCGACGCGTCGACCTGGTTTTCGGCATCGGCTACGACGACGACATGGACAAGGCCCAGTCGATCATCGAGCGCGTGGTTGCCGAGCACGCGCTGGTGCTGGAAGACCCGGCACCGGTGATCAAGCTCAACGAACTTGCCGACTCGTCGGTGAACTTCATCTGCCGGCCGTGGACCAAGACCGGCGATTATCTGACCGTGCTCTCCGACATCACCAAGCGGGTGAAAACGGAATTCGACGCCGCCGGCATCTCCATCCCTTACCCGCAGCGCGACGTGCATCTCATCCCGGCGCCGGCGGGGGACAAGCCGGCGGCGTAGGGAGGCGGACCCGCCTGCCCGTCAGCGGGCGTCCTTTTTCAGGAAGGCGACGATGTCGTCCGGCTCGGCCCGCTTGCGGTAGTCGGAGTCGACGAAAGCCCAGCGGATGACGCCGTCGCGGCCGATGATGTAAGTGGCGGCGAGGGGAAGGGTGCCCTCGCCGGCCTCCTTGCCGTTGAAGTCGGTGAGGTTGAAGTGCTTCTTATAAAGTTCGCGCACTTCCGGCGTGAGTTCGAAGGCGATGCCATAGTTCTTCGCCACCCGGTGGTTGAGGTCGGTGAGGACCTCGAATTCCAGATGGTTCTTCTCCTTCGTGGAGAGGCTCTTGTCCGGGAGCTCGGGGGTGAGGGCGACCAGCCGGGCCCCGGCCGCCCGGAACTCCGGCAGCTTTTCCTGAAGGGCGGCAAGGGCGATGTTGCAATACGGGCACCAGCCGCCGCGGTACCAGGTGAGGATCACCGGGCCGTCCTTCCACAGGGTCGACAACTGCACCGCCTTGCCGGCAGCGTCTTCAAGGGTGAAGTCCGGGGCCTTGTCGCCGACCTTCTTCGCCCGGTCGAGGATTCCGGACTCGGCGACCGCATCGATGCCGCGGGCGTAGGCGGCGCGGACCGCGGGGTCCCCTGATTTGGCGGCTTCCGCCGAGCGGGCGTCGAGCTGCTCCTGCAGCGAGGGTTCAGCCGACAGCGCCGGAGCGAGGATGAGAAGAGCAAGCAGCGTCCATTTCATGATCCCGCCATTTCCGGTCGGAATACACGATTGTCAACCGGCGGTAGGTCAAAATGCTGGAAAAACAGCATGATGTCTTGACGGTTGGTATCCCTGCTGCTGGGTTGGACGGCATGAAGACCGCCTTTCTCCGCCTCTCGCTCGCTTTGTTCCTTTCCATCGGGGCGACCGGGCTTACCGGCTGCGGGAATTGGTGGAAGAAGGAGCCGGAGGCGACCGGTGCGGTCGATCCCGAGCCGAAGCCGGCCGATCCCGAACCGGACAAGCCGGATCCGCCGCAGCCCGAGCCGTTGGTGGATCCGAAACCCGAGCCTCCGCCCGCGGACGATCGCGGCAAGATCCCGACGGCAAGGGCGGTCCCCGGGAAACCGGGCTATGTGTTCAGCCCCTTCAACAACAACGTGATCGATGTGAAGGGTTTCCCCAGCGGCCGCCTGGTGGCAGATCCCCAGTATCCGGTCAGCGAGAAGAAGTTCTTCCGCGTGCCCTGAGCCGGGCCTCGTCGTCACTTGTCACCGGGCTTCGGGTCCGCGTGGCGGTCGAGGCCGTAATCGGTGGCGAGGTTCTCGTGGGTGTGATTCACGAACACCGACTCGCCCAGCGGGTGATGGTCGCCGAGCACCTTCTTCATGGCCCGGTGATAGAGGTCGATCATGCGGGCGGCTGCCTGCGCGGCGAGAGTCACGGACGACGGCGCCGACTGGTGCAGGAAGCCGGCCTCGTGCTCCATCGATGACTCCTCGTTCTCGATGTGGCGGAGCAAGGCTTCCACCTTCTCAAGCCGCACCGAGTCGGGTTCGCCGCGGCCGACCGACTCCTCGAAGTTCCTTCGCAGCGCCTTTTCCTCGATCAGCAGGGCGTCGAAGCGTTTCTTCAAATCGTAGGCGGCGGGCTGGCCGATCTCCTCGATTTCGCTTTCGAGTCGTTCCAGCCGGGCCTCAACTTCGGCGATCTTTCCGGCGAGGGGCGAGTTGTTTCCGAGGTTCGGTGTCATGGGCGGTGATGGCGTTGAATCCATCGTTCACCCTACGTGCAATCCCATGGATGCACCATGACTTTTTCAGGAGTGGACCGTGGAAGTGTGACGATGATGGAACCCGCGGGGACTTTCCGGGCGGGGAATCAGGCTGGAGAAACGCCGCGATGTTCCGGGATGCCAGTCATGGATTCCGGGATGCCGTGAATCTTCATCCACACACCACGCCCGATGTTTCCCCGCCATCTCCCTCTCGCTTCTGGTCTCGCTCTCGGACTCGCTTCCGGCCTTGCTCACGCCGACCTCTCGCTCACCCCGGTCGGCACCGTCCGCTTCGGAGATGCGGCGAGCCTGTTCGACCAATCGGCGGCTGAGATTGTCGCCTTCGATGCCCGTACCAACCGCGTCTATGTCGTCAACGGCAGCACGGACGGTATTGACGTCATCGATGCCGCCGACCCGTCGAATCCGGTGGCGCTGGACTCGGTCGATCTTTCCGAGTTCGGCAACCCTAACAGCATTGCGGTTCACCCGCGGCTCGACGAGATCGCCGTGGCCATCGGCAACAACGACAAGTCGAAGCGCGGCGTCGTGGTCTTTCTCGACAGCAGCCTCGCCATCAAGGACGTGGTCGAGGTCGGTTACCTTCCCGACATGCTGACCTACGATTCCACCGGCCGCCGGCTGGTGGTGGCCAACGAGGCCGAGCCGACCGATGACTACTCGGTCGATCCCGAGGGTTCCGTCTCCATCATCGAAAGCACGGGCCGCAGCGGCCGGCACCGGGTGACCGAGATCACCTTCGGGTCGCTGACGGACGAGGATGTGGCGAGAGTCAGGATTTCCGGGCCGGAGGGCACGACCATCGCCCAGGACCTCGAACCGGAATACATCGCCATCGATGATCAGGACCGCTTCGCCTACGTCACCTGCCAGGAGAACAACGCGATCCTCACCATCGACCTGAACCGCAAGCAGATCGATGGCATCTTCGGACTCGGCTTCAAGGATCACTCGGCGCTCGGCAACGCCCTCGACGCCTCCGACAAGGACGACATGATCCGCCTCGCCAACTGGCCGGTCAAAGGGCTCTACATGCCGGACGGGATCGCCACCTACTCGGCGGGACGCAAGGGGCTTTTCGGCCGGATCGGCCGTGAGACCTACCTCGTCACCGCCAACGAGGGCGACGCGCGGGAGTGGGGCGATTACCTCGACGAGTCCCGGGTGAAGGACCTCGACCTCGACCCGAGCGCTTTTCCCCTCGGTGACCTGTTGAAGGAGAACGAGGCGATCGGCCGCTTGAACGTGATCACCACCCAGGGCGATGTGGACGGCGACGGGGACTACGATGAACTCTACAGCTTCGGGGCTCGCTCGTTCTCGATCTTCTCGACCGACGGCGAGCTGGTATTCGACAGCGGTGACATGATCGAGCGCTACATCGCCGATCACTTCCCGGACGACTTCAATGCCGACCACGGTGAAAGCGGCAGCTTTGACAATCGCTCGGACAACAAGGGTCCGGAGCCGGAAACGGTCGAGATCGGGACCATCGGCGAGAAGACCTACGCCTTCGTCGGACTGGAACGGATCAGCGGCGTCATGGTCTTCGACATCACCGACCCGCATCAGGTCAGCATCGTGACCTACGCTCACAACCGCGACTTCAGCGTCGAGTTCGACGAGGAGAATCTGGACAACGTCGCGGCGGCCGGAGACCTCGGCCCGGAAGGCATCGAGTTTGTCCCGGCGGATGAGAGCGCGTCCGGCAAACCGTTGCTGGTGGTCGGCAACGAGGTGAGCGGCACCACCACCATTTACGAGATCAGCCTGCCCTGATCATCACGGGTTTCCCCTCCCGACAAGGCCGGGTGCTCCATGCGGGGCGCCCGGCCTTTGCATTCCCGCTATTCGGGCGTGCGGACGCTCTCGGCTTTCCAAAAGCCGCGGCCCTGGTCCATTTCGACCGGGACGGTGACGGGTCCCGGACCGGTGGCGCGGTGCCGCAGCAGCTCCTGCCAGGCACAGAAGTCGAGGGTGTGATAGATCACGTAGGTGCGGCCGGCCTCGCCGTCGAATTGAAGGTCCGCCTGCTTGCTGCCGGGACTGGCGAGCATGGCCAGCGAGACGCTGGCGAAGGCCTGGTCGATCAGGGCTTGCCGCCAGTGGCTGTAACTCTGGATGTCGACCGCCTCGTCGATGCCGTAGGCGCTTTCGAGGGTGGCCAACATCGCGTTGAAGTCGGGGACCAGCGGCCAGGTCGCAGCGCTGCCGATGTCGGTCTCGATGCCGATCCGGATGCCGGCGCCGGTGATGTTGGCGCGCTCCCAGGCGACGCCATTGTCGATCAACGAAAAGGTGTCGCGTTCGAACGGCATCAGCGAGACCCCGGTCAGGCTGACCGCGATGTCGTCGAACCATGCGTCGCGCTCCGCGGCGTCGGTCCAGCCGACCGAACCGCCGTCGACGGGCAGGTTGTCGAACCAGACCGGCAGGTCGGCGTACACCGGGAAATCGGGCAAGCCGGCGCCGGTGAAGTGGGCGCGGACCGCGGCGTAGGTGTCGCGCAGCAGGAACAGGTAGTCGCGTTTGCCGGTGGCGGACTGCGCCGACCAGCCGTCCGGACCGGTCAGCGCCTGCGGTTCGATGTCGAGGTGGAGGCCGTCGAATTTTTCCGCCGGCAACCGGCCGGGGGCGTTGTTGAAGTCGATCACCCGTTCGCTGATCTTGGTCAGGAAGCCGGGATGGTTGGCGGGGAAGATCCAGGTGTTCTCCGACATCAGGAATTGCGATTCGATGCCCTCGGCGTCGAGCTTGGCATTCCAGGTGGCAATCGCCGCCGCGTCGTCGACCGGGCGGGCGCCATAGCTGCCGTAGACCTTCTTGATGTGGCGGCTGTTGAAGAAGTCGAGCGTCTGGCTCTCGCGCACCGGGGTGCCGACGATGCTGATCGAGCCGTAGATGCTGCCGGCATCCGCCCAGAACCAGACGGCGCGGTTTTTGTTGGCAAGGCAGGGGAGGGTGGCGGACAGCAGCAAGGCGAGGATCGCTCGGCGGGTCATGAGGTGCACCCTGCCAGCGATCGGCCGGCGATGGCAGCCTGAAAGGCAGCATCAGTCGCGGCCGACCCACAAGCCGTGGAAAGTCATCGGCACCCGGTGGCCGAGGTGGATGCGGGCGACCGGTCCGTCGCCGAAGCGGGCGGTGTCGAGCACCGCCACGTGGCTGCAATCGGCGGCCTCGTCGTAGATGAGCGAGAGCGCGTGGCCGTCGCCTTCCGCTGCGTCCGCGTCGCGCGGAACCATGACGATTTCCGAAGGAAAACAGCCTGTGCCCGGTTCCCAGGTTTCGGCCTTGCCGGTCTCGAGGTCGACCTTCGCCAGCAGGCTCTGCTTGCCGTCGTAGGTGACGAAGAGCTGCCGGTGCTCGCCGCCCTCGAAGCGCGGGTCGATCCGGGGATACTCGCATCCGGTGTCCCAGCGGACTTCCTGGCGCAAGGTTTTAGCCCGGGGGTCGAGCCATGCCCGGGTCACGCGGCCCCGGCCCGGGAGGTCGGCGGCGTTGAGGTCGCCGAGCGAGCGGAAGTCGGGGTGGCGGATGAAATCGATCACAATCTCGCCGCCGGACTCCCAGGCCCCGGCGAAGTGCCATTGCCAGAACGCTTCCACCCTGAAGCGGGATGGCTTCCCGGGGTCGTCGATCGGCACGACGACGATCTCCGTGCCGGCGGCGGGGTCGTAGCGGAAGATCCGGTCGAGGTCCGCACTGCCGGCCAAGACTCGTCCCAGTTGCAGCTTCACCGGGGCGATGAAGAAAACGAGATGGCGGTCGGTGGCGATGAAGTCGTGCAGCATCACGTGGCTCTCCAGCGGCACGGAACCGAGTACACGCGGGGCGCCCTGCCACGGAAACTCTAGTAGTTCGATGCGCGGGTGGCGGCCGGGAACGAGGCCGAAATTGTAGTCGGCCCGGCGCGAGCGGACCCGGTGGGGGTGGGCGGAGAAGCCCGAGGCGACCAGACCGTCAAAGGTGGTCGTGCCGATCGTCGCCAGCGTCCGCGGATCGAGCTCGGTCGGGCTTCCGCGTTCCATCAGCGCGAACATCCGTTCCTGCCAGCGCCAGACGCTGGTGTTGGCGGTGTTCTTGAAGCGGCTCCGCCAGTTGGCGGCAAGCCGTCGCGGCCAGGAGGCGGCGGTGCCGTAGAGCGGCTTGCCGGCTGCCCGTTCCTCGCGCAGGCCCTCGCTTTCGACCAGGCGATGGGCGCATTGCACCTCGTCGTCGCCGATGCGGATGGCGCACACGGCCCCGTCGCCTTCGAAGAGATGACGGTGGCGCCGCCCACCGTGTTCGAACAAGGCGGGCCCGTTGCGATAGAGGGTCCCGCGCAACGAGTCCGGCAGGCGACCCTCGACCCGCACCGGCTCAAAGTCGTGGGGTCGGGCCAGACTCTGGCGATAGCCGGGAAGGGTCATGCTCCCGAGCCAAGCAATTCGGGGAGGCGGGAACAAGCTGGCAGCCGGAGATCGTGCAGTTTGCGCCGTGCGAAATGCATCAAGAACCGTCGCTTTGGAAAGATGAAGCATTGTAAGATGCTCATGGTTAGTGTTCTTGGGTTTCGCCGGGAAGTGGCCCGCGAGCTGATGATTGGAAACCATGAGTGCGACCGAGCTCCCTCCGGGATGGATCTCCTGCCGGCACCTGTTGGACGTGGAGCTGTCCTCCTTCCAGTGCTTCCGCGAAGCCCTTCAACGCCACCACGAACAGCCCGTCCGGGCGGTGCTGCGCGAGGTCGGCAAGAAGCATCGGCAGAACATCGCCAGCCTGCTCGCCTACCTGTCACGGTTCGGGTGCCGGATCGAGGAAGAGCCCATGGACGACCTGGCCGAGCCCTGTGTGGTGGACGACCTGGGAAAACTCGAACAACGGGAGGCCGCGACCTGGCGTGAGTATCGCGACGCCTTGGCGGACCCCGGGCTGCCGGAGCGCCTGCGGAAGGAGATCCGTTCGCGGTTGATTCCCCGGCTCGAGGCGAACATCGGCGATTTCAGCCGGGCGCGCCTCAGCCAGCACCTCCGCGAGATCCATCAGGAAACGACCCATGACGCCGCCTGAGCCATGGTGAATGATACCCAATACACCGTCGTCACTTCCGACGACTTCGGGAAGTTCGAGGACCGGGTCAACCAACTCCTTGGCAAGGGGTGGAGACTCCAAGGTGGCGTGGCGACGGCCGCCTTGCCCGACAGCGGGGAGCGGATGCTGCACGTCCAGTGGAGCCAGGCAATGATCCTGCCTTCCTCATCGGCGGTTTTGGAAGTGCTGTCCGGGGAAGCCGAGGAACCGATCAGCGGGTTCGAGCCGAAGTCCCGGCCGGAAGAAGATGACCGGATGAGTTCGGTCGGCCCTTGAGCCGCCGCCGCCTGTCATCGAGCTTCCGCATTGTTTCTAGAAGCGGGTGCGGCATTCTGTCGGGCGATGAGCGATCACCTCGACCCCCGGCGGACTGTCCGCGAACTGAAGGAACTGCGGGCATTGACCGGCAACGCCGATGGCGCCCAGCGGGTGGCCTTCACCGAGGTGTGGACCAAGGCGCGCGAGTGGTACCGCGGTTTGCTGGACGACCTGCCGGTGGAAGTGCACACCGACGAGGCCGGCAACCTCTGGACGACTCTGCCGGGCGAGAGCGAGCGGGCCTTGATCATCGGCGGCCACATTGATTCCGTGCCCAACGGCGGCTGGCTGGACGGTTGCCTCAACGTCCTGGCCGGACTGGAGATCCTGCGGCGGATCCATGCAGAGTCGGCGGGCAAGCCGCCGGTGACGATCCGCGTGGTCGACTGGGCGGACGAGGAGGGCGCGCGCTTCGGCAAAAGCCTGTTCGGGTCATCCGCGTGCTCCGGCAACCTCGACATGGACGAGGCCCGCGGACTCGTCGACCGCGATGGCATCGCCCTCCCGGACGCGCTGCGCGCTTGCGGGATCGAGTTCGACGAGGTGAAAGCCAGTGGCAAGGAACTGGCGCATGCGGCGGCCTACCTCGAGCTGCACATCGAGCAGGGGCCGGTGCTGTTGGACCTCGACCTGCCGCTCGGGGCGGTGCTCGGGACGTTCGGGGTCGAGCGCCACGCGATCACCTTCCGCGGCCAGGCGGCGCATTCGGGGAGCACGCCGATGAACCGTCGCCGCGACGCCTTCCTGGCCGCCGCGAAGATGAGCCCGGAGATCTACGAGATCGCGGAACGGAGCGGTGCAGGTGTCTGCACCCTGGGCTCCTGCACCACCAAGCCGGGCATCGTCACCAGCGTGGTCGAGGAGTGCCGGATCACGCTCGACCAACGCCATCTCGACGCCGGGGCGCTGGCAACCATGTTGGCGGAGGCGAAAGCGGCCAGCGAGCGCTTCGCCCGTGAAGGCCATGTCGATGTCCACTGGGAGCGCTTGTGGCAGATCGCGCCGCGGCCCTTTCATCCCGAGCTCATCGGGCTCTGCGACGAGGCGATCCGGGAAACCTGCGGGGTGTCCCACCGGCTTCCTTCCGGGCCCTTGCACGACGCCGCCGAGGTGGCGGCCGCGGGGGTCCCGACCGTGATGATGTTCGTG
>NZ_JACZFQ010000034.1 GCF_014904755.1 Neoluteolibacter marinus
GATGTTCGTGCAGAGCCTGCACGGCATCAGTCACAACAAGATCGAGGACACCCGGGAAGAGCACATCGAGCAGTCGGTGGTCGCGATGGACAAGCTGGCGGACAAGGTCATCCGCTGGATCCTCGACTGCCGATAGGGCGGGCTCAGGGCTGATTCGAGTTCAGGCGCATGAAGCGGCTGGCGGATCCGCGGGGCACCTTGACGGTGACCTTGTCGATGCCGGGTCCGAAGCCGTCGTCGACGGTGAGGATCTGGACGCCGCCGACGCCATTGGTGGCCGTCGTCCAGGAGCCCAGGGTGGTGCCGTGTTGGACGAAGGGGCCGCTGGCGAGGGACACGTCGGAACGTCGGAATTCGAAGATCGCCCAGGTCGGGTCGAGCGCCAGCGTCGGCAACAGGTCGATTGAACCCGCGTTGGCTCCGGCGGGTTTGCCACCGAGGACGAACTCCAGGTCGTTCGGAATCTTGTCGCCGTCGGGGTCGGCGCTGGCGAGGCGGTCGGCACCCTCGAGGCCGTTGTAATCGAGCCAGAAGGTGAAGCCGGGATCGGTACCGCCGGGGGCCACGATGGTGCCCGGCTGGGTCGGGGCGGCGGGCAGGCCGGGGTATTCGAGGAAGGCTTGCTCGATGACCCGGCGGCCGAAGCCCGGTCCCTGCCAGGCGACCGACAGGTAGTCGTCACCGCCACCTTCCTTCTGCAGCGCCTCGATGTAGCAGCGCTGGCCGGCGGCGAGCGGGATGACCGCGGAGGTCTGGTTGGGGTTCTGCGTCCAGTTCTCGAAGCCGGTGGCGTTGTTGGTGAAGGCGACCCTGGCCTTGTTCGCCGGGTTTCCGTCGGTGGCCAGCCACAGCTCGCCGCCGTCGTCGGAGGCGATCCAGAACGTGTAGTCGCCGGCAGCCGGCGCGATGAGGTAGCCGCTGACCTTCTGGCCGTAGTTGTCGGCCTCGTTGACCGGGGCCTCGAAGCGGTTCAGCGTCGACGTTTGGTTGGGGTTGGCCGGGTAAGCGCCGTTGGACGTGAGGTTGCTGACGTCGTTGCCGCCGATGCCGGTCCAGACCTCGCGCTTGAGGGCGACCGGGGCTTCGATGGTCCCGGGGTATTCGAGGTAGCGGCCGTCGATCACACGGCGGTCGAAGGACGGTCCCTGCCAGGCGACGGCCACGTGGTCGCCGCCGGCGCCTTCCTTGTGGAGGACCTCGATGTGGTAGCGCTGGCCCTCGACCAGGGGCAAGGTACCGGACTCCTGGGTCGGGAATTTGGTCCACTCGCGCACGGCGGTCGCGCCGTTGGCATGGGCGATCCGGATCCGGTTGGCCGGGTCCTCGTCGGTCGAAAGCCACAGCTCCGAGTGGTCGTCGGAGGCGATCCAGAACTTGTAGTTGCCGCTTTCCGGGGCCACCAGAGTGGAGGTCAGGCGCTGGCCGTAGTTGTCGCCGTGGTTGGTGGGGGTGGCGAAGGCGGTGAGCACGCCGCGGGCGCTCGGCGTCGCGTTCTGGAACGCGGCAGCCGAGGTCAGGTTGGCGACGGTGCCGCCGCCGATGCCGGTCCAGACCTCGCGCTTCAGGGTCGGCTTGCCGGGCAGCGCCAGCGGATGCTCGAGGAAGGGATTGCCCACGACCTGGCGGCCGAAGGACGGGCCCTGCCAGGCGACGGCCAGGTGATCGCCGCCGATGCCTTCCTTGCGGAGGATTTCGAGGAAGTAGCGCTGGCCTGCCGCCAGCGCGACCGGCACCGATTTCTGCGAGGCCTGGGCGTCCCAGTTCTGCGGGGCGACATAGTTGTCGACGCTGGCGATCTTGACCTTGTTCGCGGGATTGTCGTCGGTCGAAAGCCACAGTTCGCTCGAGTTGTCGGAGGCGATCCAGAAGGTGTAGCGGCCGTGGTCGGGGGCGACGAGGTAGCCGGTGACGCGGTCGCCGAAGTTGTCGGCGGCATCGGTTGGGGTGACCAACCCGGCATCCGCCGGCAGCGTGCCGACCGTGGTCGGCGTGGCCGGGAAGAGCGCGTTGTTGGTCAGGTCGGGGAGGTAGTCGCCGCCGAGACCGGTCCAGGTTTCCTTTTTCAGCAAGGTGCGGTCGGCCGGTGAATCGGGGTGCTCGAGGAATTCGTTGGCGATGATCTTCCTCGCGAAGCCCGGGCCATCCCAGGCGACGGCCAGGTGATCGCCGAAGACGCCGTCGCGATGATGGACCTTGAGGTAGTAACGTTTGCCCGCGACCAGGTGCCGGACCGCGGAGTGCTGGGACGGGAACTTCGTCCACTGCTCGGGGTCGGTGTAGCCGGTGACGGTGGCGATCGACTGCAGGTTGGCGGGGTTCTCGTCGGTCGACAGGAACAACTCGCCGTCGTCATCGGACGCCAGCCAGAAGCTGTAATCGCCGGTCAGCGGCGGGACGAGGTAGCCGGTGACGCGCTCGCTGAAGTTCTCCGCGACCTCGGAGGGGCCCTTGAAGTCGAACATCGTGCCGGTGAAGCCGGGCGGGGTGGCAGGCGGGGCGAGCGTGGCATTGCCGGGCCAGACCTCGCGCTTCAGGGCGGGCCGGTAGGTGTCCGGGTAGAGCAGGTTGGCCCCGGGGATGACGGTCCGGCCGAAGCCGGGCCCCTGCCAGGCCACGGCGAGATGGTCACCGCCGCCGCCTTCCTTTTGCAGGGCCTCGATGTAATAGGCCTGGCCGGCGACCAGCGGGATCACGGCCGATTGCTGGTTGCCCTGCTGGGTCCAGTTCAACTCGCCGACCGCGCCGTTGACGTAGCCGATCCGTTTCTTGTTGGAGACCGAGGCATCGCTCGAGAGCCACAGCTCGCTGCCGTCGTCGGAGGCAATCCAGAACGTGTAGTCGCCGGTCGCCGGGGGAATCACGAAGCCGCTGAGGCGCTGGCCGTAGTTGTCGCCGACGCCGGTCGGGGCGCGGAAATCCTGCACGTATCCGGTTTCACCCGGTGAACGCGGGAAGTAGAGCGATCCGGTCAGCTCGCTGAGCCCCTGGCCGCCGGCGAGGCCGGTCCAGACTTCCCGCTTCAGGCCGGGTTTCACGACCGTCACCGTGACCGCCGCGGTGTCGGAGAGGGGCGTCGGGCCATTGTCGCTGGCGGTGATGGTGAGGACGCGGGTGCCGACGGGCAGCCGGCTGCCGCTGCCGCGGATGGCGCCGG
>NZ_JACZFQ010000035.1 GCF_014904755.1 Neoluteolibacter marinus
CGTTGCCGCCGGTGATGGCGTAGGTCACGCGGGTGCCGGGATCCGCCCAGTCCTTGGCCTCGAGCGTGGTGACGACCTCGTCGCGGTCGAAGACGGTGACCGAGCGGTCGTCGAGGACGGGGGCGCCGTGGTTGTAGAAGTTCTGGGTGACGTGGGGTGCCCCCAGCATCACCTGGCCGAAGTCGGGGCCGGACCAGGAGACCGCGAGGTTGTCGCCGCCGATGCCTTCCTTGTGAAGTACTTCGATGTAGTAGAACTGGCCGCCGACCAGTGACACCGGGGCGGACTTCTGAGAGGCGAACCTGTCCCACTGGCGCGATCCGGTCGAGCCGTCGACGTGGGCGATCCGCACCTTGTTGGCAGGATTGGTGTTCGAGGACAGCCACAGTTCGCCGTCGTCGTCGGAGGCGATCCAGAACGTGAAACTGCCTGTGTCCGGTGCGCGGAGGTAGCCGCTGAGCTTCTGGCCGTAGTTCTCGGCGCTGTTGGTGGGCGTTTCGAAGAACGGGATGTAGGACGTCGAGTTCGGGCTGTTCGGGTAGCTGGCGAGGTTGGTGAGATTGACGATGTCGTTGCCGCCGACGCCGGTCCAGACCTGGCGTTTCACGGCGCGGGCCTCGACTTCCACGGCGACCTGCGCGGTGGTGGTGAGGCCGCCGTTGTCGGTGACGCGGACGTCGAGGAGGTACTTGGGCAAGGTCGCGAAATCCAGCGTGCCGTTGACGGTGAGGACGCCGGTGGCCGGGTTCAACGCGAAGGCGTTGCCAGTATTGCCGCCGGTGATCGTGAAGGCAGAAAGGGTGGCGCCGGGCTCGAAGTCGCCGGCCGCAAGCGTGCCGACGACGGTGCTGGCGGGGCTGCCCTCGGTGACGCGGAAGGTCATGTTGGCAAGCCACGGCGCGCGGTTGGCGGGAGTGCCGGGGTATTCCAGCGCCTCGTTGGGGATCAGGTGGCGGCCGAGGGTCGGGGTCTGCCAGGCCACGGCGAGGTGATCGGGCCCGGTCTGGTCGCGGTGCAAGACCTCGATGTAGTAGCGCTGGCCGGCGGTCAGCGCGATCGGCGCCGACTGCTGGCTGGCGTCGGCGGTCCAGTTGCCGGCGCCGGAGTTGTAGTTGATGTAGGCGACCCGCACCTTGTTCGCCGGGTTCGCGTCGGTGGACAGCCAGACCTCGCTGGCATCGTCCGACGCGGTCCAGAAGGTGTAGTTGCCGGTTTCGGCTGGAAGCAGGTAGCCGCTGAGCTTTTGCCCGTAGTTGTCGGCCGGGTAGGTCGACTGGAAGGTCGGCGAGAAGAGGGTGAGGTTGGGGCTGTTCGGGTAGGACGGCAGCGAGGTCAGCGGGCCGATGCCGTTGCCGCCGAGGCCGGTCCAGATCTCGCGCTTCAGGCCGCGCACCGCGTCGACGCGGACCGGAACCACCGTCGACGCGGGGGAGCCGCCGGCGGTGTAGGCGATGTTGAGATTGAAGACTGCCTGCGATGGCAAGGCGGCAGGTGTCAGCACGCTGAGGGCGCCGGTCGACGGATTGATCTGGAAGGCGGAGCCGGTGTTGCCGCCGGTGATGGAATAGGACGATCCGCTTCCCGGGGCGACCGTGCCGAGCGGGGCGCCGGCCAGGGCGTTGACGGGCACCGCGAAGGTCCAGGACGGCGAAGGGACGGTGCCGGTGATGGTGAAGGCACCGATGGAGCCATAGTCATCGTAGCCGTCGCTCGCCCAGGAGCCGTTGCCGGTGCCGTCGACGGTCACGGTGTAGGTGCCGGCGGCGAGGCCGACGCTCATGGTGGCACTCAGCTGGTTGGCGGGGCTCGCGGTGGTGATCAGCGTGCCGGCGGCGTTGTAGAGTTTCGCCTCGATGTCGAGGTTGGGGCTGCCCGCGCCGCCGTCGAACTGCAGGTTGAGGGCTCCGCCGCCGGTGGTGAAGGTGAAGGCGTCGACGTCGTCCGGACCTTCGATGACCCCGGGATTGAAGACCGCGCCGCCGGCACCCAGCGACAAGGGCGTCGCCCGTGCGGCGGTCGAGGCATGGTCGTCATGACGACGCGGCGTGGAGCTGCCGATGATCAGCAGGTCGTCCTGGTGCTGGTTGGCGTTGTTGTAGTCGCCCTTGCTCCACTGGCAGACGTTCTGGTTGTACGGCGCGCCCATGATCGGGCCCCAGCTGGTGGCGCCGCTGCCGTGGCCGCCATAGTAGCCGGCGGTGGTGGTGTCGTCGTGGGCGAGGTTGAGGGTGTGGCCGACCTCGTGGGAGATGACGACCGCGCCGGCATTGCCGCTGTAGAAATTCCAGCAAACCGGGTCGCCCGACTGCAGGAAGGTGCCGCTGAAGGCCACTCCGCCGGCGGATGCAAAGTTGTTGGTGGTGGTGATGCAGCGGATTCGCCGCCCCTGCGGTGCCCGCAGGTAGGCCTGGAGGTCGGTGGAAACGTTCACCTCGTAGGGTGCGAAGTCTTCCGAGACCCGGCGCCACATCTCGGTCACATCGGCCGCGCTGAGGTTGTAGGCGGGAGCGACAATGCGCGCGCCGCCTTCCCAGCTGTGGCCCTCGATGACCTCGCCGTCGAAGTCGAGGTAGATGGTCGCCGCCGCGCGCGGCAGGCTGTTGAGGACGGGGATCGCTTCGTAGATCAGTCCAACCGAGCGTCCGCCGTTGTAAATGGCCGCTTCCTCGGGCTTGGGCAGCCCCGCGGTTTCCATCGGCGGGCGGTTGGGATCGGGTTCGCAGACCACTTCGCCGATCGGGCGGCGTGCGACCTGCAGGCGGCCGTCGGCATCGCTCGAGTAAACGTAGGCGATGCGATCCTGCTTCTGGAGGATGAAGCCGCGGTAGCCCCATGGCTCGCGGGCGATTTCGAAGGTGCCGCTGCCATCCGCCAGCGTGCCGCCGGCGGCGGTCGCGGCATTGGGATGGGTGGTGGCGTAGTTGATCTTGCCGTGGGCCGAGGCGCCGCCGGGCAGCGGCAGCATCACCGTGTCACCCTTTTCGAGCTGACCGAGGTTGGTGAAAAGCTGCTCCGGCACCTCACCCGCCGGTTCCGGATCGGTGACAGGGAGAGCCGCGGCTTGCTCCAGAGCGGCGGCCACGGGCGTGGGCGCGGCGGGTTCCCGTGCGGCCTCCGGCGCCGGCGTCTGTCCGATATGAAGGCTCAAAGCCGTCACTCCGACGCTTGAAACGACGACGATGGCGAGGATCCTGGCGTTTTTTTTCATGGGCAGCGGGTCGTGGCGGAGGGCAAGGGATCACAAGAAACCAGTCTTGTTCCATCGTCCGGGTTTGATCCGCCAAACTAGGCCCCCTGCTATACCGCGGGTGACGGGAACGCCACTATGAAATCCGGTTCCATCCTGCTGCCAAATTGTCCCGCTTTCCTTGTATGACACATTGCTGGTCAGGCGGTAAGGAATCGATGCTGTTGGGCGTGCTGCATCGCCAGCTTGAGCAGCGGGGCGGCGTCATCGCCGAGCTCTTTGCCCACGATTTCGTGCTCGTTGCGGAGGTTGGTGTGCACGAGATAGGGGTTGTCGGTGTTGATGCAAAACGGCACGTCATGATCCGCGAGGTCGCGGACAAAGAGGCCGATGGCGGCGAAATCCGGCACCACCCGGGTGACCCGGTTCACCGTGGGGCAGATCTCGAGGCAGATGCCTTCGTCCTGCAGGCGGGCGATCAGCGAGCTGCGCAGCCGTCCCTCGGCGCGGCGGAGTTCGATGCCGTGGCCGATGCGGTCCGGGTGGATCGCGTCGATGACGCTGAGCATGCCCTCGGGGCCGGTGCCTTCGCTTTCGCCGACGTGATAGGTGATCTTCAACCCGGCTTCGCGGGCCTTTTCCATCATGGTGGCGATCTCGCTCATCCACGGTTTGCTGAGTTCCAGAGAGCGCGATTCCGGGCCGGCCATGTCGATGCCGACCACGCCGTTGGCGCCGTTGAGGGAACCCCGGCTGCGCCATTTGATCGCCGCCTCGATGATCTGCCAGTTGGCCGAAAGGGGCAGGTCGCGGCCGAGCGAGAGGATGATCCCGGTGGCGACGCCGTAGTGCAGCGAGGCCCGCTCCAGGCCCTGCATCACGGCGAGGATGATGGCGTCCATGGTGTGGAGGCCGTGGCGGACGCGTTTGTAGGGGTTGAAGCGGAGTTCCAGCGCGGTGACCCGGGCCCGGCGGTGGGCCTTGGCGACGACCTGGTAGGCGGAAACGCTGGCGGCGGAAGGCGATGACTGGATCTCCTCGGTGACCTGGAAATAGCGGCCGAGGAAGTCGTCGAGCGACTTCACTTCATCCGGTCGTGCGGTGAGGGACTCGTGGAACGAGGTGAAGTCGCCGTGTTCCGTCCGCAGCCCGTTGTCGCAGAGGATTTCCCACAGGACCGGCGAGGGCACTGCCCCGCCGAGGTGGATGTGGAGGTCGTGCATGAACGATCTAACACAATCGGCGGGGCCGTGGCAATGCAGCGGGCGCGCCGGGATGAAATCTCCCCCTTGAACCGCCCCGAGCTCCTCGGGAAATGGTTCACGCCCAAGCCGTGGACCACCATCTCCTGTGAGATCGACCTGCGGGCCCGCGGCCTTTACAAGACCACCATGCGCAGCCCTGAGGGCCAGGACCTCACCCTCGAAACCTCGCCAAGCGGTATGATCCGCTACACCGCCCGGGCGGTCTACTGGTCCGCCGAAGCCATTGGAAAGCAGGCCGCGATGGGCTTCCCCGAAGGCTGGGGCGCGGCTTCCGATCAATTCGTCAAACTCGTCAAGAATCCGTAAACCAACCCCTACCATGGCCAGAACCAGCACCTACCTCAACTTCCCGCGCAACACCGGGGAGGCTTTCGAATACTACAAGTCGGTCTTCCAGACCGAATACTGCATGCCGGTCGTCCGCTTCTCCGACGCACCGACTTGCGACGGCCGGCCCCTGGCCGAGGAAGACAAGAACCTCGTCATGCACGTCGAGCTGCCGATCACCGGCGGACATGTTTTGATGGGAACCGACGCGCCCGAGTCGATGGGCTTCAGCTGCACGACGGGAAACAATATCCACCTCAACCTGGAGCCCGACACCCGCGAGGAGGCGGACCGGCTCTTTGCCGCGCTTTCCGACGGCGGCAAGGTCGAGATGCCGATGCAGGACATGTTCTGGGGTGCTTACTTCGGCAGCTTCTCGGACCGCTTCGGCATCAATTGGATGATCAACTGCGCCAACGCGGGCTAGGCCTGCGGTACCAGCTCGATCTCAACGAAAGCGCCGGTGGCATTGGCATTTCCCACGAACTGGGGGATGCCATTCACCACGTCCAGCGAGGCGCGATGGATGTGGCCGGCGAACACCCCGAGCAGGTTGGGCGCAGCAAAGACCTCCCGGTGGAAATCGAGCGTCGTCCGCGTGTGTCCGCCCTCGCGCCACTTGGGCCGGCGCTCGACCTCGAAGCCGGTATCGGACGCGGCGCCCCAGCGGGGGTGCCCGCAGCCGTAGCCGGTGTCACGGCCCGGTGCGAAGAGCGGGATGTGAACGAACAGGACCAGCGGCACGCCGCTGGCGACCTGTTCGCGGAAGAACTCCAGCTGCTCCGGAAGGATCTCGTAGGTGGAGTCGTCGATGGTGACGAAGCGGACGCCGTGCAGCTCCCTCACCGACATCAGCGGCGGGGCCTGCTGATAGAGCGGGGCCAGGCGTTGCCGCGACCAGGTCGCGCGCAGTGAGTCGAGGGGGCCGGGCATGCCCTCGTAGTGCCAGTCGTGGTTGCCGGCGGTGTAAATCCACGGGATCGAGGCCTCGCGGAGCCGCGCCACCGCCCACTCGACTGCCGCCTGCGACGGGAAACTGACGATGTCTCCGACCAGGGCCACCAGCTCCGACTTCGACGTCTTGGCGGCCTGCAGCGCCTCGACGAATCCCTGCTCCGGGTTCGTCGGTTGACCGGTCAGGAAGTGGCGGGTCGAATTGTAGGCTCCGGCCATGCGGCCGCTGAACTGCCGGAATGCCTCGTCCCGTTCGTCGTCGCGGAACAAGTGCGTGTCCGCGATCATCGTCACCGTGAAGCCTTTCGCGATGCGCGGCGAAAACAGCCGCACGCGGTTGCCATCGAGCGCGAAGGAGGAAGGTATCTTGTCCGGTCCTGCCGCCGGCGCCGCCGCGGCGGGGGCCGACAGCGCCGTTGCCGCCAGCAGGGAGCGGCTGATGAAATCGCGACGGTCCGGTTGCATGCCCATGATTGAATCGAGCGGCCGGCGCGACGATCTGTCAAACTTGGAAGACTCCCGTTCCGGATCCGGGCAGTGCGCTACTTCCCTGCCATCCAAGCCAGTGCCGCGACGATCCACAGAATCCACCCCGTTAGGCAAATCATCGCGCCCATCACCATGATCCGTTCAACGGTGTCAGCCGCGAGCCGGGCGGCCCTGGCAATCCCGCGGAGAATCAAGGTCCCTAGTGGAAGTGCGGGAATCGGGAGCAGGTTGAAGGCGGTGAACATCATGGCGATGCCTGCCAGGGATTCGGTGGGCGATGCCCGCGCGAGGAACGCGATCCCGTCCGCCACGTGATATCTGCCGACCGCCAGCGGGCTCCAGGCACCAAGCAGAAGTTTCACCATGCCGGTGACCAGCCATTCCATCGTCCGGCCCGGGCCGGCCAGGAAAGCGGCCGTTGCCAGCAGGAACGCCACGCCGGCGAGCGACGAAAGGGCGGATTTCCAGAAGCTCCAGTCGTCGTAAGGGTGTCGCTCCGGCTCCACGAAGCCGCCGATCGGCAGGCAGCCGACCCGGATCGCGACGTGGCCGAGCTTGGCGGAGTAGACCACCGGTCCCATGAAAAACTGGATGGCCAGCACCCGGTTCCCCAGCAGGGCGGTGGTCGCCGCGATCGCGACGAGCGAAAGCATCAGCACGGCCACGAACTTGATCAGGAATGCGAGGAGGATCATGGCGCCGCGATGGCGCGACCTTGGGGCGCACGGGCGACGGGTGGAACCAAAAAACCGGGGCCGCAAGACGACGGTGCCGGGGGCCCGAAGGGATGAACGTGTCCGGGCGGCGGAATCGGGAGTGGGCTCAGCCGTCGTTGCCGATGCTTTGAGTCGGGCAGCTCTCCATCGCTTCAAGGGCAAGTCGATGATCATCCGGCGAGGCCGGTTGCTTCCAGACGTAGCTGAGTCCCTCGTCATCGTCGCGGGTGAAGACGGAGGGCGCGATCTCACGGCACAGATCGCAATCGATGCAGGTGAGGTCGTTGTAAAAAGAGCCCGCCACATTGAGCGGGTTTTTCTCGTTTGGATCGGCCATGAATTGGTTTGGAGTTGCGGGTTCCCGGCAGGCTGCGATCCGTTTGGGATTGTGTGAAATTCATTGATGGAATGAATTGATGCGTAATGAGCATGAAAGAGGGCGCCGGGAGTTCCCCGGAGATTGATCTCCACGGGCTGCACCTGCTCCGGCTGGTGGCCGGGTTCAGGGGATTTACCGCGGCCTCGAAAGCAGCCGGTCTTTCGCAGAGCGCCCTGACGCGCCAGATCCAGAATCTGGAAGCGAGGCTGGGCTTCGCGGTTTTCGAACGCACGACGCGTTCGGTGACCATCACCGAGGCCGGAGCCATCCTTTTGAGGGAAACCGAAGCACTTCCCAACATCCTTGGTGGGGCGCTGCGGCGGGTGCGGGAAGAATGTCTCGGGGCGAGCCGGCGGATCCGGGTCGGGATCTCACGTGAACTGGCGATCGGCCACATTCCCGGATTGTTCCCCGCCAGCCGAGGCCGGCGGAACGGTGTGAGGATCGCCGTTTCCCAAGCCGACGAGGTCGAGGTGCTCGATCAGGTGGGATCCTCCCGCCTCGATCTCGGCATTCTCACTGTTCCCGCGGTCATCCCCGAAACCATCCGGGTGACCCACCGCATGGAAGACCGCTTCGTGGCGATTGCGGGGAGGGAGCTTTCCCCGCCGGACGTTCCCGGAACGCCGGCGGATTTCCGGAAATGGGCCCTTGGCCAGAACTGGTTGCTGCCTCCGCCGAACTGTCGGTCGCGTGGATTGATCAACGATTGGGCGAAAAGGCAGAAGCTGGACCTGCAAGCCGCGATGGAGCTGGAGAGTTTCGACCTGATGATCCAGCTGGTTTCGACGGAGATGGGTTGCGCGCTGGTGCCCCGTCGTGCCCTCGGTCCCTTTCCAAGAAAGGGCCGAATCCGAAGAATCAAGGTGGCCGGGAAACTTGCCCGGGAGCTGGTCGTCGTGACTCCCCGGCACACACACTGCCCGGAGCATGTCGCCGAATTTGCCGACGGGATTCTATTCTCTTGAGGCATCGGAGCAGCCGGGCGAAGCCACGAAAAAGCCCGCCGACCTGATGGCCGGCGGGCTTGGAAGAAGTGGCGACGGAAACAGGTCCGCCGGCCTCAGATGGCGGCCAGGATGCCGTTGAAGGTCGAGCTCGGGCGCAGGGCGGCGGAGGCCTTGGCGTCGTCGGGCTGGTAGTAACCGCCAATGTCGACGGGCTGGCCTTGCACGGCGATGAGTTCCTCGACGATCTTCGACTCGTTGGCAGCGAGCTGCTCGGCGACCGGGGTGAAGATGGCCTTCAGTTCGGCATCGTCATCCTGGCCGGCGAGCTCCGCGGCCCAGTAGTGGGCGAGGTAGAAGTGGGAGCCGCGGTTGTCGATGGTGCCAAGTTTGCGGCCGGGCGAGCGGTCGTTCTCGAGGAACTTGCCGGTGGCGGCGTCGAGGGTGTCTGCAAGGACCTTGGCCTTGGGCAGGCCGAAGACTTCGCTGATCTGCTCGAAGGACGGCGCCAAGGCGAAGAACTCGCCGAGCGAATCCCAGCGCAGGTAGTTTTCCTCGGTGAACTGCTGCACATGCTTCGGTGCGGAACCGCCGGCGCCGGTTTCGAAGAGGCCGCCGCCGTTCATCAGGGGAACGATCGACAGCATCTTGGCCGAGGTGCCGACCTCGAGGATCGGGAACAGGTCGGTGAGGTAGTCACGCAGGACGTTGCCGGTGACCGAGATGGTGTCCTTGCCCTCGACGATGCGCTGCAGGCTGAACTTGCAGGCTTCCGCCGGTGGCAGGATGCGCAGGTCGAGGCCTTCGGTGTCGTGGTCCTTGAGGTATTTCTCGACCTTGGCGATGATCTGGGCGTCGTGGGCGCGGTTCTTGTCGAGCCAGAACACGGCCGGGTCGCCGGTGGCGCGGGCGCGTTTGACGGCCAGCTTGACCCAGTCCTGGACCGGGGCGTCCTTGGTCTGGCAGGCGCGCCAGACGTCGCCGGTCTCGACATCGTGCTCGAGCAGGATCTTGCCGCTGGCGTCGGTGACGCGGACGGTGCCCTTGGCGGGGATTTCGAAAGTCTTGTTGTGCGAGCCGTATTCCTCGGCGGCCTGGGCCATCAGGCCGACGTTGGGCACCGAACCCATGGTCTTCGGGTCGAGCGCGCCGTTGGCCTTGCAGAAATCGATCGTCGCCTGGTAGACGCCGGCGTAGGAGCTGTCGGGGATCACCGCCAGGGTTTCCTGGGTCTTGCCCGCGGCGTCCCACATCAGGCCGCCGGCGCGGATCATGGCCGGCATGGAGGCGTCGATGATGACGTCGGAGGGAACGTGGAGGTTGGTGATGCCCTTGTCGGAGTTGACCATCGCCAGCGCCGGGCGCTCGGCGTAGACCTTCTGGATGTCGGCCTCGATCGCGGCCTTCTTGTCGGCCGGCAGCTTGTCGAGCTTGGCGACCAGGTCGCCGAAGCCGTTTTTGAAGTCGACGCCGAGTTCGCGCAGGGTCTCGGCGTGTTCGGCGATCAGGTCCTCGAAGAACACCTCGACCGCGCGGCCGAAGATGATGGGGTCGGAGACCTTCATCATGGTGGCCTTCATGTGCAGCGAGAACAGCACGCCGTCTTCCTTGGCCTTGGCGATCTGGGTGGCGAGGAAGTCGACCAGCGCGGCCTTGCTCATGAAGGTCGCGTCGAGGATCTCGCCGGCCTTGAGCGGGGTGCTTTCCTTGAGGACGGTGGCGGTGCCGTCGCGGTCGATGAACTCGATCTTCACGTCGGTGGCTTCATCGACGCAGACCGACTTCTCGTTAGAGAAGAAGTCACCCTTGCCGGCCATGGTGCCGACGGTGGTCTTCGATCCGGCGGTCCATGCGCCCATCGAGTGCGGGTGGGCCTTGGCGTAGTCCTTGACGGCCTTGGGAGCACGGCGATCGGAATTGCCCTCGCGCAGCACCGGGTTGACGGCGGAACCCATCACCTTGGCGTAGCGGGCGCGGGTTTCCTTTTCGCCGTCGGTCTGCGGGTTTTCCGGAAAGTCGGGGAGCGGGTAGCCCTTCGACTGCAACTCGGCGATCGCGGCCTTGAGCTGCGGGACGGAGGCCGAGATGTTGGGCAGCTTGATGATGTTGGCTTCGGGCGTGAGGGTCATCGCCCCGAGCTCGGAAAGGGCGTCGCCGATCTTCTGGTCCTCGCCCAGGATTTCCGGGAACTGGGCGATGATGCGGCCGGCGAGCGAGATGTCGCGGGTTTCCACGGTGATGCCCGAATGCTTGGTGAAGGCCTGGACGATCGGCAGGAGGGAGTAGGTCGCGAGCGCGGGGGCTTCGTCGGTCTTGGTGTAGATGATGGTAGGGACCTTGGACATGAGCGTGGCGGGCATTGACGCCCGGGCGTGCGTTTAGGGCATGGGGCGGGAAGGGTCAAAAGCAATCGGGATGCCGGGCGGCGGCCAACTTGCGGACCGCGGGGCCGCGAGAGGTCCGGGCTAACGGCCTGCCCGGTAGCTCGCAGCGCGCTTCGACTCCCGCTCGATGGTCCGCCATGGCACGCCGAATTTCCGGGCGATCGCCCGGACCCGTTGGTGGAGCGAGCCGTGGGAGTCCGACTTCTGGTCGGGCTCGGTCAGGACCCAGCCGAGGAAGGCCTCGATCCGGTAGCCGGCGGCCATCGCGTAGCGGGCTCCGGTGATGTCGGCCTGGAGTTCGTTCTCCGGGCTGGTCGCGGAGTGGGTGCCGAGGTTTTCGGTGAGGTGGGCGAACTCGTGGCCGAAGAGGAAGGCCCAGGTGTTGGGGGGCACCTTGCGGGCGGCGAGCGGGTGGACGAAGATCGTGCAGTCGTTGACCGTCCCGCGGATCCTCACCAGCGGTCCCGGATTGGCGCCGGGCTGGAGCCGCCAGACGATCTTGTGCCCGGAGGCCCGCGCCACCCTCCCCGCGACCGACTGGAGCTCGGTGAATCCGCGCGGCGGCCGGTAGCTCGAATCGGGTCGCTTCTCCGGCGGCCGCGATTTCTGCGTCGGGCTCGTCCCGGCCCCGCCATGGACCGGGGCGGCCGGCTCGGCGCACGATGGCAACGCCCCGAGGACCAGGAGCACGGCGATGCGTGGCAGCAGGAGGTTGTGGAACGGGCGGGTGGTCATGTGGATGAGGCCGACCAACTCCGTGGTCACGACCACGCATCATCGTCTGATCCGAAACAATCGCAAGTACAGCAGACTTGTTCGAAACCGTGTGAGGGCGGAGGAGACCTGGGAGACACGCGAGACCCGTCCGCTTCGACTAATTGAGGCCGTCTCCACCGACATTCGGCGAAGGTGGTTAGAGCGAGGTTTCGCTTTTGCCGGAGCGTTCCGGAACGATCGAGCTCCGCCCCGCCCACTCCCCGTGTTCCTCGATGGCCCGAAAGCGGAGGGTCGTGAACTGGTGATGAAAGTCCTTGCGGTTCCGCTCGACCATCGCCCTGGCGTGGCGGTCTGCGCCGGGGCTGGAGCCATGGCCATGGACCATCTCCGTCATCTCGTTCTGTGATCACCAGATGGTGAAGGTGCTGAATGTGCGCAGGGGACGGATCGCGGCGAGAGCCAAGGTCGTGCCCGGGTGGTCCCGGACGAGTTCCTCCACGGGTTTCCCCCAGCGGATGAAGCGAGCCAGCTGGCGGAGTTTCAGTCGCGCGAGCGTGACCGCCACCACGGGCTCATTCGGGTCGGAGTCCCCGGCCAGAGGTTGGATGTCATCGAGCTGGGAGAAGTTGCCCCACCGGCGGAGCAGATGAAGTCGGACGTGCCAACCCGTGGACAGGGTTCGTCCCAGTCCGGTGCTTCCCAGGAACGCATCCAAGGCGTCGCTGCTTTGCCATGCGGCAAAAACCGCCAGTTTCCGCAGTTGAAGCCTGGCGGGTGAGAAGACCGGCGCCCCGAGTGTCATTGCCGCCATGTATTCCGCGTGACGAAGGCCGGCCACGTGGTCCGCGGCAGGCGGGCTGGAAAAGGCTTTCGCCGTGGTCACGGGTGACGTTTCGACGAGGTGATAGCTGAAAATCTCCATGGAATGGCGTTCCGGATGTCAAGGAAGCGGGCGACGGGCGGTGCGTAAGGCCGAGTGGGATTGCACGCGCCCCAGGACAAAGGCAAGGAGCCCGATCCCAACATGTCCCACGGCGTTCACGACGCCGTGATACCGGACCATTCCGCCCATGTCGAAGACCGGAGTTCCCCACGCCCAGGCGAGTGCGGGAATCATTGTCACGACCGGGACGGTCAGGGCGAAAACGACGAAGATCCCGGGCCGGCGATCGATACGGAGCGGCCGCCCCTTCAAGACCGCAACCAGCTGGACGAGGAAGATGACTGCGTAGCTCGTTGCCGCCACTTCGTCGCAGTAGGCGTACCCGAGTATACCGGCCGCAGTCACCAAGTAGGCGACAGGATGGACTACCAGCAGCACGCGGAGGACTCTCAGAGCTCGCCGGTTGGAAACCACACGACAGCAGAAGGCGGTCACCGTCAGCGCTCCGAATCCCGCGAATGCAAAGTGAGCGGACGTGATCCAGGTCCACGGTGAGCCGAAGCCAAGCAAGGAGGAGTCGCAGAGGAACACTCCCAGCCAAATCAAGCTGCCGACGACGAAAACCCACGCTGCTGCAAAAGCGATTTCCTCCGGAAGCAGCTTCTCGCGAGCGAACGCCCGCCTCAACAAGATGCAGCCCGCCGCGATCGCCATGAGAGTTGGCACCGCGAGCACCGCGATCGCTGCGCCAGGAGTCATTGGGACTTTTCGGGCATTGCCCTCCTCGTCAGCCGCGTCCCGTCTCTCACCGTGTCCGGCGGGTGGACGAGGACTTCGTCGCCTTCCTCCAGGCCGGCGAGGATCTCGGTGTGGTGGCCGTCACTGTGGCCGGCGTCGACGGTAACGGACCTGGCCTCGCCGTCGTCGTAGCGGAAGGTCTTCCAGACGTTGCCCTCGCGGAACAGGGCGCCGGCCGGGATGACGAGGACCTCGTCCTGATGCCAGACGGCGACGCGGACCTCGACGCGGTAGCGGTCGCCGAGGGTCTGCGCGTCTTCCGGCGGGTCGATGAGGTCGCAGAGGACGTAGACGCGCTGCTCTTCCACGCCGAGGGCGGAGAACTTGGTGAAGGCGGCGGGTTCGATGCGCCGGACGCGGGCGGCCAGCGGCACCGGGCCGCCCCATTGCTCGATGCTCACCGCGTCGCCGGGACGGATGGTGACTGCATCGCGCGACAGGATCTCGGCCTCGATCTCGAGGTCGGCGGGGTCGCCGACCTCGGCGATCGGCATGCCGGCGGCGATGACCGTCTCGCTTTCCTGCATCACGTTGAGAATGCGGCCGGAGACCGGCGAGGTGACCTCGATGAGGTTGCCTTCTGTGGAAACAGCCGGGCGTTCGAGTGCCGCGCGGGCTTGTTCGAGCTGGTGGTCGGCGACCTTCAGGGCGAACTCGGCACCGCGCAGGTCGGCGGCACGCATCGAGGCGTTCATCTCGGTGCGGTCGCGGTCAGCCTTCGACACGCCGCCACCGCGGATGGCGCGGACCCGGTCGCGGTCGGCCTCGGCGAGTTCGAGCGCGCTCTTGGCGGCATTGACCGCTTCGGCGGCGCGGTTGAGTTCGGCTTCGCGGCCGGCGACGACCGCCTGGGCGAGCAGCTTGGCCCGGGGGTCGAGCAGCGGCGCGGCGACCGGTTCGATGGTGGTGATGACGGTCTCGCCGGCCTTCACCTCGTCGCCGGGCTTGAACGGGACGCGGTGCATGCGGCCCGAGACCGGGGCGGCGACGACGTAGCGGTTGCGGATGCGGGTCTTGCCTTCCTCCGAAACGTGGACGGTGAGCGGGGCGCGGGCGACGGCGCCGGTTTCCACCTCGACGGGCTGCGGCCGCAAGCCCCATGCGACCGCGGCGATCACCAGGGCGCCGAGCAGCCACGGCAGGAGGCGGCGCAGGGTTCCTTTGGCGGAGGCGGGGCGCTTTTCGTCCCAAGGCGGGGTTTCGGCGGGCTTGTCGGGGCTGGACATCGGGTTCGGTGGCAGGTTGGAGAATCAATCACGGGCCTTCAAGACGCCGACGAGGTCGAGCTTGGCGAGCATGCGGCTGACGAGGGTGAACGAGAACACCGCGGCAAGCAGCACCACGGCGATGGCGATCGAGTAGGTCGACGGGTTGATGACGATCGGCATGCGGATGGTCTCGGTGCTGAACGACGACATGATCAGCACCACCAGGCCGCGGCCGAACAGCAGGCCGGCGGGCAGGGCGCAGACGACTAGCAGGCCGAGCTCGCCGAGCAGCACGCCGCGCACCTCGGCGAGGTTGAAGCCGACGACCCGCAGCGTGGCGAGTTCGCGGCTGCGCTCGGACAGGGCGATGCGGGCGCTGTTGTAGACGACGCCGAAGGCGACGGTCACGGCGAGGACGAAGTACAGCTTGCGTAGTAGCCCGATGCTCTTGGCGGTGGTCTCGCGGAAGGCGGAAAGCTGGTCCCTTTTCACCATCACCGCCGCGGCGCGCGGGGTGTCCTTGACGTCGCGCATGAACTCGTCCCAGCGGTTGTGGTCGATCAGCAGGAAGGCACCGTTGATGGTGTCGTCCTCGTGCATCAGCCGGCGCAGGGCGCGGATGTCCATGTAGGCGGCGACCCCGGCGAAGTCGGTGACGAGCCCGCGGATCGGGATGGCAAGGACCGGCCGGCGGCCCTCCATGACCTCGACCCGGATCTCGTCGCCGATCCCCGCGCCGAGGATCTCCGCCAGCTTCTCCGACATCAGCAAGCCTTCCTCCGGCAGGATGATCGGGTTGCCCTTGTCGTCCAACAAGCGGTTGAGGTTCGAGCCCGGCGCGATGCCTGTGATCGACAGCCGGCGCTCGTGGTGGGCGTAGCCGAGCCGCGCCGGGACGCTGCGGATCGGCTCGGCGCGGATCACGCCGGGGAGGTTCTCGAGGTCGTGCAGGCCTTTGCCCGAGGCGGGTTCGACGAGGAACACGGCGGCATCCTGGCGCTGCTGGCGGTTCCACTGGAAGGTGAGCAGGTAGTCGATGCTGTCGCTCATCGCCCCGGGCAAGACCATCAGGCCGGTGGCGAGGGTCAGGCCGGCGGCGGTGAAGACCGCTTGCCACGGCCGCCGCTCGATGTTCCGCAGCGCCATCCGGAACGACGGGCTGAACAGGCGGGTCAGGCCCATGCGCTCGATCCGCGAGGGCTTGAAGTCGGCGGGCGGTTCGGGGCGCATGGCCTCGGCGGGCGGCAGCTTCACCGCCTGCCAGACGACCGAAAGCACGCCGAGCATCGAGGTCCCGGCGCTGATGCCGAGGGCGAGCCCGAGCGCGCGGTAGTCCATGCGGAACTCGAGCGAGGGGAAGCGGAAGAACTCGACGTAAAGGTTCACCAGTCCGCCGCCCATCAGCCGTCCCGCGATGCCGCCGATGAGGGTGCCGAGCAGGCCGATCACGATGACGAACTTGAGGAAGTGAACCCCGACTTGCCGCGACGAATAGCCGAGCGCTTTCATTTGCGCGATCTGCTCGCGCTGCAGGCGGACGATCCGGGCCAGTACCGCGTTCGCCATGAAGGCGGCGACGCTGAGGAAGACCAGCGGGTAGACGAAGGACAGCGCGTGCAGTACCCTCAGCTCGTCGTCGAGGCGGATTGCCGAGGCCTGGTCCTTGCGCAGGTAGGCCCCGGCGGCCCCGTAGGGCGCGAGCAGGCGGTCCATTTGCTCGATCACCCCGGCACCTGCGGCTCCGGGCGCGAGGTCGAGGACGATGTTGTTGAACGCTCCGTCGAGGTTGTAGGCCACGGCGAGGGCGCGGTAGTTCATCCACAGCACGCTGAAGCGGCGGTGGTCCGGCAAGGTCTCGCCGGCGCGGGCCTCGAACACGAACTCGGGGGACAGGCCGATGCCGCAGATCTGCAGCGTCTCGCGGCGGCCGTTGATCACCGCGACCAGCGGGTCGCCGGGCTTGAGGCCGTTGGCTTCGGCGAAGGCTTCGCCGACCACCACCTCGCGGCGCGAGTCGGGTTCCGGCATCCGGCCGAGGCGGAGGAAGACGCGGTTGAGCTTGGGATCGCTGCCGTCTTCGGGGAGCGAAACGATGTGGCCGGTCGCCGGTTCCGCCAGCCACGGCAGGTCGAGCGTCACCTGCACCGCGACCCGCGGCTCGGCGACGGAGACGCCCGGCAGCGCGGCGATGCGCTCGGCGACCGCCAGCGGCGCGCGTTTCAGCGATCCGAACACGTCGGCCATCGCATACTGCTGGTAGTAGGCGGCGCGGGTCGACTCGAGCGTGAGGATCAGGCTGCGGGTCATGATCATCATCGCCAGCCCGCAGGCCATGACCAGGCTGACCGCGATGACCTGGCCCTTCATGTGGGACAGGTCGCGCAGCAGCTTGCGGTCGAGGGGATGGAGCATGACGAAGTGCCGAGTGATCAGTGATCAGTGAAAGAGGTTGGTTGTCGCGGGGCTTGGTGCTCGTGTCGGGGCACTGATCACTCGGCACTTCGAGCTACCACTTCAGTTCGCGGGCGGGCAGGCGGGTGGCGTTGTGTTCCTCGCGGATGATCTTGCCGTCGGAAAGGTGGAGGACGCGGTCGGCCATGGCGGCCATGGCGGCGTTGTGGGTGATGACCACGGCGAGGGTGCCGAGTTCGCGGTTGGTGCGTTCGATGGCCTCGAGCACGGTGATGCCGGTGGTGACGTCGAGGGCGCCGGTGGGTTCGTCGCAAAGCAGGACCTCGGGGCGCTTGGCGATGGCGCGGGCGATGGCAACCCGCTGTTGTTCGCCGCCGGAAAGCTGCGACGGGAAGTGGTCCATGCGTTTGGAGAGTCCGACCATTTCCAAGGCTTCCTCCGGGGTCATCGGATCGCGCGAGATGCCGGTGATCAGGGCGACGTTCTCGCGCGCGGTCAGCGACGGGATGAGGTTGTAGAACTGGAAGACGAAGCCGACGCAGTTGCGGCGGAAGCGGGTCAGGGTGCGTTCGTCGGAGCCGTCGAGCGGCCAGCCCTTGTAGTGGAGCTCGCCGGAGCTCGGGACATCGAGACCGCCGAGGATGTTGAGCAGGGTCGACTTGCCGCTGCCGGAGGCGCCGAGCAGGCAGACCAGCTCGCCGGCGCGCATGTCGAGGTCGACGCCGTGCAGCGCGACCACGTCGAGCTCGCCGGTGTGATAGACCTTGCGCAGCTTCCGGGCTTCGAACACGACGCCGGCGGAAACAGGAGGTGAAACGGACGCAGCCATGCTAGGGGATAGTCATGGCATTCGACGAGAACCTAGGCGAGGCCGTCCGTCGGCAATTTTCCAAGCTCGCCATTTCAACCGAGGAGAAGCGGATGATGGGCGGGCTGTGCTTCATGGTGGACGGCAAGATGTGCGTCGGCGTGGTGAAGGACCGGCTGATGCTGCGGCTGGACCCGGGGACCGAGGCGGACGCGCTGTCGCGGCCGGGCTGCGTGCCGATGGACTTCACCGGCCGGCCGATGAAGGGATTTGTCTACGTCCTCCCGGAAGGCCTGCCGACCGACACGGTGCTGGCGGAGTGGCTCGCTCGCGCGCTGGAATTCAATCCGCGGGCGAGGGCGTCGAAGAAAAAACGCGCCGGCTAGGCTCACGTGGAGGTGGATTCCTCCGCCGGCGGGTGTAGGGGTGGGGTTCGTCACATGAAATACGCCCCAAACATCGCCGGAGGTTTACTCGGGTTTCTATTTGTCGCCTCGTCGCTGGTTGTCCTGTTGAACCTCGTGCCCGAGCAGCCGGCGCCGCCGGAGGGCTCGCCGGCGGCGATGTTCATGGGGGCATTCATTCCCACCGGCTACATGACCTTCGTGAAAGTCCTGGAGCTGGCGGGCGGCCTCCTGGTCGCGATCCCGAGGACGCGGAACTTCGGCCTGCTGGTGCTGGGGCCGATCATCCTCAACATCGTCGCCTTCCACGTCTTCATCACCAACGGGGCGGGAATCTTCGAACCGCCGTTCATGATCCCGGTGATCTGCGTGCTGGCCCTTTACTTGCTGTGGGCGGGCCGCAAGGCCTTCGCCGGCCTAGCGCGGCCGGCGTAAGGTCATGGTCCCACGGTCGTTGGCGGACGAGTAGGTCGCGTCGAAGGCGTCGGCGGTCAGCTTGCCTTTCACCCGGTAGGTGCCGAAGCCGCCCGGCAACTCCATGGCGCTGTCCAGGGGCAGCGAACCGTCGGCGGCGGGGGCGGTCTCAACGGGGTGAACGTAGTCGCCGAACTTCAGCGCACCCCAGCCGGCGCGGTAACGGAAGTCGTAGTGGCCCGGCTGGCCGGGGGTGGGATGAACCATGCACCACAAGGGGCCCTCGTGGCCGTTGGCCTTGCTCTTCCAGCGGCCGATCCAAGGGCCCTCGGGGGAGACCGGTGGGTCCGGGAGACCGGCGGTGTCGCGCTTGAAGTCGCGGTGATAGGTGCCCGGGACACAGGAAGTGAGGGCGGCGGTCGCGAACAGCGGGACGAGGAGCTTCATGGCAGTCGGGGTCAAGGGCGGGGCGATGGACAAGGGGCTACGCCGCGGGATCGGGCCGGCTTTCGGGATCATTCGACGTCGCTCCGGACATCCAGCCGGAAGAATTGCCGCGCTCCTGCCGGTGCCGGGATGCGCATCCAGAGGGTGCTGCCGGGAACCGGCTCGGCCCCGCCGGTGATTTCCTGCCAGGGGCTCACCAGATCGGGGGAGGATTCGAGGCGGTGGATGATCGATCCGATTCCCGGGGTGCGGGAGAATTGAATCCACGCGGTCCCTGCTTCCCCGGCAATGATCTGGCACGGCGGGGGATCGGTCTGTGACGAAGGATCGCCACCGGTTGCGTATTCCAGGAAGTTCGAGCGACCGTCTCCGTCGGCGTCCGCGGCCGGCAAGCGGAGCGCGGGATCGGTGATCGTTGGGAAGGACGCGATCCAGCTTTCAAAGCTGCCGCTTTCCGGGGCGGCGGAGGCGGCGATCCGGTCGCTGCCGTAGCGGTTGCCGACGATCACCGCGGCGTCGGCGAGATGAAGCGAAAGGAGGCCTTCGATGCCGGTGTCCGGATCGGCCTCGAGTGCCTGCCCCGCGAAGCGGGCGACCATGAACTCGTCGTCCTGTTGGATCACGATCGTCACCGCCTCGCCGACCAGCGGTCCGTCGCGGAGCACCTGCTTGACCGCGATTTCGAAGCGGCCCGGTTGCTCTTCCGCGCCGTCGCCGATCGTGTGGCTGTCGCCGAAGGGAACGAAGTCCACCAGAAGTGCGGCGAGGCCGCCGGCCGCCGCGGTGTCGAGCACCTCGTCATCGGCCATGCCGGGGAACGCGCCGATCCGGATCGTGGCACCGGTGGTAAGCGGCATGCCGGAGAGTGTCGTCAGCGGGGCGAGCGGATGGCTTTCATCCGGCAGCGATGAGATGACCACCGTGCCCGCGGACAGGGTGCCGGCGGCGATGATAAAGGCGCAGATTTGATGGAACATGGTCAGGGACTCAAGGTGACGTTCAGGCGATAAAAGGCGCGGGTCTGGCCGGCAGGGAGATCGAAGACGGCCTTTCCGCCTCCGACGGACACGTCCTGGGTGACGAGTGTCCAGCTTTGCAGGTCGAGACTGGATTCCACCGATATGATCACTCCGGTCGGGGGGGCGGCGGGAAAGGGCAACTCACCCGCAAGTTGCGGCGCTTCCGGATCCAGCGGCAAATCAAGGACAGGCCCCGGTTCCAGGTTGCCGGTGGCCAGCACGTAACCGGGTCCGCCGTGGCGCCGGAGGACCAGCGTCGACAGGAAGTCGAGGCGCTGGCTGGCACCCGAGGCATCGTTCAAGCCGACTTCCTGCCAGCCATCCCCACCGGCCGTCGTGCGTCGGTAGAACGGCCCCGCTTGGTTGCCACTCGCGGGTTCCTCGAAGGTCAGCAAGTCGGCGCTATTGGCGTTCGGACCTGCGATTACCGGGTGGCTGCCGTCGCCTGCGATCCATTGATCGAGGGAGGCGGAGAGATTGACCGGCAGCGAGAAGACGTTCGCGCCGGGCCTCACGGGGAGCAGGACGGGGTCCGCCGACACTTCGCCGGAAAGCACCATCCACCGGGAGCCGGCCGAGCGGCGGACGACATAACAGCCGAGCGGAACGCGGATGACGTCGTTGCCGGCATCGCCCGTGGAATTCCGTTCCTCCCAGCGTTCATGCAGCGAGTGATAGAAATACACCTTCTCCTGTTGGTTGACCGGGTCCCAGACCACCACGTTGTCAGCTTCCGCCGAGGTCGGTGCCGCGGCGAGGCCGAAGCGGTTGTCGTTGCCAAACACATCGCCGATCCGCGGGTGGGTGCGGATCCTCACCTGGTTGCCCGGGGACATCCACGGCGTGAGTGCTTCGGCACTGACGAAATCAGTGTCGCTGAAACTGACGATGTCCGCGATGAACCCAGCGCCGAGGCCGTTTAGGACCTGCACGTAGAATGAGTATCCCGCCTCGGCGAGAACCGAGGGTTGACCGAGATTTTCGACCTGGAACGAATTGCCTTCTACGGCGGAAACGATTCCAACGAAGCGCGTATCTGGAAGCAGCTGGATGCCCAGGTAGGTCCGCGCCTGCGGGGCGTCGGCGGGTTTTCCGGCCAGCTTGACGGTGTAAATTCCCAGCGGATCCGTGGTGGCGGCGGGCGACGCCGGGGCAAAGGCCGCCGAGGCGAGGATGGACCCTATCAACTTGCGGAAAGACAGAAATGACATGCGGCGAAGGGTGGGGGGAGATGGCAGGCGCCTCGGCATTCGATCGGCAAGTTGAGGGGAGCGGCCCGGCCGGTCAAGTCCCCCGGGCTCCTGCCCCAGTCAAAGCCAGAGCTTCAGGACATAAACCAGCGCCGGGGTGGTGATCAGGCTGATCAGGGTGGTGTAGTAGACCGCCGAGGTGGAGTAAGGAACGTCGCCGCCGAACTCGTGGGCGAGCAGCGCGGTGTTGACGGCGGTCGGGGCGGCGGTGGCGAGGATGAGCGCTGCCGAGACTTCGCGGGAGAAGCCGAAGGCCATGACCAGCAACACCGCGAGGGCCGGTGAGACGAGCAGGCGGAGCACCATCGCCGACAGCAGCGGGGCGCGGAACGGCTCCGGCCGGGTCTGTGACATCTGCACGCCGAGGGTGAGCAGCGCGAAGCCGATCAGGCACGACTGGATCAGGTCGAGCGGTTGCCACAACCAGATCATATGCTGCACCGGCAGGCCGAGGCCGCGGCAGGCGAGGCCGGCGAACAAGGCGTAAAGGGTCGGCTGGCGCAGCACCTTCATCAGGGCGCGGCGATGCGAGCCGGGGCCGTCGCCTTGTCCCTGGGCGAGGAGCAGCCCGATCGTGTAGGTCGAGACGTTCATCGTCGCCAGGACGAAGATCTGCACTTCGCCGGCCGGCGGCCCGAAGGCGAGGATGACCAGCGGCAGCCCGTAGTTGCCGCAGTTGTAGAACATGGCCGCCAGCGAGAGCGCCCGCCGTTGCTGCCGGTGCATCCCGAACAATCGGCCGGCGGCGAGGCTGCCGGCGAACATCAGGGCGATGGTCGAAAGGGTGAAAGCGGCGATCCGCAGGGCTTCCCCGCCGCCGAGCTCCGCGCTGACGACGCGGGTAAAGATGAAAGCGGGAACCAACAGGTAGATGTTGAGCTTCACCAGGCTCTCCAGGTGGATCCGGAACTTGCGGTCCATCCCCCAGCCGGCCGCGACGATCAGGAAGATCGGCGCGCAGACATCGATGAGGATCCGGAGGAACACCGGCGGCGATCAACGGGGCGGGCCGCGGGGATGTCAATGGCCAGCCGCCTCAAGGGGGCACCAGGACGTGCTTCCAAAAGAGCCGCGTCTCGCCGGGATCGACGGCATAGCGGCGCTCGCCGTCGACGCCCGGGGCCGAGGAGTCGGAGATGAGCGACAAGCCGCTGCCGGGCGCGGTGGCAGGCTGCCAGCCGGAGAGGCTGCGGCTGGTCATCAGGTCGACATCGTAACCTTGCGAGAGGGCGAGGCCACTCAGAGGGATGCGCAATTGGCCCTGCGCCAGGAGCGGCAGGCTGCCGGCCAGTTGAGGGTCGCTGCCGAACAGGAATTCGAGGCCGTTGGCCAGGCCGTCGCGGTCGTCGTCGGCGTTGATCAGCGGTTCGACGCCGTGAAACACCGACCAGGCGAGGAAGCCGTCGCCGCCTTGTTTCAGGCGGATGTCGTCGTAGGCGATGCAGCCGCCCCGGTCGGTGACGGTGGAGCGGATCTCGACGGTGAGCGTCCCGGTGGCGGACGCGAGCACGGGGATTTCCCTCAGGGCGTAGCCGGCATTCCAGTTCTGCGCGTAGCTGCGGACGACGGATTCGACGAGGCGGCCGTTGACCCGCACTTCGCCGGTCATGTCCCCGGTTCCCCACGAGGCGTGGCGGGCACAGAGGAAGGACAGGGTGTGGACGGCACCGGGCTGGAGCCCGGTGATGGTCTGGGCGATCGCGCCCGGGCCATTGCCATTGGTGTCGAGGACATGGGTGCCTTCGGGGGGCGCGGCGGTGGTCCCGATCACATCGACGTTTTCCCGGGTGACCAGCCAGCCGGGCAGGGCGAAGTCGCAGATGTGGGGATTGCCGGCGACGCCGGTGATGTCCTGGCTGGTGGACGGGTCGGCGACGGGGCTTTCAAAGCCGCCGTTGGCCAGTTGCCGGCCGCCACGGGCGTCGTTCATCACGGTGAGCGAACTCCAGTCGTGTTGCGGGGGAGGAGCCAGGCTGCCGGTGGTGATCCTGATGGCATCGATCAAAAAGCCCTCCGGACCGGGGCCGAGCGATTCGATCCGCAGCACCGCGCTCGATGTGGCGGGGATGAACTCGAAGCCTTCGCGGTCGATGTAGTCGGAGAGGATGCCATTGTGGATTTCCGCGATGGTATTCCCGTCGATGAGCAGGCGGGCGTGGGAGAGGTTGTAGTCCTGGCCGGTGTTGTTGCGGTAAGCCAGGGCCAGGACATGCGGCGCGCCGGCTTGCAGTCCGGAGATCGTTTGCTGGATGTGGCCGGCCTTGAGCTCGAGGCAGCGGCTGCCGGCATAGGCCTTGGAGTTCTTGATCGAGACGCCGGCGTTTTCCCAACCGTTCAGATTGCTTTCGAAGCCGAGGTTGGTGCCGGTGGGGGCGGCATCGGTCACCCCGCCGAGGGCGGCCGCAACGAGAAGAGCTCCCCTCGCGGGAAGGATGGAAGCTGGGGGCGGCATCGGGGGGTGCGGTTTCCTAGCCCCGGGAGCGGCCGATCGCAAACCGAAAGCCCGCTGGCAAAGGGCCTCGACAGCGTGATGGGTTGACCGCGGCGGGGAGGCGGGGGAACGTAGCCGGCGTGGACCTTCCTCCCAAACGATCATCGTGGATCACCCGGAGCCTGACGCCCCGCGCGGACAAGCCGGAGCTGGAGAAGCATGAAAGCGATGACGAGGTGTTCCTCGATCTCGACCAGCCGGAGCCGGTCGCGGCGTCGGAACCCGAGCCGGAAGCACCGACCCGGGCGTCGGTCGACAAATATGCGGCCGAGCTGGCGGGCTTGCTCGGACCCGGGAAGGTCTCGGTGCGCGAGGTCGATCTCGACGTGCATGCCGCCGACAAGTGGTACGCCCGCGGCCTTCCCGACGTGGTGGTCTTCGCGGAGTCCGTGCAGGATGTCTCGAAGACCCTGCGCTTCGCCTCGATGTCCGGGATTCCCGTCACGACCCGCGGGGCCGGGGTCGGCTATGTCGGCGGCTGCGTGCCGGTCGAGGGCGGGATCGTGCTTTCCGTCGCCCGGATGACCAAGATCGTCGAGCTCAACCCCGCGGACGGGGTGGCGGTGGTGCAGCCCGGCGTAATCACCGGCGATTTGCAAAAGGCGGCGAGGGCGGTTGGCTGGGACTATCCGCCCGACCCGGCGTCGCTCAAGGAGTGCTCGATCGGCGGCAACATCGCCACCAATGCCGGCGGCCCCCGTTGCCTGAAATACGGCGTCACCCGCAACTACGTGCTGGGCCTGGAGGTGGTGCTGGCGGACGGGCAGGTGCTGCGTTGCGGCGGCCGGGTCCACAAGAACAAGACCGGCTTCGACCTGTGCGGCCTCTTCACCGGATCCGAAGGGATGCTCGGCGTGGTCACCGAGGTGACCCTGCGCCTGATCCCCAAGCCGGCGACGCGGGCGATGCTCGCGGCGGTGTTCGACCACTTTCCGGCAGCTGCCGGCGCGGTGCAGGAGATCCTCAACCGCGGCCACCTGCCGTCGGCGCTGGAGATCACCGACGGCTTCACGCTGGCGGCGGCGCGCAAGCGGCTGGGGCCCGAGATGTTGCCCGACGGCCAGGCGCACCTGATCGTCGAGATTGACGGCCGGCCCGCGGCGGTGGACAGCGAGATCGGGGAAATCGACACGCTGCTGCGCGAACTCGGGGCCACCCGGATCGACCGCGCCGCCGACGAGGAAGCCTGCGAGAAGATCTGGCAGCTGCGCCGCGAGTTCTCGTATTCGCTGCGCGACACCGGGATGACCAAGCTCAACGAGGACATCGTGGTGCCGCGCTCGAAGCTGGTGGCGCTGGTCGAGTTCGCGCGGCTGCTGCAGGAGGAAACCGGCATCCCGGTGGCCTGCTTCGGCCATGCCGGGGACGGCAACATCCACACCAACCTGATGGTCGCCGACTACACCGACCCCGCCACCCGCGAGAAGGCCGACCATGCGCTGGACCAGTTGTTCGCGTGGGTGATCGAGCACGACGGCGCGATCACCGGCGAGCACGGCGTCGGGCTGGCGAAGAAGCCGTGGATCCGCAAGGCGCTCGGGCAGGTGTCTTTCGAGACCCACCAAGTGATCAAGGACGCGCTGGATCCGCTGGGGATTCTCAACCCGGGCAAGTTCCTCGACGACTGAGGGACGCAAAAAGGCCCGGCGTGATGCCGGGCCCTTGCGATCGGTCAGTGAAGGGAGCCGGGCGGCTCACTTGTCGACGTCGATCTTCTTGACGTATTTCAGCAGGTCCTGGTGTTCCTTCGGCAGCGGCTTGCCGTTGCCGAGCGAAAGCTGGAACAACTCCGCCAGGGAAGCGGCCTCGTAGAGGTGCTGCTGGCCGGTGGAGTTCGGGCGTTCGTCCTTGGTGCCCCACAGCTTGACCGCGGTCTGGAGTTCCGGGTCCTTCTTGTAGAGCGCCATGGCGTTCAGCGCGGCCTGGCTGGTGATCACTTCCGAGGCGCCGGTGTCGGCGGTCATGGCGATGTTGTAGGCATTGATCGCCGGGAAGATCTTGTCCTGGGCGTCGAGCGCCAGGCCGAGGCAGTAGCCGACCTGGGCGCGCTGGCTGCCGGGCATGCGCTCCTTGAGCCGCTCTTCGCAGATGCTCTGGAGACGGCTCCAGTCCTTGGTCCGGACGGCGTCCCACATGGCGTAGAGCTCGATCTGGCGCAGCTGGTACTCGCGGGTCAGACCTTCCTTGCGGAACTTCTCGAGCGACTTGTTCAGGCCGTCGAGGTCGCCGAGCTTGCGGAGGCATTCCAGCTCCAGGTAGCCGGCGGCGGTGGACGGGTTGTCGGCCAGTTCCTCGATGCCGACGTAGTCGGCCTTGACCTTGGCGAGCTGCTCCTTGGCCTCGGAATACTTCCGTGCCTGGAAGAGCTCGACCGCGGCGGTCATCTCGGGCGGTTCGACGATGTAGATCGACTGGACCTCGCTGATCCGGATGTCCTTGGTATCGACCGCGCGCTCCGTTTCCTTGTAGCGGACGGCGGTGGTGGTGGCGGCGGTGAGCCAGACGCGCTCGATGTCGCCTTCCTCGTAGATCAGGAAGGCTTCGGCATCCTTGGCCGCGACACGCAGGGTGGAAGCGGCGAGCAGGGGCAGCAGGGCGATGGTGAGAAGGGGTTTCATGGCAATGGAATCCGTGAGGGTTGGTTGGCGGGTCACTTCTTGGCGGCTTCCTCCTTGAGCTTGTCCATGGTGGTGATGTCGGCGGAGGCTTCGTACTCCTCGACCAGGCTCTGGATCTGGTTCCACATCTTCCTCTCGTCGTCGGTCATCTTCTCGGTGAAGCGGCTGGTCTGGTCGATGTAGGTCCAGCCTTGCTCGTAGGCTCCCTGGCGGTCGCCCTTGGTCTTCTCGTCACCGGGGTTGTTGCGCTGCCACGACAGCTTCATCCACGACAGCATCGCCGGCGCGGAGATCTTGATCAGGCCCTTGTAGGCGCTCCAGACGCGGACGTAGTTGGCGAGCGCGTCGTTGGTCATGTCGCGCTTCTCGTAGGACTCCGCGAGGGCGAGGCCGACCTCCGGGGCGAATTTGCTGAAGTTCAGGCCGTTGTCCTTCGACAGATACTCCTTGGCGGTTTCGGCGGCGGCCTCGTATTCGCCCTGGGCCATCTGGGTCTTGACGATGCCGTACAGCGCGAGCTCGCGTTGGGGCTTCTCCTGCGAGTCGTTGAAGACGCGGCGGAGATCCTCGATCGCCTTGGCCTGCTCTTCCTTGCTGCCCTCGGCGAGCACCGAGGCGCGGCCGAAGAGCGACGGGAAGAGGTAGCTCTTGTCCTTCCGCTTGAGCGCTTCGTCGTAGTAAGGCAGCGCCTGGCGCGGGGCGGAGGTCTTCTCGCGCAGGAAGTCGCCGGTGCTGACCAAGATGTAGGGCGAGAGGTCCTTCGGGTCGAAGTCGTTCTTCAGCTCCTTGAACAGCACGTCGATGCTGGCCTGGGCCGCGATCTTGGCGTCCCTGTTGTCGCCGGCCTTCTTGAGCTCCTTTTCATAGACGCCGATGATGGCGATGCGGAGCAGGGCGAGCGCGGCCTTGTTGTTGTTCCGGATCTTGGGGAAGGCGTAGTAGTGCTCCTTCAGCTCGTCGGCGCTGTGCTTGGTGAGGTAGACGTCGGTGTAGGAGTTGATCGCTTCCTCGAGGCCCGGCGAACCCGGGATGGTGGCCATTTCGGCGATCACGTCGCGGAGGCGGTTGAGGGCCTCCTCGTCACGGCCGACGGAACCGAGGGCGTGGACCTGGGAGACGGCGACCTGGGTCTTGTAGGGCGAGGTCTCGCCGTATTCCTTCCAGAACTTGTCGGAATAAGGCACCGCGTCCTTCATGCGCGAAGGCTGGTCCTTCTTGGTCGGCTTCTCGCCGAGCATGGCGATCAGGTAGAACAGCGACTCGCCGGCGATCATGTCGTTGTCGCGGCGCTCCGCCAGTTCGAGGGCCTTCTTGTAATAGGTCTCCGCGGCGTCGCGGTCACCGCTGCTCTGGAGGACGTTGCCCTTGAGGTTGTAGGCCATGCCGATCATCTCGGCATTCGGGAACTCCGACTCGAGGCGGTCGAGGTTGGTGAGGGCAGCCTCGTTCTCGCTCTCCGCGTAGTGGCAGTTGGCGCGGTCATAGAGCGCGAACGGCAGGTAGATGTTCTTCGACGGGTCGGGGTACTTGGCGAGGAAGGCGTCGAGCAGCTTGGCGGACTTCTTCCAGAACTGGAGGCGCGAGAGGTTGGACGCTTGGAAGTAGAGCGCGGCCTGCTCGAACTGGCTTTCCGGATACATCTCGACGTGCTGGTCGAGCAACGGCTGGGCCTTGTCGTACTGGCCGGTGTAGTAGTAGCTGCCGCCGAGGACGTGGAGGCAGATGTCGTGCTCCTTGGTCTTCTCCGAGAGCTTCGGCAACATCTCCGAGGCCACCTTGATGCAGGTGAGGTACTCGCCCTCGTAGAACAACGAGGTGAGCATCATGCGCTGCACGGCCGGGACGTACTGCGAATCCGGGTAGGTCTTGAGGAAGCGGCTGCCGTAGGTCTCGGTGTCGAAGACCTCGCCGATGATCGAGCTGGTGCGGACCAGGTTGTAGAGGTTGTCCTCGCGCTTCTTGGCCTTGGGGTAGAGGAGTTCGAGCTGGGTGTAGGCTGCGTAGGCGCCGCGGACGTTGCCGTGCTTCTCGTGGATGAAGGCGGTGGCGCCGAGCTGGATGGTCTCGTTCGGGTTGCCCTCGCGGCGCTGCTTCTCGAGGTTCTCGAGCGAGGCCTGGAGCTTGGCCTTGATCAGCGTGCGGGTGAGTTCCTTCATGCCGTCGCGGCTGCCGAGGCGCTGGATGCGGGACTTGAGGTCCTCGATCATCACTTCGGTGCCAGGCACCAGCTGGTAGAGGGCGATGGCGCCGGCTTCCATGTCCGCGCCCATCGCGTCGGCGGCGAGCTTGAGGAAGAGGCGGGAGTAGATCTCCATCTCGAAGGGATCGATGACGATGTCGGCGCGATTCTTGTCGATGAAGGTGAGCAGGGCCTTCTCATCGCGCTTTTCGGTCACCGCACCGACCAGGGCCTGGAAGCCGGCGACGATGCCGGCGTCCGGGGTGCGGAAGCGGACCTTGTTCTTGATCGCGGTCTCGAGGTGCTCGACGCCTTCGGGGATCTTGTTGATCTTGAGGTGGCAGATCGCGAGGCTGATGTAGAAGGAGCCGGGATCGAAGGTGTCGCGGGTCTTGTCGCGCTCCTCGAGGAACTTCTTGAACATCTTGATCGCCTGCTCGTAGTTCTCGGCGCCTTGGGCGGCTTCGCCCCAGCGCAGCAGCGCGCGCTTGTTGAAGATGTTGCCGGCACCGTCGACCTTGTCGCCCTTGTTGGGGTACTTGCTGTAGCACTTCTCGAAGGACTCGGCGGCGTCGTCCCAGCGCTTCAGCTTCAGCTCGCAGATGCCCTTGCGATACCAGGTGACGCCGAACTGGGGCCCGAAGAGCTGCAGGGCGTTGCGGTCGTAGAGTTCGGTGGCGCGGCTCAGGAGTTTCAGCGCTTCTTCCCAGTTGTTGCCCTTCATCGCGGTGAGGGCGTTGGAATTGAGCGTCTGGGGATCTTCCTGGAGCTGGGCCCCGGCGGGCGGGGCGGAGATCAGGCCGGCGGCCAGGGCGAAGCCGAGCGCCGGGATGAGCGTGAAGCGGGCGGGTTTCATGACGAAAGACGGGACGAACGGATTTTGTGGTGGAATTGGAAAGAGAAGCGCCGGCTCGCTCCTTCCGCAAGGGAGGAACGGGCCGGCGCGGCAATCTCTTAGGGAACCGGGCCGGCGGGCGCGGTGAAACGGGGGGAAATCAGGGATCGACCAGGTCGGTGAAGGTGACGTTGGTGATCTCGACGCTGGCCAGCGCGTTGAGCACGTCGATCACCCGCTGCTGGACGGCGGCGCCATCGACGTAGAGCTGAACCAGCGGCTTGGAGTCGGCCATCTTCGCGGCGCTTGCGTACGACTTGAGGTCGGCGGTGAGAAGCGGGAGATCGCGGGAGTCCGGGTCGGAATCCATCGGGATCTGCGCCGCGCCGGCGCCGACCGAGACCGTGCCGTTGGCGTCGATCGAGATGAACTTGGGGTCGATGTCCGGCGGCGTTTCGCTGGGCGCGGCGGCCGGCAGCGTCATGCCGAGGTCGGTTTCCCGCTTCTGGATCGTCGTGGTGACGAGGAAGTAGATGAGAAGCAGGAAGGTGGCGTCAATGAGCGAGGAGATGTCGAGGGCCGGGGTGTCCTCGTCCTGCTGGGCGGCTTTGGTGTGGCGGGCCATTTCGGGTGAAGCGGGTTTATTTGTCGGTGGCGTAGACCGCGAAGACCACCTGGTCGACCCCGCCCTTGGCCGCGGCCTTGATCACCTTGCGGCTGAACTTGAAAACCGCGTCGCGGTCGCCGCGCAGGTGGAGCTTGGAGGTGTAGCCGAGCAGGTCGTTCTTCTCCTTCTGCTCCTTCACCAGGGTGGTGATCGCCTCGTCGTCCTCGAGCGGTTGCTTGGCCTCGTTGGTGAAGCTGCCTTCCTTGTCGCCGCCGTAGACGTTGACCACGATGCGGCCGTTGCCGTCCTTGGCGACGCGGGAGTTGAAAGCGACCGGAGGGTTCACGTTCGGGTCCTGCTTCACCACGATGATGGTGGCGTTCACCAGGAAGAACAGGAGCAGCAGGAAGACCATGTCGATCATCGGCGACATGTCGATCTTCAGGTCGTCCTCGCCGGAGGACGTGGAATCGCGGAGTTTTGAGGAAGCCATGGACGGGTGGGTGGGTTTGATTGCCGTGCCGGGCGGAACGCGCGCCGCGTCCGCCCGCCATCATGGACCTCAAACGGCGATGCCTTCCGGAATCTTGGCCAGATATGCCTCGGCGTTCACGGTTTGCAGCGAGGCGTTGATCATGTCCTCGGCGGCGTGGTGGCAATCGGCGACCAGGTTGTTGAGCTTGTTCTTGAAGAAGTAGTAGGCGACCAGGCAGGGGATCGCGGTGATCAGGCCCCACAGGGTGGTGAGGAGGGCGACGGAGATGTCGCCGGCGAGCAGGGCGGGGTCGGCCGAGCCGGTAACCGAAAGGGTTCCGAAGGCGTTGACCATCCCGAGCACGGTGCCGAGAAGGCCGAGCATCGGGGCGACCTGGGCGCACAGCGAAATGTAGTTCACCGGCGTCATCAGCTTGCGCATCTCGTTGTTGGTGAAGTCGGCCATCGCGTCCTCGATCTGGTCACGGCCGAGGTCTTCCGGGCGGGTCGCGTCAATGTTCGGCAGCGAGTAGGCCATCATGCGGCCGAGGAAGGAGGGATGGGAGGCGGCCAGCTCGATCGCGGAGCGGACGCGGCAGTTCACCATGTGGTCCATGAGGGCGGCCTTGAGGTCCTCGGGGCAGAACTTCGGCTTGGTGAGGTTGATGAAGTTGAAAACGCTCAGCGCGATGAAGGCGATGACCGCGGCGCCGATGAAGCCCATGGTGCCGCCACCGTCGAGGATCCACTTTTCGAGAGCCGTCTTGTCCTGGGGGGCAGCCGCCTCGCCTTGGGCCATCAGCATGGGGGCGGACACCAGGAGGGTAGTGGTGAATGCGACCACGAAGCGGCCGCTGCGGTTGGTGAGTTTTTGGATCATGGACGTTGATTCGGGATTTCCAAGTAGGTGGGGAGGGATTCTGTGGAAGCTCCTTCACCCGGCAAGGAAAGATTTTGAAAAACACGGTTGCAGGAGCTCGTGTAATTACTGCGGCCTGCGAAGCAGTGTCTGTTGTAACTACAACGCTTCGCGTGGCGTCCGTCTTGGGGGGAAGAGTTCCCGGCAAAGAAGGCATTCGCGGCCGTCGCAACCCCGCGCGGTGCAGTGTTCGCGGCCGTAAAAAATGATCCGCAGGTGGAGCGCGTTCCAGCGGTCGCGGGGGAACAGTTTCTTCAAATCCCGCTCGGTCTGCACCACATTGCGGCCCTCGGTCAGCTTCCAGCGCTTGGCGATGCGGTGGATGTGGGTATCGACCGGGAAGGCGGGGACCCCGAAGGCCTGGGCCATCACCACCGAGGCGGTCTTGTGGCCGACGCCGGGGAGCTTTTCCAGCGCCTCGAAATCCGCCGGGACCTCGCCGCCGTGATGCTCGACGAGGATCTGCGAGAGGTCGCGGATGGCCTGCGACTTGCGCGGCGACAGGCCGCAGGGCCGGATGATGTCGCGGATCGCCTCGACCGCGACCTTCGCCATTTCCCCGGGTGTCGAGGCCAGCTCGAACAGGGCGGGGGTGACGGTGTTGACCCGTGCGTCGGTGCATTGCGCCGACAGCAGCACGGCGACCAGCAGGGTATAGGGATCCCGGTGGTCGAGCGGGACCGGGGTGTCCGGATAGAGTTCCTCAAGCCGCCGGTCGACGTGGGCGGCCCGTTCGGCACGGGTCATGCGGCCGGGAATCAGCGCGAGGCGGTGGCAGCCGTGCGGCCGGAGGTCATCCGGTTGATCGCGGCATACATCTGCGCGCAGTGCGCGTGCTTGGTCCGCTTGGAAAGGATCTCGGCGCTGCGGGCATAGGAGCCCCACTGGACGACGGTCAGTTCGACATTGCGGCGGCCCCAGACCCCCATGTGGGCCTTGCTCGGGGTGTAGATGTCCACGGTGTTGGTGCCGGTGAGGGCGGAGCCGTAGTCATCGACCACGAAGAGCTGCTTCATGCCCTTGATGCGGAAAACGGTGCCGACCGGATAGACCGCCCAGTCGGCGGCGGCGCTGCGGACACGCTCGGTGTAACGGAGCGGGGTGCCGGTCGCGTTGTTGGACCCGTACTCGATGTGATCGTCTTCCGAGCAGGTGTAGGCGGTGGTGCGGACGAGGCGGGTGCGCTCGGACGCGGAGTAGAACGGCATGCCGTGTTTGTCCTTCGGTTTGCCTGCGGCGAGGCTGGTCAGGGAGGGTGAAGGAGCGGCGGTGGTGTAACCCGCGGCGTCGGAAGAATGGCCGCGCAGGGTGGGATTGGAGAGAACCGTCAGGCCGGAGTCGGACGCGCAGCTGGAGAACAAGAGGGCGATGAGGCCGGCGGCGGAAAGGAGACGAAAGGTCATGCGATTTGCTTGGCGAGCTTGATTATTAGGGAATCGCGTCTTTTTTGAGACTCCGGGTTCTACGGATCTCAAACGGGTCCGGCAACCCAAAAATCCTCTTGTTAGGAGACTTTGTTGGAAGTTGTAACTCATTCATCCTGTATGAAACAGGCTAATCGCTGTGATGAAAGGCGGAACCGGGGACGGAGGTCCGTCGATCTAACAAAAGGGGTGCAATGCTGCCCGACCGCGCTTGGCGGCGGCGCGCGGACCAGGCCGAAGTGATCCTTTCGAGCGGGGCCAGGGTGACGCCGCCGCGCGGGAGGGAATCAATTTTCCGCCAGGTAGACCGCCACCTCGGAGGGGACGAAGCTGGCATCGGTCGCTTCTTCCGCGGCGATCCGCATCTGGGCGCGGATGATGGCGGGATCGACCGGCGGGCGGTAGCCGTGGAGGCTGGCGCGCAGGGCCTCGGCCGGGTCGGGCGTGCCGGTTTTGGTCAGCCGGTAGGCCTTGACCGCGAGGGCTTCGGCGGCGCCGGGCGTGAGCCAGGGCGGGATCAGCGGCAACAGCGAGGCCTTCGCCGGGTCGTCGATCACAAGCCCCCTTCGCTTGCACAGCGCGCCTAACAGGATCATGCCTTCCTCGGCGGTGGCGCTGGGGAAAATGGGCACCTTGACGTCGACCCGGCCGGGGCGCTTGAGGTCGACCTCGATCAGGTCCGGCCGGCTGGATGCGAGCACCCAGAGGATCTTGCCGCGGTTGCGGGTGTCGGACATTTCCGCCGCGATCATCGAATAGACCCGGCTCGAGACACCGGAGTCACCGCTGCCCGAGGCGCGCCGGCCGAGCGCCTGGTCGGCTTCGTCGATGAAGACGATGCAGCGGCCGAGCGCGTGCAGCAGGGCGAAGATTTTTTCCAGGTTCGCCTCGGTCGAGCCGACCCAGCGGTCACGGAAATTTCGCAGGGTGACCACCGGCACGCCGGCCTCCCCGGCCAGGCACTCGGCGAGGTAGGTCTTGCCGGTGCCGACCGGGCCGCAGAACAGATAGCCCATGGGCAGGGCGCCGGTCTCGTCCTGTTGCCAAAGCTGGAGGTCCTGGCGCAGGCGGGTTTTCACGCCGTCGAGGCCGATCACGTCGTCGAGGGTGCGGTCGGGCTCGACGAAATCGATCAGCTCGCCGGCGTCGCGCTCGACCAGCGCCTTGCGCAGGTCGCCGAGGTCGGCGTCGTCGAGGCGGTCCCCGGCATGGTTGCGGTGGCGAAGGAACGCTTCCAGGGCGGCGATCGAGGTGCCGGCCAGGCGGGACGCGAGGCGGGTGAAGTCGGTGATGCCTTCCAGGGCGACCGGGCAATCCGGGGCGAGCACCTGCATGGCCCCGGCCAGCTCGGCGGGATCGGGAAGGGGGACCTCGATCTCGGCGGCGCGCGGGTTCTCGGCGACCAGCGGATGGAGGTGGTTGAGCCGGTTGGCCACCAGGAAGACCGCCTGACCCTGGGCGGCGAGGGTGGTGTCGCTGGCCCACGAGCGGATGATCGAGGCGATCGCGCTCAGCTCGTGGTTGAGGCTCTGGGGCAGGACCGGGACGTAGAGCTGGGCATCGCGCAGGACCACCGCGACGCTCACCGGCTTGGCGCCGACGGCGCGCAGGTTGCGGGCGAACTGGAGGTAGCGGGCGAGCACCCGCACCGCGGGCAGCGGCAGCGCGGGCAGGTCGCCGATTTCCTTGAGCGCGGGCCAATCGGCGAAGACCTCGCGGCCGCGTTCGACCCGCAGGCCGAAGCCGGGGTCGTAGCTGAGCACGACCTGGAAGCGCGGCAGCAGCACGTCCAGCAGGTAGTCGTTGATCCGCCCGAGCTTCGGCCCGTCGGCGAGCCGCAGCAGCATCCGGTCGGCGACATTGCCGTGGAGGATGAATTGCCCGGCCGCGCCGCTTTCGTAGCGGGCGACGATCTCGGAGGCCCAGGAGGGAAGGGGAAGCGCTTCAGCCATCAACCGGATGACAAGCGGTGGAAGCCGGCTTGTCGATGCGGGGTTGTCGCGGCATCAACACAAAAAAGGCAGGCCCCCGTGAGGAGGCCTGCCTGTGGAAAGGCAATTCAGCTCACTTCACCTTCACGGTGATCTTGTCCTTGGTCTCGATCTTGAGGCCTTCGACGTCCTTGAAGGCGGCGGCGACCTGGGCCGGGCTCTCGTCCTTCATGGCGTTGAGCTTCTTCATGTTGGCGGGGTCGCCGATGAGCTTGCCGAATTCGATTTCGGCGAGGGTGATGGTGTTGCCGTCGACGTGGGTGGCGGTGGTTTCCCCGATGCCGCCGGCGATCTCCATCTTCAGCGACATCTTCATGTCCTTGAAGAAGCCCTGCATCATCGCCATGGCCTGCGGATCCGGTTCCTCGGCGTCCGGGGCGTCGCCGCCGTCCGCCGGCTTGTCGGCGGCTTCGGCCTTATTGTCGGGGTTCTCCATGGTCAGGACCCCGTCCTCGTATTTGAAGGTCATCGGCTTCTCATCGGACTTGCCGCCGTCCGCTTCGGGTGTGTCGCCGGGAGGGCCCATGTCGTTGCCGGCGTCGGACATGGACTTGCCGAAGTTGTATTTGACCTGGTTGATGTCGGCGAACTTGTAGACGACGCGGCCGCCCTTGCGGCCGTCCTTGTCGATCTTCTCGACCTTCTCGACGCTGACACCCTCGCCCATGGCCTTGGCGTTGTCGGCGGCCTTGCCGGGATCGGACATCTTCGAGAGCGGGTCTTCATCGCCGCCGGCGGCTCCCATCTGGGCCATCATCGCGCTGGCTTCGGCGCTGAACAGGGTCTCTTCGGTGATGGTGCCGCTGCCATCCTTGTTCAACTTGATGGTCGCGGTGTGCTCGAGGCAGGAGGAGGTGAATAGCGCGAGCAGCGCCGCGCAGGCGAGTTTGAGGGTGGATTTCATGGGAACCGGGAGCCTGCACCATCGGCGGGAATTGACAAGATATCCCGCGGGACGAATGCGACAGGAGGCAGGGCTACTCGGACGCCGGTTCGCCGTTTTCAAAGCGCTGCCGCGAGACCTCCTCGCCGTTCCCGTCGAATTTCACGAGTTCGCCGTGGAGGACCCCTTGCCGGTAAGTGGCGGTGAAAGCGGGCTTGCCGTCCCGGTGAAAGCCCTCGGCGCTGCCATCGAAGCGATTCCCCTTCAACAAGAAGCGGCGGGCCAGCTTGCCGTCGGGGTAATGGAATTCCCATTTCCATTCACCCCCGCCTTTCGCTGTCAGAACCTGCTCGCCGGAGCGGTAATCGCCGGGAGGAGGCTCGGTGATGAACAACGGTTCCTTCTCGTCCTCGAGGAAGGAGTAGGCACGTCCGACCTCCTTGCCGTCCCGGTGGAAAACCGTCAGGTTCTCCATCCCGAGCGTGGCATAGCTGCTGCCTTTCGCCGGCGGCTGTAGCACCGAAAAATCGTTGCCATGGGTGACCACTCGCTCGACGGCCGGAATCTCCGCGTCGGGATCCACCTCGAAGGCGAAGTAGTCATAGTAGTAGCGGGTCAGCCCCGCCTCATCGTCCTCCGGCGGGCTGCCGCCGCTGTGTTTCCGCACGCGCGCCACTTCCGCGCCGCTGCGGATGAAGTCAGGAGCCCCGTGCTTGGCCACGATGTCGGCGATCGGCGGGTCGGTGTCGCAGGGCGGAATGGCGATCTGGGTCGTGATGAAGAATCCCCCAGCCATCCGTTTGGTGCTACGGATGCTGAAGAAGGCGGAATCGATGCGGTTTCCCGCGTCCCGGCGCGTGAAAAACTCGTCGTCCAACAGGATGAGGCCGCCGCGGGAATTCAGGGCCGCGACCTGGTCTTCGAGCGGGGCGGGCTTGAGCGCGAGGGCTTCCTCGATGTCGTCGTGGTCCCAGGTCTTGTTCCGGTCGGCCAGCATGGCGAGTCCCCGAAGGTCGGCAGACCCGCCCTTCTTCACCTGACGGAACCACACCACGTACTCGGCGCCCTTGGTGAAATAGTCCCCGGTCAAGGTCTGGAGCACCCTCAGCCGGTCCTTTTCCCCGGGCTTGTCGAGGTCCCGGTAAACCTTGTCGCCGTCGAGCCAGCCGCGGAAAGCCTGGCCGGCCTCGCCGGAGACCGGAAGGATGTACCAGTTCGACCAGTTCTCCGGGGCGTTGAAATACCAGATGAAATCGAGTTTTTCAGGGTCGCCATCGAACTTGAAGCGGAAGCCGTCGAAGACCTCATCCTCGATCTTGACCGGGGTCTCGCCGAGTTTGACCGAAAGCTTGGCGGGAGTCTCCCCGGGCGTGAATGATATGACATCGAAGGCATCCAGCTCGTCGGCAAAGGCCCGTTGCAGGTCTTCCAACCCGAAGTCTTGTCCGTTGCAGGGAACCAGCAGCGCGCCGGCGAGCAGAAGTGATTTCATCATCCGATCCTGGAGCTGGCCGTGCCTCCCGGGCAAGACATGACTGAATCCCGGGCCACATCTCGGAAACGCATTGCTTGGATCGCCGGACCGGGCCCATTGTTTTCGCACGCCGATGGAAAAGGCCGTAGAAATCCAAGATCTGGTGAAGGACTTCCGCACCCCGGGGCGGAAATTGCCGCTGCGCGCGGTCGACCGCGTGTCGCTGACGATCGCGCCCGGCGAGGTCTACGGGCTGATAGGTCCGAACGGCTCCGGGAAGTCGACGACGATGAAGGCGCTGCTCGGGTTGGTGCAGCCGGACGCGGGTACCTGCAAGATTTTCGGCAACGACTCGATGCAGGTCGACTCGCGCCAGGATGTGGGCTTCCTGCCGGAGAATCCGTATTTCTACAAGCATCTCACCGGCGCGGAGACCCTGCGCTACTACGGCAAGCTCTGCGGACTGCGGGGCAAGGCGCTGGAGGGCAAGGTGAAGGAACTGCTCGAGCTGGTCGATCTCGGCGGCGCGTCCGACCGCCGGGTCGGCGGCTACTCGAAGGGCATGCTTCAGCGCATCGGGCTGGCCCAGGCGCTGGTCCAGGAGCCGCGGCTGGTGATCCTCGACGAACCCACCGCCGGCGTGGATCCGGTCGGTTCGCGCGAGATCCGCGACCTGATCTTCGACCTGAAAGAGCGCGGCATCACGGTGTTCCTGTGCTCTCACCTGCTGGAGCAGGTGCAGGAAGTCTGCGACCGCGTCGGGATCATCTACCGCGGCAAGATGGTGAAAGAGGGGCCGCTCGACGACCTGCTGTCGATCGGCGACCAGACCGAGCTGATCCTGCGCGACGCGTCGCCGGAGTTGTTGGAGAAGCTCGAAGCCATGATCCGGTCCGAGGCGGGGACCGAACTGCTGCGCTGCGGCCGGCCGAAGACGACGCTGGAGAAGCTGTTCCTGCAGGAAACCGTCGGCCGCAAGCACCCCTGAGATTTTCCCGCCCATGAGCCGCGTCACCAGGAACCGTCCCCTCAATCCCCGCCGCATCGGGGTGATCACGCTGCACACGTTCACGCAGCTGGTGCGGATGAAAGTGTTCTATTTCCTCGGGTTCTTCGCCTTGATCGTGATGGTGAGCAACCTGCTCAAGATCCAGGACCTCGGCCGGCCTGACCTGAGCGGGGCCGAGGTGCTGCGCTCGATCCGCAGCTGGTCATTGGGGACGATGACCTTATTCTCGGTGGTTCTGGGGGTGGTGGCGACCGCGTTGCTGCTGCCGAAGGACATCGAGGACCGCACGCTCTACACCGTGCTGGCGAAGCCGGTGCCGCGGATCGACTACCTGATCGGCAAGCTCGGCGGGGTGCTGATGCTGTTGTTCGTCTCGCTGCTGGTCATGGACCTGCTGATGAGCGGGGTGCTGGCGCTGCGCACGCACTTCGTGGTGGCCGAGCAGGTGGCAGGCTTGCAGGCGCGCGGGTGGGCGGCGGACCAGATCGAGGCGGTGCGCCTGGAAACGGCAAAGCAAGGACCGACCTGGAGCCTCCAGGGCGCGGTGCTGCTGGTGTTCCTGCGGGCGGCGGTGGTGGCATCCTCCGCACTGCTGTTGTCGGTGCTGTCGACCAGCACCCTTTTCACCACCATCACCGGGGTGCTGGTCTACTTCATCGGCAACTTCCAGGGCGTGGCCCGCAAGATCATGTCGGAAGAGGGGATGGGCTTCGCGGAGCGGGGTGCCGCGCTGGCGATCAGCACGATTTTCCCGGATTTCGGGATCTACAACATGGTGGACATGGTGATCCAGGGTGAGGCCCTGGCGGCGGTGGTTGTCGGCAAGGCGATCGGTCTCACCTGCTTCTACCTGCTCCTGCACGTGTTCGTGTCGTGGCTGGTGTTCGCCAAAAAGGAATTCTGACGATGAAGAAGTGGCGACGTCCCCTGCTCGGCCTGGCGATCTTGTTCGTCGCGGGGGCCGCGCGTCTGCCCTTCGAGATGGCCTTCACCGCCGACCTGCAGCAGCGCGGCCTGTTGTCGGCGCCGCTGGAGCTCGGACTGAAGGAGAAGATCGGCCAGAACAGCACGGCGGTGGCCCTGGCCGGGTTGCAGACGCTGGTGGCCACCTTCACCAACCTGCAGATGACCGACGCCTTCACCTACCAGCAGTGGGACAAGGTCGAGGGCCACGCGGAGACCACTTCCACGCTGGCGCCGCGGACGACCTACTACTGGGACATGGGCGCCTGGCACCAGGCCTACAACGCCTCGTCCTACTACCGGACCGACAGCGGCCTGCCGCCGCTCCTCGCCCGGCTTGAATCGCAGCGCTGGATCGCCAAAGGCCGCGAGTTCTACGAGCGCGGCATCCGCAACAACCCGGACGACTGGCAGCTCTACTCCATGCTGGGCGCCTTGCTGTCCGACCCGAACCGGGCTCCCGATCCGGCGGCTGCGGAAGAGGCCTACGCCAAGGCGATCGCCACCGGCAAGGCGCCGGTATCGCTGGAGCGCTTCCGGCTCTACGCGGCCGCCCGTGCCGGCAAGGACCCCGCCCGGACGCTGGCGGAGATCGAGGACCTGCTCGCGAAGTCCGGCAACCGCTCGCCGTCGCTGCTGAGCCTGCGCTACAGCCTCGAATACCAGCTCGACGAGCCGGACGACCCGCTGGCGCTGGCGCTGTCGATCTTCGGCTCCGAGGAAAAGGCGCTGCGCAACCTGGGAACCTTCTACACCGACGTCCTCAAGCAGTGGCCGACCAGCGGTGTCGAGGCCGCGGTCCGGCTGCTCGAGAAGCGGAAGGGAATTTCCCCGGAAGACGAGCGCAGTTTCATCCGTCAACGTGAAGTGGCCCTCGAAATGCACGGCCTCGCCCGTTGAACCTTGTTTGACTGGACAGCCGGCCGAACCCTCGCCTAAGCCTCTCCAACCCGCCGTTGCACATGCGAATCGCTCTCTTTGGTGACATCCACGCCAACCTCGAAGCCCTCGAGGCGGTGCTGGCTGATGCCGCGGAACAAAGCTGCACCGACTACGTCTGCATGGGCGATGTCGTCGGCTACAACGCCGATCCCGCCGCCTGTTTGGAAAAAGTGCGCGCGATGGACATTCCGGTGGTGAAGGGGAACCACGACGAGGACGCTTCGGGCAGCCATTCGCTCGAGTCGATGAACCCCGTCGCCGCCGCCGCGCTGGAGTGGACCCGGGAGCAGCTCAGCGACGAGCAGCGCACTTGGCTGCGGCGCTTGCGGATGGTCCGCCAGGTCGAGGATTTCACCATCGTCCACAGCACCCTCGACCAGCCGGCGCACTGGAACTACGTGACCAACCGTTTCGACGCGATGTCGAACTTCTCGTACCAGTTCACCCAGGTCTGCTTCCACGGCCACACCCACGTCCCGCGGGTCTACGTGAAGACCGACAAGGTCCAGGAGGTTCCCGCCGAATCGATCGTCATCGAGGAAGGTTCCAAGTATTTCATCAACGTCGGATCCGTCGGTCAGCCGCGCGACGGCGATTGGCGCGCCTGCTATGCGATCTACGACCTCGACCACAAGATGGTCGTCATCCGGCGGGTGGAGTATCCAATCGAGGTGACCCAGCAAAAGATCCTCGATGCCGGCTTGCCGTCGATGCTGGCGGAGCGCCTGGCCGACGGCCGATGATCGACGTCGCCGCCGGCCTGATCGTTGACACGTCGGGACGCGTGCTCGCCTGCCGCAGGCCGGCCGGGAAGCATCTCGGCGGCAAATGGGAGTTTCCCGGCGGCAAGGTGGAGGCGGGCGAAGGTCCGGCGGCCGCCTTGGTCCGCGAACTGGAAGAGGAGCTGGGGATCCGCGTCGAGACCGGCGAAGCCCTCACCCCGGTGATCTGGGACTATGGCCGCGGGCCGATCCGCTTGCACCCCTTCGTGTGCCGCATCGTTTCCGGCAATCCCCATCCGCACGAGCATTCCGAGATCCGCTGGTGCGGGCGGGACGAATTGGCGGGGCTCGACTGGGCCGAGGCCGACGTCCCGATCCTGCGGGAGTGGTTGGGATCCTGACCCGCAGACATGGGTCCGCGGTTCCGATTGCCCCGGGCGAGCGGGCGGCCGGGCTCGAGAAATCGCCGCGAAGGGAGCGCCGGATTCATCCGGCTTGGAGGGTCGGTTGTTGGGGGGCACCTTGGAGTCGCCCAACTGTCGCCGGCGGGGTCCGGGATCATCAGCTTCCCGCCAGCGAGTCGTGAACGAATGGGTCCGCCGCGATCCGACCATCCAAGCCGACTGAAGTCGGCGCTCCGTCATGCCCGCCGCTTGCCAAGACCCGCGGCAATCTATCAGCATGACAAGGTGCCCTTGAAACGAAATGCCGGCCTTGTCCTGGGAATCTGGTTCACCGCCGTGCTACCGGTCTCCGCGGGGATGACGGTCATCACCCTCACCGACATCGCGCGGGCGCGGCTCGACGCGCTGTCGTTCTTCGTGGCCGGCTTCTTCTTCATCTCCTGGGTGGTGAAGTGCTTGTGGAACCATCTCGCCAAGACCTTCACCAAGCTTCCCAGGCTCGACTACCGCCGCGCGCTGGGTCTGGTCCTGCTGAGCGGCCTGATGTTCTACGTGGTGCTGACGATGATTTCCGGCGCACGCGAGCTGCTCACCCCGGGCGCATGGGAGAAGCAGGGCGTCGGCTACCGGACCCGGGAGGGCGGGGTGGCGGAGTTGTCGAAGGACGTGCGCCGGACCGCGCTCCGCGAACTGCAGGAAGGGATCTGGGGCTATGCGAAAGCCCATGACGGCAAGGCACCCGCCGGGCCGCTGGTCGCGGGGATCGAGCCGCGGCTGTGGCGCTTTCCCGGCGGCGGGCTTTACTGCCTGATGCCGGACGTCACGCCTGGCGTCGGCCGTGACGTGCTGGTCTACGAGCCCTCGTCTGCCGGTGGCAGGCGCTTCGTGCTGTTGGCGGACGGCAGCATCGAGGATCGCTCGGAAGGCACGCTCAAGAGGGATTTGGATGAGCAACGGAAGCCATGAGCGGGGACGATCCAGCGGTAAAGCAGGCGAAGATCCGCGTCGGATGGATGCTGAGGGTTTTCGTTTGGACTTCAGTGATTTGTTTCTTCGGTACCATCACCGGCCTGATCACATTGCTGGTCATCCCGCTCCACCTCCTTTTCGGCTGGATGTTGCACGCCTCCCGGATGTTGCCGGGGTTCTTCGGGCAGTGGCAGCAGTCCCTGATCCCTGCGGCCTGTCTCGCCCTGGCGCTCTGGCTGGTCCACCGGTTCATCCGCTGGTGGCTTGCGGCGCGCGGATCTTCGCTTGAATGGAAACCCGGCCACAGCATGGTGGTCACGGCCTTGTTGCTGTCCGGTTCCGCGGCGGCCATCGCGATGAGCGGGGTGGTGCACCAAGCCGTCTGGCTCGCGGACGGATCGTGGTTCCAGCAGGGACCCTCCGGCTACCGCCGGACCGTCGCCCTCAGCAATGCGAAGCAGATCCTGCTCGGCCTGCATGATTTCCAGGAAAAGCACGGGCGCTATCCGGACTCGCTCGGTCAACTGGAGTGGGATCCCGTGGCCAAGGAGCAACTGATCCGGCTGGATGCCGGCGGCCACGGCTTGAAGGAGGAGTTCCTGTTGCTCCGGCCGGGGGCTTTGGCAGACCAGGTGGGGGATGGCCCGGTCATCCTCTCGCCGTTCATCGCGGACGCGGGCAAGTTCGCCGTCGGCTACGGGGACGGCAGCGCCAAGCTGCTGCCGCAGGAAGAACTCGGGCAGGTTTGGGCTACTTTGGAAAGGAGGCCGGGGGATGAGTAAGAAAAACCCGGCCGTGAGAATCCTGGAGCAGTTTCTGGTGGTTATCGCCAGTGTGGTCCTGCTGCTGTTTTTGAGCCCCTTCGTGTTCATGAGTGGAGCGCACCTGGTAATATTCCACCTGCTCTTTGGGAGCGTGATTTTCGTCTGCGAGAACCTCCGGGCGGTCTCGACCGACGCCGGAACCTGGGGGCCCGGACTGGTGGCATTCATCGCCGGGCTGGGAATCCTCCATCGGTTCGCAAGGGCTTGGGCGGGCCGGCGCGGGAAGGTCTGGACGATGGGTAGCACCTTTTGCCTCGGGATGGTATTGCCGGTGGTGTTCGGAATCTCGTTCATCGTTCCGGGGGTGCTGCTGCAGGTGAACGGATTGGCATCTATTCCGTGGCTTTACCGCGATCCGTCCCGTCCGTTTCCGGAATCTTTCGCGCAATGGTTGTCGATCGAGTTGTCTGAGGCCGCAACGAATGATCAGGAGGGGCGATTCCCCGACTCGCTGGAAGATCTGCCACCGGAAACATTGGAACGTCTTCGGCTGCTGAGCCTTTGGAACCGTGACCTGTCGACGGTTCCGGAACCGCTGATTTATCTGGGGAGCGGACTGACCCTCGATTCTGCGGCTGACCTGCCATTGTTTATTTCGGCGGTCTATCGGTTTCGTGGCCGGTCCGTCCGGACGGTCTGCGCGGTTGGAGGGGAAAGATTCGAGATCGACGATGGGGACATCGATGAGTGGATCGACAAGGCCATCGCCGCCCGGTCCGCGGCGGCGGGGCCTTGAAAGGAAAACCGGCCCTCGCCCGGTGCCGGGGAATCGACGGGCGGCCCGCGATCTGCTAGAACGACCGCATGCCCGCGGATCCCCGGTTCATGCAACGCGCCATCGAGCTTGCCCGCGAGGGGATGACGTCCGGTGCCGGCGGGCCCTTCGGAGCGGTGGTGGTGAAGGGCGGCGAGATCATCGGCGAGGGCTACAACCGGGTGGTGGCAAGCAATGACCCGACCGCCCACGGCGAGGTGACGGCGATCCGCGACGCCTGCTCGAGGCTGGGGCATTTCAGCCTCGAGGGCTGTGAGATCCACACCACCGGCGAACCCTGCCCGATGTGCCTGGGGGCGATCCACTGGGCGCGGATCGGGCGGATTTACTATGGTTTCAGTATCGCCGACGCGGCGACGATCGGCTTCGACGACCGCGAGTTCTACCGCCAGTTCGCCATGCCGGTGGAGGAGCGGGAGATCCCGTGTTCGCCGTTGGCACAGGAGCAGGCCAAGGTGCTGCTCGGCGAGTATCTCGCGCTGCCGGAACGGACGGCGTATTGAGCGTAGGCGCGTTGGTGACAACGCGGAACGGTTCCTTGAGGCGGAGCTATCTCCCAACGCGCTCTCACGAGGTCGCCTACGGCAAGGCGACCGCTAGAACAGCCCGAAGAACCACTTCTTCCGGGCGCTGCGCTTGTACTTGCCGTCGCCGACCGACAACACCTTGACCTCGACCTCGGCGAGGCCCTGGTCCTTCATGCCGATCTTGCCGGCGGCGCGGGGCGAGAGGTCGATGATGCGGTTGCCGATGAAGGGCCCGCGGTCGTTGACGCGGCATTTCACCGACTTGCCGTTCTCGAGGTTGGTGACCTTGACCATGCACGGCAGCGGCAGGGTCTTGTGGGCGGCGATCAGGTGCCAGGGCATCACTTTTTCACCCAGCGAGGTCTGGCCGCGCTTGAGGCCGAAGAAGCTCGATTCGTCGTACCAGGAAGCGGTACCGCTTTCGACGTGATGGATGGCCTGGTCGACGCCCATCGGGTGGTAGTTCCCGCCGCGGACGTTGTAAGGGCGGGTCTGGTAGCCTTGGTAATCGCCTCCCGGATAGGCGCAGGAGGCTAACAGAAAGACGGGCCAGCAACGAACGAGCGACTTCCGGATGACGAAACAGGCCCGCGTGACCGCGGGCCCATCATTCGTCATTCCGCATTCCGGATTCGTCATTCCCCTCTCATTTGTCGCGTTCGCGGATCATCGGGAGGGTGCGGGCGACCTGCTCCTTCATCTCCTTGCCGGGCTTGAACTTGACCACGGCGCGGGCGGGGATCGGCACGTCCTTGTCCGGATCCTTGGGGTTGCGGCCGATCTTGGCCTTGGTCTCCTTCACCTGGAACGCGCCGAAGTTGCGCATCACCACCGTGTCACCGTTCGAGAGCGAATCGGTGATCGAGTCGAGGGTCTTCTGGATGACGTCGAAGACCTGCTGCTGGGTCAGACCGGTTTCGTTCGAGATTTTGATGACGAGCTCGCGTTTGGTGATGGTTGCCATGGCTTTACGGGTGAAAGGAATAGTGCGTCGGGCGCGGGGATTGGAAGCCACAGGATGTGGGTTTTGTCCCGCGAAAAATGGAATTTCATGCGGAATCCGTGCCAGAGGTGTTTGAAATCCCTGTGACGGCGGCGGTGGTTTTGAAGTGCAGTTTGGCCGTCTTGGCGAGCCCGGCCATGCCGTGGCGGGCGAGCACCGCGCGGGCGGCCTCGACGACCGCGGCGGAGGCTCCCAGGGGCAGGGTGACCCCGCCGGCGGCGGAGGTTTTGTCGATCCAGTCGATGAAACGCTCGCGGGCGAGGATGGAGGCGGCGGCGACCGCGACGTCGGACTCGCCCTTGGTCCGCTGGTCGAGCTGGATCTCCACGCCCTGCTGCTTGAGGGCCCGGGCGAGCACCTCGGGGCGGGCGAACTGGTCGCTGAGGGCGCGCGGGCAGTCGGGGCGCTGGGTGGCGAGGTTGCCGATGACCTTGGCGTGGCCCCAGGCGAGCAGGCGGTTGAGGTTGCCGAAGGAGGAAAACATCTCGTTGTAGCGCTCCGGGCCGATGGCGACGACGGAGGTGGCGATGCCGGGGATCTCGCGGATTTTCGCGGCCAGGTCGCGGATCCGCTTGGCGCTGGAGATGCGCTTGGAATCCATGACCCCGGCGGCTTTCAGGGCCCGGGCGACGGGGGCGTCGGTGTAAGCCCCGGCGATGACCAGCGGGCCGAAGTAGTCGCCTTTGCCGCTTTCATCGATGCCGAAATGGGGCGCGAACATCTCCGGATCGAGCTCCTCCTCGTAGCCGAGCTTGGCCTCGCCGAGGATCTCGGGTTCCAGCAGGAAAGTGATGAAATCCTCCGTCTCCTTGCCCTGGACCAGCACCTTGGGGCCCTTTTCGTAGACCGCGACGCTGAGCTTGCCCTTGCGGGCAGCGTAGAGGGTGTAGGGCTTGTCCACGAACTCGTAGCCGCGTTCTTCCAGCACCTCGCGCAGGCGGGCGGCTTGGGCGGGGGTGAGAGCTGCGGTGTGGGAGGTGAGAGCCACGGGTGCATGCCAAACCGGAATCGGGGTGGCGGGAAGCGGAAATTTGTAATCCGCGGAATCGCGGTCATGCTCGCCGCGTGCTGAAACCGATCGCCCGCCGGACCCCGCTTGAAACGCCGGCCGATTTCCGTGCCGCGCTGCGCGATTGGTTTGTGAAAAATGGCAAGGATTACCCGTGGCGGCGGACCCGCGACCCCTACGCGGTGCTGGTTTCCGAGGTGATGCTGCAGCAGACGCAGATCGCGACCGTTCTGGGCCGGGGCTTCTACACGAGGTTCCTGGAGGCCTTTCCGGATGTCGGGACGCTGGCGGCGGCCGATGACGACACGTTGCTCAAGGCCTGGGAAGGGCTCGGCTACTACCGCCGGGCGAGGATGCTGCGGGAGGCCGCGAAGGCGGTGATCGAGGGCCATGGCGGGGAGTTTCCCGCGGAGCTGGAGGGGCTGCTGGCCTTGCCCGGGGTCGGCCGCTACACGGCGGGTGCGGTGCTTTCGTTCGCCTTCGACCGGCCCGCGCCGATCGTCGACGGCAACGTGGCCCGGGTGCTGGCGCGTTTGTTCGACCGGGCCGACCCGGTGGATGGCGGGCCGATGCAGAAGTGGCTGTGGGAAACCGCCGCCGGGTTGTTGGATCACGATCACCCGCGGATCCATAACTCCGCGCTGATGGAGTTGGGGCAGACGTGTTGCCGCCCCGGTGTGCCGGATTGCCTCGGCTGCCCGGTGGCCGCCTTCTGCGCCGCGCGGGAGCCGGCGGCGCTGCCGGTGAAAGCCAAGCGGCAGGTGGTCGAGAAGATCGACGAGCACGCCATCTGTGCCATTTCCGGGGGCCGCATCCTGCTGACGCGCCAGGGCCGCGGGCGCCGGGAAGGGATGTGGCGGCTGCCGGTGCGGGAAAAGGCGGAGCTGGCCGGATGCCCGCTGCTGCACCGGCGGAAATATGGCATCACCCGCTATCAAGTGACGCTCCATCTCCACGATTGCGCGGCCGTTCATCCGGCAGCCACCGCCCGCGAGGGCGATGCCTGGGTCGAGTTGAGGGAACTTCCGGATCTGGTCATCCCGCCCGCCGACCGAGCGGCGCTCGAGGCGGTTCTGGAGGATCGGGAAGAAATCGCGTGAGCCGCGGCAAGTCTTTTGCTTCATTTCTTTCCGGATGCTCACAATCGCCCGTCTGTCCATGGCCCTCGCGGCCGCGTTCGCATTGTCAGCATGCTCCACCGCACCGCCGGCACCGCTGGTGGATGCCCCGCCGCCGGGCCCGTCGGTCAAGCGGCTGGCGGCGAGCCGGCTGACCGCCATCGTGGTGTCCGGAAAAGCGGAACTGGACCCATGGGTGAAGAGCCGCTTCACGCGGGGAATCGGCCCGGACGATGCCGACGGGGGGTCGGCGGTCCCGATCTCCCCCGACGGCTACTTCATCACCGCCGACCACGTGCTGACCCATTCCGAAGGTCGCAATGTCTTCGTGCTCCACGGCCAGCAGGGTAGCCTGCGTTCGACCAAGGCGCGCATCGTCTGGCGCTCCGCCGCGACGGATCTGGCACTGTTGCACATCCCGATCGCGACCCCGCGCTACTACGCCTGGACGCCGCCCGACCAATGGCTGGCGGCAGGCACCACGGTGATCCACTCGGGGATCGCCACCGGCTTCCGCAGCGAGCCGGGCAAGCTGATCACCGCCATCCCGCCCGACCACGGCCGCGGCACCCGCTTCAAGCACGACATCCCGCTGGAACCGGGCGACAGCGGCGGCGCGGTGGTCGATGCCAACGGCCAGCTGGTCGGGATCAATTCCGCGGTCGAATTCCTGGTCCCGCTGGACACCGCCTTTTTCATTGAATCCGAAGCAAACCGGCCGAACGTGAAAGCGCTGGAGCGGGTGATCAACGCCGACCGCCGGCGCAACAATCTGCCGAAGCCCGCCGTATCGTCCGCCCCATGAGATTGCTGATGCTCGTTCCTTTCCTGCTGGTCGCCTGCGGCCCGGTGCGCCGGGGATGGGACCAGGGCTGGAGCGCGCACGCCGCCCAGGACCGGATCATGCTGGTGCGGCAGGAGCCGGAAACCCTCGGTCACCGCCGGCTGGTCTATCAATCGACCGATCACCCGGATCTCGGCGCCTTCCTCGGCAAGCGGGGCTTTCCGGACTTCATCGCGGAAACCTCCACGGACGACCGCGAGTACCTGATCCTCTACTACCTCGACTCCCGCCGCGCCTTCGCCTGCCGCACCCATCGCGGGGCCGGCAAGGCCATCGATTTCGCCGGGCCCTACCCGATGACCGAGCGCGAGACCAACCTGCTCAAGGACATGAAGCGGAACAGCCGGGTGGATGGCTGAGTGGCCGGCGGGGACTCCGGGGGAGATCCCCGCTACGTGAGTTTCCGTCCGATTTTGACGAAGCCGCTCACCGCCTTCGCGCCGAGCAGGAGGGAAGCCATCCAGAGCAAGATATCAAGGCTTCCGGGCAGGAGATAAGTGTCCACGGCGATCCAGGCGAAGACGAGGAAACGGGGCCTGAATAGCCACGAGTAGGGCAGCGCCATGGCATTGCGGACCAGCGCGAAGCCGACGACCAGGGTGTAGAGGAAGAGATAGAGCCCGCCCGACCAGACCCCGGCCTGGCTGCCGTGGATGAGGGCGAGCGTGGTGACCGTGACCACCGCCTGATCCGCCATGGTGTCGATGAAGGACCCGCGGTTGGAGGCGTCGTCGCGGAAACGGGCGAGCGGCCCGTCGAGGCCGTCGAGAAGCACATGGAAGAGCAGCAAGGCCAGCGCGACCGCCGGCTGGCCCGCGATGAAGAAGGGGCAGAAAGCCAGGCCCGAAACCAGCGACAGCGCGGTGATGTGGTTCGCCCGGCAGCCGGTTCCCGCCAGGTTGGCGAGCAAGGGGCGGAGCAGCCGGCCGCGCAAGGCCTGCGACCATTCCATGAACTTCCCCTCGTGGCCGGAGTAGCAGGTGACGCGGCTCTTCATGGGACGGTGGCGGTATCCGGAACCCAGCGGAACGCCAGGGGCAGGAAGCCCATGCCGCGGATCGCCGAGCCCGTGTTCGAGAAATTCACCCCCCGGAACACGGCGCTTTCGAAGGGCCGGTGGGTGTGACCGAAGAAGCAATGCGATACCCGCTGGTCCCAGCCGGGGTCGGTGAGGTCGAGATGGTGGGCGAGACGGCGGACGGTGGTTCTCTCCGGGAAATACCAATCGTGGAAGCGGCGGCTCAGGCCGATGGCATCGATCGCGCCGTAAGCAGCCGCCGCGACCTGCCCGCGCTGCCGGTCGCGGCTCCATGCATCCCGGAACCGCGCCAGCCGGTCGTGGTCCATCCGCCGGTTGGTGCAGTCGCCGTGGAGGAACAGGCAGTTGCCGAGCTGCAGCCGGAATTCGTGGCAATGCAGCCGCGGGTGCCGCCCGCCGAGGTCTTCCAGCCGGCGGCGGAATCCGGCGTGGCAGTCGTGGTTGCCGAGGAGGAAATGGATCTCCCGTCGCGGCCCCCTTTCCAGCACCCCGGCGAGCCAGCGGACCGCGGCATCGATCGTTGACGCCTCGTCCTGCAGCGTGCTCCAGCGGAAATCAAAGGTGTCGCCGTTCAAGACCAGCGTCTCGTCCGGCGCAAGCTGCGGCTCGAGGGACCGGAACAAGGCCTCGCCGTCCGAGCGACGGGAAAACAAATGGAGATCGGAAACGACCCTGCCGGAACGGACGGGGGTGGGAATCATCGCCCCGCATGACAAGGGATCGCCCCGCGCATTCACAATCGAAAATGATTCGCGGAACATCGCTTCCCCTGATGGCCGGGGCGGTTCGTCCGGACAAAAAAAAGACGGGGCGCCAGATGACGCCCCGTCCCGGATTCACGCGAGCCGGGTCACGGGTCGACGTCGCGCACCTGATAGAAACGCTTGGTCCGCAAGGCCGGGTCGAAGGGCGCACTGTCGAGGAAGGTCGCGGTGCCCGTGGCATCCCCGACGACCTTGGCGCCGCCGATGGTCCAGTTGATGAGGTCCGAGGAGATGAACAGCTGGTAGCTGATGTTCTCGGTCAGGCCGCCGGCATCGACGTAGGGATAGCCCGTGCCGTTGTCGGTGCCGTGGCCGCTCACGAAGAACGGATTGATGACCTGGACCAGGAAGGTGAGCGTCTGGCCGTCCACGTTCAGGGTGTAGAGCGTGTCGGTCACCGGTGACACGACGACGCTGCCCGGAGCCCCCAGGGTGACGGTCCCGACGCCGTTGTCGATGCTGCCTGCGGTCGCGGAGCCGCCCGTCTTGTAGAACAGCTCACCGCTATCCCCCGCCACGATGCGGGCGGTGCCGGCCAGCGCCAGCGGTCCGGTGGCGTCGGCGCAGAACGCCTGGTAGTGGTTGCTGATCTCCACGTCGGAGAGCGCGCGGGCGTAAATCGCCGCTTCGTCGAGCAAGCCGTCGAAGAAGGCGCCGGCCTGGCGGGTTTTGTGCGAACCGATCACCCAGTTGCCGGTCGCGGACTCCGGCGCGACGGGGACACCCGCGGTGGTCTGCATCACCTGCTCCGTCACCAAGCTGCCGTCCATGTAGAAGCGCAGCGTGTAGGTGTTGTCCCCCGGGTTGTTGGTGCAGGTCATCACCACATGGATCCAGTCGGCATCGCCGACCTTGGTCTGGATATTCAGGCCGGCCAGGCCGTTGGGACTCGTCAGGTTGCCGGTGAAGGAGGCCAGGCGGCCGTTGGCGTCCAGGTAGAGCACGCTGCGACCCGTTCCGGTGCCGTTGCCGTTGGCAAAGAGGTGCTGGAAACTGGGCGAACGGGCCGCGACGTCGGGCTTGGCCAGGATTTCCACGCTCCAGCCTTCGTCGCCGTCGGGATCGACATCGCCGGGTCCGTCGTCGCCATCGGGATCCTGCGGGTTGAGGGTGACGCCGGTGGTGACGGTTTCGTTGTCGTTGAAGCCGCCACAGGTGCCGAGCGGGCCGGTGGCACCGCGGGTGAGGTTGCCGATGATCGAAATACTATGATTACCGTTCGTCGACGAGTCGTAGGCGACCGGCGACCCGGCGTTCTCCTCGAAGCGGTAATAGCCGACCGGCCCCGAGGCGAGGACCTGCTCCGGGTAGCTGTTGCCGCTTCCGCCGACGGTGACCTTGGCGCTGTCGACGGCGTCGGCGGTGCTGCCCGTGATCGATGCCGTGGCGGTGAAGGTGGTGGTCGCGGTCGGGCCGGGGTCGAGCGTCAGCGAACCGGATGCGATGCGGGCCGGGTCGGTGATGGTCTCGATGTCGCCGGAGCCGTCGTTGATCACGATCTTGTCCGTGCCGGAGAGGGTGAGGATCGTGAAGTTGCCGGACCACGAGAATTCGTTCGCCCAGGTGTCGCCATCGGCGATGCGGAGGTAGCCGGCACCCGCATCGTAGGCGAGGACCTCGCTGAGTTCGCCGGCGATGGTGCCGCTGTCGGCGCGCATGAAGTAGGTGGATCCGGGAGCCAGCAGCGAGTAGTCGAAGTCGCCCGGGTCGAAGGCGCCGAGCTCGTTGTTGCCGCGGCCGAAATCGGTGACCTGGCCGGAGCCGACCACGGCTTGGATGACCGTCGCGTTCCAGAGTAGGGTCACCGGGTCGCCCGACTGGGTGAACGGCGGCGAAACGTGGAGCGTGAAGTCGGGGGCGGGCTGGACCTCGACGGTGATTTGTTCCTGGCTGGAGTCGCCGCTGCCGGCTTCATCGAGCCAGGCAGTGAGGGTGTAGGTGGTGCTGGCCGTGATGGCGCCCGGCGCGAGGGTCCCGGCGTCGAGATAGGCCTGGCCGTCCGCGCTGGTGGTGCAGGTCAGCGAGAAGCCGGCACCGTCGGTGATCTCGAGGCGCCGTGCTTCGGTCGTGCTCCAGCTGAGCAGCGGGGCTCCGGTGCCGTAGATGAGCCTGGGATTGGACGCGAAGGCGTTGATGTCGGGGCTGGTCTTGACGGTGATCGTGACCGCCCGGGTCTCCACCCGCGCCCCGCCGTCGGCCGTCGCCGTCATGGTGTAGGTGGTGGTGGCGGACGGCGAGACCGGGACGCTGCCCGCTCCCGCATTGGAAAGGGCGGCGGCATCGATCACCGTGGCATCCTGGTCGTTGGTGATGACGAGGGTGTCGTAGAGCAGTTCGAAGGTGTAGATTTCGAAGGACCCGTTCCAGGAAGTGTCGGCGGCCAGTTCATCGCCGCCGTCGACGGTGAAGGTCATCGCGCCGGCGTCGAAGGACGTCACCTCGAACACCTGGCCGTTGGATGCCCCGTTGTTCGGGCGGAGATAGTAGGTGGGCCCCGGGGTCAACGTGGCGAAGTTGAAGGCCGAGGCCCCGAGCTGGTCGGAACCGAGGCCGAAGTTGTCGACGCTGCCGGTGGCGATGACGCTGCGCTCGGTGGCTCCTTCCCACTGGAGGTCGGAGGAGTTCCCGAGGATGATCTCGTCGTCGGTGGTGGTGAAGGTGCGGGCGAGGTTGCCGGCGTCGAACAGCGCCTGGATGGCGGGCTGGTCGAGTGCGGTGTCGTAGATGCGGACATCGTCGAGTAGTCCTTCCACGTCGCGGTCGCCGCCGGTGTTCGGGCTGTCGCCGAGCCGGGTGATGGCGGTGGCGGTGACGAGTTCGGTCTCGGAAGTGCTCGCGTTGGGGACCGCCTTGCCGTCGATGTAGAAGAGCAGGTCCTTCATCTTGGACGCGGCGAGCGGGGCGACCACGGCGACGTGGTGCCAGCGGTCGGTGTTGATGCGGGTCGCGGTGGTCTGGCCGCCGCCCTGGACTTCCACGCGGAAGAAGCTGCCGCCGTCGACCTTGAGGTCGAAGCGGGTGCCGGTCGAGTTGGTGCCGGCACCGAAGAGCGTGGCGTTGGCTTCCTGTGCGGGAGTCAGGCGAACCCACATGGCAACGGTACGGGTGTCGCCGTTGGCGAAGGCCGACCAGTTGATCGGGCTGTTGGAAACTGCACCGCCGTCGGTGGGAGCACCCGCGGCGGTGAGAACGAGGGCACCGTCGCCGGTGGGCGAACTGCCGCTGCCGAGCGATGCGTTGGACTTCAGCGACAGGGGATTGGCACCGCTGCCGGTGTCACTGGTATCGCCTTCGAAGTCCCATTGGTGGACCAGGTCGGCGCGGGTGGCATTGGTAGCAAGCAGGATGCCTGCGGAGATCGATCCGAAGATCGCTGCGATACGTCGGGTTTTCATGGTTGATCGAGCCGCCCGTTGGATTTCCATCCGGCAGGATGCCGGACAGCGGGTCGTCTCGATCAACGCATGGCCATGAGAGACAGGTTATTAGGGGAAAAGTCGCGCGTTGTGAAAAAAACACGCGCGAACTCCTAGATTTATCGTAGCGAAAGGCTCGGGCCCGCGATCTGGTTGTGCTTGTAGAGCTGGTAGATCTGCTCCGGGGTGAGGGCGACAGGAAAGATGTAGAGCTCGTCGAGCGATCCCTTGAAGGTACGGAAGATGGCGTCGGACTCGAGTCGACGGCCGATGGTCAGGGGAAAGGAGTCGGGGCTGTTGACGAGGGTGTCGACGGGGGCGTCCTTCGAGGCGCTGCAGCTTTCCAGGCGGCCGTCGACGTAGTGGCGGATGTGGGTGGCCACGCGGGCGTCCTTGCCGCCGTGGAAGACCGAGACGACATGGTGCCAGCGGCCGTCGCGGAGATCGGTGGAGCCGACGTTGAAGGCGTGCCCCGCTTCGGTGCGGATGGCTCCGCGTGTGCCCTGGTTGTCGCCGGCGGTGTTCCAGCCGATCTGCCATTTGTGGCCGGCCTCGGTGGCCTTGGGATCGCCCCACGAGACGATGGCGTAGGCGTGGGCGAGCGGGGTGTTGGGCGGGATCTTGATCCAGAAGGCGATGCTGCGCGCCTCCGATCCGGCGATGCCGGGAAACGAAGTGTCGAGGAAGGCGCCGAAGCCGTTGAGTTTGACGGCATTCCCGAAGCGTCCGGTGACCAGCGAATGGGACGATTCCTTGTTGCGGCTGCGGGCGCGGGCCGGGAAGCCGGTTTCCCTGTCTCCGATGAATCCCGTATTCCGGAAGGTCTCCTCGCCGGTGCTGGCGGAATTGAAATCCCAGTGCAGCAATCCGGTGGGATTGAACAGCGGGTTGGGCGGCAAGCGGGACGGGAATTCGTTCGGCCGGTAGTTGGTCGAGCCGGCGGTCAGCAGCTTGTCCTCCTCGAGCCGGATCGGTTGGTTCCGCGCAATGAGCATCGGCTGGATGTCGCCGCGTTTCGGGTCGAGCTCCAGGAAGCCCTCGGTCACGTGGATCTCCGTTTCGCCGAGGAGATCGACGGCGATGCCGAAGCGGGTGCCTTGTTCGCTGACCGTGGCCTTGGGGGTTTCGAGGACGAAGCCGGCGGCCTGCTCGGGGATGTGGACGGTGGCCTTGCCGGAGGCTAGCAGGGCGTGGCTGGCGGAGGTGATGGTCAGCGTCGCGGGGGCCTTGATCCGGATTTCCGTGCCGCTGTCGAAGGTGATTTCCGCGGACCCTTTCAACAGTTCGAAGTCGCCGGGTTGAAGCCAGTCGCCGGTCTTCACCGGCGTGGAACTCCAGATGGCGCTTTCATCGTGGGTGAGCCGGGCGACGGAAATCGCGGCGGCCGGGGGGGGGGCGGGCGGGG
>NZ_JACZFQ010000036.1 GCF_014904755.1 Neoluteolibacter marinus
GTGCCGTTGCCGGGCGGTTGAAGGAATACACGAACAGGCCGCCCACGATCAGTGCCGCCGCTGCCGCCCACGCCGCGATGTAGGTCCGGCGGGCGACGGGTCGAGGCGCCGGCACGGGGCCGGACATGGTTTCGCCGCCGCCGGCCTGGGCGAGCTCCCAGGTCAGCCGGCCGTCGATCTCCGCCTGCTGGATGTAGTGGCGGAGCGCGACCGGGTCGTCGCGGAGGGTCTGTTGGAGGACTTCGAAATCCGGGCGCGAGATCGTGCCTTCGATCATCGCGTCGATCCTGCGCATCGTCTCGGGATTCATGCTTCGGACCGGTTGAGGCTGAGTTCACGCTCCACGCAGGTGCGCAGGGCGTTGCGGATGCGGAAGAACACCTGCTGCAGCGCGCCTTCGGTGCGGCCGGAGCTCCGGGAAATCTCGCGGATGCTCTGTTGGCGGGTGTAGCGGCAGTGGACCAGCGAGCGGTCGTCCTCGGAGAGCTTGCCGAGGCAATTTCCGAGCGCGGTCTGGCGGCTCATGCCGCCGTCGTCGTGCGCCGCCTCGGCTTGTCCGAGCTGTTGGTCGGCGATCGAGTCGAGAAGGTCGCTGTCGAACTGGAGCCAGCTGTGGCGTTTCGAGGACCGCAGCGCCTCGAGGGTCTTGAAATGGGCGATCCGGAAGGCGAAGGCCTTGAAATTGGTGCCGGGTTCGAAGGTCGATGCCTTTTCCCAGAGGACGAGGTTGGTCTCCTGGAGGATGTCGTCGGCATTGGCGCCGGGGGCGATGCTCCGGATGTAGCCGAACAGCGCCGGCTGGTAACGGGTCACCAGCTGGAGGTATTCGACGTCGAGTTGGTTCATGGTCGTGAGCACCTGCGTCCGAATCAGAATGACCGGATCGCCCGGAGTATTACGAGCTTTTCTCCGGGGTCACTCGAACGGGTGGACCCGGAGCCGGACGAAGAACGGGGAAAGGCTGGAGATCACCGGGACACTGACCCTTTCGAAGTCCGGCAGCGAGGGGTGGGGGACGGCGCTGGCGCCGGCGATCAGCGGCCAGTCGGGGCTGTTGAGGTCGTCGGTTCCCTCGACCTGATAGGCCGCAGGGTCGATGCCGGAGCTGCGGCGGTTGAACGAAAACACGAGCCCGTCTGGCGGGCCCTCGAGCACCGGCGCCAGGCCGGGGTCGTGGTGGTAGGGCGAGCCGCCGAGGGCGAACTCGGCGAAGGTGCTGAAACCGTCATGGTCGTCGTCCGCCTCCCAGTCGGAGGTTTCCGGGAATTCGTTGCCCAGGGTCCGGAGGAACCACAGCGAACGGGCGCGGGCCTCCGGGGAGAGGCCGGCGAGCTCGAGCACCTCCGCCGGGCTCAGGGCGCGGGCGAAGATTCGCGCTTCGTCGATGCTGCCCGAAAAGGTCCGGTCCTGGACGTCGGAGGCGATGCGGACGTCGATGGCGCCGGTGGTGTTGATCGCCCGCGCGGCCTGGTTGGTGAAGGTGGTCTCGGCACGGCCGTCGATGTAGAGTTGGACGTCGAGCACATCGGGGGAGCCGTCATTGGCGAAGGTGGCGGCGACGTGGTGCCATTCGTTGTCGTTGATCAGGGTGGTGCCTTCGCGGTAGCCGCCGGTGACCTCGAGGCGCAGGTGGCCGTTCTGGGTGAGGAAGGTCCATTTGTTGCCGTTGGAGTTGGGCCCCCAGGCGATGATCGGTTGCTGGGCGGTGCTGGCGGTGCGGATCCACGCCGAGACCGTGCGGTCGGCGTTGCCGAGGATGCCGTTGAAGCCGCCGAGGCTGAGGTGGCCGGTGCCCGCGAAGGCGAGGGCGGATCCGTAGCGGCCGTCGGTCCAGGACTCCGGCAGCAGTCCGGTCGGGGTCGCGGGCTTGCCGGTGGCATCGGTCACGGCCGCGCCGCCGCCTTCATCGAAGGGGAACCACCACTCGGAGCGCGAACTGGCGACCACCGCGACCGTCGCGCCGGCGATCGACTCGCCGCCGTCGCCGGCACGGTAGGTGAAGGAGGTGCTGCCGCTGAAGCCGGCGGGGGCGGTGAAGAGGATGGCATTGCCCTGGATCGAGACGCTGCCGATCGCCGGGGTGCCGGTGGACACCACCGACAAGGCCGCGGGAAAACCGTCGTCGCTGTCATTGGCGAGGACGTCGATGAGGACGCTGCCGGCGGGCTCGACGTAGGCGAAGTCATCCGTGGCGGTGGGCGGGGAGTAGAGGTCGACGGCGACGGTGATGGTGGCCGAGGCGCTTTGTTCGCCGTCGGTGATGGTGTAGCCGAAGCTGGCCATGCCCTTGAAATCGGTGGGCGGGGTGTAGCGGATCCGGCCGGACTCGAGCTCCGCGGTCCCGTGATCGGGCGGCGCGATGGCGCTGATCGCCAGCGGCTGGGGGATGCCGTCGTCGCTGTCGTTGGCGAGGACGTCGATGAGCACGGACTGGTTGCGGGGCGTCGAGGTGGCGTCGTTGAGCGCGGACGGTGCGGCGGGCGCCTCGATGAAGAACGCCGTCGCGGGCACCGGCTGGCGCGAGAAGCCCGGGCCCGACCACTCGAGCGACAGGGTGCGGGTGCCGGTGGCGTGGCGGTAGTAGAGCCGGATCGGGTGGAGGCCTTCGGCGAGCGTGACATTGGCCGAGCTGGCGGCGCCGGAGTGGGGGAAATCGTCGGCGATCACGTGGCCGTCGTGGATCCACAGGTCGGCGCCGGTGTCGGAATCGAGGTGGAAGGTGTAGTTGCCCTCGGCCGGGGCCTTGATGAAGCCGGTGAAGGCGAGCCCGAAGTGGTCGTCCGCGGGCCGGTCTGAAAGGCCGGGGACGGTGGTGACGCCGGTGGCGGCCGGGGCGAGATCGCGGAACTCGGGAACCCACTGCCACGAGGCGGGGGCATCGGTGAAGGCGGCCCAGGCAAGTCCCGGGGCGGCGTTGGCGGGCGCGCGTACGGGCAGCGGGATCCCGTCGTAGGGGCGGGTGACCCCGGCTCCGGGGCGGCGCGAGGTCAGGGCGAGGTACTGCATTTCCGCCTGCAGGGCGGGGAGCGTCGGCGCGAGGTCGGTGGCCTGGCCGGGATCGGTGGTGACGTCGTAGATGTGGAACGATTCCGAGCCGTTGGAGATGCCGGTGCGGATGCCCATGTGGTCGCCGATGCGCAGGCACTGCATCTGGCCCTTGGCATCGCCGCCGTGGTTCGGGAACTCGCTCCAGGCCGGCGTGCTGCCGCCGATGTTGAACTCGAAATAGAGGTAGCCCTTGTCGCGTTGGGTGCCGGTGCCGGTCAGGGTGGGGACCAGCGAGACGCCGTCGCACCAGGCCGGGGCAGGGACCTCCGCCAGTTCGCAGAAAGTCGGCATCCAGTCCCAGAGCCCGGCGGCGTAGGGGATCTCGCGGATGTTGTTTTCGTCGCCGGTGGCACCGTCGATGTGGCCGGGCCAGCGGACCACCGTCGGCACGCGGATGCCGGCTTCCCACATGTCGCGCTTGATGCCCTCCATGTTGGCGAAGGACTCGAAGGTGCGCGGGTTGTTGCCCTCGTTATGCGGCCCGTTGTCGGACGAGAAGATGACCAGGGTGTTGTCGTCGATACCGAGGTCCTGCAGGGTGCGGAGGAGGTCGGCGATCGACTCGTCGATGCGGCGGATCATGCCGACGTGCTGCTTTTCGGAATCGGCCCAGCCTACGGGGATGTCGGGGTGGGTGAAGGCGTCGATGGTGCCGGTGCCGTCGGCGGTGCTGGCGTAGCGGACCTTGCCGGCGCCGTCGGTGGCGGCGCTCCATTGAATCCCGCCGGTCATCGGGTCGCCGTCGTTGTCGAGGGCGGGGTAGGCCACGGCCGGACGCTGCATCTTGAAATGCGGCGTGTCGTAGGCCAGGTACATGAAGAACGGCTGCGTGTCGCCGTCGGTGGCCTCGTCGATGATCTCCTGTTTCGCCGCGGCGGTCCAGGCGTCGGTGGTGTAGAGGTCGGCCGAGGCGTCGGTGACCTGCCGGTAGTCGTCGTAAATGTAGGCCTCCTTGTCGGAGCTGCCGTTGCGCGGGTAATGCTCGTGGCCGTCGGCGTGGAAGAGATAACCGAAGAAGCGGTCGAAGCCCTCGGCAAGCGGGTGCGAGGCGAGATTCTGCGAGCCGTTGCCGGCCAGGTTGACCGAGCCCTCGCCGCCGGCGAGGCCGTGCTTGCCGATGTGGATGGTGCGGTAGCCCGCGGCCTTGAGGGTGGAGGCGACGGTGTGGCCGGGTGGCAGCGCCTTGTCGAACTGGCTGTCGCGGACATCGCAGTGGCCTTGGTGGCGGCCTTGCAAAAAGGATGCCCGGGACGGCGCGCAGACTGACGCGGAGATGTAGTGGTGGGTCAGCTTCGCGCCCTCCGCCGCCATGCGGTCGATCGCCGGGGTGTCGAACTTCTTGGCCGAGCCGCGCTGGTCCTGCCAGAAGCAGCCGATGTCGCCGTAGCCGAGGTCATCGACGAGGATGAAGATGATGTTGGGCCGGGCCGCGGCGGGAACGGCGGCGAGGCCCATGAGGAGCAAGCTGGCGAGAAGGCGGGTCATCGGGACGTTGGTCGGAAAGGAATCGAGTCGTGCTTGTCACCCCCAATGTCGGAATTGCCGGTCTCATTAGGGCGGGAGGCGGCAAATCGGCGTAGGGTTGATCCGGTGGCTCGTGAGGAACGCCGGGGATCCCGCAAGCATCGGGACCCGAGTGACTTGGGATCGCCGCGCTTCTTGCCGGATTCCGGCCGGGATGGATTCTGGTCCGCCACAAATCGAATCGATCGGGATGGGCCCTTGCGCGACCGCGGCGGCGCGGCACATTCGGGGCCATGAATCAACGTCGGTTGGGCAAGAGCGGGATCGTGGTCAGCGAGATCTGCATGGGGACCATGACTTTCGGCCTGCAGGCTGACGAGAAGGAGAGCTTCCGGGTGATGGACCGCTCGGTCGAGGCCGGGATCGACTTCTTCGACACCGCCGAGGTTTACCCGGTGCCGCCGACCGCCGAGCTGGCGGGCGACACCGAGGGAATCGTCGGCCGCTGGCTGAAGACCAAACCGCGCGAGAGCGTGATCATCGCCACCAAGGTGGCCGGCGCCGCCCACGGCTGGTTCAACCCGCCGGTCCGCCATGGCAAGGCCGCCCTCGACCGCAACCACATCCGCAAGGCGGTCGAAGGCTCGCTGCGCCGGCTGCAGACCGACTACATCGACCTCTATCAGGTCCACTGGCCCGACCACGGCATGCGCGCGGAGGACACCCTCGAGGCGCTCGACGAGCTGGTCCGCGAGGGCAAGCTGCGTGCGATCGGAACCAGCAACGAGGACGCCTACGGGCTGATGAAGTCGCTGTGGACCTCCGACAAGGAGGCGCTGAAGCGTTTCGACACCATCCAGAACAACTTCTCGCTGAACAACCGCCGCTTCGAGGACGAGCTGGCCGAGGTCTGCCGCCGCGAGCAGGTCAGCCTGCTGCCCTACAGCCCGATCGCCGGCGGGGTGCTGAGCGGGAAGTACAACGACGGTGCCCTGCCGGCCGGCGCGCGCTTCAGCGACTACATCGCCAATGGCGGGCCGCGCCAGAAGGCGATGGCCAACCGCTTCTTCAACCCGCGCAGCGAGGCCTCGACCAAGCGCTTCATGGCGGTCGCCGCCGACGCCGGCCTGCACCCGGTGACCCTGGCGGTGGCCTGGAGCAAGCAGCACGACTTCGTCGCCAGCACCATCGTCGGCGTGACGAGCGAGGCGCAGCTCGAGCCGATTCTCCAAGCGATCGACCTGACCTTGGACGACGCGACGATGAAGGCGATCGACGAGGTCAGCCGGGAGATTCCTTATCCGATGGGGTGAGTGTCACCTGGTCGGTTGTGGAGGCGAAGTAGCGCAACTTGCCCAGTTGCGAGCGGGTGCGGCTGGTTTGATTCTGGACGGCCCTGGTGCGCGGGGCGGATCGCCCACGGCCACAACTTGCAAAGTTGTGCTACTTCGCCTGCGGCGTCCGGGGAGCGCAGCCCGCCGAGCCCAAAGGTGGAAGGACCGCGGATCAGGACGAGCGTCCGAGGCAGGACTTGATGCGGGTCTCGAGGTCTTCGGTCATCGCGGCGAGCGAGTGCAGCCCCGGTTCCGGGGTTTCGAAGATCGAGCCGGAGCGGGCTTCTCCTTTCGGTTCCGGGCCCGGTTCCACCAGCATCACGAAGCGGGGAAAGCGGCTGGGCAGCCAGACGATCTCGGCGTTCTTCGCAAGCGAGCGGGCGATGGATTCGACTTCCTGCCGCCGGTCTTCCGGGATTGAGGTGGTGTTGAGCGTGATTTTCACGGTGGGCGGTGGCGGAGGATGATCCGATTGGTCCCTGTAGCCCCGGCCTGAGGTCGACGCGAGACAATACGCGCGCTTGCCACTTCCGGGGGGCGGTCACCTCGCCGCGGGATCCGGAATTCAATCCCGCCGGGTGGCCGCGACGGGCTCCTGCTGGATCAGTCCGGTGAGCCCGGCGTGGCGGCCGGTGAGCGTGGGATCGGTGCGGATGACCTCGTCCGCCAGGGCACGTGCCTCGCGCAGCAGGGCGGTGTCGGCGAGGAAGTCGGCGAACTTGAGGTCGCCGAGGCCGCTTTGCAGGGTGCCGAGGACGTCGCCGGGGCCGCGCAGGCGCAGGTCTTCCTCGGCGATGACGAAACCGTCGGAGGTTTTCTCCATGACCTGCAGCTTTTCCATCGCCTCGGCCGACTTGCCGTCGGTGAGGAGGACGCAGTAGCTCTTGTGCTCGCCGCGGCCGATGCGGCCGCGCAGCTGGTGGAGCTGGGCCAGGCCGAAGCGCTCGGCGTGGTGGATGAGCATCAGGTTGGCGTTCGGGACGTCGACGCCGACCTCGATCACGCTGGTGGCGACCAGGGCCTGCAGCTCGCCGTCGCGGAAGCGGCGCATGACGTCCTCCTTGGCCTCGGCATCGAGCTTGCCGTGGACCAGGCCGACCTGCCAGGCGGAGAGGCGCTTCTGCCACTTCTCGTAGGCGGCGGTGGCGGACTCGGCCTTGAGGGCCTCGCTTTCCTCGACCAGCGGGTAGACCAGGTAGGCCTGCCGGCCTTCCTTGAGCTGGTCCTTCACGAACCTGGTGATGTCGGTCTGCTTCGCGCCGGTGCGCAGGGCGGTGACCATCTTGCCGCGGCCGGCGGGGCGCTCGTCGAGGATGGAAACGTCGAGGTCGCCGTAGATCGTCATCGTCAGGGTCCGCGGGATCGGGGTGGCGGTCATGACGAGTACGTCGGGCGTCGTACCTTGCTCGATCAGGCGGCCGCGCTGGGTCACGCCGAACTTGTGCTGCTCGTCGATGACGATCAGCCCGAGGTCGCGGAAGGCGACCTTGTCGTAGAGCAGGGCGTGGGTGCCGATCAGGATCTGCGCCTCGCCCTGCATCGGCAGGTGGGTGCTTTCCTCCTTGGCCGCGGTGCGCAGGGTGATGCGGATGCCGAGCGGCTCGAGCCATTTGCTGAAGGTGAGGAAGTGCTGCTCGGCGAGGATCTGGGTGGGTGCCATCAGCGCGGCCTGGCAGCCGGAGTCGACGGCCAACAGCATCGAGGCCATGGCGACGAAGGTCTTGCCGCTGCCGACGTCGCCCTGCAGCAGGCGGTTCATCGGCCGCGGCGTGCGGAGGTCGGCGATGATCTCGCGGATCGAGCGCTTCTGCGCGCCGGTGAGGTCGAAGGGCAGGCTTTCGTAGAAGGCCTTCAGCAGGCCGGTCTTCTTCCCCTGGACGCGGCCGCGGTGCTCCATCACGCGGGCGCGGCGCCAGACGACATTGAGCTGGAGGGCGAAGAATTCCTCGAGCGCGAAGCGGCGGCGCGCGGCCTCGGCCTGCTCGATCGCTTCGGGGAAATGGACCTCCTTCACCGCCTCGTGGCGCGGGTAGGTGGGATCGACGTCGAAGGGTGCGGTGAGCGAGGCCGGGTCGGTGTGTGCCGAGAGGTGGTGGAGGATTTCGCGCAGCCGCCGCTGCGGGATGCCGGAGACATTGCGGTAGACCGGGACGATGCGCTCGAGGTGGATCGACTGCGTGCCGTCGTCGCGGACGATCTCGAAGTCGGGGTGGTCGATGACCAGCTTGCCCTTCGAGCCCTTCGGCTTGCCGTAGAGGATGATCTCGTGGCCGGCCAGGACCATGCGGTGCATGAAGGGCATGTTGAACCAGCGGCAGGAGATCTTGGCTGAGCCGAAGACGCCGCCGGTGCCGTCGATCACGACGATCTCATAAAAACCGCGGCGGCCGCCGAACTGGCGCTTGGCGGCATCGATCACCGTGCCGCGCAGGCAGACCGCGGGGCCGCCGGGCTGGGCCGGGAAGGCGTCGAAGCGGCGGCGGTCCTCGTAGCGCCGTGGCAGCCAGCCGAGCAGGTCGGCGACGCGATGCAGGCCGGCGGCGGCGAGCGATGCGGCTTCCTTGGCGTCGATGGAATCGACGTCCGCGAGGGCGGTATCGGCGCGGATCAAGGGAAGGGAGCCTATTTCGTGGCTGCGGGCAGCGGGGTGAAGGCCCCCGGGTCGCCCATGAACACCAGGAACTCGCGACGGCTTGCTTCCCTGCGGATGGCCCCGCGGAAGCGCGCCTGGGAGCCGACCATCGCCTGCATCTTCTCGAGGCTGAGGTCTTTCCATTCCGACGAGAGGAAGCTCGCCCAGCGGGTGGCGGATTCGCCCTCGACCGCAAACTCGAGGTAGAGGGTGGCGCCTGACTGGCTCTTTTCGGCGCTGCGGATGGTGCCTTCGAGGATGACTTCCTTGCCGACCTGGTTGTTCGGGGATTGGGACGCCTCGGCGGCCAGTCGGGCGGCGAGGAGTTCGACTTCTTCCTTGCGGGAAGGTTTTTTCGGCGTCGCCGGGGTGGCCGGGGCCTCCACGGAGGGAGCAGGAGTTTCCGACGAAACTTGGGTGGTGGAAACTCCTGCGATTGCCGGGGTGCGCGGGTGCATTTTTTTCCAGACCAGCAGTCCGGTCATCGCCAGCACCAGCAGAGCGACCACCACGATCGGCCAGGGGGACGACTTCTGCTTCAGCTTGGGCTGGGCGGCCGGCGCCTTCATCGGCACGGTCGGCAGGCCCGGGTCGGTGGCGTTGACGATCGTTTGCGGTTCGCTGCCGGTGAGGTTGGCGGCGGCGTGGAGGGTGGCGCGGGCCTCCTCGAGGGTCCAGATGCCGGGGTCGGCGGTGATCGCCTTGAACCAGGCACCGAGGCCCTCGCCGGCCTGCGCGGAAATGACCCGGCCCTGCCAGTGCATGGCGGCTTCGCCGAGTCCGACCAGGGGTGCCAGGCTCTTGCGGTCGCCGCTGCCGCCCAGCCAGCGCAGCGGGGAGATCCAGAACGTCACCCCGCGGCCCTCGGTGCCGCTGGAAAGGATCACCGTCTCGGGCTCGGTTTCGACCCACACGGCTTCTTCTCCCAAGGCCTTGGCGAGCATCTGGGAGGCTTCCAGGGCGTGGTCGAGCAGGGCCTTGGTGGAGCCCGGGCTGAGCGGCTTGTCCCGGAGGTGATCGGAGAGCAGCGTGCCGTCGAGCCATTCGGTGACCAGGTAGGGCATCCCGTCGACCGGGTCGCAGCCGCCGTCGAGGATGGTGCGCAAGGTCGGGTGCTTGACCGCTTTCAGGCGCTCGATGGCCGCCCCGTAGGCCTCCCGTTCCTCGCCTTCGAGGCCGCCACCGTCGGGGCCGAAGGGGAAAAAGCGCCGCAGCACGACGTCGGCGTCGGTTTCCCGGTCGACGGCATGGAAAACCACCCCGTGGCTGTCCTGGGAGACGATTTCCTGGATCTCGTAGCGGCGTATCACTGCCCATCGCCTAGCAAATGAGCGGAGGGTTCGGCAACCTCGGGTGCGCCGGCCTATGGAAAAGGGGAGCGGGCCCGGGAATGCGGGCATCGCCGGGCTCCCTTGAGCACATCCCTTTCTTTTTCCGTGCGTTCGGTGTATTCCGCGGCTTCCATCCGCCGCGTCCGCCCATGTCCACATCCCTGACCCGCAATTTCTCGATCATCGCTCACATCGATCACGGGAAGACCACGCTCTCCGATCGCCTGATGGATGCCACCAAGACCGTGGCCCAGCGCGACCAGCAGGCGCAGCTCCTCGACGCCATGGACCTCGAGCGCGAAAAGGGCATCACCATCAAAAGCCACCCGGTGGCGATGAGCTACACCGCCAAGGACGGCACGACCTACAAGCTCAACCTCCTGGACACCCCCGGGCACGTCGATTTCTCCTACGAGGTCGCCCGTTCGCTGGCCGCCTGCGAGGGTGCCATCCTGATGATCGACGCCGCCCAGGGCGTGGAGGCGCAGACCATGGCCAACCTGCACCTGGCGATGGAGCAGAATCTCACGATCATCCCGGTCCTCAACAAGATCGACCTCCCCGCCGCCGACGTGGAGCGCTGCAAGCAGCAGCTCGAGGACATCCTGGCGATCCCGGCCGAGGACGCGATCCCGGCCTCCGCCAAGCAGGGGATCGGCATCGAGGAAATCCTCGAGGCGGTCGTCCAGCGGGTCCCGGCCCCGGTCGAGAACCCGGACAAGCTTCTCCGCGCTAGCGTCTTCGACTCGATCTACGACACCTACCGCGGGGTCGTCTCCTACGTGCGGGTGTTTTCCGGTACCGTGAAGAAGGGCCAGCGGGTGAAGCTTTTCGCCACCGGCAAGACGTACGAGGTCAAGGAAGTCGGCGTCTTCACCCCGAAAATGACCGCCCGGCCCGAGCTCATCGCCGGCGACGTCGGCTACGTCATCGCCAACATGAAGTCGGCCGACGAGGCAAAGATCGGCGACACGCTGACCGACTCGACCCATCCCTGCCCAGAGGCCCTGCCGGGCTACAAGGAGATCCAGCCGATGGTCTTTTCCGGGATCTACCCGATCGAAAGCTCCGACTACGAGGGACTGAAGATGGCGATGGGCAAGTTGCAGATCAACGACGCCGCCTTCACCTTCATGTCCGAAAGCTCGACTGCGCTGGGTTTCGGCTTCCGTTGCGGCTTCCTCGGCCTGTTGCACATGGAGATCATCCAGGAGCGCCTGCGCCGAGAGTTCAACATGGACGTGATCTCGACCTACCCGTCGGTGATCTACCAGGTGACCAAGACCAACGGCGAGGAGGTCATCGTCGACAACCCGTCCTTCCTCCCCGAGCAGCAGGAGATCGCCGAGATCCGCGAGCCGATGGTGCGCGTCTTCATCATGATCCCCGGCGAGTACATCGGCGACATCATGGCGCTGGTGATGGAAAAGCGCGGCGACGTGACCCACACCGAGACCATCGACGACACCCGCGTGATGCTCACCTGCGAGCTGCCGCTGGCCGAGATCCTGGTCGATTTCAACGACCGCATGAAGTCGATGACCCGCGGCTACGGTTCGATGGACTACGAGCACAGCGGCTACCGCCCGGCGAAGATGGTCAAGATGGACATGCTCATCGCCGGCGAGCCGGTCGAGGCCTTCTCGACCATCGTCCACCGCGACAAGGCGGAGGGCTATGGCCGCGCCCTCGCCATCCGCCTCAAGGACGTGATTCCCCAGCAGCTCTTCGTCGTCGCCATCCAGGCCTGCATCGGCGGCAAGATCATCGCTTCCGAGCGGATCAGCGCGATGCGCAAGAACGTGACCGCCAAGTGCTACGGCGGTGACATTTCCCGCAAGCGCAAGCTGCTCGAGAAGCAGAAGAAGGGGAAAGAGAAGATGAAGGCCTTCGGCAAGGTGAACATCCCGCAGGACGCCTTCATCAAGGTGCTGAAGAGCGGGGACTGAGCCGGCGGCGGGTCAGGGCGTGGTGCCGGCCGGGACCAGCACGAAAAAGCGCCGGCTCTGGCTGATGGCCGCTTCATAGAAGTCGGTGCGGTTGACCGCGACCGGGGTGGTCCCGAATCCGGTCAGGGCGTTCGAGGCGAAGACATCGACGGGACCGCCGGACTCGAACTCGATGCGGATCCGCGGCCCGGTGGGAGAGGAAACCTGCTGAACCAGGGTGATGCGGATGCCCGGGTCCGGCACGATTTCATACGCGCCGAAATCCACCGTGCCGTTCTGGATGCGCCCGTTGCCGGCCAGATCGGTCACGCCGGGGCTCACCCAGGAATTCTCGGCGGAGTCGATGAGATAGGCTCCCGAGAGCAGCCGGAGGTTGCCGCTGGTCGAGGGTTGGAAAAGGGTGTCGCCCGGTGCGGTGGACAACGTCACGGGCTCGACGAAGGTCGGGAAACCGGTCAGCAGGCCCTCGATGTTGCCGCTGCCCGGATGCCCCACCGCGGTGTCGTAGACATGATCGTAGTAGGGAGCGCTGGCCGGGCTGATGACCCAGATCCCGGAAACTTGGTCGGTGTAGTCGTTCTGGACGTAGTTCCGGAACACGATCGTGTTCAGCAGCGACTTCGGGGCGGGGCCGGTCATGCTGATGCCGCCGCCACCGGTGAAGGCGGTGTTCCAGGCGATCGTGCAATTCAGGAAAGTGATGCTTCCGGCGACCGCCTGGCTGCTCGAGTTGACCAGGCTCGTTTGATGGACGCCGCCGCCGCTGCTGGCCACCCCGGGGTTTCCCGCGCGGTTGCCGGAGATCACGCAGTTCTCGAAGGTGCAGCTGGCCCTGCCCCGCACCGAGGCCCCGCCGCCATTGGTCCCGCGGTTGCCCTTGAGCCGGCAGTTGCGGATCAATGCGCCGGTGACCGCGGTGGAATCCGCACTGGTTTGCAGCGACAGCCCGCCGCCTTGGGTCAGGCCGTCGCGATTGTTGAGGAAATCGCAACCGGTGATCGTGGCATTCATGCCCACCACCAGCAACCCGCCGCCGCTTGATCCGGCCTGGCCGCTGCCGTTGTCGCGGAACAGGCAGTCGCTGGCGACCACCTCGAAGGATGGAGTGAGCGAGGCGTCTGAAACCGCCACGGCGCGGCCGTTGTTGCCGCGGAGCACACAGTTCCGCATTTCCAGATCGGAACCCGTGCAGTCGATGCCGAGGATGTTCCCGCCGGTGATGCCGATGCCGTCGAGCGTTGGTCCGACCGCGAGTCCGCTGGCGGTGACGACCCGCGAGCTCATGCCCGGCGAGGTGATGAGGTCGACGAACCCGTCGCCATTCGTATCTCGGGTCTGGGTGATGTCTCCGGAAAGGATCGTCGGATAGGCCACGGGGTCGCGCTGCCGGGTCGTGCCCGATGGCTCGTAGCCGCCGAGAAGCGTGATGCCGCTTTTCAGGATGAAGGTTTCGGAGGCGTCGTCCCCGGTTCGGGCGCGTCCCTCATCCGGATAATAAATGCCACCGGCGATGTGCAAGGTGGCCCCGGCGGAGGCTTCATCGAGGGCGTCCTGAAGTTTGATGACCGGGCTGCTCCAGTCATCGCCCGTGCCACTGCCACCGGGATGGTTGATGTCGACGTAAATGTCGCCAGCCCGGCAGACCGCCGATCCAACGAGCAGCGGTAAGAGGGGGGAAAAGGCGGTTCTGAAAATCATGATGCGGGGGATTTGGGAGGGAAATGACCTGCTACGCTAGGTCGTGCCGGGACAAACCGGCAAGCCGCCAATTGTGACGCGGCTGAATGAGGGCATTTCGCAACGCGTGGAAGTCGGACCGTCGGGAGCGCGGCGATGTTACCCGGCCGCCATGAGAGGTTGCCTTGAGCGTCCTACGATGAACCAAGTAAATGGTGGGAAACAAAGCCCGCGGCACCCACAAGCAGGAAAAACACCGTGAGCTTCAGCGATTTTCCGAAGTCCCGCTGCAACTCCTTGTCGATCCACGATAACAAATCAGGCTTCAGGGAGTACCAGACGCATTCCCAGAAGTCCTACTTGTCCCCGAAAAACGGACGGAACAGCAACCCGAAGACGAGTCCAGCGATGGCGATCGAGAAGAGAATCGAGGGGTCATTTAACATGGGCTGGCAGAACGGTCTCCGGTTCTACTCGGGTGATGAATCGCAATGGATTTGCCCCCGACCTCACTGGCGACGCGAAAGTAAACAGGGTGAGGCTGCCTTCGGGTCGTCAAAAGTCCGGCTTTTCTGATGCCGCGAAAGTCGCGAACAGGAAGTCCTCGATGCCGGCGTCGGTGGCGATCTTGTGAAGGCGCAGGAAGTGGCGGGCCGGTTGGTTGGCCGGGATGCGCACGCGGAGATAGGGGCGCCAGCCGAGATCATTCCAGAGCTCCGCTTCCTTGGTCAAATGAACCCCCAGCTCGTCTTCCGTGACGAAGCCCGTGCCGGAGATCGCCCATCCACGTGCGGAATCGAGCGAAACGTAGGCCGCGGCGCCATGGCATCGATCGATGTATTCCGAGGCGCTGGCCTCCGGAAGGGGGAGGCGGGGATGGTCCCGGGTATACTTCCAGTGCCCTTGGCTCACCCAATGCGCCGGGAGCCAGCACAACATCAGGAGCATCATCAAGCACGAGTGGCAGCAGACCAGGGTTTGCTTCATGCGTGGAGGAACGTCGGGTCGATGGAAAAGCTTGGGACACTGTTTCCTCGCCACTGGATTGATTCTAACCGAAGGCGGCCATCAGCGCGGAAAGCTCTTCCTCGACTTGCGCGGGGTCCGCGAGCGTGCGGGCGACCTCTTCCCGGAGCAGCGAGCGATAGCGTTTCCTCAATCGATGCACGGCCACCCGCACCGCGCCTGCCTCCATCCCGAGCGCTGCGGCCGCCTCGGCGTAAGAAATCTCATCCCGGTCCACCGTGAGATAGGGGCGCAGGCCGGCGAAGCGACGGGGGTCGGCGACTTCGGCGGCGAGCGACACGAGCACGCGCGCCAGCAAGGTGGTCGCCCAGGACCGGTCGTAGCAGGCATCAGGCGGCAGGCCGGATTCGTCGGCGAGCTGGAAGCGGGAATCGGCCTCCTGCCAGTCGAGCGGGAAGGGTTCGATGCCCCCGCCGCGCTTCAGGGCCCGGCGGCGGTCGTGGTCGTTGGCGAGATGGTGCTTCACCGCCGCCAGCAGGAAGGCGCGGAACTTGCCGTTCTCGCGACGGAGCCCGGCGATGTCGCCCCGTTCCAGGAGCTGAGCGAAGAAGCCCTGGGTCAGGTCCTCGGCGTCCTCCTTCGACCGGCTACGGCGTCTGACGTAGGAATAGACGGGAATCCAGTAAGCGGAACAAAGTTCGGCCAGGGCGCTGCCGTCCGCTTTCCCGGCGGCGCGGACCAGGGTCCAGCGGGTGGTCGCGAAGAGGTCGTCGGGAGGCTTCATCGTGGCGGTGGATTGGAAGCTGCCTGGATTTCGGGAGCGATCGCCGGGAGAGAGGTTTACCTTGCTTACCGGGTGACGATTTGGACGGGATAATGGCCGCTACCCGGTGGCGTGCGCAGGTTCGGCATGGTCGAGACAATCGACGCGCTCCACATGAACAAGCGGAGCCAGACCCCGAACAGGGCCCAGCGTCCTTCCTTGGTCCTGCTGCCGGCAACCCCGAACCCCAAAGCCAGGCACATCAGTGTCACGAAGGTCCACGCATTCGATGCCGGGAAGCTTATTGCGAGGGCGGACGGCAGCAGGAATGACAGGACCAGCGCGATCAGCCCGATCTTTCCCGCAAGCGCTCCCCGGTTGGCCGGGGGCAGTCCCATCCCGAGAAGGGCTCCGGCGAGCCCCGTCAAGGCGCCGGCAAGCACAAGTCCGGGGGTGATCCGGAACAGCCTGCTGAACGAAGTGGGCGGAAAGGTGGCTGTCTCCTTCACCTGCAAGATGTCTCCGAACTTCTCCGACAAGGCATGTTCCAACCGTTGAATCTCCGCCCTTGCGGTGAATTCGTCCGCATGCTCGACCAAGACCTGCCACTCCCGGGAATCACCGCTGCGGGAGAGCGATGCGTGGGGCCCGTGTTGGCGGGTGACAGCCGCCAGGCGATCGTCAAGCTGCGGCGGAGGCTCGGCTTTCGTCTCGAGCCGGATTGCCACCCGCCACGGAAGGTCATTTGAATCCCGCAACATGCCCGCAAGTCCCCCGAGGAAGAGCAGCAGCCCGAGCACTTGGACCGGGATGCCCCATCGTCCCAAGGCGGCGATTCGCTTGCTTCTCCGGGGAGTAACCCCGGCCTCCTCCACCCGGGTTTTCATCGCGCTCGCCTGCTGGAAGCGGAGCTCGGGATTCTTTTCCAGGGCCTGCAGGACGATCTCGTCGAGCCGCACGTCGATCTTCACCTTCCGCGACGGTCGCTCGAGGCGTTGGTCCGGCAATTCGCCGGTGAGCATCTGATAGAGGACAACGCCGAGGGCATAGATGTCGGCGCGGTGATCGACCTCCGTCGGGTTGTCGATCTGCTCGGGGGCCATGTACTGCGGGGTGCCCATCACCTGGCCGGCGACGGTGTGGAGCGGGTCGGCCGGGGCGGGGCCGGAGGGATGATCCGCATCGGTGGCGGCGAGTTTTGCGAGTCCGAAGTCGGCGACCTTCACCCTGCCGCGGCGATCGATGAGCAGATTCTCCGGCTTGATGTCGCGGTGGACGATGCCGTGGTCGTGGGCGAATTGCAGGGCGTCGCAAACCTGCGGGACGATCGCGAGAGCCTCGCGCGGGGAAATGCGACCTTGTTGGAGGAGCTGGCGGAGATTCACGCCATCGACGTGCTCCATGAGGATGAAGTAGTAGCTGCCGCTGCGGCCGAACTCGTGCAACGTGACGATCCCGGGATGGGCGAGCTTCGCGAGCGCCTTGGCCTCGCGGGCGAAGCGGTCGGCGAACGACGGCGACTCGCCGAGCGCGGGCGGCAGGATTTTCAAGGCGACGACGCGGTCGAGCTGCCGCTGCCGGACGCGATAAACCGCGCCCATGCCGCCCTGGCCGATGAGTCCGAGAATTTCAAGATGGGGGAAATCCTTCGCGAGTTCCTCCAGCGAGGGCGGATCGAAGGCGAGCCGTCCGCCGTCCGGAATGGTGTCCTCCGCGGCCCCCTGGCGCAGTAGGTCGGCCGGCGAAAGGCCGCCGAGCGGGGAGGAGAAGTCAGGATGTGCCATGCCGGTGTCGTCGGATTCTGGGGTCATGCCTTACCCAGAAGCAACCCGCCGGATGTGTTACGCGGATGATGCGGAAAATTCCGCTGCCCGGGGTGGTCAGGGGGCGCCCGGTCTGGTTGGCTGCCGGCGCCGCCATGCTGAAAGACTTTTCCTTCTCCGCCCTGGTCGCGGGGTTCGTTTCGGTGCTCGTCGGCTTCACCAGCTCGGTCGCGATCATTTTCCAGGCGACGCGGAATCTGGGCGCGACGCCGGAGCAGACGGCGTCGTGGCTGTGGGCGATCGGCATCGGCATGGCGATCCCGACCGTCGCGCTGTCGCTGGCGACGCGGAAGCCGATCCTGGTCGCGTGGTCGACCCCCGGCGCCGCGGTGATCGGGGCGGCGGCCGCGGCGGGCAACCTGACGATGCCGCAGGCGATCGGCGTCTTCCTGTTCAGCGCGGTGCTGGTGATGATCGCCGGTTTCAGCGGCGGCTTCGAGCGGGTGATGAAGCGCCTGCCGCTGCCGCTGGCCTCGGCCCTGTTGGCGGGGGTGCTCTCGCGCTTCGCGCTCGATGCCTTCACCGCGATCCCGGAGAACCCGCCGCTGGTGCTTTCGATGGCCGCGGCCTACGTGGCCGGCCGGCGCTTCTGGCCGCGGGCGAACGTGCCGGTGGTGCTGGTCCTCGGCGTGGTGATCGCGGCGGTGCAGGGCCTGCTCCACCTGGAGTCGGTGCCGTGGTCGGTGACCACGCCGGTGTGGACCACGCCGGAGTTCTCGCTTTCGGCGCTGATCGGCGTGGGTATCCCGCTGTTCATCGTCACCATGGCCTCGCAGAACCTGCCCGGGATCGCCGCCATCCGGGTCGGTGGCTACGAGGCCCCGGTGTCGAAGATCATCGGCTGGACCGGCGTGTCGACCTTCCTGCTGGCACCGTTCGGGGCCTTCGCCCTGAACCTGGCGGCGATCACCGCGGCGTTCTGCGTCGGGCCGGAAGCCCATCCCGACCCAAGGCGGCGCTACTGGGCGCCGCTGTGCGCGGCCTTCTTCTACCTGTTGATCGGGATCTTCGGGGCGACCGTGGCGGGCTTGTTCGCCGCCTTCCCGCACGAACTGGTGCTGGCGGTGGCCGGGCTGGCGCTGCTGGCAACCATCGCCAACTCGCTGGCGGCCGCCTTGGCGGACGAGGCCTATCGCGAGGCCTCGGCGATGACCTTCTTCGTGACCCTGTCGGGCATCACGCTGCTCGGCGTGGGATCCGCCTTTTGGGGAATCGCCGCCGGCGGGGTGGTGCTCGCCTTGCGCAAGCGGGCCGAATCCGCGGTTTGACAGCGCCGGCGGGCACGCTTTGCTGACCACGATGAAAACGCTTCTCCTCTCCCTGCTCACCGCCGCCTCCGCCTCCGCCGCGCTGGTGGAAAAGACCGTGGAATACGACCAAGGCGGCACCACCCTCGAAGGCTTCCATGTCTACAACGACGCGTTTCCGGGCAAACGGCCGGGGGTGTTGATCATCCACCAGTGGACCGGGCTGACCGACTACGAGAAGATGCGCGCGCGCCTGTTGGCGGAGATGGGCTTCAATGTCTTCGCCGCCGACATCTACGGCAAGGGCATCCGGCCGCAGCCACCCGAAGCGGGGAAGGAGGCCGGGAAATACAAGGACGACCGCGACCTCTATCGCGCCCGCCTCGACGCCGGTCTCGAGGTGCTGAAGAAGGACGAGCACACCGATGCCACGAAGATCGCCGCGATCGGCTACTGCTTCGGCGGCACCGGGGTGCTGGAGCTGGCCCGCAGTGGCGCGGACCTTGCCGGCGTGGTTTCCTTCCACGGCGGCTTGGGCGCTGGCGATGGCAAGGCCGCGGCGAAGGGCGGCGTGAAGGCGAAGGTGCTGGTGTGCCACGGCGCCGATGATCCCTTTGTTCCCGCCGACGAGCTCAGCGGGTTCCAGCAGGAGATGCGCGACGCCGGTGCCGACTGGCAGTTCATCGCCTACAGCGGGGCGGTCCATGCCTTCACCCAGAAGATGGCCGGCGACGACAACTCGAAGGGCGCGGCCTACAACGAAAAGGCCGACCGGCGTTCGTGGGAGCACATGAAGCTGTTCTTCGCGGAACTTTTCGGGGGGTGAGATTTCCGGTTGCGGGCGGCCGCGCGCTCGCTTGCTTGATGGCGTGAAAAAGAAATTCTTCCCGCTGTTCGCGCTGATGGCCGCCGGCAACTTGCATGCCGGCGACCCGGCTGCCGCGAAGCCAGGATCCTCCTACGTCGACGAGGCGCCCTTGCCGAAGGGCTGGCCCGAGCCAGGTCCCTACGGCAAGGTGGTCGAAAAGCAATACCCCGCCTACCGCGCCGCCTTCACCAATGGCAAGGGCGAGACCAGCGCTTTCTGGACGCTCTTCACCCATATCAAGAAGCATGACATCCCGATGACCGCACCGGTCGAGATGACCATGGACGGCGACAACCGGCAGACCGCGATGGCCTTTCTCTATCAGAACGGCAAGGTCGGCACGACCGGTCCCGACGGCGCGAAGGTCGAGGTCAAGGATGTGCCGGCTTCGACGGCCCTCAGTTACACCTGGCAGGGCAGCGACTCGAAGGAGAACATTTCGAAGGCCCGGACCGAACTGGAAGCGGTGCTCGGGGAGAAGTCGGTCGAAAGCAAGGGCTTCCGCCTGCTCGGCTACAACGGGCCGGGCACCCCGCGCGAGAAACGGACCTGGGAACTGCAGGCGGTGATCGATTGATATCTCACGGATCGACAGGACCGGCCGGGATTGTTAGTGAAGCGGGATGTCCGAAGCACCCGTGAATCCCTACACCCCGCCGACCGTTTCCGATCCCATGCCGGAGCTTCCCGTGACGGGTGCGCAGCTCGCCACCCGCGGGCAACGCTTCGGCGGTGCCGTGATCGACGGACTCATCAACCTGGTGGTGGTCTTCGGGCTCTACTTCCTGCTTTTCCAACAGAACATCTTCGCTCCCAAAGGCGGCCAGCAGTGGTGGCAGACCGCGGTGTTGTCGGTGCTGGGGCTCGGGATCTTCATCGGGATCAACTTCAAGTTCCTCCGCGACCAGGGGCAAACCATCGGCAAGAAGGCGGTGGGTACGCGGATCGTGACCATGGACGACCGGAACCCGTCGCTGGGGGACCTGATCGTGAAGCGCTACGGGGCGTTTACCCTTGCCGGGCTGATTCCGGTCATCGGGGGGTTCATCGGACTGGCCAACTCGCTCGCCATCTTCGGTCGCGACAAGCGTTGCCTGCACGACTACCTCGCGGGCACCAAGGTGGTGGTGTGCACCCCCGAGGTCACTCCGGTGACCCCGCCGGTAGCCGGGGCCTAGTCGTCATCCGGGCCACAGCGCGAGCAGGGCGGCACCGCCCGCCAGCGCGGCGGCGAAGCCGAGCAAGGTTGCCTTGATCATTGCCCGGGTTCCCAGCACGGCCACCATGCCGCCCTTGAACACGAGGTTCGCCATGCCGCCGACAAGGATCAGTCGCCAGCCGGTGGTGGTCTCGACATGGCCGCCGGAAACCAGCCGCGAGGTCGAGAGCGTGATCGCGTCCATGTCGGTGAGCCCCGAGACCGCCGCCACGGCGAAGAGCCCGGTATCGCCGAGTTCTTCCTTGGCGAAGGCGACGCCGTAGAGCACGGCGATGTAGAGCAGTGCGAACAGGACCGCGCCCTTCAGCTCGGACGGGGCCTCGTCTTCGGTGACGTCCTGCTGCCGCCGGAGGCTGACCCGGTAGGCCACCGCCGCGACCAGGGCGGTCCAGGCCATCATCACGGCCAGCGGCCGGATCATCGCGCGGCCTTCGCCCGGCGCCGCCACCCACACTTCCACCAGCACCCGGGCGAAAACCACGGCCGACGCGATCAACGCGATCACCGCGAACGAGGCAGCCCCCTGCGGGTTCGACTTGCTCCGGCGGGCCACGCTGGCGGTGGTCGCGGTGCTCGAAATCAGGCCGCCAAGGATCCCCGCCAGCAAGGTGCCCTTCTTGCCGCCCAGGATCTTGCCGGCGAGGTAGGCGGCCAGGCTGATGCCGACGATCAGCACCACCAGCAGCCAGACCTTGAAAGGATTGAAGACATCGAGGTAGCCCATGTCGCGGTTCGGCAGCAGGGGCAGGATGACCAGCCCGGCGAGGACCAGGCGGGCAATCTCCTTGAGGTCGTTCTCGCCGATCCTTCGCACCATCCCGTGCAGCGGCTTCTTGATTTGCAATAGCACCATCACCGTGCCGGAACAGACCACCGCTTCCAGGCGGTGACCGAGGATCACCATCACGCCGATCAGGAACATCACGACCGCCGCGATCTCGGTGGTCAGGCCGGTGTCCGGATCCGGTTTCCGCAGGGCGGCGAGGTTGCCGAGGATGACCAGGCTGGTGCAGGCGATCAGCGCCGCCGCGATGACCCAGGGCCCGAAGGTGGTCGACAGGAAACCGCTGAGGGCACCGAACAGGGTGATCAGCGGGAAGGTCCGGATGCCGGCGACCTTGTCGCGCCGCCACTCGCGCTGGAGCCCGACCAGCAGGCCGAGCCCGAGGGCCGTGCCGAACGACTTCAGCAGCTCGAGGGATTCCGGCAGGTTGACATCGGCGATCATGGCGGTTCGGTCATGTTAGACCGTGCTTGCCGATCCGGCAAGGAGGCCCTTGGAGTGCGGTGGCAGAGCGTACCGGCGACACCGCTTTCGGGGTATCGGAAGGGGAGTCTGGATGTTCCGGCAATGAATCGCCGGAGCGTCCCGCGGGATTGTCTATGGGACGGCTGGTCCGTGGGGAGCAGTCAGCCGCAACAAAGCGCCGTCGCCGGTCGCTGCGCTCCCTCTGCCGGCGCATTCCAAGGACTCAAGCGCCGGCATCCCCGATGATTTCGCGCAACTGCGCGACCTCCGGGGTTTCGTGGCGCGTCAGCGCCGGATCGCGGTCGAGGTCGACGAAGTAGAGGCCGAAGTCGGTGTTCGGGTCGAAGGGATGGCCCCACTCGCGGTTGGAAGTGATCGACCAGTAGTTGTAGGCTTTGACCGGCACACCCTTCGCCAGCGCCCGCCTGACCTGGGCGAGATGGGCGCGGATGTAGTCGCCGCGGGTCATGCCGTCCGCCGTGGGAACGCAGCCGTTTTCCACCACCAGCTGTTCCTGGTCCGGGAACCAGCGGTGGAAGCGCCGCAGCGCGTGGAACAATCCCTGCGGCCACACCGGGGCGCGCAGGAAGCGGCCGTGGGCGGCGTCCTCCAGCAGGCGGAACTTGTGCAGGCGCCAGGTCGGCAGGCCCCAGTAGTAGTCGAGGCCGACGAAGTCCTGGGCCCCGACGGCTTCTTCCGGACAGAGTTCCTCCGGGAGCCGGCCGGAAATGCCGAGATACCACCAGTTGGCGTTCGCGATCAGGCTGGTCGTGCCCCAGAAGCGCCAGGCCCAGTTCAACCAGCCCGTCCGGGATTGGAGCACCTTGAAGCGGTCGCAGGGATCGATCGGAACCAGGTCGAGCCTGGCCCCGTCGCCGAGCACCTCGATGGCGATCAGCCTTGCCAGGCGGGCTTCCAGCCCATCCGCGGGGGCATCGTGGCGGAGCCCCACGCGGATCCGCCCGCGGCGCCTGATCCGGCGGATCCCGCGGTGACCGGCGATGCTTTCGGGCAAGGTGTCGTCGCCCGTGAACAGCTCGTGGAGCGAGAGCGGCCGCGCGATTTCCTTGGCGACCCCGTCCCCTGGCCGGGCGTCCTCCGAGAGCTCGCGCCGGAAAGCGGCCACCGCGCGATCGACCCGGGCCATCAGGCGGGCGTGGCCGTGCGGGGCGACGACCACGTAGTGCTCGTCGCTCAGGCCGGTGACGAGGAACCGGTAGCGGTCGGCTTCCGGGGTTCCGTCCGGGAGCAGCAGGAAGGCGTCGCCGTAGACCGCATCGACCTTGCCGGCCGCCAGGGAGCTACGAGCGTCGTCGTAGTTGGAAAACACCACCTTGCGGCAATCGCCGGGGAGGTCGCGCTTCCAGCCGTCGGGCTGGTTGCCGACCGCGATCACCCCGACCGGGCGGCCCCCGAGGGAGGCGATGCCGTCCCCGGCGTGGTCGCGGTGCACCAGCACCGCCTTGCCGGTGCGCAGATACGGGTCGCTGAACTCGAAGCCGGTCTGGTCGGTCTCCGTCACCCCGCCGATGACCAGGTCGACCTCGCCGTGACCGCCGACCAGGGCGCCCTTGGTGGTGAACTTGAACACGGCTTCCGACAGGCCGCGGTGGCAGGCACCCCAGTCCATCAGCATCTGCAGCCAGGTCGGGAAACCGGTGACCAGCGGATTCACGCCGACCTTCGCCGACGGGTCGAGCCGCTTGATCCGCTGCCGGGCCCGGGCGTGGGCGCGGAACAGGTTCGGGATCAGCTTCCCCACCGCCTTGGCCTCCGCATCGACCTCGGTGCCGCGCGGCAGGCCGGGGGGCATGTAGTAGCGGTTCTGCCACCACGGTTTGATGTAGCCGAAGGTCAGCTGGCTCGGTTCGTTGAAGGTGATCCAGTAGTCGGTCAGGTCGCCGAGCGTCTCCGCGGCCTTGCCGGCGTAGCGGGCGAAAAGGTCGGGGAAGTCCGCGCCGATCATCCCGCCGTGGTCCCGCTCCAGCCACACCGGCCAGACGAAGTGATGGAGGGTCACCATCACTTTCATGCCGTGCGACCGGATGCACTCCGCCACCCGCCGGTAGTGGGCGAGCGCCCCGTCGTCGAAGTTTCCCGCGGCGGTCTCGACCCGTGCCCAGGCGATGGAGAACCGGAACAACTTGCAGCCCGTTGCGGCCGCGGCGGCGATGTCTTCCGGGTAGCGGTTCCAGAAGTCGGTGGCCCTGCCGCGCGGGGTCAGCCCCTGGCTGCGCTCCCAGAGGTCCCAGACATCCTCGCGTCCGGGATCGTGCGCCTCCACCTGGTGGTCGGCGTTGGCGGTCCCGAAAAGAAAGTCCGGCGGAAAGGGCACGCGCCGACGATGGGGCAGAGAGGGCCGCTGGCAAAGCGTGGGCTTCGCCGTGACGCGCTTGTCACCCGGCGCGGCAGGGACCCAGTGCCGCGGCGCGCTTCACCAGCTCCCCGACCACGGCCAGATCCAGGTGCTCCAGCCTGGTGAAGCGCACGCAGCTTTTGCCGACCGACACCTTGCCGAGCCGCTCTTTTGCGCCTTCGGCGAGATAGACTCCATCTTCGACCGCGCAGAAGTAGAGGCTCATGTTCCGCTTCTGGTTGGCCAGGCCAATGGTGAACCACTCGCCCTCGCCGCCGTTCTTCGTGCGGTCGCGGGCGGGCCCGTAGCCGATCATGCCGTGGACGATGGCCGGCGTCAGTGAGGGGGCGGCCTTGAGGATCAGTTCGTGGAGCGCCGTCAAGGCGGCGCGCCGTGGTTCCGGCACCCAGGCCAGGTATTCCTCCGCGGTGGTGATGTGACCGGGCGCTTTCATCGGGCGGTCAGGATGTCATGTCGCGGGGCGGTGCAACAGCCTTCCCGGTGCACGGGCACGCGACGACTTTGCGCCCGTCCGCCTGAAGGTGACGCTTTGATCAGGGCTCGCCGATGTCTTCGTTCCAGACGGTCGGGTTCTGGTCGATGAAGCGCTTCATCAGGTCGATGCAAGCCGCGCTCTGGACGACCTCGGTCTCGACCCCGCGACTGCGCAGCAGCTCCTCCTCCCCCATGAAGGTCTGGTTCTCGCCGATCACCACCTTCGGGATCCCGTAGAGCAGGATGGCACCGGTGCACATCGGGCACGGCGAGAGCGTGGTGTAGAGCGTGCACTCGCGATAAATGTGGGCGGGCAGGCGGCCGGCGTTCTGGAGGGCATCCATTTCGCCGTGGAGGATCGGGTTCCCCTGCTGCATGCGGCGGTTGTGCCCGCGGCCGAGGATGATGCCCTGGCGGACCAGCACGCTGCCGATCGGGATGCCGCCCTCGGAAAGGCCTGCGGATGCTTCGTTGATGGCGGCTTGAAGAAAGGGATCCATATGCGCTATCATGCGGTGTTCGTGCGCTGGATTTGACCCGGCACGGCGACTGCTAGTTCATTTCACCCTTAGCGAATCCCATGCCTAAAGTAAGACTTTCTGGAACCGTTCTCGGCACCGATGACCCGGGCCGCGCGGTGCGCGCCCGCCTGCTTTACCTGCTCTTCGGTGCCGGTTGGGACATCTACAATTCGAACGGTGACCAGCGCATCACCCTGTCCAACATCGAGCGCAAGATCATTGAGGCGGATGCCTTCGTGTTCACGCCCGGGGCGACGCTGGAAGACATGTTCAAGGCGATCTCGATCTTCGTCGGCTACCAGACCCTCGACAAGAACCTGGCCGGCAAGCCGACCGTCATCCTCAATGCCGACTTCTCCTGGGACCCGTTGTTCTCGGTGCTCGATCACCTGAACCGCATGGGCACCATCAAGCAGGACCACCGGGATTTCCTGCTCGGCTCGGAGAGTCCGGAAGCGGTGCTGGAAACCCTGGACGTGGTGGCTTCCCGCGGCCTGCCGGATGCCGGCCGCGAGAAGATGGGCGAGAGCAAGGCGACCTCGTTCGAGACCCCGGTGCCGGATGACTATCTCGGCAATGTCTGCGTGTTCTGCTCGGCGACCCTGGAGGAGCCATCCTATCTCCGCGACGGCGAGGAACTCGGCCGCCTGCTCGCGGTGAACCGCCTCGGCTGCGTGTCCGGGGCCGGCAAGTCGGGGATCATGGGGGCGGTGGTGAAGGGATCGGTCGGCGCCGGCGGCTGGACCGCGGGATCGAACGTGCCGCACATCATCGAGCTCGAGGGATTGCCCGACGGCCTGTCCAGCTTCTGGCTGCGCGGAGACATCTACACCCGGATGGAGGTGATGATCGAGAACTCCGACGCTTTCGTGATTTTCCCCGGCGGCGCGGGGACCGTCCAGGAGCTGCTCGCGCTGATGATCTTCAAGCACCAGAAGAACCCCTTGATGGCCGGCAAGCCGGTGATCGTGTTCAACCGCTCCAATGCCGCCGGTGTCCGCTTCTGGGATCCGCTGATCAATCTGCTCAGCGACCTCTGTGAGCCCGGCGACTTCGCCGTGGCCAACACCCTCGAGGACATCCTCCCGGCGATCCGCAGCGGGTTGGAGAAAACCCGGACGGCTGTGGTGGGATGACACCGGCCCGGAAAGCGGAGTTGCGGTGTGCAATGCCAGATGGCAGGCTTCCCGGGAATGAAGCGCATTTCATGGGCTCCAGGTGACACATCGACCCGCGCGGCCTTCCGGCTGGGCGGGGCCTTGCTGGCGGGCGTACTCCTCAGCCAGTGCGCCCCGAGCTACACCCTTGTCACCGATCGTCCGGAGGAAGCCGTCCGCCAGGAGACCTTCGGCTACCGCAAGTGGGTGCGCGAAGGCGCCCAGCCGAAGACCGTGGTGGTGGGCGTCCACGGCTTTTGCGGTGCTTCCATCGACTATGAGAATCTCGGCCTGCGGCTGCTGAAGGACCAACCGGACATCGGGCTCTACGCCTACGAGGTCAGGGGCCAGGGGAAGGATCCGCTGAAGGAGCGGCGCGGCGACATCGATGACCCGGAGTTGTGGTTCCGCGACCTCGACCGGTTTTCCGACATGGTCCGCGCCAAGCACCCCAAGGCCCGGATTGTCTGGTTCGGGGAGAGCATGGGCGCCCTGATCGTGTCGCACGCCTATCAGGAAGCCGTGGCCGGCGGCGGCAAGTCCCCTTGCGACGCGTTGGTCCTGTCATCGCCGGTGGTCAAGTTCCGCGACGATTTCCCCCAGTGGAAAAAGGACCTCGTCCACGGGGTGTCGAAGGTGGCACCCACGGCGCGCTTGTCGCTGGAAACGATCGCCGGCGGCCAACCGGTGCAGATGACCCACGATACCGTGCACTCGGAGCAGGCGGACACGAATGCCTGGCATATCGACAAGCACACCCTTCGGCTGCTGGTGACGCTGAGCGACCTGATCGACGGCATGCCCGACTGTGCCCGCTCCTTCGAGGTCCCGACCTTGGTGTTGCACGGCGGGAAGGACTTCTTCAGCAGCGAGACGGATGTGAAGGGGTTTTACGGCAATATCCCCAAGGAGGCCGGCCGCTCGCGCCGCTACTACCCCGACTCGTATCACCTGCTGATGTACGATGACCTCAAGGACAAGGTGATTGGCGACGTCGGGGAGTGGCTGGAAGACCTGCCGAAGCAGGCAAAGTGAGCCGATCTAACGGTCGGGGCTTCGCCATTGCATTGCCATGGCCCCTGCGCCAATGTCCGCTCCCAAGCCCATGATCCGCATCGTTCCCTGCCTCGCCCTGACCTGCCTGTTTGCCGCGTGCGCCCCGCCGAAGGCGCAAGTGGTCGAGGGCGATCCGGTGACACCCCCGAAGCAGACGACCGGCAAGCCTGCGCCACGCGTCGATGAGGAGCCGGAAGTCGCGCCGCCGATGGTGCGCCAGGAAAGCGGCATGCGCATTCCCGACGTCACCGGGAAGCTTCCCGACGAACGGGACATGAATCCCACGGTGCCGGTTGCCAACGCCGGCGGGCCGGTGATCGCCACGCCGCCCAAGGACGGCCGGCAGGTCAGCGAATGATCACCCCGATCCCGCCGAGCGGCCGGACGCAGGGAACCCGCTGGTAACGGAACGTGGCGGGCCAGCACCGCACCGGCCTGCGATATCCCGCGGCATAGCCGGTCGTCCAGAGGGTGTCGTCGTATCGCCGGTAGGCCCGGAATTCGGGACGCCGTCCCCGGTCGCGGCGCTGTTCCGCCCGCACCCAATGCGGGACGAATGGCTCGCGTGCTTGCTTCTCCGCCGCCGGACCCTCGACCCACGCGACCTCGCCCTTGGCGTCATACCAGATCGTGCCCTCGATCCCTCCGGCCTGGAGCACGCCCGTCATCAGCAAGCAGAGAAGCGCTTTCACCGGGACAAGCTGCCATCCTGACGCAGATCTTGCAAGATACGGCCGGATGCCCGGGCGTTGCGATTTGCCCGCGGCATTCCGCATCGCGCATTCTTCGGCGCTGGGACCGGACGTCGATGGCTCCCGCCTGGGTCGGTATGAGGTGCACGAAACCAATGGCTTGTGACGGGGTGTTGGCGCTTGGCGCGGAGCCTGCGGACAGGATTTCGACATGAACGCGAACGAAATTCCCACACCAGACCACTATGTGCCTTCCACCGCGCCGCGAACCAGCGATGAAGATCATCTGCCGGAAGAACAGGGCGTCTGCCACCTGATGAAGCGGGCCGGACGCCGGATCCGGGCGGCCTCCTTGCCGGAAATCGCCGGCGTCGCCGCGACAGGTTTCGCGCTCGGCTGGCTGCTTTTGTCGCAACGCCGCCACGGGCGTTCGAGCGACAACTTTTTCCAATCCCTGTCGCCGGAAGCATCCAAGCGGCTCCGCCAGGCATGGGAAGATGTCCGGCGCAGCGAGTTGGCCAAATCGGTCGGGCAGCAGGTGAGCAAACTCGCCACCCGCTCATGAACCCTTCAGCGGAACCTGGAGCCATGAACACGAATCCATCCACGGTAATCCGGCCCGACCAATGGGTTGAGCGGAAGATCAATGCCGGCAAGCAACAGCTGGAAATGGCCCGCACGAAACTCGAATCCGCCATCGCCGAACAACCGGCGGCCACGCTCGCCGCCGCGGCGGGCCTGGGCTTTGCCGTGCGGAGCCTGCCGGTGGGCCGGATTGCCGGTGCTGCCGTCCGTCTCGCCCTGCCCTTGCTGCCACCCGTGCTGCTGGGGCTCGGCGTGGCCAAGGCGTGGGGGCTTCTGAAGCAGGGTGGCTTGCCGGGCCGCCGCGTCGAGGCATGCCTGGCCGCGTGTGATCGGCTCCTGCGCAGCGAGCTCTCCGCGATCGCGACCTATCTGCAGGCGATCGATCATTTCCGCGACGATCCGTTGCGGAGCGATCTCGAAAGAATCCTCGCCGACCACGAGGACAGCGCCAGCCGCTTGCGCCAGCACATCGCCTCGATGGGAGGGCAGCCGGCGATGAGGGAGGGGATCTGGGGCGGCTTCGCCCGGTCGCTCGACGGCGACGCCATGTCCCTGGGCGATTCGCCGGCGCTCGAGATCCTTCTCGCCGGGGAGAAGCAGGTGACCCGCGAATATCAGGCCGCCCTTGAAGATCCAGGCGTGATGGCCGAGGTCAAAGAGTTGATCCGCCGGCATCTCTTGCCTCGGGTCGAAGGTCACCTCGAATTCCTCGACCGGATCGGCACGGCGAGGGCCTTCGTCGTCCCTGCGGCGATCTGACGATTCCAACCCTGCAACCGATGTCCCGATGAAAGCGTCACTCATCCTGTTCGCCACCCTCGCGGTCCTTTGCAGTGAACCCGCAATTGCGGATCCCGGCCGCCCGGTCAGCTTCACGGGCCGCCAACAGCTGGTCGCCCGGATTCTGCCCGCCGGGGGCAGCCATGTGGAGGGCAGCGTGTTGTTTCGCCGGACGAACCGCGGCATCGAGGTCATCGCGAAGATTGGCGGCCTGCGGCCGGACGCGGTCCACGCGATCCGGCTCCAAGCGGCGCCGTCGGGGGAAAAGGAAAGTCATTCCCACCATGACCGGAGGCGGCCCGACGACCTCGGCAACCTGATGTCGGATGCCAACGGGAATGCGACCCACATCCTGGAGCTCGAGGACGTGAAGTGGGACACCGGCCAACTCCAGGGACTGACCGTGGTCGTGCATCGCGACGCCGGCGGCGGGGACGCGTCGGCCGATGATGCCGGCGACGCGATCGGCACGGGAGTCCTCTCGGCCGGGAACCTCCGCTGAGCCCGGGCAAAGCGCGGGCTTGGCAATTCCCGCCCCGGGCCCTAACCCGGGGGCCCGTCATGCAGCGCCCGCCGAAGAAATTCCATCCGCACCCCTTCGAGTACCACCAGGAGATCGACCTGCGGATCGATGCCTTGAGCAATCTCGGCGAGGGCATCGGCCGGGTCGACGGCTGGGTGGTGTTCGTTCCGTTCTGCTTGCCGGGCGAGCTCGTCCGGGCACGGGTCTTCCGCAACGACAAGAACTGTTCCAAGGCCGACCTGGTCGAGGTCCTCGAGCCCTCGCCCGATCGGGCCGAGCCCGGCTGCAAGTTGTTCGGAACCTGCGGCGGCTGCCAGTACCAGCACCTCGGCTACGAAGCCCAGCTTGCTTGGAAAACCCGCCAGGTGGGAGAGCTGATGCAGCACATGGCCGGCGTCGATCATCCGGTGCTGCCCTGCATTCCCTCGCCAAAGCTGTGGAATTACCGGTCGAAGATCACCCCGCATTTCGATCGGCCCAAGGACGGTGAGATTGGTCCCATCGGATTCATGCCGAACGGCCGCCGCAGCGGGATCATCGATGTCCCGCAGTGCCCGATCGCGATGGAGGAGATCAACGCCGCCCTGCCGCGCGAGCGCGCGTCGATCCACCAGCGCGCGAAGATGTTCAAGCGGGGCGCGACCTTGTTGCTGCGGGCCACCGAGGGCCGTGTTGAGACGAACAACGCCGCGGTGGTCACCGAGCACGTCGGCGACATTTCCTTCGACTTCCTCGCCGGCGAGTTCTTCCAGAACAATCCCTTCATCCTGCCGGCCTTCACGGGGCATGTCGCCGCGGAGGCCTGTACCGGTGGTACGAGGTTTCTCGTCGATGCCTATTGCGGCTCCGGACTCTTTGCCCTGACCCTGGCGAAGAGCTTCGAGCAAGTCGCCGGCGTGGAAGTCAGCGAAGCCGCCACCGACTGGGCCCGCCGCAACGCGGAGTCGAACGGCATCACCAACGCGACCTTCCTCGCGGCCTCGGCCGAGGCGATCTTCGCGGACATCGAATTCCCGGCGTCCGAGACCGCCGTCGTGATCGATCCGCCGCGCAAGGGCTGCTCACCGGAGTTCCTTTCCCAGTTGATCGCCTTCGGTCCCGCCCGCGTCGTTTATGTCTCCTGCGATCCCGCCACCCAGGTCCGCGACCTGGCGATTCTCCAGGAAGGCGGCTTCAAGCTCGAGAAGGTCCAGCCCTTCGACCTGTTCCCGCACACCCGCCATCTCGAGTGCGTGATGACCTTGGTGCGCTAGTCCTTTGGAGTGCGGTGGCAGAGCCCTGAAAGGGCGGCGACACCGCTTTCGAAGCACCGGCCGGGACTTGCTCCACCCTGAACGCCGCCCGACCATCCCTACTCCAATTCTCCGACATCGGAAAAGTCGACCCTCACGCCAAGTTCCCGCTTCACCCCCCAAAGCGCCGTCGCCGGTCGCTGCGCTCCCTCTGCCGGCGCACTCCAAGGTTCGATCCCGCCGCAGCAACACTTTGGAGTGCGGTGGCAGAGTGCACCGGAGACACCGCTTTCGAAGCACCGGCCGGGACTTGCTCTACCCGGAACTCCGCCGGACCCTACCCACGCTGATTCTCCGACATCGGAAAGGTCGATCCTCACGCCAAGGTCCCACCTCACCGCCCAAAGCGCCGTCGCCGGTCGCAGGCTCCCTCTGCCGGCGCATTCCAAGGGTGCTACCGCTTTCCGCGCCAGACCTTGCGGACGAACTTCTCCATCGCCTCCTGCTGGCGCTCGATCTCCGCGACCATCTTGAACTGGCTGCGGCAGCGGTCGAGGTTGTGGCCCTCATGGTGGACCTTGAAATAGTTGTCGCCCTCGAGGAAGTCGGTCAGGAAGCGGATGCCGGTTTCCAGCGAGATCAACTTGCCGCTGAACGCGAGGTGCTCGATCTCCGACTCGTTCAGGAAATCGCCCGCGGCGTCGAGGTAGCCGTCGACCAGCGCCTCGAACATCGGCATCTGCATGATCACCTTGGAAAGGTCCTTCTCATCTTCCGCCGCCGGGCTGGTGGCGGTGCGCACCAGGTCGCCGAAATCGTAGAGCGAGGCTCCCGGCATCACCGTGTCGAGATCGATCACGCAGACCGCCTCGTCGGTCTCGGTGTCGATCATCACGTTGTTGATCTTGGTGTCGTTGTGGGTGATCCGCCACGGGATCAGCCCGCTGTCGAGCAGGCCGAGAATGACGCTCACGTCGTCTTCCCGCCTGCGGACGAACTCGAGCTCGGGGCCGACCGATCCGGCGCGGCCGTACGGGTCGGCATCGGCGACCTTCATCAGGCGCTCGTAGCGCCGGCGGGAATGGTGGAAATCCGGAATGGTCTCCTCGATCTCGCTCGGCGGGAGATCGCTGACCAGGTCCTGGAACGAGCCGAAGGCGCGCGCCGCCTGGTAGGCCTGGCGGGTGTTCTCGATGACGTCGTAGGTGGCGCAGCCCTCGATCGAGTTGTAGCAGCGCCAGATGCCTCCGCCGGGTCCGATGACCCACGACTTGCCGCCGCGGCCGGGGTAGAGGCTGAGGGTCTGGCCGCCGAGGTCGCGTTTCACCCGCAGGACCTTCCAGTTGATGTGGCGGGTCACGCACTCGACGTTCCGCATCACCGCCACCGGGTTCTTGAAAACCTTCTCGTTGATCCGTTGCAGGATGTAGCGCTGCTGCGACCCGGATCCCGTCTCGAAGGTCGCGCGGTAGGTGGAGTTGATGTGCCCGCTTTCAATTTCCTCCCCGGCGACGAAGTCCCCCTCGATGGCGAACTGATTGGCAATCTGCGCGATCGATGCCTGAATCTCGGCGTCAACGGGATGGACAGGGGACGTGGTGGGAACCATTGGACTCAACTATTCAGGCGGAAAGGGAGGGATTTGAAGCGATTCGCGAAAGGAAGACAAACTTGAATTCCACGCGAAGGGGCGACTGACTGGCCGCGCGATGACCCCGGCCCTTCCATTCAGCTATCCGGGAATCGACGGCGACGTGCGGCGGTTGGGGGCGCTGCTGGCCGTGGGCTTGAGTTCGGCCGGATGGCGGCCGCCCGCGGTGCCGGCGGTGTTGAACCTGGCCTGCGGGCGGGCCGATGAGACGGGAGTCTTGCTCGCGGCGGTGGCGCCGCTGGCGCGGGAGCTGTTTTACCTCGGGATCGACCTGCGGCCGCCGGAAATCGCCGAGGGCCGCGCCCGCTGGACGCCGTTGGCCCCGCCCGGCTGGCAGCTGGAATTCCGCGCCGGGGATGCCTCGCGGACCGACCGGATGAAGCAGCTGCCGGCGTTTGATTTCGTCTTCGTCCGCCACCAGAACTACTGGCACGACCCCGCGACCTGGCTGGTCATGTTCCGCAACGCGCTGGATGCCCTGAATCCCGGCGGGCTGCTGGCCATCACCTCGTACTTCGACCACGAGCACGAGCTGGCGATGGCCTGTCTCATCGAATGTGGTGCCCGCAAGCTGGCGGACATCCACCACCCTCACAGCCGCCCGTTGCCCGACGCGCCGAAGAAATCAGTCGACCGCCGGATGGCCTTGTTCGGGAAGTAGCACAACTTTTCAAGTTGTGAAGGGGAGCGGCATCGCCGGTTCCAACCGGCTCCGTGAACCTGGAGTTTTCCAACTCGGCGGGAGAGACTCTCATCGGTAGCCTTTTCCCTATGTCAGTCCACGCCCGCTGCTTCGCTTTCGGCCTGATGGTTTTCCTCTACTGGCTGGCGGCGTTCGGGGCGGCGCTTTTCAACTTGTACACTGGAGAGAGTAACCTAGCATTCCTGAGCGAGCCCGGGATTCTTGTCGGCTACCGCGTCTTCAACGTGTTGCAGAATCTTCCGGGGTTAAACTATGCTACCGTTCCCGGCTGGCTACTTTATTGCTGCTTGCTGGTCGTGGCAGCAGGATTCGGGAGCGGTGCGTGGTTCGTCGCAGTTCTTTATGTGGGTTGGTGCCACAAAAGGGGCGAGAGCCGCCGTCGGTAGCTTCCGGAACGCCAACGCCCGCAACTTGAAAAGTTGCGCTACTTCGCGAAGGCGCGGAGGCGGGCGACGCAGCGGTCCCGGCCGAGCAGGCCGAGGATGTCGCCGAGGTCGGGGCCGCCGGCCTTGCCGCTGAGGGCGACGCGGGTCGGGAACATCAGCTGGCCGGGCTTGGCGCCGGCACCCTTGGCGGTGTCGCCGATCTGGTGCTTGGCGGCGTCCGCCGACCAGTCGCCGAGCTTCTCGAAGTCATCCGCCAGCGCGGCGAGCAGGTCCTTGGCGGCGGGATTACCATGGACCTTCTCGACCGCGGCGGGGTCGAACTCGAAGTTGTCGCTGAGCAGGAAGCCGATCGCTTCCGGCACCTCGCCGAGCAGGCGGACCTTTTCCTGTACCTTGGCGGCGACTTCCGGATAGGCGCCGTCGACCGGCAGGCCGGCGGCCTCGACGTAGGGCCGGGCGGCCGCGGCAAAGGCCTCTGGAGAAAGCTTGAGCAGGTGCTGCTGGTTGAGCCAGGCGCACTTTTCGGGATCGAAGCGGCCCGGCGCGCGGTTCACCGCCTCGAGCGAGAAGCGCTCGATCAGCTCGTCCATGGTGAAGATCTCGTCGTCGGACTTCGGCGACCAGCCGAGCAGGGCGATGAAATTCACCACCGCCGGGGCGATGAAGCCCTGGCGCGGGTAATCGCCGACCGCCGCGCCCTCGTCGCGCTTCGACATTTTCGAACCGTTGGGATTGAGGATCAGCGGGATGTGCGCGTACTGCGGGGCCGGGGCACCGAGCGCTTCGAAGAGCTGCAGGTGCTTCGGCGTGTTCATCAGGTGGTCCTCGCCGCGGATCACGTGGCTGATCTTCATGTCGAGGTCGTCGACGACGTTGACGAAGTGGAACACGTAGGAGCCGTCCGAGCGGCGGATCACCATGTCGGGCGTGTTCGACTCGTCGCGGTAGTCGATGGTCACCTCGCCGCAGACCAGGTCGTTCATGGTCACCGGCTTGCGCTCGAAGCGGAAGCGCCAGGCGCCGTCGTCCTCATAGACGCGGTCCTTTTCGCGCAGCACCTCGAACCAGCGGTCGTAGTTGGCCTTGCGCTCGCTCTGGTTGTAGGGGCCGAAATCGCCGCCCATGCCTTCGCCTTCGTCCCAATCGAGGCCGAGCCAGTTCATGCCGGAGAAGATCGCCTCGCGGGCCTCCTCGGTGTTGCGGGCCTGGTCGGTGTCCTCGACGCGCAGCACGAAGCTACCGCCGTGCTTGCGGGCGAAGAGGTAGTTGAACAAGGCGGTGCGGGCGCCGCCGACGTGGAGGTAGCCGGTGGGCGAAGGTGCGAAGCGCGTGCGGACGGACATGGGAGGCGGACTCTAGGGCGACATTCGCCGGAGTCCAGACGGGTTTGCGGGGGAAGGCGGGCAGCTCCGTTTTGGTTTTTGAACAACGAAAGCGCACGAAAGGCCGCGAAATTTGAAGCACGCAGGGCGGTTCTTTCATCCCACGCCATTCAGATTTCGTTCACTTCGAGTGAAGTCGTTGTTTCTACCCAGGACTCATTTTTCTTGCGGCAACCGATCTCCCAAAAGGAAGTGCCCCAGAGGGGAGAAGTCATTCCATGGTTCGAGAATGCGGTCTTTGGTGGCAGTTTTTCGCTCAATTCGTGACAAAATGTCCGTATGGGTCTGCCCCGCCGCTGTGATGAAGTACTTCGCCCTGATTCTCCTTTCCCTCTACCTGCCGGTCCAGGCCAGGCCTGCCCTGGAAAAACCGAACGTCGTCGTGATCTTCCTCGACGACTGTGGTTACGGCGATTTTTCCCACACCGGCAACCCCACGATTCACACTCCGCACGTCTCGCGGATGGTTCATGAGGGCGCGAATTTCCCGCAGTTCTACGCCGCCTCGCCGGCCTGTTCGGCATCGCGCTACGCGCTGCTCACCGGCCGCAATCCCCGCCGCTCGGGGCTCGGATCCTGGGTCCTGGGGCCGGGGTCAAAGCGCCACATCCACCCGCAGGAGGTCACCTTGGCGGAGGGCTTGAAGCACCAGGGCTATGCCACCGGCTTCTTCGGCAAGTGGCACCTCGGCACGCCCAACAAGGCCAACCAACTGAGCCCGGATGCCTTCCCGCTGGCCCACGGCTTCGACGTCTGGGAAGGCACCAACGTCTCCAACGACTACGATCCCGGGGTCGACCTGATCCGCTCGAATCCACAGGGCAAGACCCCGATCGCCGGCTACGAGGTGATCGCGAAGAACATCACCATGAAGATGGAACTCCACGACGACCTGACCCGCCGCTACCGCGATCTCGGTGTCCAGTTCATCAAGGATCACAAGGAAGAGCCGTTCCTCCTCTACCTCGCGCCGAACATGCCGCACCTGCCGGTCCATGCCGGCGACGAATTCAAGGGCAAGTCACTGCGCGGGCTCTATGGCGACTGCATCGAGGAGATCGACGCGATGATTGGCAGCCTCCTCAAAACCCTCGAGGACCAGGGAATCGCGGGGAACACGCTGGTGATCCTGTCGTCCGACAACGGCCCGTGGATCCGCTTCCAGGACACCGCCAGCCATCCGAAGTACGGCGAGGCTCGCCTCTTGATCGGCTCGGCCTTGCCTTTCCGTGACGGCAAGGGCTCGACTTGGGAAGGCGGGGTGCGCGAGGTGGGCGTGTGGTATTGGCCTGGCACCATCCCGCCGGCCACCGTGGTGCGCACGCCGGCCTCGACCATGGACATCCTGCCCACTGCCTTCGCGCTTGCCGGCGAGCCGCTGCCGTCGGGCCGCACGCTCGATGGCCGCGACATCCGGCCCTTCCTCAACGGATCGAAGTTCCCCGGCAGCGTGCCTGAATTCGAGTTCGTCTACACCGGCAACGGCAACAACGTGGTTCACGCTGCCCGCAAGGGACCGTGGAAGCTTCACACCAAGCTCTATTCCCAGACCGGCAACAATTACGGCTTCAAGGCATCGCCGGAAAAGCCGCTGCTCTTCAACGTCGAGGAGGACCCCTCGGAGCGCATCGACCGCAGCAGCGAGCAAGCGGCGGTGGTCGGCGAGTTGCAGGGGGTGCTCGATGCCTTCAAGGCCTCGCTGGATTCCGAGCAGACCTTCTGGGGCGCGCCTTGATCCGCCGGCGCCGTTCAGAAGGACTTGCCGACCCGCGGGGCGGCGTCTAAGGGTCCCGCCGCCATGGCCACGATCAATTCGAACTTCCTCAAGCTCAAAGCCGGTTACCTCTTTCCCGAAATCGGCCGCCGGGTGAAAGCCTTCACCGACGCCAATCCCGACAAGGCCGCCAAGATCATCCGCTGCGGCATCGGCGACGTGACCGAGCCGCTGCCTGCTTCGGTGCGGGCCGCGATGCACGAGGCGATCGACGAGATGGGCGTGCGCGAGACCTTCAAGGGCTACGGCCCGGAACAGGGTTACGAGTTCCTGCGCCAGGCGATCGTCGACAACCAGTTCTCCGATCTCGGGATTTCCGCCGACGAGGTCTTCATTTCCGACGGCTCGAAGTGCGACACCGGCAACATCCTCGACATCTTCGGCGAGGGCAACGTGATCGCCATCACCGACCCGGTCTACCCGGTCTACGTCGATACCAACGTGATGGCCGGCAACACCGGCGAGGCGGATGACAAGGGCGCCTACGCCGGCCTCGTCTACCTGCCCTGCACCGCGGAGAACGGCTTCGTCGCCGAGCTGCCGAAGGAAAAGGTCGACCTGGTCTACCTGTGCTTCCCGAACAACCCGACCGGCTCGGTGGCGACCCGCGAGCAGCTCGAGGCCTGGGTCAAGTACGCCAAGGAAAACGACACCGTCATCTTCTACGACGCCGCCTACGAGGCCTTCATCCAGGACCCCTCGGTGCCGCGCTCGATCTTCGAGATCGAGGGTGCCAAGGACGTTGCCATCGAGTTCCGCTCCTTCTCGAAGAACGGCGGTTTCACCGGCGTGCGCTGCGCTTATGTGGTCATCCCCAAGACCGTCACCGGCAAGGCCGCGGACGGCAGCCGGGTGCCGCTGCACCAGCTCTGGAGCCGCCGCCACAGCACCAAGTTCAACGGCGCCAGCTACCCGGTGCAGAAGGGTGCCGCCGCGGTCTTCTCGGAGCAGGGCGAGGCCGAGGTGAAGGCACTCATCGAGCACTACATGGGCAACGCCAAGCTGCTGGTCGAGGCCTGCAAGTCGGCCGGCCTGCCGGTCTTCGGCGGCGAGAACGCACCTTACGTCTGGGTCGGCTGCCCGGCAGGATCGACGTCCTGGGACATGTTCGACAAGATGCTGAATGAAGCCCAGGTGGTGATCACCCCGGGTTCCGGTTTCGGTTCCGCCGGCGAGGGATGGTTCCGGATTTCCGCCTTCAATTCGCGCGCCAACGTCGAGGAGGTCTGCAAGCGGTTGAAGGCGGTGTTGGCTTGAGGCTTTGGAGTGCGGTGGCAGAGCGCAGCGTCGACACCGCTTTCGAGGCACCGGAGGGGGAGTTTGGACCTTCCGGCAATGAATCGCCGGGGTATGCCTTGGGGCCGCTCCGGGGATGGCCGGCCTGTGGGGTGAAGTCAGCTGCAACAAAGCGCCGTCGCCGGTCGCTGCGCTCCCTCTGCCGGCGCACTCCAAGGTACTTTGGAGTGCGGTGGCAGAGCCCTGCAGGGGCGTCGACACCGCTTTCGAGGCACTGGAGGGGGAGTCTGGACGTTCCGGCAATGAATCTCCGGGGCGTGCCTCGGGCCGTCTTGGGGATGGCGGGCCTGTGGGGTGAAGTCAGCCGCAACAAAGCGCCGTCGCCGGTCGCTGCGCTCTGCCGGCGCACTCCAAAGTACTTTGGAGTGCGGTGGCAGAGCGCAGCGTCGACACCGCTTTCGAGGCACCGGAGGGGGAGTCTGGACATTCCGGCAATGAATCTCCGGGGCGTGCCTCGGGCCGTCTTGGGGATGGCCGGCCTGTGGGGTGAGGTCAGCCACAACAAAGCGCCGTCGCCGGTCGCTGCGCTCCCTCTGCCGGCGCACTCCAAGGTACTTTGGAGTGCGGTGGCAGAGCGCAGCGTCGACACCGCTTTCGGAGCAAGCGGGGCGCGACGCCTGGTTCTCCGGTGCCGCCCCGCCGGGTTGTCACGGGGTTCACGACCACACGGTCGCCGACGAGCCTCCACCCTGATAAGTGCCGTCCCCGGACATGGGGGCAGCGCCTCGGAAGAGGCCGGGGATCGTCGCTCGCCCCCGGCCTTTTCCTTGACAATCAAGCACTGTCGGGAAGACTCCGCCGTAACTTCAACAAAGGGGGTAATGGTGGAAAGCGACCTTTTGCACACGGAAAAGATCCTGGCGGACCGGAAGACGTTCTTTCTCGATTTGAAAGAGAACTCCCGGGGCAAGGTGGTGAAGATCACGGAAGATGTCGGTGGCAACCGCGACACGATCATGGTGCCGGCCGAGATTCTCGGCGACTTCATCGCCGCGTTGACGGACATCAAGGACACGGCGGACAGCCGTTGATTTCCGTTCCTTTGCCCGGCGCGGAGGCGGGCAATAGCCGTGTTTCCGCGATATTTTCGCGATTCCGTGAGATGGTTGGATTTCAGGCTCGTTATAGGGTTCACTGGCTGACACTGCCGCACCCATCCCTTTGAGCCGTCTTCACCCCAGCGTCCCGGAATCCGCCTGCCGCCTCAAGATGCGGCCGTGGCTACGCGCGGCGGTGGTGGTGGGGCAGGTTTTCTCGCTCGCCGTCTCGGCGACGACGGTGTGGCAGCCGGCGACGGACTACTCGATTTCTTTCCCGGGTGACCGGCTGGATTCGGCGCCGGCGATCAATCCCTTCGACAACTTCACCCACCTGGGATCCGACTTCGGTTGGATGGGTCCGGGGGAGAACCGGATCGACAGCCGCGCGGGTGCGATCCGCACCCGGCCGGACGGCGAGTGGACCGGGGCCTGGCACTCGTTGGCCGGTCTCGCCGCGGAACCGGAGCGGACCTTTGATCCCACCGACGTCACCGGACTCGGCGGGCCCGAGGCGGGGCGTGCCGGGGTGGTGGCGGTCACGGTGGATGCCCGCGGCCAGGGCGAGCTGAGGGTGGAGCTGGCGGACATCCACAAGATGGTGCGCTGGGCGAGAACCATGGTGTTGCAGCCGGGCGAGCGCACGCGGCACCGCTTCGAGGTCAACGCCGGGGAGCTGGGGCCCTTGAAGTTCATCAACTGGGTGGCCGAGCCGGGTTGCGCGGCGGAGATCTCGTCGATCGGTTTCGAGGTCGAGCGACCGGCGATCAGCGAGGAGGAGTGGATGCTGCGGCTTTCGCTGGGAAAACTGCGCCGCTGCCATGACCCGGAGTCCGGGCTGACCCGCGATCGCGCGCATTTGCCGGCCGGGGTCTTCGACTCCGTCACCTCGGCCGGTCTCCACGCTCTGGCCAGCGCGGCGGCCGCCCGCGAAGGGATTCTCGACCGGGAACAGGTGGCGGGCGAAATCCGCAGGACCACCCGGGCGCTGATCGAACTGCCCAAGGCCGCCGGGTTCCTTCCCCACTTCACCTGCCGCGACGGGGAGGGCAGGACGGTGCTCCATCCCGGTACCGAATTCAGCACCGTGGACACCGCGATCGCCCTGATCAGCCTGCGGCTGGCGGCGCAGGTGCTTGAGCTGGCCGATGTTTCCGACGCCGTGGCCACGATGATTGGCGAGCTCGACTTCGACCTGGTGACCAGCCCCGACGGATGGATCGGACATGGCTTCGCGGAAGACGGGACCACGCCGCTGGCCAGCAAGTGGCGCGATTGGGGCGGGGAGACAGCCTTGGTGCTAGCCTTGGAGTCGATGGTCCACGGCCGCGAGCCGCGCGGCAAGATGGAGCGGGGTGGTCGGGTTTTCCGCGGCGTCGAGTTCATCGCGGAGATCCAGAGCCTGTTCTTTCCCGACTTCGACCGGCCCGAGCCGGACCGGGTCTCCGGGACGGATTGGCCGGCGGCGCGGCGCGATCTGTTGGAGCGCCAGCGGGGCTATTTCCCGAAATACTGGGTGGACTCGGCGGCGGCCCGGGCCGGCCTGTTCGGGCTTTCCGGCGGCGAGGCCGGGATGCCGGGCGAAGGCTACAATGCGGCCGGCACCGACGTTCCCGATCTGCGCTGGCTCTACCCGCACGCGATGGTGATGGGGCTGGCGCTGAGCGATCGCAGCCGCTACCGCGAGGGGATCTTCCAACTGGACGACGCCGGGTTGTTGTTCCCCCAGGGCCTCCCGGAAAATGCCGAGATCGATCTGGTCCGGCACAATCCGATGCAGGGCTCCTTGAATGCCGGCTTCGAAGCGATCGCCGCCTACCACGGGTGGCGGCGCGATGGCGCGGACGTGATCGATGCCGCCTGCCGCGGGGATGCCGTGCTGCGGGCGGCGGTCCGGAGATTCTGGCCCGACTGAAGCGCCGGCACCGGGGTCATCGGTGGAACGGGGATCTCCGGACCGCGGTGTTTTTTCTTCATTGCCGCAGGGCGACGCGCGGTTTCAGATTAAGGAAATTCAATACATGGAGGATCGATATGAAATGCGCGGGAAGCTGGGACAAGGTGGTCTTGGCGCCGTTTTCCGTGCCTGGGACCACGCGCTGAAAAGGGAAGTGGCGGTCAAACGCATCCTTTCCGGCGAAGCCGGCGAACAGCGCGACGAGGCAACCCGCCAGATGGAAAAGGAAACCGGTGCCCTCGCCGCGCTCCAGCATCCCAACATCGTGACCATCTACGACGTCGGTTCCGACGAGGAAGGTCCGTTCGTGGTGATGGAGTTGCTGACCGGCGAGACCCTCGACGAGATCGTCGCCAAGGCCCCGCTGACCTGGCGCGACTTCCGCGAGCTGGTCCTGCAGATCCAGGAAGGATTGGTCGCGGCGCAGGATCTCGGTCTGGTCCACCGTGACCTGAAGCCGTCGAACGTGATGGTGAACTGGCTTCCCTCGGGCCGCTTCCAGGCGAAGATCGTCGACTTCGGTCTGGCCAAGTTCTGCCCGAAGCCGGAGGAGCAAACCGTTGACCTGAACGACTCCGTTTTCGGCTCGATCTTCTTCATGGCGCCCGAGCAATTCGAACGCGGGGCGCTCGACTCGCGGGTCGACATGTATGCCATCGGCAGCGTCTACTACTACACCCTCACCGGGCAGTCGCCGTTCCAGGGCGACACCGGGCCGCAGGTGATGGCGGCCCACCTCGAGCACCGGGTGATCCCGCTCGGCCAGCTGCGGCCGGACATCCCGAAGTGGGCCGCGGACTGGGTCATGTGGCACATCAACCGCCTGCCGGACGAGCGGCCTGAGAACGCCCGCGAGTCGCTGAAATCCTTCATCCAACTCGACGTTCCGACGACCCAATCCATGGCTCCCGCCGAACCTCAACCCGAGGCCCCCAAACGCCCCCGCCTGGTGATCCCCGGTGCCGCCCCGCCGCCGGAACCGACGCCGGTTCCCGAGCCGGCCATCACCCAGACCGCCCCGCAGCCGCTGGCCCCGCCGTCCGGCGCGCCACCCAGCTTGCACACGACGTCGCAACAGTCCGCGGCCGAGGCGAATCCGGAACCCTCGCCCGCCGCGCCGCCGCCGGCCGCCACGGTCATGCCGGCGACCGCGGTGACGGTCACCGCGACGCCGACCGGACCCGCCGCACGCACCCAGGCCGCGGGAACCCGGCCGGCCGGCGGCCAGCCGTCGATGGTTCCGGCGAAAAAGGGCTTGGGCAACGGCGCGAAGGGCGCCATCGCCGCCGTGCTCGGGGTAGTGGTCCTGATTATCGCAGGCTTGCTCGCCAACAAGGCGGGTGAAAGCAAGAAGGCCGACCTCTACAACCGCATCGTCAAGCAGGCCGCCGAGTCGTCCGATCCGATCCCGGTCAATGCCGAGGAACTCAAGATCCTGCTGGAGTCCGTGGTCACTCCCGGGTCCAACGCGGAGCGCGAAACGGTTTACAAGGCGCTCTATCTCGCCGAGGCCGCGGATAGCACCGACATCGACGATGTGCTGGTCGACGCCGCCACCACGACGGAAATGAACTCGTCGATCCGGGAAGCCCTGCTGTCCCGCATCGTCGCCCAGCGGAAGAATCCCTCCGTGATTCCCAAGCTGCTGGCCTTCGCCCGCAACACCAATGACGAGAAGGGTGCCACGGCGGCGCTGGAGGCGGTCAAGAAACTCGGTGGCGGCGACCAGTTCGCCGAGCTCCTCGACGTCGTCCAGTTCACCGGCAACACCGAGATCCGCAAGGCCGCCGAGGCGGCGGCCGGCTACGTGGTGTCGAATTCCCCGCGTCCGCAGCAGTTCGCCGGCACCCTGGCTTCCGCCTATGCCGCGGCAACCAGCGAGGATACCCGCCACGCCTTGTTGCGCCTGCTCGGCCGCGCCGGGGGCGCCAATGCCTCGGCGATCGTCACCAAGTCGCTCAAGGAGGGCTCGGATCTCGACAAGCAGAGTGCGATCTTCTCGATCCAGCAGTGGGTCGATGACTCGATGTTCGAGACCTTGACCAATTTCATGGTCGAGACCGACGACGAGCGCTTACGCGCCACCGCCTTCAAGGCGGCGATGGTCTTCATGCGGGACAAGACGCGGAAGCGCTCCGAGGAAGCCAGCGAGGCGTTCTGGAAGATCCTGGCCGAACGGGCCAACAACCCCTCCGAACAACTGGATGTCATCCGCAGCCTCGTCAACCTCGAGCCGAAAGCGTGGTCGATGGCCATTGTCGAAGGTTTCACCGATCCCTCGGGTGCCGACAAGGTGGTCGACATCGCGGAAAAGGGGCTGCGCCTGATGAAGAGCAAGATGAAGGAGGACGAGTAATCCGCCCGTCTCCGCGAGAGCCCCGGTCGCCCCTGGCACCGGGGCGTTTTCGTATTTGGAACTGTCGAAAAGACCGCGAAGAAGGATTGGACGATCCCGGTCCGGCGTACATCCTCCGCCTCACCATGCTCGACATCCGCGAGATCCGCGACCACGCCGACACCGTCCGCGAGCGCCTCAAGGCGCGCGGGGGAAACCATTGGACGCTCATCGATGAAGTGCTCGCCTGCGACGAATCCCGCCGCGCGGCCGAAACCGACAAGCAGCACCTCCAGTCGGAGCGCAAGTCGACGTCCAAGCAGATCGGCATGCTCAAGGGCAAGGGCGAGGACACCTCGGCGATTGAAGCCGAGGTGCGGGCGATCAACGACAAGATCGCCGCGCTCGACGCAGCATCCGAAGCCGCCGGCCAGCGCCAGCACGAGCTGCTGATGGAGATTCCCAACATGCCGCACCCCGATTGTCCGGTCGGTTCGGATGAGACCGCCAATCCGGTGGTCCGGGAGTGGGGCGAAAAGCCGGCGCTCGAGGAGCCGAAGGACCACCTGGTGCTCGCCGAGCAGCTCGGGATCATTTCGCTGGAGGACGCCACCCGCATCGCCGGATCGGGCTTCGCGGTGTTCCGCGGCCAGGGCGCCCGTCTGGAGCGTGCGCTCATCGGCTTCCTGCTCGACCTCCAGTCGGGCGAGAACGGCTACGAGGAGGTCAACGTGCCTCACGTGGTCCTGCGCGAGTGCATGGAAGGCACCGGCCAGCTGCCGAAGTTCGAGGACGACATGTACGGCACCGATGCCGGGGAGGACGGCCGCAACCAGCTGTTCCTCGCGCCGACCGCCGAGGTGCCGGTGACCAACCTCTACCGCGACACCCTGCTCGCCGAGGCCGACCTGCCGAAGAAGCTGGTCGCCTGCACGCCGTGCTTCCGCCGCGAGGCCGGCAGCGCCGGCCGCGACAACCGCGGGATCATCCGCATGCACCAGTTCGACAAGGTCGAGCTCGTCCAGCTGGTTCATCCCGACCGCGGGCTGGAAACCCTGGAGGAGCTGACCGCCCACGCCGAGTCCGCGTTGCAAAAGCTCGGCCTCCATTACCGGACGATCGAGCTTTGCACCGGCGACCTCGGCGCGAACTCGGCCAAGACCTACGACATCGAGGTTTGGGCGCCGGGGCAGGGGAAGTACCTCGAGGTTTCGAGCTGCTCGTGGTTCAGCGATTTCCAGGCGCGGCGGATGAAGCTGCGCTTCAAGGACAGCGACGGGAAGAACCGCTTCTGCCACACCCTCAACGGCTCGGGCACCGCGCTTCCACGGCTCTACGTGGCGTTGCTCGAGCAGTGCCAGCAGCCGGACGGCTCGATCAAGGTCCCGGCCGCGCTGGTGCCCTACTTCGGCGCCGGAGAGATCCGCTGAGATCCTTGGAGTGCGGTGGCAGAGCGCAGCGTCGACACCGCTTTCGAACGATCTTGCAGGTCCGCCAGTTTCTCCCGTGACCGAGTGAGGCTGACGTTCCGAATCGGAAGTCCCAGCGCTGCTTCGGATCTTCAAGCCGAGGCGACCCGCAACAAAGCGCCGTCGCCGTCCCTGCAGGACTCTGCCGGCGCACTCCAAGGTTCGATCCCGCCGCGGCAACACTTTGGAGTGCGGTGGCAGAGCGCAGCGGCGACACCGCTTTCGGAGGATCTTGCCGGTCCGCCAGATTCTCCCGTGACCGCGCAAGGCGTGCGCTTTGAATCGCAAGTCCAATCGCTGCCACGGATCTTCAAGCCGAGGCGACCCGCAACGAAGCGCCGTCGCCGGTCGCTGCGCGCCCTCTGCCGGCGCACTCCAAAGATTCGCCTCGCCAGCAATGCGGAAAGCGCGGCACGCTAGCGACCGTGATGAAAGCGCCCGGCTGGCCCCACGCCCCTCCGCATCACTTGGGATCGGTCCACCCATTTCTCGTTACGGCGGGAACCTACGGGAAGCTCCATCACTTCCGGCATCCTTCCCGTCTCGATGTCCTTCAGCGTGGACTTTTGCAGCTGACCTCGGACTTCAATTGGCAGCTCGAGGCCTGGGCAGTCTTTTCAAACCACTACCACTTCATCGCCCGGCCATGCCATCAAGGTGACGGCGAGTCGCTCAAGCCGATGCTGTCCCGCCTTCACGAAAAGACGGCCAAGTGGATCAACAAGCTCGATGGCCAGCCGGGACGGAAAGTCTGGCACAACTTCCGGGACAGCATTCTCAGTTTCGAGAAGTCATACTTGGCACGGCTCAACTACGTGCACTGCAATCCGGTGCACCACCACCTCGTGCCAGACGCCGGTCAGTATCCCTGGTGCTCCGCTTCATAGTTCCGGCAGTCCGCCGACCCCGCGTTCGTGAAAACCGTCGGCTCGTTCAAGACCGACCGGTTGAACGTTCCCGATGACTATTCTCCAGAGTTGGAGTGCTGACCTTTGGAGTGCGGTGGCAGAGCGCTGCGGCGACACCGCTTTCGGAGGACCTTGCCGGTCCGCCAGTTTCTCCAGTAGCGCGCGAGGCGAACCTTTCGAATCGCAAGTCCCAGCGCTGCTTCGGATCTTCAAGCCGAGGCAACCCGCAACAAAGCGCCGTCGCCGTCCCTGCAGGGCTCTGCCGGCGCACTCCAAGGTTCGATCCCGCCGCGGCAACCCTTTGGAGTGCGGTGGCAGAGCGAAGCGGCGACACCGCTTTCGGAGGACCCTGACAGTCCGCCAGATTCTCCAGTAGCGCGCGAGGCGAACCTTTCGAATCGCAAGTCCCAGCGCTGTTTCGGATCTTCAAGCCGAGGCAACCCGCAACAAAGCGCCGTCGCCGTCCTTGCAGGACTCTGCCGGCGCACTCCAAGGTTTCACTCGCCCTTCACCGCCAGCACGTAGGACAGCACCGCCTTCTCGTCGTCGGGAGCGAGGCCGGCGTGGCGGATCATCTTGGGCATGGCGTCTTCCCACTCGTCGACGTCGAGTTCCTCGGGGATCATGTAGTTGTGGCACTCGCCGCACTTCAGCATGTAGGTGACATGGCCGTGCTGCAGGGTCGGCAGCGGCGTGCCGCTGCGCTTGGCCATCGCGGCGTCCGGATTCGGTACCTCGGAAATCCCGCCCACCGCCGGCTCGTCCGGGGTCACGATGTTGCCGTCCGCGGGAATGTTCCCGCTGCCCGCACATCCCGCCAGGACCATGGCGAGCCCCGCCGCTCCGATCATGTTTCGCATGGCGGAACCCTAGCGGGAGCCGGATTTGGGTGGAAAGGAGAAAGCAGAGGGCAGAGGGCAGAGGGCAGAGGGCAGAGGGCAGAGGGCAGAGGGCAGAGGGCAGAGGGCAGAGGGCAGAGGGCAGAGGGCAGAGGGCGGTTGCTGATTTCAGCTTTCAGCTTTTCCAATTTCCGCTTTTGCCTCCTCAGACCAGACCGTCCTTCCGCGCCTGCTTCCAGTAGGCATACTCGGAGCGGTTGAAATCGACGTATTCCGGCGAGAGGTCGCTACTGTACATGCAGTATTCCGCGTCGCCCTGGTTGAGGTTGATGTCGATCTGGAATTCCCGCTGCGCGGCGATTTCCCGCAGCTCGTCCATCGGCGTCGGTCCCTGCAGGCCGCCGAGGCAGGCAGGCTTGCCGTCGTAGCAGATGTCGACGAGTTCCTCGCGGATCCGCGCCCGCGAGTAGCCCACCGCGTGCAGTACCCGGCCCCAGTTCGGGTCGCCGCCGTTCCACGACGACTTCACCAGCGCGGACTTGCAAACCGCCTCGGCCACCAGCTTGGCGTCGAGGTAGGTGCGGGCGCCACTGACCTGCACGGTGACGAACTTGGTCACCCGCTCGCCGTCGCGCACGATCGCCTTGGCCAGCTCCAGCATGACCCAGTTCAAGGCCTTGCGGAACTGCTTGCAGAGCGCGCTGCCGCGGCGGAACGACGGCATGCCCGAACGGCCGTTGGCCAGCACCAGCACGGTGTCGTTGGTGCTCATGTCGCCGTCGATGGTGATCCGGTTGAAGCTGTCATCCACGCCCTCGAGCACCGCCTTGCGCAGGTTGTCGCGGGTCACGTTGGCGTCGGTGGTGATGAAGCACAGCATCGTCGCCATGCTCGGGGAAATCATGCCCGCGCCCTTCACGCAGCCGCCGATCCGCACGCGGTGGCCGCCGAGGTCGAAGGAGATCGCGATCTCCTTGTGGTGGGTGTCGCTGGTGATGATCGCCTTGGCGACGTCCGTGCCCTGGCCGCTGCCGAGCTTTTCCACCAGCTCATCGAAGCGCGGCTCGATGCGCGTCATCGGCAGCGGCAGGCCGATCACCCCGGTCGAACACACGCCGACCTCGCTGCGGGTGAGACCGAGAGGTTTGGCGACGGCCTTGCACATCAGCTTGGCGTCGTTGACCCCCTGGACGCCGGTGCAGGCGTTGGCGTTGCCGCTGTTGGCGACGATCGCGCGCAGGTCGCCCTTCCTCAAGTGGGCCTGGGAAAGCTTCACTGGAGCGGCCTTCACCCGGTTGATCGTGAAGGTCCCGGCGGAGGTGCAGGGGCTCTCCGAATAGATCAGCGCGAGGTCGAGGCGTTCGACCGCGGGATTCTTGATGCCGCACGAGATGGCGGAGCATTGGAAGCCGCGAGGAGCGCCGACGCCTCCTTTGATCCGGGTGACGGGGAAATCCATGGCTGGGTTTTGCAAGGGTGGGGGCGTGACGCTGAACCAATCTCACGCGCATTGCAACCCGGCGGTCTCGGGAAGCCCGAAAAGCAGGTTGAACGACTGCACCGCCTGCGACCCCGCGCCCTTGCCGAGGTTGTCCTCGGCGCTGCTCAGGATGATCCGGCCGGTCCGTGCGTCGTGGATCCAGCCGATGTCGATGAAGTTGGTGCGGGTCACGTTCTTGGTGTCCGCGCACGCGCCCTGGCCCAGCAGGCGGACGAACGCCGCGTCGCGATAGGCTTCCTCCAGGGCTTCCCCGATTCGTGCGGGCTCGATCCCGTCGCGGAGTTTTGCCGTCGTCGTGGTCGCGATGCCGGCATTCACCGGGATCAGGTGGGGGATGAAGGTGATCACCACCGGCTCGCCGGCCGCCAGGGAAAGCTCCTGCTCGATCTCCGACAGGTGGCGGTGCTTGGGGATGCCATAGGCGCGGGCGCTTTCGTTGCATTCGCAGAACAGCAGCGAGAGGTCGGCCTTGCGGCCGGCGCCGCTGACGCCGCTCATCGAGTTGGCCACGATCGTCGCGGGATCGAGCAGCCCCGCCTGGAGCAGCGGGATCAGCGGCAGTAGGATGCTGGTGGGGTAGCAGCCCGGCGAGGCGATCAGGCGGGCGGCCTTGATCGCGTCCGACCGGACTTCCGGCAGGCCGTACACCGCCTCGTCCAGCAGGGCGGGCGCCGGGTGGGCGTGGCCGTAGAACTCCTCGTAGACGGCGGCATCGTTGAGCCGGAAGTCGGCGCTCAGGTCGATCACCTTCAGGCCCCGCGCCAGCAAGGCCGTGGCGATTTCCGCCGCCACCCCGTGGGGCAGGGCCAGGAATGCCGCCTCCGCCCCGGTGGCCGCGATGGCGTCCGGATCCGGCATCATGAAGGGCAATCCGGCGCCCGGCAACTTGCGGAACCGCGGGAAAACATCGGACAGCGGCTTGCCGTCTTCCTGGCGCGAGGTCGCGGCAACGAGCTCCACCTGGGGATGGACCAGCAGGAGCCTGAGAAGCTCCTGCCCCGTGTATCCGCTGGCTCCGACGATGGCTGTCTTGATCCGCTTCATGGGGCGCGAAAATGCATGATTTTCAGGGCTTGCCAACCGGGATTTCCCCTGATTGTCTGCCCGCCCGTCGCCGACGAGGTAAACGGGCTGTGGCGCAGTCTGGTAGCGCACCTGCATGGGGTGTAGGGGGTCGTGGGTTCGAATCCCGCCAGCCCGATTCAAACCCGGTGGTCCGGAATTTCCGGATCACCGGGTTTGACGTTTCTTTGGAGTGCGGTGGCAGAGCGCAGCGGCGACACCGCTTTCGAGGGACCTAGGAATGCCCGTTCCTCTGTTCGCACCACCCGATCGCCGATACTCCGATCGCCAAGCCCGGATGCCTGTTTCAAGGTCTCATCGCACCTACCCCAAAGCGCCGTCGCCGGTCGCTGCGCTCCCTCTGCCGGCGCACTCCAAAGATCGATCCCGCCGCAGCAACACTTTGGAGTGCGGTGGCAGAGTGCAACGGCGACACCGCTTTCGAAGCACCGGCCGAGGCTCATCGCTCTCAAAGTCCCACCCGACCTCCCCGCTCCGACTCTCCAACCTAAAACGAGGAGCCCCCCGCCCCAAGTTCCCACCTCACCCCCAAAGCGCCGTCGCCGGTCACTGCGTTCCCTCTGCCGGCGCACTCCAAAGTTCGATCCCGCCGCGGCAACACTTTGGAGTGCGGTGGCAGAGTGCAACGGCGACACCGCTTTCGAAGCACCTGCCACGTCTCATCACTCTCAAAGTCCCACCCGACCTCCCCCCGCCGACTTTCCAACCCCAAACGAGGAGATCCCCGCCCCACGTTCCCGCCTCACCCCCCAAAGCGCCGTCGCCGGTCGCTGCGCTCCCTCTGCCGGCGCACTCCAAGGATCCATCGGAACGCCGTGCCCTGCATCCGCTGCAATTCAGCATCCCGAAATTTCAGCTTCTCCGATGTTCCGCCATTTCTCTTGCCCTGCTTCCTGCCCGTGGCTTGATCGGATCCGCTCTAACGACTTTTCACGCCGCAAGTCGCCCGGTGCCCTCCCAGATCATTCCGGAATGAATCCGCAGCCCCCTCTCCGTCACCTGATTTCCGCCCTTTGCCTGTCCATGCCGCTTTTCGGGCAGGACTTCGAAGCGCCGCTTGTATCCGCACCGTCCGGCTACACGGAGCCCACGACCTTCAGCGGCTTCGATGTCGGCGAGGCGCTGAGCGGGTTCAGCTTCGGCCTCGGATCCACCCTCGCGTATGATTCCAATGTCCGCGGCAGCGGGCCGGTTCGAAGCGGCGAAGGCGACACCATCCTCAGCGTCAGCCCGACGATCACCTATCGCGACCCCGGCGGCGACTTCACTTTCGGCGGGAGCTTCGCCCTGAACTACGCAACCTATTTCAGCAATTCCGATCTGGGCGGGCTCGGCTACAGCACGAATTTGCACGCCGGCTATCAGGGTGGTCGTTTTAGCTTGAAAGGAACCTTCGGTTCCAGTCTGCGGCAGGGCACCAATAACTACTACAACAACTCCTACGCCGAAACCTTGAGCTTCAATACCGGACTCAGCCTCGACTACCGGCTGAGCCCGAAGACCTCGATCAATTCACGCTTCAACTACAACTGGACCGAGCCGACCTCGGGGAACTTCGCCTCCACCTACAACCTCGGCTTCGACATCGCCGCATTGTGGAAGGCCACGCCGCTCACCAGCCTCGGGCCCGGTATCGCCTGGGACCAGAGCGGCGGCGACAACCGGCCCGACCGCCAGACCCTCGGGCCGATCTTGCGGGTCAAATACAAGCTTTCGCGGAAGGTGGCCCTTGATGGCACCTTCGGATATCAATTCTACCAGAGCGGCGGTGGCAGCCAGGACGGCGGTTTCACCACCGGTCTGGGTCTGAATTACCGGGCCTCTTCGCTCTGGGGAATGAACCTTTCGGTGTACAAGGGCACCACCGCCAACGGCGGGATCGGCGGCGGCTACCGCGATTCCACCAACTACCGCTTGGGTTATCATCGCAAGATCCGCCGGGCGCAGCTGACCACCGGGATCGGCTACGAGATCAGCGACGTGTCCGGCGGCGTGGCGGGAGGGCAGGACCAGGACAATTTCAACTGGGACATCGCGCTGGGCATGCCGGTTTTCTACAACCGGGTGCAGGCATCGCTTTTCTACCGCTGGCGCAGCAACTCGGGAAACAACGTCCGCTCGAACGACGGTTACACCACCGGCATCTCGCTCTCCACTGGCTTTTAGCTCCTTTGGAGTGCGGTGGCAGAGTGCAACGGCGACACCGCTTTCGAAGCACCGGCCGAGGCTCACCGCTCTCGGAGTCGCACCCGACCTCCCCGTGCCAATTCTCCAACCCCAAGCGAGGAGATTCCCCGCGCCCAGGTCACGCCTTCACCCCCAAAGCGCCGTCGCCGGTCGCTGCGCTCCCTTTGCCGGCGCACTCCAAGGTTCGATCCCGCCGCCGCAACCCTTTGGAGTGCGGTGGCAGAGTGCAACGGCGACACCGCTTTCGAAGCACCGAGCGAGTCTCACCGCTCTCGAAATCCCACCCGACCTCCCCGCGCCGACTCTCCAACTCCAAACGAGGAGATCCCCGTGCCCAGGTCCCGCCTCACTCCTCCCAAAGCGCCGTCGCCGGTCGCTGGCTCCCTCTGCCGGCGCACTCCAAAGTTCGATCTCGCCGCGGCAACCCTTTGGAGTGCGGTGGCAGAGTGCAACGGCGACACCGCTTTCGAAGCACCGGCCGAGGCTCACCACTCTCAAAGCCCCGCCCGACCTCCCCGCGTCGCTTCTCCAACCTCAACCGAGGAGCCCTCCGTGCCCAGGTCCCGCCTCACTCCCCCCAAAGCGCCGTCGCCGGACGCTGGCTCCCTCTGCCGGCGCACTCCAAGGTTCGATCCCGCCGCAGCAACCCTTTGGAGTGCGGTGGCAGAGTGCAACGGCGACACCGCTTTCGAAGCACCGGCCGAGTTTCACCACTCTCAAAGCCCCGCCCGACCTCCCCGCGTCGCTTCTCCAACCTCAACCGAGGAGCCCTCCGTGCCCAGGTCCCGCCTCACTCCCCCCAAAGCGCCGTCGCCGGTCTCCCGCCCCCTCTGCCAGCGCACTCCAAAGTCCCTTCAAGACAACAAATCACCGGATGCCAAAACAAATTTCCGCATATTTCTGATTGAGTTTCCTTGGCCCGGCCCGGAATCCGCTCTGCAAGCTTGTCACCCGAATTTCTTCATCTACCGTCCCTGCGCCATGCAATCCTCCCCCAAACTCTTGATCCTGCTGGCCATCTGCTTTTCAGCGCTGGCCCGAGCCCAGTCACCCGCCGATTCCGATCCCGTCCTGAAGGCCAATGATGTCATCCGGATGGAGGTGTTCGAGGAACCCGACCTCAGCACCCAGACCCGCATCCTGAAGTCCGGCGAGGTGGTCCTGCCATTGATCGGCACCGTCAAGATCTCCGGCCTCACCGTGGGCGACGCCAATGATGAGATCCGCAATCTCTACGCCCAGAAATACCTGGTCGATCCCAAGGTCAGCCTGACCATCGACGAGTACTCAAGCGACTATTTCTCCGTGATCGGCGAAGTGAACAACCCCGGCCAGTTCCCGATGCCGGCCAATGGCAAGTTCGACCTCTCCGCGGCGGTCGCCAGCGCCGGCGGCCTCAATGACGAGGCGGATCTCAACGGCGTCACCCTGACCCGCGCGGACGGTGGGACCTCGACCTATTCCGCCTCGTCGATCCCCAACAGCAAGGTGGCGATCCGGCCGGGAGACCGGATCGTGGTCGCCAAAAGCCCTTATGTCGGGAAATCCGTGACCATCGTTGGCCAGGTCCGCAAGGCCGGTCCCGTGCCCTTTCCCCGCGACGGCCGGCTCGATCTCGTTCTGGCCATTTCCCAGGCAGGCGGACTCACCGAACTGGCCAATGCCAAGAAGGTGAGCATCAACCGTCGCGGTGAGGTGAGCACGGTCAACTACAAGGAAATGACGGACAAGGGTACCTCCCGCTACATGTTGCAACCAGGCGATATCGTCACCGTGGCCGAGCGGTTCCTATGAGTGATCCCTCGCCCTGGGCCCGGATCCGCCCCGGGAGGCGCAGGCCGGGTAGAATGATTCACTTCCGTCTCTCGGGGCTTGTCCAAACCCACAACCCGGGCCTTTGATCCCGGGCATCTTCATTTCCCTGTCTCATCTCCATGTCGCGACTTCCTGCCTACCCTCAATCCTTCGAGGACGAATTCGAAGAGGATGATTACTCCGAGGGTCCCAAGCGGCAGGATTCCAACCTGAAGCTCAAGCGGCTGCTGCTGGACCTCGTCGGGCGCTGGTACTGGCCGGCTTTCGGTCTCGTCCTCGGCTTTCTTGCCGCCGGCTACTATCTGTCCAAGGCCCCCAAGCAGTACACCGCCACCTCGACCCTGCTGATCAAGCAGCAGACTGCCAGCGTGATGTCGCGCGACCAGGTCGAGGAGATCGACATGCGCAGCCAGGAGGGCATGAACACGGTGGCGGCGCGGATCCAGCGACTTGACCTGCTCGAGCGGGTGGCCTCGCGCCAGGACGTGCGTGAACTACCCGGGCTGATGCCGGCTCCGGTCGATTGGACGCCGGAGTGGGTGAAGGACAAGCTTGGCAAGGCCGACGCCACCGCCGATGCCGCACCGCGGACCGGCGCCACACCCCCGCCGCCGGCGGTCCTGGGCGGCATGATCGGCGGTTGGATGGAGATTTCGATCCGCAAGTTCACCCGGTTGATGGACATCTCCATCACCCATCCGGTGCCGGAGGTGTCGAAAGCCCTGGCCGACGCCGTGGCCCGCGAGTACCTCGCCGAAATCGCCAATGCCCGCACCGAAGGCCGCACCAGCTCGATCGATCTCCTTCAAAAGGAGTCGGATGAGGCCCGCAACAGCCTGCAGGTTGCGCGGAGCGCCCTGGCGACCTATGCGCGGGCCCTGGAAGCGCACAAGGCCCTGGACATCAAGGAGACCGAGGTGGCCGTCCTGCAGCGGCGCTACCTTCCGGCCCACCCGAAAATGATCGCCGCCACCGCGGAGCTGGATCGCCTCAAGGAGCGCTTCATCCGCGAATTCGACGTCGCCCGCTCCGCCCCGTCGGACAAGAGCTACTGGGACGGCACGGCGAAAGAGTTCTCGGAACATGCGGACCGCTCCGACGACTACTTGCGGGCGGCTCGCCAGCACTTGCTTGCCCGCATCGGCGTGCTCGAAAGCGAGATCCAGAGTTCCACCAGCGTGTTCAACAGCATGCTGACGCGGCTGGAGGAATCCAGCGTCAACCAGGAGTCGGAGGAATCCAGCGCCGAGGTTAGCAGCCTCGCCCGGGTCCCCGGCGGGCCGTCGGGACCGGTCGCCAAGAAAATCTACACCTCGGGCATTGCCGGCGGCTTTGCCTGCGGCCTGCTGATCGCCTTCCTTTTCGTCCGGCTCGACAACAAGTTCCACACCGTCGCCCAGATCGCCGCCGAGACCGACACCACCGTGCTCGCCGCCATCTCCGATATCCACCCGCGGCACCTCGCGGTGGCCGAGAAGCAGTACTACAAGCGCCATCCAGACGACACCCGCGACCATCACGACGACTGGGACGAGCGCCTCGTCTTCCGGCCCGGCACCGCCTCCACCAGCTACGCCGAGATGTACCGCGTGTTGCGTGCCTCGGTGTCCCTGCTGGGCGACGAGACCAAGCGCAAGATCACCCTTTTCTCCAGCGCCCTGCCGGGGGAAGGCAAGACCTCGACGTCCGCGAACTTCGCCCTCGCCGCGGCCGGGCAGGGGAGGAAGACCCTGCTCATCGACCTCGACCTCCGCAAGCCGTCGGTCCACCGCAGCTTCGGCATGGAGCGTGAACGGGAGAAAGGCGGCATTACCGAGTGCCTCGCCAACATCGCCCCGTTCCACGACGTCATCGTCCGCGACACCGGCGAGGAAAACCTCCACCTCATCCTCTCCGGCAAGCGCGCCCCCAACCCCGGCGAGCTGCTCGACATCACCCGCCTCAAGGCCATCCTCGCCCAGGCCTGCCGCGAGTATGACGTCGTCGTCCTCGACACCGCGCCGCTGCTTGCCGTCCCCGATACCCGGATCATCGCCCCGTTGGCCCACAACGTCTGCCTCGTCGCCCGCGCCGAATACGCCCCCAAGGGCGCCATCCGCCGCGTCCTCGAGGTCCTCGACGAGGACGGCACCAAGCTCAGCGGCATCGTCTTCAACGGCTTCAAGGAGAAGCGCCGCCTGATGGGTGAGAACTACTCCTACGGCTACTACAAGACCAGCCGCTACGGCCGCGCCTACCGCTACGGCTACGGCGCCTATGGAGCCTACGGCGAGGACGATCAGGACGACAAGCCGCGGAAGAACAAGCGCAAGAAGCGGCGGAGAAGCGTTTGAGGGGGGGGCAGAGGGCAGAGGGCAGAGGGCAGAGGGCAGAGGGCAGAGGGCAGAGGGCAGAGGGCAGAGGGCAGAGGGCAGAGGGCAGAGGGCAGA
>NZ_JACZFQ010000037.1 GCF_014904755.1 Neoluteolibacter marinus
CTTGCGCGAACCATGCGCTTTGCGCTATGCCCCATGCAGGCCTTCGGCCTCCCCACATGCATAAGTTTCGCTTCCAAGACTTCGAGATATGGAAGGATGCGATCCGTATCGGGGGAGAACTCGATCGGATTGCGGATGCTCTCGAATCCCGCAAGAAGTTCCGCTACGCCGAACAATTGCGAGGGGCCGCTCTCAGCATTTCGAACAACATCGCGGAGGGGTCGGGCAGCACGTCCAACAAGGAATTCCAGCAGTTCCTGAACTATTCGCGTCGTTCCGTTTTCGAGAATGCGAATATGGTCCTGTTTCTCATCACCCATGGGCACCTCCCGGCGCAGGGGTCTGAAGAGCTTTTGGAAGCGCTCGATCGCCTTTCAGCGAAGATCCTGAATTTCTCGCGATCGTTGGGAAGGTAATCGGCATTTGGGAGCAGAGGGCATGGGGCAGGGTGCATGGGGCAGGGTGCATGGGGCAGGGTGCATGGGGCAGGGTGCATGGGGCAGGGTGCATGGGGCAGGGTGCATGGG
>NZ_JACZFQ010000038.1 GCF_014904755.1 Neoluteolibacter marinus
AGAATTCCACCATGCCCGAACCGAGGATGTCACCCCATGCCCTTTGCCCTCTGCTCCATGCTCAAAAGAACCTCCGGTTCTTTTGGTTCAGAAAAGCTTGAACCAATGGCACCCGCCGTGCTCTCTATCGCCCCGTGCCCGCCGCCTCCCCCAGCCTGGCCGACGCTGAAGTCCGCGAATCGCTCGCGGCCTACTTCTGTCGCATGGCGGACACCATCGGCCTGCCGCGTTCGGTGGCGTTGATCTATCACACCCTCTTCCTCGCGCCGGAGCCGATGAGTTTCGGCGACATCGTCGAGGCCTCCGGGCTCAGCAAGGCCAGCGCTTCCACCGGCCTCAAGTTCCTCGAGCGCATGCGCGGGGTGGAGATCGTCGTGGTCCCCGACGACCGCCGCACCTTCTACCGAGCCGAGCTCTCCGTCCGCCGCCTGGTCGGCGGCTTCATCCAGGAAAGCCTCCAGCCCGGCCTCGATGCCGGCCAGCGCCTGCTCGACGAACCGACCACCCGCCCCGAAAGCAAAATCACCCCCTTCCTCGCCGAGCGTCTCGAGAGCCTCCGCACCTGGCACCAACTCACCCGCGACCTGATCCCCGCGCTGGGCGTGCTCGACGGCAGCGAGGCAAAGGGCATGGCGCGTAGGGCATAGCATGGAAAACTTAAACCCCTCTGCTCTTAGCCCTCTGCTCCCTGCATCAACTTCCCCGTGATCCCCGATCACACCTCACCCCCCGATCCGCTCCCCAGGTTTTTCCGGCTCCCCCCGGAAATCGACCAAGGGCGGCAGCGTGCCGCGCGGCGCGAAGCGACCGGAAAGGCAGAGGGCATGGGGCAAAGAGCATAGGACTGGAGCTCAAGTCGTAGGCGCGCTGGTAACAAAGCGATCCTCTTGTCTTCCCTGAAAACTGACCACTGAAGACAAGCAAACTGCTGCCATCTCCGCGCTCAGCCCTCTGCCCTCTGCCCTCTGCGTGCCGCAGGCACCACCTTTCCCCAAAAAAGACCGCCAGCCCTCTCGGGCCGGCGGCCTGGGTCTCGCCGGTGCGGCGCATCCTGATCTTTCCTGGCCAGTCATGGCGCATCAGGCTGCGTCGGCATCGACGACATTCTCCGCGGCGTCCGGCGAAGCACGCTTGCGGGTCAAGCCGGTCCGCCGCTCGCTCTTCCGGACGTAGCCGAAAGCACGATACAGCTCGCCGTCGGGACCATGACCCGGCGTACCACGCACCGAATTGACCACGAGTTCGAGCACATTGGCCGCCTCCTGGTCGGCCATCGACCTCGCGGTCTTCTTGCCCTCCAGTTGCTTCTCCAAGGCGACGATCTCTTCCCGCAGCGCGATCGGCGGCGCGGTGGCCGCCTCGAACTCCGCGAGGGTCATCCCGGCAAACGCCTGATCCGGTGCCAGCTCGCGCCACGCGGCGCGAAACACCAGAATCCGATCAACGATCGTTCTCTTCAATCGAGGCATAATAGGTATCTCCTTATTGATGGTTTCTAGATCCCGCTTCCCGGCCTCGACCTGGCTGCCGTTCCACGAAATCCGGTGACACATCCATGCGCCACGCGCTGATTTTGAGGGATGTACGAAGAAATTACAATGTAATCATTCACATATCCTAACCTTTTTCGGCGTCTCACGGATTTCGCAAAAACATCAGCGACTCCGCGTGGATGTTTTTCAATAAATGGGTGCTGGATTGACCTGCTACTCCAGATTTCACGGAGATTCCCCCAGAAACTTCCAAATTTCCACATTTCAACTTTCCCAATTTCCGCTTTTCCCTCCCCATGCCCCGTTAGGGCAACTTCCCGCCCCATCCGGGCGCACCCCGTGCCCTCATCTTCCCGGCGCCTGCCCCGAGCCGCGGCCCGTTCCATCCGCCCGGATAATCGACCCGAGCATCCGGGCAAGCCACCCGCCCCGTCCGATCCCTCAAACGCCCTCACTTCCCGCAGCCACCGAACCCTCTTCCCGACGATCGGAAAAGTGGTGGGCCAATCCCGATACCCCGTCATCGCTCACTGCTCTCTCGGCACCCTCTTCCGCCTCGCGCTCTGCCCTATGCGCTCTGCCCTTTGCCTGCTCGCCTTCCTCGTCGGACTCGACGCAGCGATCGTTCATTGGCGGAACAGCGCTTCCGTCTCTGACGCCCCGGTCTGGTCGCTGCCAATGGCGGAAGCGGCGATGAAGGACACCGCGGAGGCGTCGAGATTCATCAAAGCTTACAAGGCGGATCGAGGGGCGGAGATGGGCCTGCGGGGGGGCGGAGGTGAGTCGGTCGCTTTGTTCTACTACGAATGGGACAAGATCCGCATTGGACCGGCTTCTGACATCGCGGGGCACGAACCCGAGATTTGTAACCAGGCGGCGGGTTTCAAATTTCTCGGTGCCGGAAAGCCCCGGACCTACCAGTACCCCGGGCATGGCCCGCTGGTTTTCGATGTCACGCGCTTCTCGTCCCCGGCTGGCAACGTGATTCATGTCTACAAGGCCGCGTGGTTTCAAGGACTCGGCTCCTGGAACATCCGCTTGAGCGCCGATCGATTGGCCCGCATCAGGGCGTCTTTCACCCAAGCCGAAGGCGCGGCCCGGGTTATCGAGGGCGGGGTTTCCGAGGTGGAGAATGAATCGCAGGCCTGGCGGGTTTTCGAAAGCACGGTTCTTGAGGAAATCGAGTGGCAAGCCGGACCCTGAACTGCCGATTCCCCGGTGCGATTCTCCGTCATCATCGCAGCCCGGAACGCGGCGGCAACGTTGGAGGAAACGCTGGACTCCATCCATCGCCAGGAGTTCCGTGACTTTGAAGTGATCCTGGTCGACGACGCGTCCACGGATTCAACCGTTCAACTCGCGGCGCGGCATCCCCTCGAACCAACGCTCGTGACCCTGCCGCTCGCGGCCGGGCCGGGTAGCGCCAGGAATCACGGAGCCCGGCTGGCCTCCGGGGACTATCTCACTTTTCTCGATGCCGATGACTTCTGGTTTCCGTGGACCCTCTCCGTACTTGACGAGGCCATCCGGGCCAATCCCGGGTCGTCTTTCCTCGCTGGCAGAGCGAAGCGGGGGAGCGGCGGGTTTCCCAATCCCGGAGGCGGGCGTTCAGCCATGGAAGCGGTCCGGTTCAGCGACTACTTCGAAACTTCGCCCCGGCATCTGTGGATCGGCGTCGGTGGAACGGCGATCGAGCGGTCCGCCTTCAACCTCGCCGGCGGTTTCGCGACCTGGTGCGGCAACGGCGAAGACAGTGATCTCTGGCTGCGGCTTGGCAAAACGCCAGGATTCATCGAACTCAAATCGCCGGAGCTCTTTTACTACCGCGCCACCGACGACAGTCTCACCCGCCGGCCGGATCGGATTGCCGCCGGCTGCCGAGGTCTCGTCGGGAACGAATCGCAGGGGCACTATCCGGGAGGCGTGGAGTCCAGGCGCAGGCGCTTGACCCTGATCACCCGCCACACCCGCTCTGCGAGCCTTGAGCTTCTCCGCCATGGTCGCCTGCGCGAGGCCGTTGATCTCTACTTGTCGACCTTCCCATGGAACCTGTCGCTTTTCAGGCTGAAGTACCTCGCCGGTTTCTGGCTCGTGTGGGCGAAGCACCCGTTGAAAACGGCACCAGGCGGTCCATTCAGACCGACCCCACCATCCCGGCCCGTGGGCTGAATCGAGAATCCCGGCACCTGTAATCGCCGCATACCTCATGCCGCAGGCAAGCATCGTGATCGTGACCCGCAACCGCCGCGACGAACTTCGCCGGGCGCTTCTGTCTGCGGCCCGGCAGGACGGAGGCCATGAAGTGATCGTGGTGGATGATGCTTCCGATGACGGATCGGCGGATATGGTCGGGAAAGAGTTTCCGGACTTCCGCTTGATCCGCTCCTCGCGCGCGATGGGTTACATCGTCCAGCGCAACCGTGCGGCACGGATGGCCCGGGGAGAGTTCATCGTCTCCATCGACGACGACGCCGAGTTCTCCTCCCCCACCATCGTGAACGAAACGATCGGGCTGTTCACGGATCTGCCATCCGTGGGTGCGGTGGCAATTCCCTACAGCGATGGTCCCGACCACGTAAGGGAATTCCAGCGGGCGCCGGACCACGAGAATTGCTGGATCACGGGCCAGTTCATCGGCACCGCCCACGCCTTGCGCCGAGACCTCTTCCTGCAGCTTGATGGCTACGATGAACGACTCATCCATCAGGGCGAGGAGCGGGATTTCTGTCTCCGCATGCTTGCACAGGGATTTTTTGTCCGGCTGGGAACCTCGGCGGCGATCCGCCACCATCGCTCGCCCCGTCGCGACCTGCGGCGCATGGCCTACTTCGGCCGGCGGAACGATGTCCTGTTCGTGTGGCGTCACGTGCCGTTTCCCCAGGTGATCGGACGACTCCTCGGCACCCTGCTTCGCGGCTCGATCCGGGGGCTGTTTGACGGAACGATCGCGACCACTCTGAAAGGAATCGCAGCGGGACTCACGGACATCATTGGCGGTGCCGGGAGACATCCCGTCGGGAGGGATTGCTATGCGAAATACAGGCAGTTGCGGGGCGGCACCATCACCGTCTTGCCAGGGAATCCATGAGCCTCCCCCATCAGGCTACAACAACGGGAAGCCCCGGCACGCGGTCCGAATCCCGGCTCGACTGGATCGATATCCTGAAAGCAATCGGAATCGTCCTGGTTGTCATCGGGCACTGCAAAGGATTTCCAGGAGTCCCCAACAAGTGGATCTTCACCTTTCATATTCCGCTGTTCTTTCTTGTTTCGGGATTCCTTCTGTCGGGAGACTTGAACAAGGGAGGCTTCACCGTCTTTGCAAGACGCAGGCTTCTGCCGTTGCTTCGTGCCTATCTGGTGTTCGGTCTGATCGGGATTGTCTTCTTCACACTGTTCGCCAGGTTCAGCTTCTCGACCCGGATTCCGTGGCCAGAGGCCGTCACCGAGCGCTTCATCGCGTTGCTCCATGGGAGCGGGACCATCGAGGGACCACTCAGGATCCGTCCGATTGTGCTCTGGTTTTTTCCGGCCCTGATCTTGGGTCTCGCCACATGTTTCATGCTCTTTCGCTTGCCGAGCCCCCGGGCTCGGTCCCTGGCTTTTGCAGGAACCGGGGCCCTCGCCTGGCAATGCCGGGATCTTGCGTTGCCTTGGGAAATCGAGAGTGCGCTTGCTGCCGTTCCCATTCTTGGGTGTGGATGCTTCCTTGCCCGTCATGCAGGCGTCCTGAGCTGGCTGCAGGGGATCCCGATCTGGGGGATCGCCGCCCTCTTGGTGATTGGGAGCTGGGTCGCGATGGGGGCGGACTCGACGCCTGACTTCCGCAGCTCCTCCGTGGCGAGTCCACTTCACACGATTCCGGCGGCCGCGATCCTCTTGACCGGATTCATTGCACTCGCAATGCGACTGCGTGCATGGCGGTGGGTGCGGGCCCTTTCGGCAGCAACACTGGTGATCTTCCCGCTCCACACGATGGTGTTCATGTTGATTGACGGAATCACCAAGCGTTTGCCAATGGTCCCACCCGGGTTCATCGACTCCCACGCGGTCTACGCGATCGGCAAAACAGCCGCAACCCTGGTCATGCTGACATTGATTGCTCCCCGAATCAGCCGCTGGTTGCGCCCGAAGGCGAATTTCATCGCAGTGCCCGGGACGACTTTGTCTCGATAGTATGCCTCCCGAATTCCCTGAGCCGGGAAGTAAGGTCAGCACTCCCTCATTGGGGCGCATGGTTATTCACTTCACCCACCTCCGACCGTATCACTTGGCACGTTTCAAATCGGCCGAAGATGCCTTCTCCGGAACTGGAATCGAGGTCCAGGGCTTGGCGCTGGTCGATGCCTGTGGGGATCTACCCGCAGATCTCCCGATCGCCCGGCCATCGCGGGCTCCGCTCATCCTCTTTGCCAACCAAGAGCCGGGAAGGCTTGAAGCCTGGTGTTCGACGATCCTGGCAATGGACAAGCTGCGTCCCCGTGCGGTGGCCATCTGCGGCTACGCGACGCCTGACGCCCTCGCCTGCCTCTGGTGGTGTCACCGGAATGACGCGAAGGCGATCCTGATGACCGAGACCCGTGAGCAGGACGGACCACGCCCCTGCTGGAAAGAGTGGGTCAAATCAAAGATCGTTCGCCGCTTCAACGGGGCCCTGTGTGGAGGATCCGAAGCGCGCGCCTATCTTGAGAAACTCGGCATGCCGGCCAATCGGATCAAGGAGGGCTACGACGTGGTCGATAATGACTATTTTGCCAATGAAGCACAAAGGCACCGGAACACCGACCCACCGGTGGCCCCCTATTTCCTCGGCTCCGGTCGATTTATCCCCCGCAAAAACTACGGCTTCCTCATCGAGGCCTACGCTGCCTACGTCAGGCAGTCTCCAATCAGCAGTCCACAATCGGCAATTTGGAACCTCTGCCTCCTCGGCGACGGCGAACTCCGTGAGCAACTCATTGCCCTGTGCCACCACCTCGACCTGAACGTCATCGAATCCGCCCCTTGGGAATCTTCCCCGACCTCTGACTCTTCGTTTCAGTTCTCAGGTCCCAGCGTTTCAGCTTCTTCTTCCGCTACCGTCTTCTTCCCCGGCTGGCGTTCCCACGCAGAGCTCCCGCGCTTTTACGCCCACGCCGGTGCGTTCGTCCATCCGGCCATTTCCGAGCCCTGGGGGCTGGTGGTGAATGAAGCAATGGCCGCGGGTCTTCGTATACTCATCAGTAACAACACGGGCGCCTCAACAATTCCGACTCTGTGTTCGGATTACGGGCAACTCTTGGACATCGCTACCCTTGAAAGTGCGTCTCTGCAGCTCTCCAACTTTGTCACGAGATTTGAGAACTCAGGGAATACCGATTCTCACCTGTTACCGCCCAGACTGATTAATCCCGCTACGACTCCCGCCTTTGGTGAGGGGTTGGGCGATCTGCTGAACGTTTTGAGGAAAGGCGCCGCGCTTTAAGCCCATGGTGGTTCAGGAATCCTTGAATAAATCGCAGAATCGCAAGGCGTGCGAGAATTGCCTGCCACTTTGCACCGCAAGAAGTGACGCGAGCCGGAGCTAAATTTTGTTCAATTTCACCCTATTTGTTTCAAATGACCCTACTTGTTACTGGTTGTGCCGGATTTATTGGAGCTCGAACTGCTCAGCTAGCACTCGATGACGGGCATGAGGTCGTTGGTCTCGACAATCTGAACGATTACTATGATCCACTCCTGAAACGCCACCGGCTCGAAGGCCTCCTCGCCAACAAGAGTTTCCGATTCCTCGAGTTGGATATCGAAGACGGAGCCGCTTTGGAGCGGGTCTTTGCCGTGCGGCACTTCGATGCGGTCATCAACCTGGCGGCGCGGGCAGGAGTCCGGGCCAGCATCGAACTCCCCCACCTCTACATGCACACGAATACCGTGGCCACGCTCAACCTGTTGGAGAGGATGGCGCGGTACAACGTTCCGAAATTCGTGATCGCGTCGACCTCGTCCCTTTACGCCGGGCTACCAATGCCCTTCACAGAAGACGCTTTGGTCACCCGGCCCATCTCGCCCTATGCGGCAACCAAGCTTGCAGCGGAAGCCTTGGCGCACGTCTGGCATCACCTTCACGGGATCGACGTCTCGGTCCTGCGATACTTTACCGTCTATGGCCCGGCCGGACGGCCCGACATGGCTCCCTTCCGATTCTCCGAGTGGATTCGCCGCGGCCAACCCATCACCCTCTACGGGGACGGCACCCAGACCCGGGATTTCACCTACATCGACGACATTGCCCGCGGAACATTAGCGGCGCTAAAGCCACTCGGTTACGAAATCATCAATCTTGGCGGTGGCAATACTCCTGTCACGGTAAATGCCATGATCGAAGCTCTCGAGCTCCATCTCGGCCGGCCGGCGGTCATCCAGCATGAGGCATTTCAAAGTGTGGACATGAGAGATACCTCAGCCGAGATTGGAAAAGCCCGGACGCTGCTGGGCTGGGAACCATTGGTGCCACCTGACGAGGGGTTCCGAAAAACCGCCGAATGGCATCGCGCTGAGCATGCATGGTTGGACAAGGTCCAACTCTAGACGAAGGGGACCACATTTCTAGGCAACGTCCTTTCATTTCCATTTCATGCGTTCATTTTTGCATAGTTCGGTCGAGCTTGTACGCCGTGTCTTCTTCCTGGCCCGCCCCTACGGACGAAGAAAATTGGGGTTTGTCTTCGCTCTATCGCTGGCTCAAGGGGTCTTTCAAGTTCTGGGCGTCACTTCAATTTTCCCCTTTCTCGCCCTTGCTGCGGATCCAGGCAAGATCAGGAAGTCCAAGATTGGCGAATGGATTCTCAATCATTTCCCCCCGATGAGCGACGGACAGCTCCTGATTGCAGCGGGACTACTTGCAATCGGAATGCTCCTGCTCTCGAATGTCATCAACCTCGCCTCGGATGTGGGCCGTGCCCGCTACGCTCGGAGCTTCGGGCACTGGCTGAGACTTGGCTTGCTGAAGAAAATTGCAGGTCGGCCCTATGGCGACTTCCTCACTCAGAACTCCGGGGTGCTGCTGAAAAAGGTAAGTCAGGATGTAACCCAGTACATCACCAGTGTGCTGCTTCCGCTTCTGGATGGATTTGCCCGTGCTCTCACCGTGCTATTCCTGTTGCTGACGCTCCTGGCCATCAATCCATCGATTGCCATCGGGGCGGCAATCGTTTTCGGATCCTTCTATGGTCTGGTGTTTCGACTGCTGGGCAAGCGACGGCGGGAAATGACGAGAGGCATGAAGGCGGCGAACCGTGGCATCATGCGGGAAGCCCAACAATTGCTCGGCGGAATCAAGCCAGTCAAAGTCCATCGCGCTGAGGACCACTTCTTGGATCGATTCAGGACCCACTCCAGAAAACAGGCGAAACTGATGGCCTGGATGCCTATTTATCAGAATGGTCCACGCTATTTCATCGAGCCTTTGGCTTTCGGGGGGGTGGTCTTCATCGCAATCATCTCGGCGGCACGTGGTGAAAATCTAGTGGCCTTGCTCCCTACCTTGGGGGTCATGGCGCTGGCAGGCTACCGCCTTCTTCCCGCCATTCAACTTCTCTACGCACAGCTCACCCTATTGAGTACGGCCCGTCATTCTCTCGATGAAGTATTCGACGAGTTCATCGAGATTGAACGAGCCACCGAAAAGGAGCCAAAAGGAAAGCATGGGCGTTTCAGTTGTCCCCCGCCAATGCAGTGGAATCGGGAAGTCAGCATTGAGAACCTCACTTTCCAATATCCCGGGAGTTCCAGGCGGATTATTGACAATCTAAGCCTGCGCATCCCGAAAAACAGCGTCGTAGGGATCACGGGCCAAACAGGATCTGGAAAGTCGACCTTTGTTGATCTGGTCCTCGGACTCCTCGTGCCAACGGGTGGTGTCATCAAGGTGGATCAAACTCCTCTCAGCAAAGAGATTCAGCGGGCGTGGCGGGGTGGGATTGGCTACGTCCCCCAGGACATCTTCCTCATCGATGATAGTATCGCTGCCAATATCGCATTTGGGATCCCCAAGGAAGAGATTGACCCCGAGCGGCTACGCGAGGCAGCCGCCGCCGCCCAGATCCTCGTGCTTATCGACAACGAGTTAGAAAAGGGTTGGGACACGGTCGTCGGCGAACGGGGGATCCGCTTGTCAGGTGGCCAAAGACAGAGAGTCGGTCTGGCACGCGCTTTGTATCATCGCCCTTCTCTGCTGATTCTCGATGAAGCCACCAGCGCCCTCGATACAGAGACCGAAGCCGAAGTGATGAAGGCCATCGAAAGCCTTCACGGAACAGTCACGATGCTGATTATCGCCCATCGACTGAGCACGATCGAAAAGTGTGACTTCAGAATCGAACTTCAAGCTAAGTCAACGGATATTGTCGTGAACTCGTTCATCGACAGATGATTGGAAGTGAGCGACCTGCATTGTTTTCAAGTAAAAACAGAGTCGCTACCGCTTTTAGATACTTTTCTCCCACCTCAATGAAAGGCGAAAATTTTGTCCAAAACTTAAGTTATATTTTCGCCCATTGGGAAGAACAACCAATCAATTTTGGCACAGTATCCGACTCCCCGCCTGATCAATTAACCACGGCAAGATAAGCGTCTCCAGTATTCGTCTATCATAACTTACCTTGGCTCTTCGTAGGCCGATAATTCGTGCTCGCGTCAATTTTCAAAATAATTCACTGAGTGTATCAAATAAAAAACAACTACGATGATACCATCCAGGTGCAATTTTAGAATGTATGTCAGCTCGGAACTCCGAAGAATTGCCCACCTACATCTTAAAACAAATAATGATATCGAGTATGCGAAGAGATATACAAGGATATCCAAGTATTCAAGAGGTCGTCTGAAAAGTCGCTGAAGGTAGAGTTCGACAGCGCGATAGGGCTCTTCCGAGTTGTAGATAAATCCGGTTCGATTGCTGTAGCTCGAAGGGCTCGCCTTGACATGCAGATGAAGGGGCTCGCCGAGAGGCAGTCGGAACTCGCCCAAATATACTTGCAGAACTTGGTGGATATTTCGGAAGACGAAATTGTTCTAGATTGTGGGGCTCATATCGGTGAATTTGGTCTGCATTGTTCCCGGAAAGGGGCTAAAGTCTTCGCGTTTGAGCCAGACCCGACCGAATTCAGAGCGCTCAAGATCAATTCTAAGGACACGGGCATCACACCGATCAATCGAGCATTGGCGGCCACATCAGGAATTCTGGATTTTTACGATGCAAATAACAAAGGAGACTCTTCGCTTTTCAACCCCGGCAATGATGCCTCCCACATACGGGTGAATTCAACCACGCTCGATTCGTTTCTTTCTGAATACTATCCAGAAGGGCCGATCAAGCATCTGAAGCTAGAAGCGGAAGGTGCGGAGCCGGAGATCCTAGAAGGCGCGCGTGGGTCGTTAAAGCGTTTCCACTATATTGCGGCGGCCGGAGGACCGGAACGGGGAATATCCCACGAAACGACTTTGGCTAAGATTACAGAAAGACTCCATGACAATGGGTTTCCAATGATTGGGTTTGGTGCTCGCTACTATGTTGGACTCTCTAAAAATAAGAGTATTTAGTCATGGCTGGAACAAGGCGGCAGTTACATAAATGTCAGCTCAGGTCTGCCTTGCTAATTTCGTAAATAATATACATATGAAATATATTGGCGATAAAAATGGTCTTTCCCTGTATGCGCGTGTGGAGAACAAGATAAGGTTCAATATCAGAAAGGCGACATGGCGTCTTAGGTCAGACCCAAGTTTTTTGATCGTTGGAGTGCAGAAAGGTGGGACTAGCAGCCTTCATAAATATTTAGTTCAGCATCCTTCAATAGCCCAGGCAGTAATCAAGGAGGTTCATTTCTTTGACGGCGGTCTGGATCCCTCGTGGAACAAGTGGGAAGATGGCATGAAGCTGTATAAGAGTTACATGCCACTCAGGATGAGATCGAAGGGAATGCAGATTTTTGACGCATCCCCCGACTACATTTATCATCCGGAGGCGGCACGCCGTATTTTTGGTATCTACCCGAAAATAAAACTTGTTATTCTCTTGAGGGATCCGGTAGAGCGGGCAATTTCTCACTACTTTCATGAGGTGCGGAGAGGTAGAGAGACCCTGTCTCTTATGGCGGCTCTGGAGGCTGAGGAGACCAGAGTCGACCCCTCATACCGGGCTCAGGACTTCAAGCGTCGCGAGTGGAACTGCTTTTCATACAAACGAAAGGGTCTTTATGCGCAGCAAATCAGGGAATACTTCAAGTATTTTGATCGTGACTCCATCCTAATCAAAGAATCGGAGGAGTTGTTTGAGAACCCCGGCAAAATAGTCGGTGAAGTTTGTAGCTTTATTGGGGTTAAGAGTGAAGATCTACGGTTGGACTTTTCCCCGAAGGGGGTTGGCACCAATCGTCTCGAAAGTTCTGAAGTCGATTCAGCAAGAAAAATGCTGAGAGATATATATCGCGAACCAAATCGGGATCTTGAGGAGTTGCTTAAGATGAAGTTTTCCTGGGTCATGGATTAAATATTATTTAAGCTTGCTTCCAAGGTGTATTCATGTCTGCCGAACGAGTTAGTGAAATGAAAAATCAAACTTTGAAGGACGGTCTCGTTAGTATTATTGTGCCGTGCTACAATGTTGATCTGTATTTGGAAGACTTCATTGCCTCGATCATTGCTCAGACCTACGGCTCTCTAGAGGTTATATTAGTAAATGACGGGGCGACTGATAGCACCGGTCAGATGTTGCGGGAGGCGGTCCCAAGACTTCAGGCTGAGGGCTATACCGTTAAATTGGTTGAGCAGTCGAATAGGGGCCTTGGGGGTGCAGTGGATACCGGGCTCAAGCACTTCACTGGTGAGTTTCTTACTTGGCCCGACCCTGATGATTGGCTGTTGCCAAATTCTATCGAGCGTCGGGTGCAGTTGATGCGTGAGAATCCCGATATTGGTTTGTTGAGATCGAATGCCAAGTTGCTGATCGAAGCGACTCAGGAGTTTGACGGGCATTTCATGCCCCTAGACGTTCCGCCGCGCCGCCCGGTGGAGCTATTTGAGGACTTGTTGTTCCTTCGGGGATTCTATGCTCCCGTCTGCCATTTCGTGCGTAGCAAGATGTTCCTGAAGGTGCATCCCGATCGCAGTATTTACTTCACCGCGGTATCGTCGCAAAACTTCCAGTTACTGGTGCCGGTGGTTGAGGTATTTCCGGTGCTTCAGGTATCTGAGCCATTGGCGGTATACCGTGTTCGTGAGGATTCGCGCTCGCGCGCACCAAATAGGACCCGCGAAAAACTGATGGCGCGTTTTGATCAGCTTTTGGATCTAACGCAGCACACGCTGCCGAAGCTTAGAACCTACCGGCCGGACGCGATGGCGCGCTTGATGAATTATCATTGGCGGAACCGAATGCTGCCAACGGCCTTTCGGGCCGCTATGAAGGACAGGGCCACTGAATTGGTCGAATGCAGCGCACTGCCAGCTTGGCGGAAAGCGGCAGCCAAGGCGCTGATCGCGATTCGTTGCAACGGTGCTTTTGAAGCGATCGACGGCAGAACCAAGCGGGTGGCTTCCCGCGGGCTCGCGCGCGGTTTCGATAGGCTGGTCCGACTGCCGAAAAGCCAAATGAATTGGGGAGCAGATCCACTATGGGCACAGGCGTGACAGACGGAGGCGAACTGAAGAAGGTCGTGGTCGGCGGCTATTGTGTGGGTTGCGGGGCCTGCGCCGCACTGGATCCGGCTATCCAAATGCGGTTCGACGATATGCAGCGCTTGGGGGCCGTGCTGCCCGTTGATCGCAAGCCTAGCCTGGCTGCCGCGCAGTCCTGCCCCTTCGGTGATGGCAATCCCGACGAGGATGAGATCGCTCAGGGGCTGTATGCCGATCCTGAGATCCGACAGGACCAACGCATTGGTCGCCACCTCAAGACATTTGGCGGATGGGTGGAGGAGGGTGCGTTCCGCGAACGGGCATCCTCTGGGGGGATCGGCACTTGGTTGCAATGCGAGTTATTGTCCAAGGGGCTGGTAGATTCCGTCCTCAATGTTGCCGAGGTCGATGTCGCCGGAGGAGAGGCACCGCTTTTCAGTTTCACCGTGGCACGGACCAGGGACGAGGTGGTGGCGAATGCGAAGACACGATATTACCCGATCGAGATGTCCGAGGTCCTGCGCTTCGTCTTGGAAACGCCCGGCCGCTACGCAGTGATCGGCGTGCCCTGTTTCTGCAAGGCCCTGCGGTTGGCGACCCGCCAATCGCCCGAGCTGGCGGATCGGCTGCACTTTGTTCTTGGCATTGTCTGCGGCCATCTCAAGTCAGGTGCCTTCGCCGACTCGCTTGCTTGGCAATGCGGTATCACACCAGACGAGCTGACCGGGATCGATTTTCGTAGCAAGTTGGCCGCCCGGCCGGCCAGTCGCTACGGCGTCACGGTGGAAGGGCTGCGGGATGGTGAGCCAATCACGCTGACTCGGCCCATGGAGGGGCTGGTGGGAGCAAATTGGGGGCACGGCCTGTTCAAATACAAGGCATGCGAGTTCTGCGACGATGTGCTCGCCGAGACCGCCGACGCCGTCGTGGGAGATGCGTGGTTACCGGAATACGACGGCGATCACCGGGGAGCAAACGTGGTGATCGCACGGAGTCGAACGATCCTCGAGCTGCTGGAGGCAGGGGCCCGGGAGGGCCGCCTAAGATTGGACATGCTGACGGCCGACCAGGTGGCCGCGTCTCAGGCCGGTGGCCTACGTCATCGCCGCGATGGCTTGAGGTACCGGCTCAAAATGGTTGATGATCAGGGGGATTGGCGCCCGCGCAAGCGGGTCGAACCTGGGGCCGATCATCTCAGCCCGAGCCTCCGCAAGATTCATCGCCTTCGTTTCGAACTGGGCCAAAAGAGTCATGCCGCTTTCGAGCAGGCTCGAAAAAGCGGAGACTTGAATGAGTTCCTCGGAGTGATGTCGCCGCTCATCGCTCACTACGAGAGCCACATGCACCCGTCATTGTTTCGCCGATGCGTGAATTTTTCGCTCCGCAAGGTGTTGGCGCTCCGAGCTCGCTTTAGTCGTGCCTAGTGCCCCCCGATAGTAAAAGAGATTTTCACGATGAGTATCGCTACATTTACTTCCCTAGGTCCTCCGCAGTCTATTGGCACTGCTAAGCCCTTTCTCTTCGTCGGCAACGGTCCCTATCGAAACAGGGGCTGCGAAGCCATTGTGCGCGGAACCATGGAGATACTGTCAGATGCCTTGGGTGACGGTGTCTCAGCGAGAGCCGGTATCATGGCTTCTCCAATCACCGTCGCAGAACAGGAGGCCGGCGAGCTCGATCCTAGGGTCACGAATTTTGCCGTGTCCCATGTCGGTGCCCGCCTATCGAGAAAGTGGTGGCTGGCTCAAGTGAACAAGCGACTGGGAACCCGCTTCCAAGATCACGTTAGGGATCTGAGCGGCAACTACCAAGGGGCCGGTGCCGCACTGCAGTTGGGCGGCGACAACTACTCTTTGGATTACGGTCGACCCTGGGGCTACATGGCAATCGACCGCTACTTGAAGAAACGCGGAGTTCCGGTGTTTCTCTGGGGTGCCTCAGTTGGCCCCTTCGACAGCGACCCAAGCTTCGCTCCGGCCATTCATGCTCACTTGAAGACTCTTGACGGAATCTTTGTGCGCGAAACCGAAACGCAGAACTACCTCGAGCGTCATGGTATTTCGGAGAATGTCCACCGGGTCGCTGATCCCGCCTTTGTCATGAAGCCTAGCCCGCCGAACGACCCGGAGGTCCGGGCGCTCGTCACGGACGAGATGATCGGGATTAACATCAGCCCGCTTGTAGCGCGTTTCGCCGACTCCGGAGAGGGGGGCATCGACGCTTGGCGAGGGAGGGCGGCCGAGATGGTCATTGCCGCTGGCCTAAAAACCGGACGGCCGATCCTTCTGATCCCTCATGTGGGAGCGCCAAAGCCAGACGAGGACGACTTCCACTTCCTCGAGAGCCTGCGGCAAACAATTGGCAATCGCGCCGGGGTGCCGATTGGGATCTTGCCTCCTCTGGGCGCGGCCGCCCTGAAGTGGGTGATTGGTCGCTGCGCCGTCTTCGCCGGGGCCCGGACCCACTCCACCATCGCAGCGCTCTCAAGTCATGTTCCGACTTTAAGTATGAGCTACAGCATCAAAGCGGTTGGTATAAACGAAGATATCTTCGGCCACCAAGAGTTCTGTCGTTCGGTCAAAACCCTCACAAAGGATGAGTTTGCGGACATCATAGGACGCCTTATTGACGAGGGGCCGGCGATACGCGCCGACCTTGAACGGCGGATCCCCGAAATCCAAACACTAGCTCGATCCGCGGGTCGGATCCTCGCGGAAACGCTGGCAGCTCACTGAGCGTGCCTGCTCCGCGTGGGGTCACCGTTGCACGGACGGGAGATCCAGTCGCAAATCATTTCCATTCTTCAGAATGACCGTGAGAAATCCAATTGCTACCTTTCTCTCGACCCAATCGCTCCCATTCCTGAGGGCCCGCACTTGGGTCGTTCTGCGAGTATACGAAGTGGCGGCTTACGCCGCCGATATGTTTGGGGCCCGAGGGACTGCTGATAAGGGAAACGTCCTCATCTATGGTCAGGGGCGCTCCGGAACGACCCTGCTCGAGGATCTGCTGTGTTCTACGGGCCACTTCACCGGTCATCATGAAGTGCTGAACACGGTTACACGCGAGGTGGCTTGGCCCGAGCGCTTTGTCCGTGGACTTGGGCGCAGACGGCGGAGTGGAAACCTCGTCGTTCACGTGAAACCAGAGCACCTATGCCAGTCGCGGAAGCGCCCGGTCTCACCGGGCGGCTTCCTTCAGACCATGCTCGATGACGGATGGACGATCGTCCATGTCGAGAGGATCGACGTGCCAATGCAGGTTCTGTCAAAGTATATAGCGAAGGCACGCGGCGCGTGGCACAAGTCAGACAATAGTGATGAGGTAGTCAGGCTTCACATTCCAGCTCAGGAGTTTCTAGCCAAGTGTAAGAGGTGCCGAAGCACGCTTGAAGCGGAGAGAAAAATCCTCGACCATATTCCCCACATCAGAGTCACCTACGAAGGCGACTTAGAGCAAGCAAGTATGCACCAAGCTGTGGTCGATCGAATTGTCGACGAGATCGGATTAGAGCGCAGGCCGGTGTCGACTCTCCTCAAGAAGATCAATCGGAAGTCATCGGCTGAGATCCTGACGAATATCCACGAGATCCGCTCCGCAATCACGGAAATCGGCCTTGATTCGGCTCTCTAGTCGGGCGGATCCCAGACCTAGCCTTAGAAAATCGGCAATGCACCTCTTCGGAGTCCGCCATGAGTCCCACAGTGTCCATCATTATTCCCTGCTACAATAAGGAGCGATATGTTGCTGCCGCGATTGAGAGTGCCCTTTCGCAGTCATATCCTGCCGAAGTGATCGTTGTCAACGATGGGTCGATCGACCGCAGCCTCGAGGAAATTGAACCCTTCGCCGACCGAATCCATCTCATCACCGGCCCTAACCGAGGTGCCAGTTCGGCACGCAACACCGGGATCGAATCGGCCACGGGGGAATGGATCCAGTTCTTCGACGCCGACGACATCCTCCCGCCCGAGAAAATCGCCGTGCAGATCGCAGCCATGGAAGGGGCCGAGAGCGATTCAATGGCTGTCTGCCCGTGGGCCCGTTTTTACGATGATGGGCGCATCGACACTCCAGATCCAAGACGCTTCTGGAACACCTACGCTGACGGACTCTCTCTGTTGGTCGACATGTGGTACGACGGGGGTTTCTTCCCTCCTCATTGCTGGCTGGTGCATCGCCAACTTATCCAAAAGGTTGGAGGCTGGAATACCCGGCTAACAGGTGATGACGACGGTGAGTTCTTCGGCCGACTTCTGGCTCAGGCAAGAGAAGTGCGATTCTGCAACGAAACTCAGGTATTCTACCGAGATCCGCCCGAGGGCTCAATCAGCAGTGATCGCTCATTGAAGTCCGCGCGTAGTTTCTTCGAAGCATTCGAGATTGTGTCCAAGTTGATCCTTGAGATCAGGTCTGATCGTCACGCCCGTAAGGCCTGCCTGAGTCGAGCTCGGAAGACAGCGTATGCTTGGCAAAACGTACCAGAGATAATTGGACGTGCGGCTGCATTTGAGGAGGAATGTGGAGTTTCCGGCTTTAGTCCATCGCTTCCAGTATGCGCTCGACTTCTAGCAGGTCTTTTCGGGATCCAGGGCGCGTTGCGGATCAAAAAGCAATTCCAAAGATAATCCGAAAGTATCATTGTCGCGGGGGAGGCATGTCAATAATAATATTTGTTCTGTATGCCGAATGGAATGGTTTTCAGTCTCTATTTTTAAATACTTGAGGATTTGCCAAAATGATTAGGTCTGCATTTATCCGGGCGAAGAGCAGTCGCTTTGGACCGCTTGTTTCACCCTCGCCTTTGGACGGACGAAGCGCCGATGATCTACCGCGTCGGATATTCATGTTCTGGGACGCCGGATTGAATGGCGCTCCTTATTTGGTTCGGAAGTGCCACGAATCCTGGGTAACTAGGAATCCTGACTGGGAGGTTGAGTTCCTAGACGCCGAGCAAGCCAACGCGATACTCGATCGTTCCGCGCTGCCTGAGGGCACACTTACTGCTCATTACGCCGACGTCCTCCGAACCCGATTGCTCCACGAGCATGGTGGCGTCTGGGCTGATGCAACCTCAATCTGCAATCTACCTCTGAACAATTGGATGCCTTCGATCATGCTGCAGGCTGATTTCTTTGCCTTTCGGGCGCCTCGGCCGGGACGAGTGTTGTCAAATTGGTTTCTTGCCAGCAAGCCTGGTGCTCTGATCATCCGGCGCTGGCTGGAAGCTACAGAACAATTCTGGAGCGGTCGTCGCCGCTCCACGAATCTCTATTACTGGCACGATTTCTCGTTCGAATGGTTGTGCTGGCGTTCAAGAGCTTTCCGAGAGGAATGGGCGAAAACACCGAATTTTAGCGCAACCCCTAGCCACCGCCTCCTCAAGCTTCAGATACTCGGACGGGATCCAGACCATGCTGACCTTAGCATAATTCGACACAGTTTCGTTCACAAGCTCTCTTGGAAGGAGGATTTTCGTCGAGATGTCATTGATAAGTTGGTCAATGGAGGTTCATAAGTCGCGAGTAAAATCGAGTAAGAGATAATTTGGTCCAGCGATCAATTCAACGTGAAATTTAAACAACTAAGATCAAAATGTCAAATTCCAGATCAACAAGCCAGAGAAAGAGTGGTCGCGCCTCGATACGTCGTATCTTGCGATCCGTGCGCTATCGGATATACCAAAAAATAAGTCTAAATGTCGTGCTCCATTCTCGGATCAAGTGGCGGCTATTGCGATATTACGAAGAGGGGAATATCAAAACGGTATATGATATAGGTGCGCATAAGGGGAGGTGGGCGCAATCTTTAGCGGAGATCATGCCTGATGTCCGGATAGTATTGTTTGAAGCGAATTCCACCCACGCCAAGGAGCTCGCGAATACCGGGCTCGAACATTTTATTGGAGTCCTCTCGAAGCCAGGAGTTAGCGAGGTCCAGTTCTATGCGACTGGCGAAAATACAGATTCAACCGGAGGTTCATATTACAAAGAAGTCACACCGCAGTATGATGGCACCGAACCCGTTGCAACCAAGGCGTCGAGCCTTGACAGCCTAGCGGAAACAAATAGTTTGCCACAGCCGGATTTCATCAAGATAGATACTCAGGGCTCGGAGCTCGATGTGATTGAAGGTGGAGTGCTCACTTTCCGAGGCGCGAAATGGGTTCTCATGGAACTACCTATACTGGAATATAACACGGGGGCGCCTAACATTGCTAGATATATCGAGCGGATGGGTGATATTGGCTTTCTCCCACTACAGATTGGAGAAATCCATTCGATCGGTCCAATTATTGTTCAAGTGGACTTTCTTTTTGTAAATAGATCTCTGCTTGAACCAGGTGTTATGAGGAGTCTTCGTTTGTAAATTAATTTGGCAGTTGATAGTTTCTGTTTAATAAGCTATTTCTCGAATGAGGGTCGTGCCTAGGATCGCATTCGGCCGAAAATTGGCATCGTGAAATCCCGTGCATTTGTTAAAAATATCATATGGAAGGATGAGTGAAATATGGTTTTTTGGATCACTGGATGAGGAGGTCCGATCGGTTAAAAGGATGTGCGCTTCTGGCGGGGTTTATTCTATGTTTGATGGTTGGAGTCAGGGGGGGGATTGGGGATCGATATATAAAATAGAGATAATAGAAATTCGGAATGAGTGCTGGATCAAAATGTGTTGGGTATATATCAGTAGTAATACCAACATATGATCGCTACGATTGTCTCACTGAGACGATCACAGCGCTGTTTTCGCAATCCGGTTGCGAAAGTGAAATTTTGGTCATTGATCAGACTCCCGTTGAACGACGCAACCCAGTGGGTTGCTCTTGGGGTAAACTTCGGTATTTTTCGCAAGTCAAGCCTTCTGCGTCTGCGGCGAGAAACCATGGTTTGCGCGAAGCAAAAGGAGATGTGGTGTTATTTATCGATGACGATGTAATCATTAAAGATTCGCAATTTCTCGTAAAGCACCTTCGACACTATAGAGATTCAGATGTCGTTGGTGTTGCGGGTTCGGCACCTGACGTCGGGCAAGATGTCCACTATGATCGTCATCGTTTCTTTAGAAACATCGGGCTTGGCTGGGCCTACTTCCCCTCGAATCAGGGCTGTCAGGCATGGCTGCGGGTCGGGAGGTCGAACAATCTCTCGGTGCGACGTAAGGAAGCTATAGCCTGCGGCGGCATGGATGAGCAGTATGAAAAGGGGGCTCATCGGGAAGAGGCGGATTTTGGTTTAAGGCTAACCCGGAATGGTGGGCGGCTAATCTTCGATCCATTTGCGTCTTTGGTGCACATCGGTAGTGCAGAAGGGGGGATTCGATCCTGGCAGCAGGGCGAGACGATCAAGGCTCTCCACCACATGGTCGGGGATCTCTACCTTTTGCGGCGACAGATTCCGCTTTCCCAATGGCCGGAGTATCTCGCCTTGTCGCTGCGCTATTTCGTGTTCCCGAAGGGCCCACGGACACCTTGGAAACATTGGACGACGGCTCTCCGACGCTACCTTAAGGCATGGCGGATCGCGGGACGGAAGATCAAGGAGGGACCGAAGTACCTGTCATGAGGATTTTGTGCATCAGCGAGCACTTCCATCCGCGGGTGGGGGGGACGGTCGAGTACGTGCAGCAGACCTGCAAGGCGCTGCTGGAACTCGGGCATGAAATCGAGTTGCTGGTCCCCGGCGATGGCGATGAGGATCCCGAGGACCTGCCTTATACCGTGACGCGGGTTCCTGCCGCGTGGCCGGCAGCCGGCGATCCGGACCGGGAGGCGCGTTACCGGTTCTGTCGTGATGCATCGGATCGCGCGCTCAGGATGGCGGAGGCGGGGAGGATCGACATCGTTCACGTGCTCTTCGGCCTCTTCGTCAATGAGACCCTCGACACCGCGGGACTGCAGAACCGCGGGGTGCGGGTGGTCACGACCATTCACAATGTGCCCCCACAAGAGTGTGGTCGATCCTGGCCGGGAGATCGGCGGCTGCCGCGAATCAAAGACCGGCTGCGCCTGAAGCTGGTGGCGGCGAAGAACCGGGCAAGATTGAGTCGCCACGACTACGATGCCTGGGTGGTTCCGAGCGGGATGGCCGCCGCGTCCTTGCGCGAGGTTCGGCCGGATGCCCGGATTGAAGTGATCGGGCACGGGTGTTCCGGCGAGCTCTTGGAACGGGTCGAGGTGCCGTCCTGCCGGGCTCCCGCAGCGGGCGAGCCTGTGCGCTTGCTCACGGTGGGAGGGTGGGTACCGCACAAGCGGCAGCACCTGATCCCAGCGGTAGCGGCGCGGCTGCGCGAGATGGGCGTGGCGTTCGTGTGGGAACTGGTGGGGCCTCCGGCGCGGGTGCCGCATTATCACGACTCGATCCGCCGCGATATCGCCCATCGCAAACTGGGTGAGCAAGTCCGGGTCCAGGGGGCGGTGCCCTTTGACGATCTGGTGGGTTACTATTCCCAGGCTCACCTCTACGTCCAGCCCTCGACGGAAGAGGGGTTTTGCATGACCGCGCTCGACGCCGCGGCGGCGGGCATCCCGGTGGTGGGTTGTCCGGCCGGGGCTTTGCCAGAGATCTGCCGGGCCAGTGAGGGTGTGCTGGTGCCCAGCGAGGTGGAGGATCTGGCGCGGGCAGTCCGGCACTATGTGGTTGCCGGACTGTGGCCTGACGATGCCCGGGGAGTGGCTCACGAGATCCGGCAGCAATTCCGGTGGAGGCAGGCGGGCGACGAGCTGTCCCGCCTCTACCTGGACGTGATCGGGAAGGAACAAACCGTGAAAAGCTGATTCGCATGGTATTTGGACACGGTATCATCGACTACATCGTGGTGGCGCTGGCGGTCGGCTGGTCGGCGTATCTCCTGTTGGTTCGTCCGCGGGACCTGCTGTTGTACCTGCCACTCCTGGTGACGGTCGACTTCTTCATTCCGCTGCTTTCGCAGCTTACGCCCGGGCGCCTGGTGCCACTTGTAATCGGTGGCTGGTGGTTCTATTCCGGCAAGACACCATTCCAAGGCCCTTTGGCGAAGGGGCTCGCCGCGGGTTTCGGAATCATCCTGCTCTCGACGCTGGGAGCTTTGTTGATCGGAGATTCCGGGGTGAGGCCGGTGATCCGTTCGCTCAATTATGTGAATCTGCTGATACTCTGTGGCTTCGCGTGGCAGTTTTCCCGTGGCAAGTCCGGCGTCCGGCGGCTCTTCGAGGGCTTCGCCCTCGCCGGTGTGGTGCATGCTGGCTACGCGTGCTACCAGGTCTTGGCCCACAAGGCGGGGCTACCCTACCGGGGCATCATCTATTCGGCCGGGGGAGTGGGAGCCGGGTCGATGTCGGAGGGTGGATTCCGTATCAACGGGTTCGCCGATGAACCCAAGCGATTGGGTCTCGTCTTGTTGGCGGGGACGATCAGCTTGCTGTACCTGGCGGCGCGGGAGCGGGACCTGACGAAGAAGCACGGTCTTCAGGCGCTGGGCGTTGTGGTCCTGTTGGTTTCGTTCCTGACCTTTTCCACCTCGTATCTCATCGCGCTGCTGCTATGGCTTCCCGCCTTCCTGTTGATTTCAACCCGGGGGTTCAAGTACGGGGTGGGGGTTGCAATCATCGCCTGTCTGGTGCCAATTTTCATGGCGGATACCGTGGGAAACTATCTGGTGACCCAGAAGGATCTCATGGAGAGCCGTGAGAAGGAAATGGAACTCGGTCTCGACGCCCAGAAGGTCTACCGGCAAGAGTTCTTCGCCGAAGATCTGCTCAAGACCAGCCCGGAGCTTGCGATTTCGGGGCTCGGGATGGGCCGCTACTACCGCGTCCTCAACGACAAGTATGGCTCGGGTGCCGGAATCGGGTTTTACGGTGATTTGCTGCCGCTGAACTCCCAGATCCTCGAGGTCACCTTTGATGCCGGTCTGCCCGGGGTGCTGCTCGTTTATCTTGGGGGGATTTGGGTGATGTGGCGGGTGAAGGAGCGCGGGACCACGGGATTCCTGCTGGCAATTTTGATCCTGTTTGAGTTGATCCAGAGTCTCTTTGTCCAGTCGTTTCCTTTGTTGATGATAGGATTGGGAGGGGCTGTGGCCTGGGCGGGACGGGACCGGCGGTCACCTAAGGCACGAGGCCGGAAGCGGGCCACCGTCTTGAGAAGGCCGAAGAAGGGGGGGAGCAAGATGGCACCGGAGATCACCGGTCCGGGAGCCGGGGGCGGAGTGAAATTCCGGCGAGCATTTAGACCGGGAGCATCGTGAGAATCATTCACACCCTGGCCTCCCTTGACCCCGCGACGGGTGGACCGGCGCGGTCGGTGCCGCAGCTTGCCCTGGCGCAGTCCGGGCTGGGGCATGAAGTGGGGCTGTGGGCCCCGGGGATGGACCATGGAGCCGGAACATGGCGGGTCGCGGATCTCGCGAGCGATGCGGTGGAAAGGATGCAGCTGCTTCCGGGGGAGTTCGAACAGGCCCTGGATTCCTTCGGGCGGCCGGACCTGGTCCACGACCACGGGATCTGGCTGCCCTGTCACCGGCAGGTGGCGAAAGCCTGCGCGGCGCGCGGCATTCCCCGCATCGCCAGCCCGCGGGGGATGCTGGAACCCTGGGCGCTGAATCACAAGAAGTGGAAGAAACGGGCGGCGTGGTGGCTGTACCAGAAGCGGGACCTGCAAGCGGCGGCGGGTCTTCACGCGACCGCGGACAGCGAGGCAAGGCAGCTGCGCCGGCTGGGATTGAAGGCACCGATGGTGGTTGCCGCGAATGGCGTGACGGTGCCCATTCTGGAGAGCGGGTTTTTAACCCGCTTTGATTCTCAAGAAGCGGGTTGCGAAGCGGGAGGGCTTCCTAACGGTTTTGGTTTTGAAGAAGCGGGTTGCAAACCCGCTCTCCATAGGACTGCGCTGTTCCTTTCCCGGATCCATCCGAAGAAGGGGCTGCCGATGCTGGTCGAGGCGTGGGCCAGGGTCCGGCCGGAGGGGTGGTCGATGCGGGTGGTGGGGCCGGATGAAGGCGGGCATCGCGGCGAGGTCGAGCGCTTGGTGGCAGGAGCGGGGCTGACGGATTGCTGGAGCTTCGCGAATTCCCTGGAAGGCGACGACAAGTGGCGTGCGATGGCCGCGGCGGACCTGTTCGTGCTGCCGACCCACAGCGAGAATTTCGGCATCGTGGTGGCCGAGTCGTTGGCCTGCGGGGTACCGGTGATCACGACCACGGCGGCACCGTGGCAGGGACTGCGGGACCATGGCTGCGGCTGGTGGGTGGAACCGGATGCCGCGGCGCTGGGGGCGGCGTTGGACGAGGCCACTCGGGTCGAAGCGTCCGGACTTCGCGAAATGGGACGGAGCGGCCGCGAGTGGATGGCGGCGGACTTCGGCTGGGAGGGGATCGCGCGCAAGATGGAGGCGTTCTACCAGGAGGTGGCAGGCTGATCGCTGGTGGTGGGATGGATGAAAAGCAGGGCGCAAAGAGCGCGAAGTTACAGAGGGGACGAAGCACACGTTGTTGCAATTGCTCGAACAATGGGAGCGAGATGCCGAGAAGGGGATGTCCGAGAATCCTTCGCGAACTTTGCGGTCTTCGGTGGAAATCGCGGTCAAAGTTCTTCGCCTCACCCACAGTGCCGGGTCGGCCGGCCTTCCGCGGCACTTCCTTGAATCATGAAACAGCGCCGGCGACGGATCATTGCGATGGGCTTGTTGCTGGCCGCGGCGCTTGGCGGGCTGGTGAGTTCCGTTCCGGTGACCGTGGCGGGCGGGCCTCCGGGAGACTTCGACGTGCAGGTGGTGCTGGGTGGCAATACCCGGGAGCGGGCGGAAATCAGCCACCGCTTGTGGCTCCGTCGCCGGACGCCGGTGATCGTTACCGGCGATGGCGGTTACACGATCCAGGACCTGCGGGCGCGCGGCGTGCCGGCATCGCGGCTGATCCACGAGGGCAAGGCCCGCACGACCTACGAGAACGCCGCCAACACGGCTCCGATGCTGAGGCAAGGCGGCTATGGCAGGGTGGTGATCGTCACCTCGGATTATCATGCGGCACGGGCACTTTCCTGTTTCCGCAAGGTGATGCCGGAGCTTGAATTTTCCGTCTGCACCACGCCGGCCGAAGAGCGGTCGGCGTGGGAGAACTTCCAGCTTCGCCTGCGTGAGCGCGGCAAGCGTCTCGGGTATGCCGTGATCCACGGGGTGCCCGCGTGGGCCAGCCCATGACCCTTTTCTTTTCTGAACCCAAGGACTGCTGATCATCCGCCGGTGGTTGTCGCCCAGCTCGGGGCGCGGGACCACTATGCCTTCGCCCGGGCCCTGAAGCGGGCCGGGCGCCTGCGTGCGTTGGTGACCGATTTCTGGTGGGACCACGGGTTCCGCCTCCCCGGATCCGCGGGCCGCCGGATGAGCGGGCGCTGGCATCCGGACCTGGCCGCCGCGGAGGTTCTCCATGCCAACGCTGCGACCCTTGCTTTCGAATGGCGGGTCCGGTCGAAGGTGGGCAATCACTGGGATCCGATCCTCGCCCGCAATGAGCATTTCCAGCGCCAGGCCCTGAAGTTGATGGCGCGACGTTTTGACCACTCGAGTGGCATCGGTGATCCGGGCGGCGGCGTGCTGTTCAGTTACAGTTATGCGTCTCGGGAATTGTTCCGCTGGGCGCGCCGGAGGGGCTGGAAGACCGTGCTGGGGCAGATCGATCCGGGGCCGGTGGAAGACCGGATGGTCCGCCGTCTGGTGGAACGCCACCCCGGTTTCGCCGGATTCCAGGCGGCGGCTCCGCCAGGGTACCATGAAAACCTGAGGGAGGAGTGGGAAATGGCGGATGCGATCGTCGTGAACTCCGGATGGAGCTACGAAGCCTTGCGGTCGGAAGGGGTTCCGGCGGAGCGGTTACACGTGGTCCCGATCCCTTACGAAGCGCCGGAACGGTCCGCCTCGCGGCGCCGGTATCCGGAACGATTCACGCCGGCACGGCCGCTGCGCCTGTTGTTTCTGGGGCAAGTGAACCTGCGGAAGGGCGTGGCGGAGCTGCTCGGGGCTATGGCCCGGCTGGCGGATCAGCCGGTGGAGCTTCACCTGGTGGGACCCGCGGGACCTCCGGTTCCGGATCGCTTTGCAAATCTGCACAATGTCTTCTGGCGGGGCGCCGTGCCGCGACAAGATGTGGGCGCCCTGTTCGACGCCGCCGACCTTTTTGTCCTGCCGACGCATTCGGATGGCTTCGGGCTGACCCAAGTGGAGGCGCTGGCGGCCGGACTCCCGGTTTTAACCTCGAGTTCCTGCGCGCGGATCGTCGATGATGGCCGGAGCGGGCAGGTCCTCGAGGTCGTCGACGAGGCGTCGATCGCGGCGGCCGTTCGCGAGGTGTTGCGGGAGCCTTCGATCCTGGCGGGGTGGGCCCGTTCCTGTGCGCTACCCGAGGCGTCCAGGATGGACGGGGTTGGCCGGCTTTTGAGCGCTCTGGTCGATAATCTGGCTGCCGGTGGTCCGTCGGAGTGAGGGAGTCACGGGCGCGATTGCGCGGTCAGAGCCTCCTCGCCTGGATGGTTGCAAGCGGTAGGGTCGGACGTCCCCGGCCGATCGGAACGGTCCTGGCGGCCAGCCACTTTTCCGACTCGCGGCCGACCGGGGGCGGTCGGCCCTACCCGCGCTGCCGCGCGATCCCCAATCTCCAAGCGACCCTAAAATGAGGTGGTCCTGCCTTGGGGCCAGGTTGCCTGGGGCGACATGGTTGCAAGTCTCAGCATTGAATCCCGATGATCGATCTCGCGAAATACAACAACGACGCTTTTTCACGCGGAGCCCCGGCGTGGAAGGAAGGCCTGTGGTGGCTGGTACGCAGCCTGTTGTTCGCCGCTTGGTTCCCGGTGCCGTCGGCGCTGAAGGTCGCGGCCCTGCGGGCCTTCGGGGCAAAGATCGGGAACCGCGTGGTGATCCGCTCGCGGGTGAACATCACCTTTCCGTGGCGCTTCGAGTGCGGGGATCATGTATGGATCGGCGACGAGGTCGGGATCTTGTCGCTGGAGCGGGTGAAGATCGGAACGAATGCCTGTCTTTCCCAGCGGGCTTATCTTTGCACGGGCTCGCACGATTTTTCGAAGGAGACCTTCGATCTGATCACCCGGCCGATCGAGATCGGCGACGGCTGCTGGGTCGGAGCGCATGCGTTCGTCGGTCCCGGCGTGACGATGGGCGAAGGGAGCCGTTGTATGGCGGGCGCGGTGGTGGTGAAGAATGTGCCGGCGGGTGCGACGGTCGGCGGGGTGCCGGCGGTCTGACGACCGGTTGTCGGTTGTCGGTCCGGGTTTCTGGCCTCTGTGCCGCTTTGCGGCGTTGTCTGTAGTCCGTTGTCCGTTGAAGGCTGCTGCTATGATTGTGAGGCAATTCGAGGACTTGGAGGTGTACCAGTTGGCACTGGCTCTGCAACGGGACATTTTTGCGCTCACGAGGCGATTTCCAAAGGAGGAGATTTATTCGTTGACCGATCAAATTCGGAGATCGTCCAGATCGGTAGCGGCGAATATTGCGGAAGGCTGGCACAAGCGCCGCTATCCGGCGCATTTCGCTTCAAAGCTCACCGACTCCGATGGCGAAGCGGCTGAAACGAGGCACTGGGTTCAGACGGGATTGGACTCGGGCTATCTGTCGGAGGAAGAGTTCCGCGATCTGATCGATCGCTACCTGATTGTCGGCGCGAAGCTTGGCAGCATGATTCAGAACGCGGAGAAGTGGAAGCCGCGTGAGTGAGCCGGTTGTCCGTGGCTTCCGTTGTCCGTTGTCCGTTGTCCGTTGTCCGTTGTCCGTTGTCCGTTGTCCGTTGTCCGTTGTCCGTTGTCCGTTGTCCGTTGTCCGTTG
>NZ_JACZFQ010000039.1 GCF_014904755.1 Neoluteolibacter marinus
AACCGACAACCGACGACCGACGACCGACGACCGACGACCGACGACCGACGACCGACGACCGACGACCGACGACCGACAACCGACAACCGACAACCGACAACCGACAACCGACAACAAGTGCCTTTAACTCTTCTAATCCTCTGGCTGCACTTCTTCTGGTGCCTGGTCCCCTCGTGGCGGGACGGCTTGTACTATGAGTATGGTTTCATCGTGGCGCCGCTGGCGGTCCTGTTCGCGTGGAGGAGGATGGCGGAGGGCAGGGAGCATGGGGCATGGGGCAAAGCGGATGGCAAAGAACTGACCACCGACCACCGGCCACCGGCCACTTTCCCATGGTTCGTCCTTGGTCTCTACCTGCTGCTGATGATCCCGCTGCGGATGGTGGAGATCGGCGATCCGACGTGGCGGCCGCCGGTCCTGCTGCATGCGATCCTGCTGACGGCGCTCACCCACTGGCTGGTGGCGCGGAGCTGGGGCTGGAAGGTGTCGTGGTTCTTCGTTCCCGTGACGATCTTCGCGTTGAGCGCGGTGCCCTATCCCTGGCAGGTGGAGCAGGCGCTGGTGCGGAGCTTGACCGGTGGCGTGATCGGTTTGACCCGGGAGGCCTTCCTGCTCGATGGCCAACCGGTGCAGCAGCTGGGCGAGCGCCTGGTGCTGGGAGGCCAGGTCTGCGAGGTGACCGACGGGTGCAGCGGGATCCGCTCGATCCAGAGCCTGGTGATGGCGGCCTTGTTTTTCGGCGAGCTGCTGTGGTTGCGCTGGCCCGGCCGGCTGCTGCTGGTCGGCGTCGGGCTGCTCGCCGCGCTTGCCTGCAATGTCGGCCGCGCCTGGTACCTGGCGGTGGTGCATTTCTCAAAGGGCCCGGATGCGGCGCAGGCCGTCCACGATACGGCGGGTCATCTCGCCTTCGCCATCGCGGCGCTGGTCCTGTTCGGCGCAGCCCGGGCGATGATGCCGGGGAGCCGGGGGAGGGTGGTGAGGAGAAAAGCTGAAAGCTGAAAGCTGAAAGCAGAGAGCAGAGAGCAGAGAGCAGAGAGCAGAGAGCAGAGAGCAGAGAGCAGAGAGCAGAGAGCAGAGAGCAGAGAGCAGAGAGCAGAG
>NZ_JACZFQ010000165.1 GCF_014904755.1 Neoluteolibacter marinus
GCAAGGAGGGGGGTTGACAGCGCAGCAACGTCGCTAGCACTCATAACCCGAAGTATAAATAGGGTTGCCAGAACTATGAGCAACAGTGCGATCAATGCCTGAAGCGTCCATCTGTAGCCCCCAGATTTCTTGGTCTTCAAAAATGCTGTCCCTCACCCATGTTGGGGCCGCCTTCTTGGTTGAATTTCATCGCAGACAATTATTCGTAGAATTTCTGCCGCACAAACAATTAGTGTCTTAGGTCAGAATTTGTGAGCATGACACTTCGCTGACCTGACTGTCGAGACCTCAAGGGATTATTTCGCATCCTCGCCTCAACGAAACAC
>NZ_JACZFQ010000166.1 GCF_014904755.1 Neoluteolibacter marinus
AAATCCTGCGTTCACCCGAGAATTCCTCGATATACTGCCAGCGGAGTGATTGAAAACCCAGGGTCAGCAGGCATGTCAACCAGTCCAGCTGATTCTCCCAAAAATTTTGCGATCATATCGACGAAGCCAGCACGAATCAGTGCGTTATCTGACTTGCTCATATTTGCATCTTCAGTCGAGGCTAGATTAGAGCCTAGCTGACCCAAAATCCCCACTAACGTGAATTCTTGTGGTACTAATCCATACCTGGATAAAAGAACATCGGGCTGGGAATCGAAAAACCGTCTGCCTTCTTCAAGACGGGCGCTAATTATTGGTCCTGTCGTGCCTGTCGGGCGCATGTGCAGATGAATCCCGTCGCCAAAAATTCCCCGTGTGGCTCTGATCATTCCTGCGAGCAGTTCTCGAGGTGCGTCGAGATAAAGGATAGTCTCAATATTTGGCAGTTGTGTCTCTGGCAAGGAGGGATCAGGTGGAGTCGTGGGTCCTCCGCGCCTTGCCGTGTCATTTCGATTCTTTTTCTTGGCGGTCGGAGCCACTGATTGTGCTGGCTCTCTATCCGATTCGAAACTCTCCATTACTTGATGGATTCCATCGGCTGCAGTTGCCAAATTCAAAATGGTGGTCGATAGGTGAGTGGGGTGGAATAGCGTCGCAGGCGCAGTTATGCGAACGATCTGTCCAGGCTGGAGTCTTTCGTGCAACTCATCCCAGCCCTGAGGGGTTGATATTTCGTGCGATATGTCGCTCAAAAAGTTGAGCGACTCCAGATCGGACTCCAGGTCCTGGAACACGGCGTCGCCGAGGGATTTATCAATAACTTCTTGCT
>NZ_JACZFQ010000167.1 GCF_014904755.1 Neoluteolibacter marinus
ATTTGAACCAGACACGGCACCTCTTTCCAAACCCCGAACCCAACCCGGTGGCGGCCGACTGCTTCAAGTCGCAGCCATAGGGTCTCGGCAGGAAATATGGATCCATACGAGCCTCCAAAGGAAGCACAGCTAGAGTCGAAGTCGGTGCCGGCATTCCTAGGACGGATTCGAACCGGCCTGTTTGCCTTGAGTTGCGTGTTCATCGTGGTTCGTGATGTCCCACACATGAGATTCGCCGGTTTGATTATCGGACTGATTCTCGTGGCGATCAGCTGGGGAGCGATTCAGAGGCGGGTGCTCTATTGGATCGGTGTCGTGATTTCTGTGGGCATACTCTTCAAGATTGGGGACATTCCGAGCGGATTTCAGCTGCGACCTGATTTGCACGCTAAGCTGATGTATGGCGGCGTGACCGTGCCGATGATTTTGGGTGCGATCATGTTCGTGACCCATCTTTTCGTTTCTGGCAGGCTCAACGAGTAGTTAGGCAGGGAACAAGAAGCCGAACAAGCCGCGTCTGACCGACCCCTTTAAGCGGCCTTGTTACGTTTCAGTTCAGGTGGTAGAAAGCCTTCAGTGAATCGCGCTGGCCGCCATGGTGGTCGGTTCGGCAGCGCTTCGACGTTCGCTCCAAAATGAAGACCCCCGAAGCGCGTGACTTGGCCATCGGGTTGGCGCTTGGAGTTATTCACGCATCAGACGCCGTCGAGTGGGCTGATGCCTGGATCATGCGGCTCGATGAACCGCCGTATTGGCTGATTGAGATTTCTACGTCACCACGCTCGTCAGCACACGATCTGCTCAAACTGATTCCGGCAGCACCCGACGATGAGGCGGCCTCCGATCAGGAGTTCCTTGGCGCAATGGCCGTCAGATTGATCGATCACGGGGACTCGCTGGCAGAGATTCTGCGGCTCATGTACGAGCGATTTTGCCTCTGCGCGTGGACCGAGATGACGGAGACCCGGCAGGAAGTCTACTTGATCGATGATGAGTGGGACTGGGATCGATCCCGCGCAGTCCGGACAGCCAGAACCTTTCTTATGGGGCATTTAGAGGCAGGTCGACGCCTACTCGCGAAAATCAATAGCGAATCGGGTAGGTGACGGGCTCTAACCGTCACCCCCCACACCACCCGGCATGCGGATCCGCACCGGGCGGTTCCAATTCGTCATGCCATC
>NZ_JACZFQ010000168.1 GCF_014904755.1 Neoluteolibacter marinus
AGCCAGTGCTTTCCAAGCTTGGATGCGGTTCAATCAAGTCCGGGTGGGCAGCTCGAAAACCGATATGCTCACCGGGTTAATAAATACTGTTAGCTCAAGAAAATGGGAGATCGCCTCATCATCACCCATATTCCGTCACTGGTCGCCACGCTCCTCAATCGAGAGCGAGCAAAGGGATCGCCGCTCACGAAGGAGGAAGTCGAAACCATTCGAGACGAAGCACCTGCCCGGGTCCTGACTCCAGAGCAACGCGCGGCGGTTGATGAGCGACGGGGATACGACGACATCGACCCAGAGAACGCTTGGGAGGAGTGGCGAGCTGCCCGGACTGGATTGGTCACAGACGAGTGACGCCCGGCGAGTTGCCTGGACCTCACCCGCATAATCAAGAGCTAACAAGCCGGAGATGGCGACGCTTGACCGCGGCCTTGTTGCGCTCCGCTCAGGGTGGTAAAGACCGGCAACGGAATCGGTGCCGCCGCCATGGGGGTCGCGACGCCATTCCTCTGACGTTCGGCAAAAAAATCATGATTCGGCGCATCCTTTCATTTCTGACGTTTGGAGCACTCGGTGCCTCGTCTAGTTCAGTGGCGCAGGACAAGGAGGAGATCGACATTCGTGATCTTGATCCGGCGATGCAGGACCTCGTCCGCGACATCGCTGGCAAGCAGGCCGCCGGACTCGATGATGCTGAGGTGATCGTTCACAGCGTGACAGAGCGCACTGAGTTTTACAGAGCCACCCCGCAGGACAACGAGAAGCTGATCGTCGTCGATGTCACCTTCAAGAATCACAAGCTTGGATTCGGACTAGCCGGAGTCGAACTGATAGACGGGCGTGCCCAGAAGGCACGGAGCTACGGAGGAGGGGCCTACCAGGTCTATTTGAAGGAGGACGGCACGTTGATGGAGGATCAGAGTGGTGAACATTTGATTGGTCCGATCACTTGGAAGAACGAGGATCCGATTCGTGTCTTCCTTGTATACTCGGCACCGAAGGACCTAGACCAGATTGGTCTCGGCTACTGGGGAAAGATTATCGTGGATCGCCCCTACAAAGTAGTGCCCGCACCAAACATCAAAGAAGCCGAATCGGGTAGGTGACGGGCTCTAACCGTCACCCCCCACACCACCCGGCATGCGGATCCGCACCGGGCGGTTCCAATTCGTCATGCCATC
>NZ_JACZFQ010000169.1 GCF_014904755.1 Neoluteolibacter marinus
GACGGCACCGAGACAGGTTCGACCTCGGGATCCCAGGGAGCCTTCGATCTGCGACTGTCCCAGATGGACGAGCTGCGGGATGCGATCTACGCGCGCATGGTCAAGAAGGTCGGCTCGCGCACGTACTGGGACCAGTGGGCCAAGGACATCGCGGTCATCGCGCAGAACCACATCATGCGGATCACCGCACTGGTCGATGACCAGGGCTCTGCGGCTTCGAAGCACTTCGAGGTGTTCCTGGATGCGTTGCGCAGAAACCTGAACGAGTCGATCACGCGCGACGGCGCGATCGAGATGCTTGCTCAGCACATGATCACCAAGCCCGTCTTCGATGCTCTTTTCGAGGACTACGCCTTCACCGAGCACAATCCCGTCTCCCGTGTGATGGATCAGATGGTCGACTCCCTCACCGCGATGAACGTGGGAGCCGAGGCCGAGTCGCTCGAGTCGTTCTACGAGTCGGTGCGCCTGCGGGCAGCAGGGATCGACAACGCCGAGGGCAAGCAGAAGATCATCACGGAGCTCTACGAGAGCTTCTTCACCAACGCCTTCCCCCGCGCAGCTGATGCGATGGGCGTGGTCTACACACCCATGGAGATCGTCGACTTCATCCTGCGTTCCGTGGATGACGTGCTGAAGCAGGAGTTCGGCCGGGCGCTCAGCGACGAGGGTGTGCATGTCCTCGATCCCTTCACGGGGACGGGCACGTTCATCGTCCGACTGCTGCAGTCCGGGCTGATCAACCCGGCTGATCTGGCGCGAAAGTACGCCTCCGAGCTGCATGCGAACGAGATCCTGCTGCTGGCCTACTACATCGCAGCCATCAACATCGAGACGACATTCCACGATCTCCAGGCGCAGACCCACGGGGTCGAGCCGGCGGCGGAGGACTACGAGCCCTTCGACGGGATCGTTCTGACGGACACCTTCCAGCTCACGGAGGACGGAGACCTCCAGGACGAGACCGTCTTCCCCACCAACAACACCCGTGCCAAGGCGCAGAAGAAGCTCGACATCCGAGTCATCGTCGGCAACCCGCCGTACTCAGTGGGGCAGACCTCCGGCAACGACGACAACGCGAACGTCCGATACCCGGCCTTGGATACTCGGGTGCGCGACACGTTCGCCGCCCGCACGGATGCC
>NZ_JACZFQ010000170.1 GCF_014904755.1 Neoluteolibacter marinus
CCGTTCTCACGATTGATCAACGTCCCCGAGCAGTACAACTAGCGCAACACCTCCACACACAGCTGGAGGTGGCTGCCTTGGCTAAGAAGGTCCCCTGGAAAGCCCGTCAGGAAGTCCTGCACCTGTTCCTCGACGGGCGCACCGGCCCAGAGATCGCCAACGCGACGGGGAACAGCCTGACCACGATCAAGCGGTGGGCCAGGATTGCGGGCATGGAACTGCATCCAGGGCCTCCCGGAGGCCTTGCCGTTGAATTCCCAGAGACTGACCCGGTCGTGGATCCGTCCCGGGCCTACCGGCGTCTGACCTTCTCGGATCGGTCGTACATCCACGCGGCCAGGACTCTGCCCGAGCCGTTGTCGATTCGTCGGATCGCCCGGGAGCTCGGGGTGAGTCCTTCCACGATCTCTCGAGAGATCCGAGCTCACCGCACCAGGTTCTGGGGCAAGGACGAGTACGACGCCCGCCTCGCGCACTATCAGGCGCGCAGCGCACGACGACGACCGCGCCCG
>NZ_JACZFQ010000171.1 GCF_014904755.1 Neoluteolibacter marinus
CGCGCCCGGGCAGACTGGAGTCCAATCCGAGGCTGCGTGCTGAGGTCGTGGCCGGGCTGAGTCATCGCTGGTCACCGGTTCAGATCTCGGCCCGGTTGAAGCAGGACTTTCCCGGTCAGGAGGAGATGCAGGTGTCGCACGAGACGATCTATCAGGCGCTCTACGTCCAGGGAAAGACCGGGCTGCGGCACGAGCTGGCGGTCGTGAAGGCCCTGCGTTCCGGGCGCACGACCCGCTACGTGCTGCTGGGGCGGCTGCCCGGGGTGCGAGACAGCACGACGGTGATCGAGGTTCTGCAGCGAATGATCCAGGCCCTGCCGGCCATGTTGCTGCGCACGATCACCTGGGATCAGGGCACGGAGATGGCCCAGCACGCCCGCTTCACGATGGCCACCGACTGCAAGGTGTTCTTCTGTGATCCGCATTCGCCCTGGCAGCGGGGCACGAACGAGAACACGAACGGGCTGATCCGGGACTTCTATCCCAAGCGCACGAACTTCAACGAGATCACGGATGAGGATCTCGCCGAGACACAGGACGTGCTCAATGGGCGGCCTCGTCAGACCCTGGGGTGGGCGACACCGCATGAGAAGCTGACCG
>NZ_JACZFQ010000172.1 GCF_014904755.1 Neoluteolibacter marinus
CCCTGTGGATCCGGAGACGTACGGGGGTCAACTCCGCTGAAATTGAAATGCTACGAACGTATCTTTTTGCAAACTTTGTACATTTTGAATCAAATATACTGACTGATCCTCAACGAAAGGACATTGTGGCTTCAGCCCCAATCGTAATATCACTCCTCGCGCTAATTGTTTCGATTGCGAATATTGTCATATCTGGAAAACGGGCACAAAAAATCTGGACCCAGACTCAAATCATGGAATACGTACTAAATTACTGGGAGGCAAAACAAAATCTCGATGTCATCGGAAGCTTGATTCTTGAGGAACATACGAGGTCTTATGACCAAGACCGCACTCCTCGCTGGGCGATGCAAGTTGTTGATAAATACACGAGCATAGACGCGGGGGATGAATCCAGAAATATCCGTGTTGCTTTCGGAACATTTGCCTCGGCCACCGTTCCCCTTATGCACATAGTTGACGATTCCAGAATCACATCCGCCCTGAAGCACCAGCGGCAGTGGGCGCAGAACATTATGCAATCCTGGGTGGATGCTCGCATGGATCTGACAGACCTCGCGAGCTCAAAATCTCCCACCACTGACTCAAAAGAATTTGCGAAATTCACGTATAAACTAATCGAAAGCAATCACTCTCCAGCCTCCATGATTCAGTTTGAAGATATTGGGGTTGTTATTTGGAAACTATACCTCCCCTCAAGGCCAGGGAAACGTCGCCACCCAAAGATTAAGATGGTAGATCAAAGTCACCTCTCCGAGTACCTCAAATCGTAGCGGCACAAGAAATCTTTCAATCTACTTATTTCTACTGTTCTAGTATAAAAAGGGTGGCACGCGGCTCCGCGTGTCGAATATAACAACGCCGCAATCAATGTTAATTGACCATGAAAAATTCGGGCGTTATTTGCCGAGGAACCCTTGCTAGCTCAAACGATAAAAGTTCGCCACGTATACAATCCGCCTGGTACTCGAGAAGCTGCCGCGCAGCGTCCGCCCCGTGGATCCGGAGACGTACGGGGGCTGAGCTCCCGGCTCAGCGCGTGGGCCCGGGGAGGGCGGTCTTCTCGAAGAGCGCCGCCGTGCCGATGCCGCCGGCCGAGCTGATCATGGCCA
>NZ_JACZFQ010000173.1 GCF_014904755.1 Neoluteolibacter marinus
CAGTGCCGTGGCGCCACCCGCTTTCCTAATTTTAGCCGCCGAGCCCTGATGCTCTAGGACTACCCCTAGCACTCCGAAAGAGATTAACATGCCTTCTAGGTCGCGCTTCTCATAAAAGAGGACACCGGGTGGATACTGAACACTCGAGGCTTCGTCAAAGTCGGCATCTACTACTGCACGAACTCCGGAGATCCCCCAATTATGGAGCGCATTTACGGCACGAAGGGCGTTGCCCTTTCCGTCGGCCGCAAAGATCAAATTTGGTGAAATGTGCTG
>NZ_JACZFQ010000174.1 GCF_014904755.1 Neoluteolibacter marinus
TTCAGCAGTAGGATGTCGGTCGGGCCTTCAACTAGAATAATGGGACTGACTTCAGCTTGTCTGTGCTGACGCAGGCGGTCTTCAACGCGATCAAACTCGCGCATCGAGCTACTCATCGAATTCCTCGTCATCAGGGCCAATGGGGTCCAGACCTTCGGTCGCATCAAAGTCAGCAGCGAGCACCAACTCCTCTGCCAGATCCCAGCGACCATTGACTATTCCTGCCGAGTGAGTGGCTAGAAGAATCTGCAGCTCGCCGACTTCAGCGACACGCGTTATGTCCGAAAGGAAGGCATGTTTCCAGGCTGCATGTAAGGAAATTTCCGGTTCGTCGATAAGCACCAGAGACCCCGGTTTTGCGGCAAACAGAAGCAGCGTAAATAATGCAACCAGATGCTGTTCACCAGATGACAGCCGCGACACCGGCAGGCGACTGTTGGAGGCGTTGAAAAATTCAAGACCGCCTCGTGAGGAAATAGCTGTACGCTTTCCTGAAGGTGCGAGTTTTACATCCAGCACCTCCCGCAGGGTTTGAAGCTTCTCGTTGACGGGCAGCAACGGCCCTAGACGCCTATCCCAATCGTCAAGGAAAACACTCAGAATCCGGCGCACTGTCGGGGTTGTTCTCTCGGGAAATGGTATCGGAGCCTCGCCCACCGCCAGTCCATTTCGCGCCAGAGCTTCGTACCTCTCAACCGTTCGGTCATAACGTTCATGCAGTTTATCTTCACGCACTGTCAGCGTCGCGGCGTCCAACGCGCGTGCAGCGAAGCTAAGGTCAGCGCTTTGCGTTGCCTGCACCGACGCACG
>NZ_JACZFQ010000175.1 GCF_014904755.1 Neoluteolibacter marinus
AACCGTCTATCCCCAAGCGAAACTCTACACGATTAGGCGAAGCAACAGGGTCATATTCGGCGTATCGATCGGTAAGGTGAATGAATCTCTGATTAGTAGAACCAATCAGAGCCCGCTCACGCTCTGGTCGATCCGCCATATATGGGCCATCGACAAGAAGATCGACGACATCAAGAAGTTCCGTGGCACAATTTTGCTGCTTCAGATACTCATACGAATATCCGGTGAAGCATATCACTCCCATATTTGCCCCCTTGGCATACTGCGAAAGCGCTGCACATGCGAGTGCCTGATCAAAGGGTTCACCCCCCAGCAGGGTCAGCCCCTCTACCCCCCGCTCGAGCGCCTTCGCAACCAGGTCCTGAGGGTCGACTGAATGCCCTCCATGAATACTGAAAAGATGTGGATTGATGCAACCTTTGCATTGAATACTGCAGCCTTGCACCCAAACAGCAGTACGCAGACCTGGCCCCTCGGCCGAGGTGCCATGCATCACGCGTCCGACACGAAGAAGAGAGTCAGAACTCAAGACGACGACCATCAGCAGACGAATCGTGTTTTGCGGTTCGCGATTCTGAAGCGAATACGTGATCACGAATTCCTGCAAAGACATGCGGCTGCATGCCAACTCTAGTCACAAGATCGAGGGGACTGCTGAACGAACCGGTGCGCTGCCGAACATCTATGATGTGATCCGCCCAGGGGAGGTCGACACCCGGGAGCGATACAAGAATATCCCGCCCTGCGGTATTGAGATCGACGAGCACTGTTTCACGCGCTGGATTCACATGCGAGAAGGCCACGGAAGGCTCAGACTCCGGCCCTGCCGCCGCAGGCGAAGCGGCCCCCGCATCGATGCGCCCCAATGCGTTGTCGACAGCCTCAGTAGGCGAAGAACGCGCCGGAAGTGAGGAATCACCCTGATCCTGCGCGTACCAAGGGCCTGGGCGCGAATTATGCGCCAACCAAAGCAACCATTTCCGATTGACAACGAATGCCAGAACCGTCCCGCCGATCCAGGAGATCAAGAGGCCAAATCCGACCAACGTATCGGCCGACGTGCCGGTCTCACCCTCGGCAGGAACCT
>NZ_JACZFQ010000176.1 GCF_014904755.1 Neoluteolibacter marinus
ATGCGGGCATGTCAACCTTTCACCTCAAGAGAACAGGGTCATCAATTCCGATTGCATCAGTAATAAGATTCAATATTCGAATGCCCAACAGGTTCTTGCAGTGAATAGTGAGCGCGGGGTCCATCGTCAATGCTCTCTGTTTGTCCATCAACCCGTCTAATCCAATTTCTACCCGAGGAGTCACGGAGAGCTAATTCAACACCAGCAACCGCATGCATTCCGCCTATCCCCTGAGCCCCTGGATTCACTTTCCACCGGCCAGGGGGGACGACTGAGATCCATCGCCTTAACGATTCATTCTCAGGCAAGTCTTCTCCACGACTCGCACCAGCGCCCCTAACCAGGACCAAAGATAGAACCACATCATACACTGGAACTGGAGTAGCGTTAGCTACAACAATCGGATCTCCCGAGGCATCGGCGTCTTGAGAAAACCATGCGCTTACATTGTCAAGCTGAAATTTGATTTCCTTAGATCGCCTATCACGCGCGTCACTGACTCTCCCACATATGCTGAACAATAAACTTATAAAAGCAACAAGAACAGACAATAGCGAAATTGACGTAGCTGACATTTTTAGACCTCAATTCAAAAGTCCACGATCAGACAATTCGCTGATCGATGGCATGCTAAACAATCGGGATGCTGAACAAGTACTCTGGCTCAGATTCATCCATTGAAATAGCGGAAATTCTCACCTCATCCGCAACCAGTGGAACCAAGATCGACCAATCACCACGAACGGCACTCTCTGATTTCATTGAGAATGTTTGCTTTAAAATAACTGATTCATTTAGCATCGCCACCGCATGGAACTCTATTTCAGAAGCTGCGAGAGTGCCCTGAATTTCAAACTCTTGACCTAATCTTTTTGCACTAAGCACCTCAAGGGCGGGGCGCCCGTCATGCCCCAGCCATTCCGTTCCATACATCGGCCACGGAATTAGAGAGTGATAGAACTCTACAATTTGCTCCACAAATCGTGGGTCCGGGTTGTGCTCTTCGAGCCGAGCCTCAAGGAGCGATTGACGAATCCAGCCCCCGCTACCCCGGACCGGGTAGTA
>NZ_JACZFQ010000177.1 GCF_014904755.1 Neoluteolibacter marinus
CCCCCACCTGTGTGACCCAGGAAGTTCGCCGTCTTCTCTAGCAGCGCCCGGAACTGATTGAAGTGCACTCGCTCAATTTCATCCTCCGCGATTGCCCTCTGGATACCTTCAATTATCTGGAGGTGATAGCTGAAAGGCGAATCGCTTGGCTGATTGGTGAGTGTCCATTCGGCGTATGAATTGCGCGCAAGGACATACGGCCGAGTCCTATTCCTCTTTCGGCTCAGCGAATTAAAAAGAATATTAAAGAAGAGCGCATGGTGGGTCGAGATCACGAACTTGAAGTCCAACGCAGCGGCTCGCTCAACAAGTTCCACGAGCGCAAGTGCCACGGACACAATGCGGACATCGTCCATCGACGAGACTGGATCATCGATAACGGCGATCGATAGTTGATCATAGTCAGTCGTGGATCGCAGTTCGG
>NZ_JACZFQ010000178.1 GCF_014904755.1 Neoluteolibacter marinus
AGAGTTTCTATTGCCTCATTTAGGACGGCTTGATAGACGCTCCAAACGAATATACTTTCCTCAGCTCGTGAAATCTTAATGCTGTCCAGCGAATCATCACCTCCCGTTTGGACACCAAAGCTAACCTCGCCATTTATGAGGTCGATTCGCGGTTCAATGCGCCCGCTAGTGTATGCTCGAAAATTGTCGATGATTGCACCGTCAAGGCCTTGCTCTATTACAGATTCGAATAGACCTGACCCCAAATCTACCTTGAGCACGAAACGCTCATTGTCCCAAGTGAATTCGTCTTCAATGAACGAGTTGTAGAGGACGACTCCCTCTGGATCGCGATCCTTAAGATGCTGCGCCAGCCGAGTTTTACCGACCGAGTTCGGAGCGTAAATTAGGGCGGTACGCGAGTCAGCGATGTCTCGCAATACCTCCTCGGCTAAGCTCGCGACTGTTTTATGGGCAGCAACAGCCATCTACGCCGCCTCCTTGAAGGTGAGGAGACAGTCACGGTAGTAGTCGAACTGCTTGCGGCGAGCGGCGAGCTCGGCAGGAAGGCCGATG
>NZ_JACZFQ010000048.1 GCF_014904755.1 Neoluteolibacter marinus
CCGTCGACCGGCAGCGCGAAGTGCTTGATGAACACCGTCCCCGCCGGGTAGCTCCAGCCGTCGTCCGGCCGGAAGCCGATCTTTTCCGCCGCGCTGTCGTGGACGCCGTCGTTGGGCAGCGCGATCCAGCGCTGCTTGACCGCCGCGTCCGACCACAGCGGGGCGTTGACGTCATACGGGAAGACCCCCGCCGCCGGCGTCAGGGTGGCGAGGTCGCTGAAGGCGCCGGTCTGGGACAGCAAGCCGGGCGGATCCCCCGCCACCACCACCGGGTCCCAGGCCTGCCCGGCGTAGAGGAATTCCGTCACCGGCAGCGCGACGTTGGCGATCCGCACTTCGTCGAACAGCGCGTCCTTCACTCGGTCGGCGGGGCTGCTGTCGAACATCCCCCTGCCGAGGCTCCAGCGTCCGGGTTGCAGGTTGCCGGCGTAGCCACTGCCCTGGCCGAGCTGGACGTAACTGCCGTTCTCGAAGGAGTAGACGGTCACCGTGCCGGCCGTCGCGTCGCCGACGATCGCCAGATGATACCACTGGTCCGCGACGAAGTCGTTGCGGTCCATCACTTCGATCGCCACCGACGACCACTGCCCGGTCAGCGGATCCGCGCTCCGGACATTGAGGTAGAGATCCCCGTCCTGGAGTGTCACCTGGGTGTCTTCCTGGTTGTTGTTGCGGCCCCACCGCAGCAGCCGGAACGGCTGCATCGGCGCCCCGTTCCCGGTGTTGGTCGGGGCGGTGCCGGTGGTGCCGTCGAGACCGAGGAAACACTGGTAGCTCGCCGTTCCGAGCGAGTCCGCGGCCGGCTTGAAGCTCAGTTCCACCGTGAAATCATCGAGCCCGCCGAACTTGTGTTCCATGGTGAGATCCCCGGCGACGTTCCCCGGCCGGCCATCGGCGTCACCGCTGCCGATGCAACGGACCCCGGCGAGGTTTTCCTCCTGCCCTGCCGGCACCATCCCGTTGGCGGAGGTGAAGCCCACGTTGCCGCTTTCGTTGAGCTCGTTGTCCCACGCCTGCAGCGCGACGCCGCCGAGGATCGAGTCGCCGGTGCGGTTGCCGGGGTTGTCGGAAACGTAGCCGCTGGTGTTTTCCGCCGCCTGGTCCTCGAACCGGTACCACACCGGGTTGTCCGAAGGCGGCGCGGCCGCCGCGAGCTTGAAGAAGCGGCCGCGGGTGCCGGTGCCGTTGATCTTGATGAAAACCGGCTCGCCGTCGCGGTCGCGGCCGATCGTCGAGGTGCCGCTGTAGACGCTGCCGCTCGGCATGTCGGCGAGGATCGCGTTGGTCGCGGTCACGCCGTCCAGCTCATGCGCGCGGATGTGCCCGCTGACATTGTCGACGCTGATGAATTTTCCGGTCAGCTCCGGATTGGCGACGCCCCGGTAGACGAAGCCGCCGACCACGCAGCCGTCGATGCCGTGCGCCACGTCCCAAACCGGCTCGGTGAGGGTGCCGTGGATCACCGTGGGAATCACCGGCGGCTGCGGGCCGGTCGGGCGTGCGATCGCCCCTTCGCGAAAGGGCCAGCCGTAGTTGCCGCCGGGAACGAGGATGTCGACCTCCTCGCGGCTGTCCTGGCCGACGTCGCCGATCCAGGTCCGCCCGCTTTCGGCGTCGTATGCGAAGCGATACGGATTCCGCAGCCCGATCGCATAAAACTCCTCGAGGTGAGCCCCGCCGGCATCGACGAAGGGATTGTTGTCGGGGATCGAGTAGTTCGCGGTGAAGCTGTCCGGCCAGCCTGCCGGCATCGCCAGTTGTTGCGGCTGGCGGCGGATCGGGTGGCTGCCCGGCCCGTTGTCGACGTCGATGCGGAGGATCCCGGAAAAGAGCCGCTCGTCGATTTTCTGGCCGTCCTCGTAGACGTCGTTCGCGCCGCCTTCGTCGCCGATCCCGACGTAGAGGTAGCCGTCGGGCCCGAACATCATGCAGCCGCTGTCGTGCCACTGCTGGCGATCGTACTGCTGGATCAGGATGAGCTCGCTGGCCGGGTCCGCGGCCCGGGTGCCGTCGGGGACATTGAACCGCGAAAGCCGCCAGTATGCCTCCGAGCCGTTGCCGCCGGACGGCTTCCACTTGTAGGTGATGTAGACGTAGCCGCGGTTGGGCGACCCGGCCTGGCCGAACTCCGGGTGGAACTCCAGCCAGGTCATGCCGCAGTCGCTCGACGTGAAGGTGCTGCCGCGCCAGTCGAGGAAGGTGGTCGTGGCGGTGGCCGCCGGGTGGTCGTCGAAGAGGAAGATCCGGCCCTCCTTGGCCACGCACAGCAGCTTGTTGGTGCCCGGATAAGGCACCAGGTGCATCGGCAGGTTGATGTTGATCCCGGTGTAGGTCTCCTCGATCGACCACTCGCTGGCGGCATCGGACGCCGTCGCGGGAAAGCGCCCGTTGAGGAACGGACCGATCGCTTCCGGCGCGTCGAGGCCGGGCTGGGCGAACAGCGGCACGACGAGGGAAATCGACACGAGCGCTCGCATCCAAAGGCGGCGGCACGCGCACGCCGGTTCGTGAATCGGGACCATGGGTTTTACTGGCGAAACTCGCTTGGAAAATACCCATGACACCCGGCGAAGCGAATCCCAAGTTTGTCGCCGCCACGCCGCGCCCCTCGCGGCCAGCCGCCGCGGATCGCCGGCCAAGGCAGCCATCCGGAGTTGCCCTCCCCGAAGGCCGCCGCCTAGGCTCCGCCCGTGTCCGGCAAAAACATCGTCTACTTCGACCTCGAAACGCAACGCAGCTTCGGCGATGTCGGAGGCTCCGCCCACAAGGACAAGATGGGCATTTCCGTCGCCGTCACCTACAGCACCGCCCGCGGCGGCTACCGGATCTACGGCGAGAGCGACGTCAACGAGCTGGTCGACGAGCTGGTCCGCGCCGACCTGGTGGTCGGTTGGAACCACGTCGAGTTCGACTACCCGGTGCTGCAGGGCTACACGATCTACGACCTGCCGGCGCAGACGGTGAACCTCGACATGATGCTCGACCTGCAGGAGCACCTCGGTTTCCGGCTGAAGCTCGATGCCGCCGCGTCGGCGTCCCTCGGCACCGGCAAGTCGGCCGACGGCCTGGACGCCCTGCGCTGGTGGCAGGAATACAAGAAGACCGGCGACAAGGCCCCGCTGATGAGGATCGCCGAGTACTGCTCCTTCGACGTGAAGGTCACCAAGTGCGTCCACGAGTACGGCGTGGAGCACGGTCACATCAAGTACCACGACCGCGGCGGGCAGATGCAGGAAGTCGCGGTTGGCTGGGCTTGAAACCCAAAAGGCCCCGGCCGTGTCACCGGCCGGGACCTCCACTTGGTCAACCCGTAGTCACCTGGAAATCAGGACTCGTCCAGCTTGAGCCGGACGAAGAATTTGCCGTCGGGCGCGAGGCTGCGGGGCAGGGTCACCACCACCGTCGGCGTGCCGTCGGTGTCGTCCGGCCCGGCGGCGATCGTCACGCCGTTCACCCCGTCCTGCGCCGTGGTCCAGCCGGCGAGAGACGATCCGTATTCCGCGGTCACCCCGCTGCCGGCAGCGGCCGCGGTCTGGCGGAAGGTGAAGACGAGATCGTCGTTGGTCAGGGTCGCGGACGGCAGCTTGTCGGCATCGTTGGTGCCGGTCGGCTCGCCGCCGACCACGAACTCAATGCCGTTGGCCAAGCCGTCGCCATCGGCGTCGAAGTCGATCCCGTCCTCGCCGGGCGCGAATCCCTGGACGGCCGCCCAGCTTTCGTAGGGGGTCGCCACACCGGCGGTGTAGACCAGTTCGATGTCGTTGCCGTTGGCCTGCACGCTCCAGTCGCCGTAGGCACCGGCCGCAGTCTTGAACGCGCTGTCATCGATGGTGAAGTCCGCGGGATCGAAACCGCTGAGCACGCCGGCTTCCACGATGGTGAAGGTCCGGGCGGTTTCGCTGAAGTCGAGCAGCTCGCTGGCGGCAATGCTGATCACCACCGGGTTGCCGGCGGTATCGGCGGTGCCGAAGGTGCCCGCGACGATCAGGTCGTAGTCGTAGCCCGCCTCGGCGGCGGCGTCCCACGAGCTGACTTCCCAGGCGTAGGTGGAACCGCCATAGAAGGTCAGCGAGTCCTCGAAGGTCAGCGCCCCGGCGGATGATCCGGGTGCGACGGTGCCGTCGATTTCGATGTCGCCGACCGCGGAGCCGTTGCCTTGCAGGGTCTGCTCGCCGATGACCACCCAGGGGAAGCCGATCGGAGTCACGTCGAGCGTGGCGCCTTCCCAAACATTGATCGCCGGGCTGGCCAGGTCGCCGAAGCCGCCGAGAAGCAACGCTCCTTCCTCCACCGTGGTCGTGCCGGTGTAGGTGTTGGCGGCATTGATCTCCAGCGCGCCGGGGCCCTGCTTGACGAGGCCCATGGTCCCGACGATCTCGCCGCCGATGACCGCATCCACGGCGAGAGGGCCGTCTTCCACGTAGAACCCGGCGTCCTTGAGCACCGTGTTGATGGACGCGTTCCAGGTCGAAACCGTCGGCGAGGAGTAGACATAGACGGAGAAATTGTCGTCCGTCCGGGTCTGGGCCGCGCCCTGGACCGTCGCGCCGGTCATGTCGACCAGGTCGAGGTAGTTCTCCTGATCGACCTGATAGGTCGAGCCCTCCTCAAGGATGAGGTCTGGCACGTTCGCGTAATAGCCGCCGAGCGCGTGGTAGGCACCTGCCGGCTGGAGCAAGGTGGCGCCGCCCTGGACGACGATCTGGTCCAGCCCGATCGCCTGGTTGAAGCCGCCGCCCGCCATGGCGAGGGTTCCGGCCGCCACCTCGACGGAGCCTTCGAAGGTCCCGCCGCCGTAGCCGGCGAAGCGCAGGGTGCCGTCACCGGTCTTGACCAGCGTGTTGCCGCCCTTGAAGCCGCTCGCATTGAACGAAAACGTCTCTTCGGCCGCGACATCGATGGTGCCACCGCCGGCCCCGATCACCGGGGCCCGGCCGGTTCCGAACGAGGCGGACGCCGCGAGGGTGCCGCCGTCGATCAGGACCGCGCCGCCATTCGCGCCGAGCGAACCTGCCTGGTCGGCGACCAGGGTGCCGCCGAGGATGCTGAGCGCCCCGGAGAAGGTGTTCACCGTTTGCAAGGCGACGCTGCCGGCTCCGGTCTTGGTCACCGTGGTTTCCCCGCCGATTGCGCCGGCCCCGGACACCACAAAGTTCGTGCCGGTGTTGTCAAACTCCACCGAAAGCGGGGCCACGGCCACCCCGAGATCCACGGTGGCGTCGGAGGTGCCGGCAAGATCGCCGAACTTCACCACGTCGAGGTCCTGGTAGGCGGTGGCGGTGCCGGCGGTTTCCAGTTTCCAGTTATCGGTCGCCAGGTCCCAGACGTTGTCGGTCGCGCCGGTCCAAAGCACCGGCTCCGGGCCCTCGTAAACGAGGTCCACGGAGGACTCGGCGACATTGTCAACCAGCTGGATCGAGTAGCGGGTGTTGGGGATCGGGTTCAGCTGGAGGCCCGCAAATCCGGCACCGCCGAAGGTCCCCGAATAGCGGAACAAGGCGCAGGTGGTGCTGGTCAGGCCCGGCCGCGGGAGGATCTCGAGATAGTGCGTGTCCCCGGGGCTGCCGAGGGTCAGGCCATCGACGTCGGTGACCGTCATTTCATCCAGCTCCGGCCGGAAGGTGGAGGTCAGCGAGTCGCCCAGCGCCACGGCGGGCAGATTGTTGATGCCCGGCTTGTTGACGAACGACGGCGCGGTGAACGCGGCCTCCTCGATGACGATGGCCACCAGCGAACCGCGGCTGCCGTTGTTCGTTTGCCCTTGGATCGTCAGGTTGGCGCCGCTCAGGCCTTCCATTTTCCAATAGTTGCCGGTCGTCACCCCGGGCTCGATCTGCACCCAGGCTTCCCCCGAGGCCCCCCAGTTGCCGAAAGCCGTGGCCGTGGCCGGCGATGCGCCACCGTAGGCCCAGGTCCCGTTGACGTTGAAATCCAACGAGGTGTAAGTGTCGCCGGCACCGCTGCCGACAATCCCATAGACGTTGTATGAGGCGTAGGGGATGTCTTCCACCGTCACCTGGACCCCGCTGCCGCCATCGTCGAGATAGCCGACGACCAGCCGCGCCTCTTCGGATCCGGTGCCCGAACCATTCCACCAGGTCCCGGACGAGTTCCAGGTGATCGAGGCCGAGGTCGGCGTGCCGCTGTCATCGACCAGATTGGCCTCGCTGCCCGAGCCGAGACTGCCGCTGTCGCGCACGTTCGAGTCGTTCCACCTCGAGGTCGCCGTGGGCCCTTTCGGCGTGGTGGTGTCGAGCTGCTGGTTTCCCGGGTTCTCGGAAAAGTTGTAGGCGATGACGTCGGACCAGGCCGCTCCCGGCGCCCCGACCATCAGCGCCGTGGCGGCCCATGCCGAGGCATGGTGACTCCGCGCCGAAACACGGAATCTTTGTCTATTGGATCTTTTTTTAGAACGTTTCATGATTCTGGGAGACGTCATACGATGCAAGCCCCGGGCCATTGGATAGCCGAAAGTGGCCATTTTGTTGATTTATTCACAAAATCCGCGTTTTCCTGCGCATTTGTCATGTAATATACCTGAAAGTCACAATTGACTGAGCATTATCGTCTTTAACTCAACGATTTGCTGCGCTTCAATGCCATCCATGCAGGTGAGAACGGTGGTGGTGCTGGGTGCGGGTAGCTCCGGACTCTTGGCAGCCCTCACCTTGAAACGGCGAATCCCGGCCCTGGACGTGGAGGTCATCCATTCGTCGAAACTGGGCATCATCGGCGTCGGCGAGGGCACCACGCCGTATGTGCCCAGCCACCTACACAGCTACCTCGGGCTGAGCGAAGCCGAAGTTTTCCGGGCGATCGAACCGGTCTACAAGCTGGGCATCCGCTTCACCTGGGGCCGGCGGCCGCACTTCGACTACACCTTCTCCGGCCAACAGTACGACTGGCGCTGGCCGGACCTGCCGCGGAACAACGGCTTTTACACCGACGAAGACACTTCCGCGATCGACCTGTCATCCGCGTTGATGGAGTCGGGCCACGCCCTGCCGCGACGTTCCGACGGCTTGCCCGACGTCCCGCCGCCGGGCCGGATGCTCGCTTGGCACCTGGAAAACCGGCGCTTTGTCGGTTGGCTGGAAACGGCGTGCCGCAAGCAAGGGGTCCGCTTCACGGACACGGAAATGACGGCCGCCTCGCGCGATGGTGCGGGAGGGGTGGCCGGGATCCAGCTTGCCGACGGCAGTTCACGCCAGGCGGATCTTTTCATCGATTCCTCGGGCTTCGGCTCCCGGCTGTTGGGGAAGGAATTGGAAGAACCCTTCGACGACTATTCGAACGCCCTGTTCTGCGATCGTGCGATCGCCGGCGGTTGGGACCGGGGCGAGGAACCGATTTTGCCCTACACCCTGTCCGAGACCATGAAGTCGGGCTGGTGCTGGCAGATCGACCACCCGGACCGGCTTCATCGCGGCTACGTCTTCTCCAGCGACCACCTGAGCGACGAGCAGGCCGCCGACGAGTTCGCCGTCGTGGCACCGCAAGCGAAGGACCCGCGGGTCATCCGTTTCCGCTCCGGCCGTTACCAGCGGGCCTGGGTCGGCAATGTGGTAGCCATTGGCAACGCCGCGGGCTTTGTCGAACCGCTCGAGGCGACCGCCCTGATGGTGATCTGCCTGCAGTGCCGCTGGCTCGCCGACGGCCTGGTGGACGGCCTGTTGGCGCCGAATCCGACCATGCGCGACCTCTTCAACCGCCTGCACCGCCAGACTTGGGACGATATCCGCGACTTCCTGGCCCTGCACTACAAGTTCAACCGCCGGATCGACACGCCGTTCTGGCGGCGCTGCCACGAGGAGACCCCGCTCGGCCAGCTCGAGGAGTTGGTGGCCTTTTATCAGGAGAACGGACCATCCAGCCTCGGCCGCGGCCTCTTGGCGGGCGCCACCAGCGCCTTCGGGCTCGAGGGCTACCTGTCGCTGCTTTGCGGACTTGGGGTGCCGCACCAGAAGCCGCACCACCCGGCGTCCAAGGAAATCGGGATCTGGGAGGCCAAGCGGAATCACTTCCGCAAGATCGCCGCGGACGGGATGCCGATGCGGGAAGCCATCGGTGAACTCCGCAAGGAGCACACCTGGAAGCGATTGCGGGGAACCCGCTGAAACCGGGCGATCCGGCCGGCTCAGACCACGCCGATCATTCCCAGCACGCCCCAGACGGCGGTCGCGAAGAAACCGATCAGCAGGACGAGGAAGATCTTCACGCAGACATCGATCGCTTTGTGGCTCATGGCGCGGCGCTTGTAGGGCCGGGATCGCGGGCTGCCAAGGGTGAAAACCACGACCTCGGGCGTCCTTCGGGCTCCATGAAATCGGAACCGACACCAGCACCGCGCTGTCACGCCGCCGTGGACCCTCTCCATGGCCGCTGCAGGCGGCAAAAATGATGTCAACGAGCGATCACCGGCCTTCAATAAATCATTGGAGAATTAGTTTGGCAGGGTGCAAAGCCCTACTAGATTGGCGGAACCCTTGAAAAAACCCGTTTAGCTAAACGCATTTTGTCGAACGTTTCTTTTCAACTGCGTCTGACGCGAATCCGTTCCTAGCGACGGGTTGTCCCGAGACCCATTGACGACCCAGATGAAGACAACCCAATCCCGCATCGATTCTTACCCGGCCACCCGGATGTTCAAAAGGACGTCCCTGATTGCCGCACTCATCGCCACCGCCCATTCAACCGCCTACGCGGCCGGAGTTTGGGATGGCGGCATCGGAAAGTTCGAAGAACCCACCAACTGGGACAACGACACGGTCCCGGTCGGCATCAACACCAACGTCAGCAACGGCGGCACGATCCTGTTCGATGCCACGACCGGCGCCCGGACTACCAACGACATCCTCGCCGGCACGGTCGCCGGTACCGGGACCTGGACCATGTCCGGCGGCACCCTGTCGATGGTCGGCGGCTGGATGCGTCTGGGCACCGTCGCCGGTGGGTTCGGCACCTTCAACCTGAGCGGCGGCACCCTGAACACGGTCGGCCAGAAGAACATCGGGGAAGCCCCGGGTGGCACCGGCGTGGTCAACATGAGTGGAACCGGCAACTGGACCAACGCCGGCGGCGACTCGATCGCGATCGGTGGCCGGAGCAGCGCCGCGGCGGCCGGCAACGGCACGCTCAACATGTCCGGGGACGCCATCATCAACAACAATACCGAATTCCGGATTGGTACCGGCACCGGCAGCATCGGTACCGCGATCATGAACGGCGGCACCATCAACAATGCCGGCTGGTTCGTGGTCGGCCGCTCGAGCGGCACCGGCTCGCTCACCATGACCGCGGGAGCGATCAACAAAACCGGTGGCGGCGACTTCATTGTCGGCAGTCTCAGCGGCCAAGGGACCGTCAACCACTCCGGCGGCACGATCAGCACCAACGGCGCGCGGACCTTGCTCGGGGAGGGCACCGGCAGCAACGTCTACAACCTCTCGGGCACGGGGGTCGCGAACTTCAGCCAGCTGACCCTCAGCTTCGCTGGCACCGCCAATGGCACCTTCAACCTCAACGGCAACACCACCAACCGCGGTGAGTTGACCGCGACCACCATCAACAAGCTCGGAACCGGCACGGGGATCTTCAATTTCAACGGAGGGCGCCTCAAGGCCGGGGCCGCCAATGCCACCTTCATGCAGGGGCTCAACCGTGCGAACGTCCGAAATGAGGGAGCCCTAATCAACTCCAACACCTTCAACATCGCGATCGCCCAAAACCTCCTTCACTCCGACATCGGCGGTGACGCGGCCGTGGACGGCGGATTGACGAAGAGTGGCACCGGCGACTTGACTCTCGCCGGCGCGAATACCTTCACCGGCGACACGGTGATCACCGAGGGTACGCTTACCCTCAACAACGCCAACGCCTTGGGCGGCAGCGCGCTGAACTACAACAACCAGGGTGGCACCCTGAGCTTCGGCACCCTGACCGCCGCGACCTTCGGCGGCCTGAAGGGCTCGCAGAACCTGGCGCTCACCAACGTGACCCCCGCCGCGGTCACCCTGACGCTCGGCAACAACAACGCCAACAACACCTACGCCGGCGTCCTGTCCGGCGGCGGTTCGCTGGTGAAGATTGGCACCGGCGTCCAGACCCTGACCGGCAGCAACACCTACACGGGTACCACCTCCATCAACGCGGGGGCGATTTCGGTCAACGACATCACCAATCTCCCGAACTCGGGCACCGGCACCACGGTGGCGGCCGGAGCGGTGCTCGCGGCGCCGACCACCACCGACATCGCCGCCTTCCGCGCGAGCCTCGGCAACGTCACCTTCAACGCCGGTTCCTTCATCGGCGTCGACACCAGCGCGGGTGACTTCACCTATGCCGGCAATATCGGTGACACGGCATACGCCAACAACCCCGGCTTCGCCAAGGTCGGCACCAACAACCTGACCCTCACCGGCAACAACACCTACACCGGCGGCACCCGCGTCAGCGGCGGCACCCTCATCGTGGGCAGCGCCAACGCCCTCGGCGCGGCCGGCAACTCGCTGACCACCGGCGTCGGCGGCACCTACGACTTCAACGGCTTCGCCGTCACCCAGGACAGCCTCATCCTGTCCGGCGGGGTGGTGAACAGCACCAACGGCGCCTCGGCGCTGTCGCTGTCCAGCACCGCCAACGCCATCAACGTCACCGGCACCTACGCCTTCGCCAACACCGCGGTGACCGCCAACGTGCCGATCAACCTGACCGGCGCCACCGGCGGCCACATCGTCAAGTCGACCACCTTCGGCAATCCGGTCATCGCCGGCGACATCAACCTCGGTGGCCAGAACCGCACCATCGCCCTCGCCGACACCGGCGGGGACGCCTTCCCGGAAATGACCCTCAGCGGGGTCATCAGCAACGGCAGCCTGACCCTCGACAACACCCTCAACGGCATCAGCGCCCAGGAATGGGGATCGCTCTCGCTGACCGGTGCCAACACCTACGGCGGCGCGACCAACATCACCTACGGTCGCCTCGAGATCACCAACGCCGATTCTCTGGGATCTTCGGCCACCGGCACCAATATCGGCCCCAACGGCACCCTCGCCCTCGGCGGATCCGGCCAGGTCATCAACCCCGGCATCACCGTCGCGGAACCGCTGTCCATCAACCGCACCGTCGCCGGCACCTACGGGCTGATCGCGGTCCAGAGCACCAGCGGCAACAACTTCCTGACCGGCGACATCAGCCTCGATGCGACGGCCGAGTTCAACGTTACCGGCGGTGCCCTCGACCTCAGCGGCGTGATCTCCGAAACCGACGCCTCCGGCCTGACCAAGAGCGGCGGCGCGGTGATGTCGCTCTCCGCGGCCAACACCTACACCGGTGAAACCCTGGTCACCGGCGGCGAGCTGCTGCTCTACAACGACAACGCCCTTGGCGACACCCTCAACGGGGCGCGCGTCACCGGTGGACGGATCGCCCTCGGCGGTGCCGTGACCATCACCGACGAGTTCGCCACGATCAACGGCAACGGCGGCAACCTCGGCGGCGCCATCCAGGCCGCCGCCTTCAGCGAGGCCACCTGGGCCGGCGACATCATCCTCGGCAGCGTCGACGCCGCCGCGGTCCGGATCGGCGCCCAGGACGGCGGCATCCTGAATGTCGAAGGCGTGATCCAGAATGGCACCGGGGCCCTCCTCGATGTCAGCGGCCTGGCCGGCACCGGCACGGTCGTGTTGAAAGCCACCAACACCTACAACGGGGCGACCAACGTGATCCGCGGCAACCTCGTCGTCGACGGCGGCAGCATCACCTCCGGTGCCGCGGTCGGCGTCGGTGGCAACGGCGGCGGGGAACAGACTTCCTGCACCGTCCAGAACGGCGGCTCGATCTTCGCCGATACCCTGGTGATCGCCCCGAACAACGTGCCGCAGAACGGCAACTGGTTCCAAAGCGACGGCCTGGTCAGCACCAAGGCCTGGTTCATCATCGGCTCCGACGGCACCGGCACCGCCAACGGCGTGATGACCGGCGGCACCCTCGACGTGAAGACGGTGGCGGCCCCCGAGGGCCAGTCGTTCGAAATCGGGACCTTCGGCGCGGTGTCCGGCACCTTCACGATGAGCGGATCCTCGGCGGTGAACCTGCAGAACAACGCCTTCGTCGTCCTCGGCGCCCAGGCCAACTCGGGCACCAACACCTTCAACCAGGACGGCGGCACGGTGACCTACTACACCGATGGTGGCACGACCCTCGGGGGCAACCGGATGCTGATCCTCGGCGCGGGCACCTCGACGGCGAACTGCACCTACAACCTCAACGGCGGCACCTTGACCGTCCCCGGGGTCACCCGCGAAAGCACCGGCGGCTCCGGCAGCGGCGTGCTCAACTTCAACGGTGGCCTGCTGGTCCCGACCGGCAGCTCGGCGACCTTCGTCACCGCCCTGACCCGCGCCAACGTGCGTGACGGCGGCGCGATGATCGACACCGCCGGCTTCGACGTGACGATCACCCAGGCCCTGGAACACTCCGACGTCGATGGCGACGCCGCGGTCGACGGCGGCCTCACCAAGCTGGGTGCGGGCACACTGGTCCTGACCGCCGACAACACCTACACCGGCGACACCGTCATCGACCAGGGCACGCTCTCGCTGCAGTCGGCGATCGCCTTGGACGACCTGTCCTCGCTGCGGATGGACTCCGGCGCGCTCCTGAACCTGGATCACGCGGGAATGGAAGCGGTCTACCGCTTCTACGTGGATGACGTGCCGCTCGCGGCCGGCACCTATGTCGCATCCGGCACCGAGACCGGCGGCCAGATCGGCAGCACGCTGATCACCGGCACCGGCGCCCTGGTGGTCGCCAACGACGGTACCTCGACCCCGTTCGAGGACTGGGCGACCACCACCAAGGGCCTGGCGGGTGCCGCCGCGCTGCCGGGGGCCGATCCTGACAACGACAAGCTGGAAAACCTGCTCGAGTTCATCCTCGGCGGCGAACCGAACCCCGCCAACCCGGGCTCCAACAACCTCGGTGGTCTTGCCGCCACGGTTGAGGCCAGCGGCGGCAACCACGTGTTCTCCTTCCGCCGTTCGCAGATCTCGGCCACCCAGCCCGGTCTGACCATCGTCTATGAATACAGCACCGGCCTTGGCGTCTTCAACCCCGCCACCGATGTCGGAACGGTCAGTGCTCCGTTCGTCGACTTCTACGGACCGGGTATCGACAAGATCGAGGTGACCATCCCCGACACGGTCGCCGATCCCAACGGCAGCCTGTTCGTCCGGATGAACGCGACGCTCGCCGAATAATCCGGGTTCTCACCGGTCCGCGCCTCCTTCACGGGAGGCGCGGATTTTTTTTGCCCGCGGGCTGGCCGGAGGAAATCCCACCGGCCAGCCGCATCAGGTGTCCGGGCAGATCACCCGCGCTTGGCCTGGATCTCGTCGTTCCACTGCCAGCCGGGATGGCGGACGTAGTAGAGGGACTCCTTCACATCGATCCCCTGCTTGGCCTTCGCGATGTTCGCGGTCCGGTGGCGCTCCCAGATGGCCTTCTCCTCCGGCGTCACCCGGTGCGGTTTGTTGTGCGGGGCCTTGTTGCCGACGAGCATCACCAGGTAGCCCTCGACCCCGAAGTCACTCAGGTTCGAAGGCATCCGGTAGCGGCAGAATCCGGTCGGGCCGTTCTCGCGGTAAAACTCCAGCAGGTCCTGGATCCCCGAGAGGTCCGTCTCCTCGCGGCAGCGCTTCCAGAACGGCGTCTGCTCGACGGTGTTGAGCTGGTAGTGGAGCCCGAGGAAGTCGCGGATCTCATGCCAATTCTTCGACGCCTGCTCGTTGTAGAGCGCGATCATCGACGGGGTCGGCTCGAGTTCCGTCTGCAACAGGAAGTCCACCATGGTCCGCGTGTGGCCGCAGACGACCATGAGGGCGGTGGCCTCCAGGGGCTCCACGAAGCCGCCCGAATTGCCGATCGCCACCACGTTGTCCACCCACATCCGCCGGTAGCAGCCGCTGCGGAACTTCACCACCCGCGGGGACTCCGGCACCTTGGGGTTCTTGCGGCGGAACTCTTCCACCGCCTCGTCATCGGAGGTCAGCTCCGAACAATAGACGTAGCCCCGGTTGATGTGACGCTCGTGTTCGATCTGCCAGCACCAGCCGGCATCCATGGTCTGCGCCGTGGTGTAGGGCAGGATCGGTTCCTCACCCCGCTCCCAGCCGCCGACGACCGCGCGGTCGCAGAACAAGGTCTTGCCGAAGCTGTCGAAGGGCTCTTCCAGCGCCTTGCCTAACAGCTCGCTGCGGAAGCCGCTGGCATCCACGAAAAAGTCGGCCTCCAGGCGCCGCCCGTCCTCGAGCATCACGGCGGCGATTCCCGCCTCCGCCCGCTCGGCACCGGTCACCTTGCCGTCGACGATCTCAACGCCGGCCTCCATCGCCACCTTCTCGAGGGTGGAGACGAGCTTCTCGTTCTCCATGTGGAAGGCATGCCACGGCTGGATGTCCGGCGCGCCGTTGGCCTGGCGGGCGAAGGCCTTGCCCTCGCGCATCAGCGCCGCCGGCAGGTCGACGTTGGAAAACTCATCGTCGCAGAAGTAGCCGTTCGGCCGCGGCAAGTCGCCCCACTGCAGATCCATCTGCGGCGAGAAGGTGTAATCGAAGCGCCCGCGCGGCCCCCACTCGAAGCGGATGCCCAGCTTCCAGGTCGGCTCGGCCAGTTCGTAGAAATGCCGCCGGCTGATCCGGAGGTAGTCGAAGAGGTGGCCGACGAAGTTGGGCGTGGTTCCCTCGCCGACCCCGATCACCCCGAGGGCCGGGTCGCGGACGATCCGCACGTTCAAGCGCGGGATCTTGATCTTGAGGGAAACGGCGGCGATGAGCCCGGCACTGCCGGACCCGAGGACAAGGACGTCTTGAATCATGAAATTGGGGTTTTGGAGACGAGCCGGCACTCTAACCACCAGAGTGCCGTCCGGCTAGGAATCGTGTGCGGTTGACGGGAAAAAGCCCCGGCCGCACAGGGCGACCGGGGCTTTGGAGTTCATCTCGAACCGGGTGCCTCAGGGCACTCAGTCGACCTTCACGCGGAGGAAGCCCTTCGAAGGCAGGCCTTCGGAAGCATCCAGGCGGAAGGTGTGGTATTCCCAATCGGTGCCGGTCAGGTCGGGGAGACCTGTCGCGGCGGGCGCGGTGTCGGAAACCGAAACCGAGCTCACGGCGGCGGCCGGGAAGACCAGATCCAGGGAACCTTCGATGGTGTAGGTGAGGCCATCCTGGGTCGCGGTCTGCGTGCCGTTCGCGCCTGCCCCGAAGGTGGCTCCGTCACGGACAGCGGCCACCAGGGTCAACTCGTCGCCGGCCGGCGCGGTGGTGTCCTGGGCGATGACCGCGGTCAGGCCGTTGTTCGACGGATCGTCCGCATCGCCGTTGAGGGCGAACTCGAGCGAGTTTGGCGCGCCGTCACCATCCGGATCCCCGTCCTTGCCGATGACCTGCGGGTCGGTCGACACCGGATAGAAGCCTTCGATCCACGGCCAGTACGGATCCGAGTTGGTGATCGTGATCTCGGAGTTCGCGCCGGTTCCGTAATCGATCGACCAGCCGGCCGGCAATGCCCCGCCGTTGAAGGTGACCGACGAGAAGGTCCCGGTGAGAGACCCCAGGTAAGTCGCCACCACGAAGCTGCTTCCCAGTGCCGGGCTCAGCTCGGTGATTTCCAGCGTCGATCCCGTGATCACGAGATCGCCTTCCGCCACCAACAAGTCGCTGAAGGCCCCGTCGATTTCGTATTCGTAGGTGCTACCGGCACTGAGCGTGGTGTTGACCGTTGAGAACGTTCCCGCCGAGTGTCCGGGGGCCAGGCTGGTGCCCGAGTTCACGACCAGGTCACCGGTCAGATAACCCGTGCCGCCGAGGGTGCCTTCAGCCACCGTGGTGGTTCCGGTGAAGCCGTTGAAACCATCCAGGGCAATGGCCCCCGGACCGACCTTGGTCAGGTCACCGGTACCATCGAAGCCTTGGGTGACCAGCAGGCGCTGGCCGCTGTCGTCGAGGGTCATGCCCCCGGCGCCGATCGTCGCGGTCTGGATGCCGCGCACGAATTCCCCGAAGGCGAACGGAGCCGCCTTGATGGTCCCGTCGTCCACGGTCAGCGAGCTGGTCGCGCCGGCGTGGGGGTCGCAGACCACCCCGCGGGCGACGAGCAAGCCGCCGCCGGTCACCGACACCGTGCCGGTGTCATTGTCACGGGTGGCGATGTCGACCGAACCACCGAGGCAGTTGACGACACCGGTGCCACTCACGTTGAGGGCGCCGTTGCCATCTTCAGCCACGACGATGTTGCGGCCGAAGCGGATCGAGTTGAAGACACCGCCGGAGACATTGACCTCCGCGTCGGCGGTCCATGGCACCGCCGCGCCGGCGTCGGCGAGACGGCCGATGACCACCCAGCCGTCGGCATTGAGTTCGCCGCCGGTCTGGTTCCAGATGACATTGCCCCGTTGGCCGATGTAGAAATCATCGCCATTCATGTTCATGGTGCCGCCCGACTGGGTCACATTCGTGGTCGTGTTCTCGTTGTCTCCCACGAACACGGTTCCCCAGGCGTTGAAGGTCCCGCCGGAGACGTTGATCGTCGCCAGGGCGCCGTTCCGGCCGAAGAAGGCGGTGTTGACATCCACGGTGCCGTTGTCCTCCAAATTGAAGAATCCGGTGGTGCCGCCGTTGTCGGCGACATTGAAGTCTCCGGTGACCTTGGTGAACGTCGCGTCATCCCTCACGTTGAGGGTGCCGGTACCGCTCCCGCCTTGACCTGCGGAGAACCAGCCGTCGCGGATGATGACCTGGCTGGTGCCCTCGAGCGTCATGGTTCCGGTCGAGCCGCCGTCGCCGAGGATGATCCGGCGCGGGGTGGTGAGCTTCGCGTTGCCCGTCAGGAGCAGCTCGTTGGTGATGCCGGTGTTTTCACCGACGTTGACGTCGCCGGTCGTGATGGTGGTGTCGTTGGTGAAGGTCACCTTGCCGCCATTGTTGATCTGCAACGCCGAGGTCGAGGTCAGCTGGGGACCCGCGGAACCGTCGAAGACCGTGTTGCCCCCGTAGTTCCGGTAGGTGCCCAGTCGGTTCTGGGCGCCCGAGAAGGTCAGGGTTCCGGCTCCTTGCTTGATCAGGACACCGTAGACCTTGAGGGTGCGGTCGATGTTTCCGCCAAGGCCGAGGTCATTGGCGGTATCGAGCGTGACCTCGCCGTCGAGGGTCATGCCGCGGTCGATGGTCGTCGCCGCGCCGGTGTACTGCAGCGTGCCGCCGTTCGCCAGGACGAGGTTCGAGGGCGCGCTCGTCGACATGCCGATCGAGCTGGCCACCCCGCCGTCGGCGAGGCTGTCAACCGAGAGGACGCCTTCCTCGATCCGGGTCACCCCGGTGTAAGTGTTGGCCATCCCGGTGATGGTCACCGGATTGGTCCCACGGGCGAAGAGGCCGGTGGGGCCGGTGATCACGCCACCCGTCGAGGTCAGCGTGTAGTTGAGGTTGCCGTTGGAAATCTCGACCGATCCCGGCTCGACGTTGGAGCTGACCTCCACCGTTCCGCTTCCGGCGGCATTGTCGTTGAACAACACCACGCTCTTGTCCACATAGCTGGCTGCGGCGGGCGTGGGATTCGTCCAGTTGGAGGCCGTGCTCCAGCCGTTGTCGATATTGCCGTTCCACAGGAAGCTCTCGTAGGTGATGCCGGTGAGGTACAACGAGCCGCCGGAATCCATCAGGGTCGCTGAGGTCACCCCTGCCGGCAGGCTGCCCAAAACGAAGCTCCCGACCCCGGTCTTGGAACCGTAGCTGAGAAGCAAGAGGTCCGCGCCCGATTGGATCGCGCTGCCGTCGACATTCACCGTCACGTCGCCGGCGAGGTCGACCGCGCCGGTCACGTCGATCAGGGAGTTCGTCGGGTTGAAACCCGCGACGTCACCCACATCGAAGCTGACCGACGAACCCGAGGCACCGAATGAAATGCTCGTGGAAACCAATTGGTCGCCGGCAAAGAGTGCCTTGGCGCCGAAGGAAGCGTTGCTGGCAACCACCACCGGGTTGGTCGACGAGGGGAAGCCGGTGATATCCGCGCTGAGGACAAGCGAGCCCGCATCGACCTGGTTGGTGCCCGCATAAGTGTTGACGCCGAGCAGCGAAAGCGAACCGGCACCGCTCTTCACGACGTTTCCGGTGCCGCTGAGATTCGCGTCGCCCGAAAGGTCGTAGCCGTTCGAATCAACCAGCAGACCGCCGCTTTTGATGATCGCATTGTCGACCGTGAACGAGATGAACTTGCTGTCGCTCTGGCTCGCGATGATCTGGGTACCGTTGAAGTTGATGGTACCCGTGCCGCCCGCGTCACCGGTGTCGTCGTCATTGCGCGATCCGATGAAGCGGTGGGCCCGGACGGTGCCACCATCCAGGTTGAGAAGGCCGTTGGGGCAGTTCTGACCGACCGCGAAGACTTCCGAGCGCCACTCCGCGGTGTCGCGGATGGTCAGCGTCGAGACGGATGCATCGCCGCCTTCCCCGACCCAGGTGCTGCCGCCCTGGATGTCGACGAGGCCACCGTGATGGTCCCAGGTGCCGGGACCGCTGCTGCCGATGATCGTGTGATCGAAATCGTGGAACTTGATGAAGGTGCCTCCCGACATGTCCACCGCGCCGGTGCCGCCACCCCGGCCGACCACCATCCAGCTGCCGGAGGTGACGGTGCCGCCATCGATGTCGAGGGTGCCGTTCGAGGGCCCGCCACCGTTGGTTCCCTGGCCAACCCAGAAGTCGCGCTGGGCTTCGACATGGGCCGTGCCGGAGGTGTGGAGCAGGCCGGTCGCGCCATCACGGGCAACCATCAAGGCACCGCGGCGCACGCTGAGGGAGCCTCCGCTGGCCTCGATCGTGCCCGTGCCGCCGTTCTGGCCGATCCACAGGTCGTTGTTCATCATGACCGTGCCACCGGTCTGGGTGAGCGTCCCGTTGCTCGGTCCGCCATCGCCGAGAATGGCGTTGTTCTGACGCTGGATCAGGCTGCCGCCCGACATGTTGAAATTGTTGACGCCGCCGCCGCCCCAACCGATGCGGAACCAGTTGTTGGAAATGATCGTCCCGGCTTCCAGGTTCACCGTGCCATCCGCGCCGCCTTCACCCATGTTGAATTCGGAAGAGGCCTTCACCACGCCGGTGGTATTGATGTTCAGGGTGCCGACCCCGTCGGCGGCACCGACCCGGATCTGCTGGTGAGAATAAAGGCTGCCGGAACCGAGCCCGTACCCGGTGAGACCACCACCGGGAACATTGGTGTCCGCAAGGTTATAAACGCCGACCGAACCGCCGCCGCGACCGACGATGGCGTAGTTGCCGCCACCGGTGATGGTCGAGCCGGCAATGTGGTCCAAACGACCCTGGCCGCCGGCCTCACCGACGAGGATGTCGCGGGGAACGTAGTCGATGCTGCTCGTGATGATCGGGAATCCGGAGGTGGAATTGATCACCGCATCTTCGTCGAAGATCGCCACTTGCGGGACATGGCCGGCACTCCAGTTGGTGCCATCGTTCCAGTTCTGGTCCGTGGCGCCCGTCCAGGTGTTGACAGCTGCGTGGGAAGCCGAACCGAGGGCCAGGGCCCCGAGGAGCGACGCGCTGAGAGCGGCACCGCTGGAAACGCCTGAGGAGAAGATTCGGGGGCAGGCAGCTGCCGTCGCGGATAGGGAGGCACGCGTCGTGCCCAATCTTGGGTTATTCATGGGGTATTTTTGGATCTTGGGTTGGGTTCCTCCAAATCCGTTTGGGTTTTAGCCGCAAAACGCGTTTGGAGGCAGAGAAGCTACGCCCAAATTGTATGCAGGTTTAGTGTTTTCTGCGCTATCAGGGTCCGCTCCCGATCCCCCGCGTTTAAAGCATGGTTTCTTATGGAGATTTCTACGCATAAACACGTAGGCAAATCCCCCAAGAGCCAGCGGGAGTGAATCAGGGGCCCCGTGAATCCGGGGTCCCTCAAATTGGGGACACGGGGGCCCATTCGGCCCTCAAGTCGACTTCGCGGGAGCGACTAGATCGACCCGATTGCCGCCAGGATCTCCTCGACCGGAGCCATCCGCCCGATCCCCTGATAGCCGCAGGCGAGGTCACCCTCTGCTGGACCGATGAACTTGCAGCCGTCTTCCGCCAGCCGGGCGACATTTCGCTGCACGGCCGGGTGCTGCCACATTTTCCCGTTCATCGCCGGGGCGATCAGCACGGGGGTCGAACGTGGCAGGGCGAGATAAATGGAGGCCAGCGGATCCGGCGCGAGACCGTTGGCGAAATTCCCGATCACGTCCGCGCTGGCCGGCGCGACCAGGAACAGGTCGGCGTGGTCGGCGAGCTCGATGTGGCCCGGCTTCCAGCTCTGCTTTTCATCCTCCAGGGTCACCAGCACCGGCTGGCGGGTCAGCACCTGCAAGGTCAGCGGCGTGATGAACTCGGTCGCCGCCCGGGTCATCACCGCGTGGACCTCATGGCCGTCCTTCACCAGCTGCGACGCCAGGTCGGCGGCCTTGTAGGCGGCGATGGAACCGGTGATGCCGAGGACGATGTTCATGACCCGACGATGAACGCCAATGGACGGGCGTCCAACATCGAATGTCTCCCCCGGGAGCGCGGAGTACATTCCGCTTGGAAGGTGGGGAAGCCGAGCGCGGGCCGGAACGAATTCCGCGCTCCCGGCGTCAGACCTCGATCTTCCACGGCGCGCGCATCGGCTGATGGATCAGCGCGTTGGCCGCCGGGTCGTCGAATTTCAGGGTCTCGGGGTCGAACTTGAGGCTCTTGTTCAGACGGTGCGCCGTCACGCCCATGTTGACCATGGTGCAGGACCAGAAACCGTTCTGCTCGTTGAGGGCGAACTTCTTCCGGGTGCGCACGCTTTCGTGGAAGTCGGTGATCTGCGGTTCGGGGTCGGGCAGCCCGGCGAGCTTCTTCTCAAGGTCGGGAATGTCCGACTTGAAGCCGCGCATGATCTTGCCCTTCGGACCCTCCATGTAGGCGGCGTCCTTGTCCTTGTTCTCGCCGTCGAGGATGATCTTGCAGCCATCGGCGTAGGTGAACTCGATCCGCCGCCAAGTGCCGATCGCATCGGCATCCTGCGGGTCGGCGTCGATCTCCACCGAAATGGGCGCGGTGTCGTCCTTGCCGAGGATGTACTGGGCCGGATCGAGGTAATGCTGGCCCATGTCGCCGAGGCCGCCGCCGTCGTAGTCCCAGTAGCCTCGGAACGAGGCGTGGGTGCGGTGCCGGCTATACGGCTTCTTCGGCGCCGGCCCGAGCCAGAAGTCGTAGTCGAAGCCCTCCGGCACCGGCTGGACCGGCAGGTTGGTCTTGCCGGTCCAGATGCCGAGCTTCCAATCGAAGCCGGTGACGCCCGAGACGGTGATCTTGAGCGGCCAGCCGAGCAGGTCGTGCATCGCCGCTTTCTTCAGCTGCTTCACCGGCACGCCCATCCCGTAGAAGCCGTCCTTGAACCGGAACCAGGTGTTGAGGCGGAACACGCGCTCGTATTTCTCCACCGCCTCCTTCATCGCCACGCCTTCGCCGATCGTCCGGCTCATCGGCTTCTCGCACCAGACGTCCTTGCCCGACTTCGCCGCGGCGATCGCCATCAAGGCGTGCCAGTGCGGCGGGGTCGCGACGTGGACGACGTCGATGTCGTCGCGCTCCAGGACCTCGCGGAAATCGTGGTAGCCCTTGATCCCGTTTTGCTCCGCTTTCGCCTGGCTCATCCGCTGCGCCAGATGCCCGGCATCGACATCGCACAGCGCGAGCAGCTTGCCCGGCATGCCGAGATGCGACTGGGAAATCCCGCCGCAGCCGAGGATCGCCTTGGTGATCTCGCCCGACGGCGGGGTCTGGCCGTTGAGGCCCAGCACGCGACTGGGGACGATCTGGATGGTCGCCAGGGCGGCGAGCGACTTGATGGCTTGGCGTCGGGTCAGGTTCATGGGTTTGTCAATCGTTCGGGTTTTCGCCGGGGTCCGCGGACTTGTCCCAGAACGCGGCGAAGAAAATCACGGCAATCACCGCGGCCATGCCGGCGGGGAACATCCAGTAGTGCTTCCAATCCGCCATCGCGGTGGCGATGAGCCCGGCGTCGGTGCCCGCGGGATAGCCCATGCCGAACATCCCGGTGAGGCTGTCGAAGAACGACGGCGCCGCCTGGCCGGCCCCGAGTTCCTTGACCTGCTCCATCAACGGTCCCTGGCCCGCCGGGGCCGCGCCATAGGCGCCCCAGGTGTTCGGCAAGGCGGCCGTGGTGAACGGGAAGTTCCCGCCAAAGGCCATGCGGAAGCCGAAGAACATCCCGAGCCCCTGGGTCAGGAACACCAGCAGCGATTGCGCCTGGCCGCGGATTTCCGCCGGCGCCTTCTTGTCGGTGTAGATGAAGCCGGTGACGAAGAAGAAATCGTAGCAGATGCCGTGGAGCGCCACCCCGAGCAACAGCATCCACGCCACCTGGTCCGGCGCGCCGAACGCGAACAGCACGTAGCGGGCGACCCAGCACAGCATGCCGATCAACAGCATCCACTTGACCCCGAGCTTCCGGAAGAAGAACGGGATCAGCAGCATGAAGACGATCTCCGACATCTGGCCGAGCGTCATGGTGGAGGCCGGTTCCTTGAAGCTGGCGGCACCGAGGAAGGCGGAAGTCTGGCCGTAGTAGTAGGCCAGCGGGATGCAGATCAGCATCGAGCACAAGGCGAAGACTGCGAAGGAGGGATCCTTGAACAATTTCAAGGCGTCGACCATCAGCAGCGAGCCGGGATCCAGCGGCTTGTCCTTCGCCGGCGGCGGGGTGTGCGGCAGCGTGAAACTGTAAACACCCAGCAATCCGCTGGAGATCGCGCCCAGCCAGAAAATGTTGAGCGACGCGGACCAGCCCACCGCCCCCAGCGCGAGGCCGGCGACGATCCAGCCGATGGTGCCCCAGACGCGGGCCTTGGGAAATTCCTCCTGCTTCAGGTGGGTGAAGGTGATCGTGTTCCCCAGCCCCAGGGTCGGCATGTAGCAGAGCATGTAGGCGATCATCAGCCACACGATGAGCCCGCCTTTCTCCGCTCCCTGCGGTGCGAGCATCGCGATGGCCCCCATGATCACCCCGCCGGCCAGCATCAGCACGCCCATCACCCGCTCCGAGGAGAACAAGCGGTCGGCGACCAGCCCGAGGAACAGCGGGGCGAAGATCGCCGCGATCGGCGCGCTCTCATAGGCCCCGCCGATGAAATCCCCGAGGTTGTTGGCACCCATCGCCAGCGACAAGGTGGCGAACCACGAACCCCAGGCGAAGAACTGCAGGAACATCATCACCGACAAACGGGTGAGCACGGCGGACGGCGGAGCTTTATCCATGGACGGGAGACTCGGAGAACGGACTCTGGAAGCGCAAGCGGGAAGTCAGGCCGATACGACCGCCAAGATCTTGTTCTAACCTTGAAAATGATTTTTCGATCCAATGCGCGAGAAGAAGGAGAAAACCGCTGAGCCCATCGGGACCACCTGTCTTCACGACCACCTCCTCCGCCGTTTTTCCGAAGCCGGCTGGACGGCTCCCGCTCCATCGCCTAACACGAAACCATGAAGCGGCTTCCCCTGCTTGCCGTCGTCCTGCTCGCGGGCTGCAAGGAGGACCGGCCCTACCCGCCGGACGCGCAGGGCAAGCAGCTCCTGATGCCCGCCGCCACACCGGTGGCCCTTGTCGTCGAACCGCCGCCGCCTCCACCCGTCGTCGTCGATTCGCCCGCGCCGGCCGTCGACCTGGCGGCCTTGGAAAGGACCCGCCGCATGGTCGTCGCAAGGGACGACAGCCCGCCGGATGCCGTTTCGATGATGGTCTACGAGGAACACGTTCCCGGCACCAAACGCGGCGCCATCGCCATGGTCCCGCTGGCCGGCGGACCCTTCAGCCCCGGCTCCCCGGACAGCGAAGCCCGCCGCGACCGCGACGAGGGTCCCCGGCCCGAAATCGCGCTCGGGCCGTTCTGGATCAGCCAATTCGAGATCACCACCGGCGACTACCGGATCTTCACCACGGAAGCGGCGGCCGCCGACCCGCGGATGCCCGCCACCGGGATGTCACAGGACGAGGCGTCCGCATTCTGCGAATGGCTCACCTCGCGCACCGGGCATTTCTATCGCCTGCCCACCGAGGCCGAATGGGAATTCGCATGCCGCGCCGGCACGACGACCGCCTACGCCTTCGGTGACAACCCGTCCGACCTCGACGACCACGCCTGGACCCCGGCGAACGCAGGCGGCACCGTCCACCGCACCGGCACCCAACGCGCGAACCCTGCGGGCATCCACGACATGCACGGCAACGTCGCCGAGTGGTGCCTCGACGCCTACCACCCCGCCACCTACGCCAGCTGGCCCAGCGGCGCTGTGGATCCGTGGCTCCCGGGCGACGGCAAGATGCCGCACGTGATTCGCGGCGGGAGCTTCCAGAGCCAGGGACCGCATGACCTGCGCTCCGCCGCCCGCACCTCGTCGTCGCGGCCCTCGCCGGCCATCGGCTTCCGCATCGTGCGGCCACTCGCCATTCCCTCGCTGGAGGAAATGCAGCAATGTTGGCATTCACGCTGATCTTCCCGAACCTTCTCCATGCCCGCTTGCCGATTCATCGCCCTGATTGCGATCGCCAGTATCAACGGCCACGCCGCCGACCCTGAAGCGGGTTTCGTCCGCGATGCCGCCAAGGTGCGCCTGCAGTCGCCGTTCATCGCCGAAGCCAGCGGCGTCGCGGCGTCGGTGTCCCGGAAGGACATGCTCTGGTTCATCAATGACAGCGGTGGCACCGCCGAAATCCACGCCGCCGGCAGCGACGGCACGTCCCGCGGCAAGACGCTGATCCAAGGAGCCCGGAACCTCGACTGGGAAGACCTCGCCTCTTTCAAACTCGGTGGCAAACCCTACCTGCTCATCGCCGACACCGGCGACAACACCAACAAGCGGCCCGATGCCACGCTCTACGTCGTGCCCGAGCCGTCCCCTGGCGCGCTAAGCGTGGCTCCCGCATGGACACTCCGTTTCCGCTACGAGGACGGCCCCCGCGACTGCGAGTCGGTCGCTGTCGACGAAAAGGCCGCCAAGGTCATCCTGATCAGCAAGCGCACCCGCCCGCCCGTCCTTTACGAGCTCCCGCTCCGTCCGCCGAGCTCCGACGTCCAGATCGCCCGGAAGATCGGCACCATCGCCCGCCCCCTGCCGAAAGGACGCTCGCTGAATCCCTTCGGCCGCCAGCCCACCGGTTTCGACATCAGCCCCGACGGCTCCCTCGCCGCCGTGGTCACCTACTGCGGGGCATTCCTTTTTCCCCGCAAACCCGGCGAGTCGTGGGACACGGCCTTCTCAAGGGACCCGGTCCTCCTTCCCGGCCACAACCTGAGCCAGGCGGAAGCCATCGCCTTCGACCGCGACGCAACCGCCCTCCACGTCGTGTCCGAAGGCGCGCGACCGCCCTTGGTCACCTACCGCAAGTCGCCCTGAGTGAAGCGGAATTCCGGGCTTCCCACAGCTCCGCATCTCCAAGGGCGATCCTTCGCCAACAGCGCGAGCGTGGTCCCCTCGAACTAGCGATTCCCTTCTTCCCGGATCCGGTAGAAGCGGCAGGGCGCCTGATCGGGGGGTGATTCCGTGAGTGGCGGACCACGGTCAACCACCTGGACATGTTCCGCGCCTGCGACCATCGCCACCGAAGACCTGGTCCACGTCCGGCCGTCCTCACTGTACTCAAGTCGGTAAGACCTGGAGGGAATGGCGTGGAAATCGATGAAAACGCCGTCGTCCCGGAAGGCGATGCGCTCGATGGGCGACAAGTCGCCCGTGCCGTCCGTCAACTCCGGTGCAGAGGCTCGCACGACAATCGATGGTTCGAAGGTGCCCGGATTCCTGGACGTCGCATGAAACTCCAGGACCATACTCACGCTGCTACCAGCGGCGATGGTTCCCGGATATTGCAGGCTGCCGTCCGCGTCGGCCCCATAAAATGTCACTCCATCGGGGAGATTGCTGACATTGATCTCAAAGCCGCCGACCGCAACCGGATGAGAATTGGTCAGGACAAGCGTCAGCTCGAAGAGGCCCGTCTGGCGATTGAGGTGAAGTTCGGAAGCATCCCATGACAGATCGGGAAGAGGAAGATACTCGGTGAAGGCAACTTCAACCTGAGCGATCTCCCCGGTGGAACTGGACACAACGAGCTTCACCTTCCCGGATCCTGCCATACCCGTTCGGCTGACGGCGAAAGCTGTGCTGCCGTCCGGGAGCAGCGAACCCGCCAGCGAATCGAGGTCGAGCCGATAGGCGCCGGTGTCCGGAGGAACAAGCTCCACCTTGAGATCCTCAAGATCATACTCCCCGGTATTGCGAACAACGAAGTTCCGCTCGATGTCGTCCGGATTGCTCAGATCCCAGACAACCTCTTCCCCGACCGGAGCCAGACTGTCCCCGGTGGCCTGCTCGACGGACATCCCGGGCTCCAGCGCCAGCGTCCAGAGTTCCCTTCCCGACTCCACGGTTTCGACATCCAGAAACAGTCTATTTTCCGTCGCGATCATCGCGTTGATCACAAAGCCGGTTGAGGTGTCGAACTGCCCCGCAATGGGAACCGTGGATTCCGCGGTTCCATCGCAACGCCAGAGCAATTGTTTGCGTTCGACAGGAGAAATTGCGGTAAAATAGGCCCGATCGCCAGCACTCGTGATGTCGCGTGGCGTTCTCGGTCCGCCGTCAACGGACGCCCTCACCTTCAATGTTCCGCCCGCGGTCCCGTCGCTACTCCAAAGATCGTAAATCCCAGACTCGTCCTCCTCGGTGAAGTAGAGCTTTCCTTCATGGCCACCTAGCAGCGACGGACCGGATGGGAAAGGGGCCCTGTGTTCAAAGGCCGTGAGCCGGGTGGCGCCGATCCCGTTCGAGTCGGTCACCCATATCTGCCGTCCTGACACGCCGTCGTCCGCAACAAAGTACATTTTCGAACCCACCGCCGTGCGGGGTAAGACGGGGTAGATGCTTGAGGCGTATCCAGGCGCCACATCCTGAACAATACTGGTTCCATCGGCCGATCCGTCGCTGCGCCAAAGCTCGTCCCCGTTGACACCGTTGCCCGCTTGGAAGTAGAAAAATTCCCCTGCAGGCCCCCAGGACCAAGGGTCCGATGACAGGGCCCCTGGCACGATATCGACCAGCAACCGGGTGCCTTCCTTCGTACCGTCGCTCCGCCACAGCTCCTTTCCAGACTCCGGAGTGGAGGCGGAAAAGTAGATGTGATCACGCCATGCTATCAGCGGACCCGAGACTGCAAATACGGAGTCGGGGGTGATGTTCGTCGCTTCCAGCGTGCCTTCCCTGCGAGTGTCGACACACCAGAGGGAAAACGCGGAAAACAGGAAGTAGAGCCTGCCGTCGTGGGCGCAGAGGTTGGTCAATTGAGAGCTTCGGGTACCCGGATACATCTCGATCACCAGCTCGGTTCCCCCGGCAGTGCCATCGCTTTTCCAAAGCTCCCTGCCGTATTGCGGGTGATTCGCAATGAAGAAAACGAGGTCACCGACGGCGGTGATGGCACTCGGATCCGACCCTCTCTGCCCCTCCCAAATGTCGGCCACCATCCTCGTGCCATCCTCGGTGCCATTACTCACCCAAAGTTCGAGTCCATGCTCTGCATCGCTCGCTGAAAAGTAGATGGTCTCACCAACAGCAGCACTATTGCTGGAAAGACTCGACCACAAGGCACTTCCCGGTGACGGATCCAGATCCGCCAGCATGCGGGTCCCTGCGACGCTGCCGTCGGAGAGCCACACCTCGGTTCCATGGATCCCGTCATTGGCGGCGAAGACGATCCCTCCCTTGAAAGGCCGCAGCAATGCAGGAGTGTTCCGGTTCTCCCGGGACTGGACGGTCGTCAGGAAGAATGTACCCGCACCCGTCCCGTCACTTCGCCAAAGTTCCGAGTCGCCGATCCCGTCGGTGACAACATAGTAAAACAAGCCGCCGGAAGCCACATGCTCTATTTCACGGTTGGTGATTCTGATTCCGTCCCTGCCGGACCGGAATTCCGGCAACGGCAACGAACCTTCGTCGGTTCCGTCCGTGACCCACATTTCCCGCCCATACGCGGAGGTTTCCACCGTGAAAAACAACCGGGAGCCCACCGCTCCCAGGCAGCGCGGATTGCTCGGATCCGGCGAGAGATCCTTCACCATCATCGTCCCGTCCGCCGTTCCGTCGCTCTTCCAGAGCTCAGGACCATGGATCCCATCGTTCGAGTGGTAATAAACGCAATCATCCATGACCGCCAGATCATCATCGATCAAACCCGACGACTTTCGCCCGGTGACCTCGATCATTCGCGTTCCCGCTTCGGTGCCGTCGCTGAACCAAACTTGCGGCCCATGAATGCCGTCGTCGGCGCGGAAAACCAGCTGGTCCCCCAACACAAGCAGTTGATTCGGATAGCCGTCGTCGACGCCGACGGGAGGAACCACCGCCTTCACCATTTGCGTTCCGGCCTCAGTGCCATCGCTCGACCAAAGCTCCGTTCCATTCACCCCGTCGTCTGCAAAGAAGTAGAGCATTCCTCCCAACACCCTCAGATCGTGCGGACGGGAAGACGATGGCCCTGGATTGATGTCCTTGACCATGTGGGTACCAGCATCGGTACCATCGCTGACCCAGAGCTCGCTGCCATTGCCCTGGAGCCCGGCCACGAAAAACAGGAGGTTGCCGGCTGGAGTTAGGAGACTGGCGCTGGACGCGGCCCCCGTTTCCAGGGGCACGGTCCCCTTCTCCGTGCCATCGCACTTCCACAGGGTCTTCCCCGGCTCGAGTTCCGACGAAAAGTAGATGTTGGCGCCCATCCGGGCGAATTCCCTGGGCGCCCACTTGACCACGAAATATTTGGGAAATGTTTTGAACAGGGACGTCCCCTCGGCAGTTCCGTCGCTTGTCTTGAGATGATACCCGTTGATGGGGTCTTTCACGCTCAGATAGACATCATTCCCGTCCACGAAGATCTCCGTAGGATCGCTTCCGACGGTCCCCGTGGAGGGATTGATATCCTTCACGAGATGAGGCACAGCTGCCGTGGCGACAAGGCATCCTGAACAGAACGCCAGCAACATCAGGACACAAGAACGGGGGGACATTCGGTGGATCAGAAGGTTGGCGATGCCCGGCTCAACCCGTTTGAAGAGCCGGAGAATCATCGGGAATGGAGTCAATCAAACGGGGAATTCCTCGGGAGTCGTTGTCACTGCTGTACCGCTGCCACGGAAAAACCGTGCGCTGACGGCTCCCGCCTTGGTGATTCGTCGATCCCTTGCCCTCTGTCAATGTATTGCAGCGGACAAGAACCACGCCGGACATGGTGTCGTTGCCCGGAGCACCTGACCACCGGAATGCCGGCCGGGATCCCGGGACCGCGGTGGACCGGTCCGCTCTCAAGGTCCCTGCTCGATGAGCGGCAGCTTGCTTTCGCGCATCTCCAGCATCGTCGATTCCCTGTCGATCTCGGTTTCGCCCGGGGGATTTCCAATCGCGTCACCGGGCACCAGCCATGGCAGGAAGTAGACCTCGCACGGGACTTCCTCACGGATCCGCTCGACGTTTTCGGCACCGTGGAGCATCAACACCAGACGCCAGTCCCGGTAGTAGGGAAAGCGGCCCCACAGGCGGTTCAAACGGCAGATCGCGCGGGCCACGGTGATCGTGGTCAGTTCGTCCATGTTCTCGAACGGGTCGTCGAGAACGACCATCTGCAGCGGGTTGTCCTTCCGTCCCATTGCCAGTGCCAGGAACATCGCCAGACTGAGTGTGTTCAGCTCGGCGGTGTTCAATTTCACCGCGACGTCGAGGCCGCCCGAGTCGAGGGAAAGTTCGTCGCCGTTGGTCGCCATGCTAACATCCTCGTAGGCCCAGCGGGCAGGTGTCATGATCGCCATCAGTTCATTCAGGACCGGACTCAAGCCCCCTTTCACCCGCTCCTGCAGGGATTCGATGATCCCCGCATCATGTTCATGGAGGTCGCCACGGACTTGCTTCAGCTTCTCGATCGCCGCGACGATCGCAGGAGGGGCCGCCTCCAACGCCTCGCGCCGCCTCGCCACACTGCGCATCGAGCGGACAAGTGCCTGAGCCGGCCTGCGCGCATCCCGAATCAGATCACGGAAGTCCCATTTCCCGCCGGTCTCCGGTTCGTGAACCGGATGCCCGTCGATCCATGACTTCAGCAATTGCCCGAAGCCGGTGGTTCCGGGCAAGGTCAAGTCCAGGTAGCGGCCCACTCCGTCCAGGGCTTCCACCTCCTCGGCCGACAAACTCGCGGCCTCAGGGTCGTGTCCGGTCTCACCTCGCTGGATATCCGCAAGCTCCGTCGCCAGTTCATCGATGCGGCTCTCCAGGCTTGCGATCTGGTTCTCCAACTCCGTCTGCCGGCTCCCGGTCCGTTCGCGAATGCCCGCGAACAATTTCGGCTCGCTCTTCCATCCCAGTTTCCGCGCCCGCACCAGCGTCCGGGTGACGACCAGCTCTCGCCGTAGTAGATCGATTTTAGCCAAGGAGCGGAGCCATTCGTTGTGAAGCGTTTCAAAGCCACCGCGGGTACGGCTCCGTCCCATCCGCGCTCTGATAATCTTGGAGCGGGAAAGCCGCTCGAGCGCTTCTCCCGCCACCTCCGCATGGCGGGTGGTCAGATCGACCCAGTGCAGGAAACTCCGCCATTGTTCCTCCCGGGCGCCCTCCCCGGTGAGGCGATCCATCCAGTCCTCGATGAGATGAAGGGCATCCGCCACCAAGGGCACGTAGGCCGCCGGCATCGCCATGGGCGCGATATCACTCCAACCTTCGGGCAAAGCATCCTCCCCACCATGTTCCTCGATCAAAGCCGGCGGGATGGCGGCAAGTACCTCCCGGTACTGCTCCTCGGCCCGGCGGAAACGCCGGATCTTCTCCCGCTCCTCGGGGAAAAAGGCATCGAGCAGGATCGCCGCCCGCTGCCCCGGGGTGCCGAAGATCAGGTCGTTCGACATCCGCTGGTCCAACCGGAAGCCCGCCGCACGAAACCCCTGCCCCAACGGATCAATGCAACCGTTCTCCTCCACCGTGAAGCGCCGTGCCGCCGGCCCGTCCGAAAACCTCGCCTCGATCCTCAGCGTCCGCCCGGAGCCGGGGCCGCCGTGGGTCAGCACGTTGCGGTAGGAGATCCCCTGCTCGCCCGGCTGCCCCCGCCTTTCCCGCTCGCGTTCGATCCGGGCGATCTTTCCGGTCACCAGCAGCTCGAGCGATTCGACCAGGCTCGATTTACCGCTGCCGTTGGGCCCATGCACCACCACGACCCTTTCGGCCAACCTCCCGTCGCGGGGCTCCAGCAACCAGCGCCGCTCGCCGGAGACCCGGAAATGTTCCAACACCAGCTCCGTCAACCGGGGCTTCGCGTTCACCCCGCCAGCGGATCCGGGAAGACCTGCCATCCATTTCCGCGTCGAACCAAGCATCCATGAAAACGCCCGGCGCAAGGCCGCCCCATCCCCGTGATGCTCCGCCTTCAACAGGCTGACCCCGATCGAGTGCAGGATCGAGGTGGACGAGCTGATCTCCCGCAGGGCCTTTGCCACGGCTTCGGCCTGCTTGTCCCAGCGAAGGACCACCAGCACCACCTCCACCATGATCTTGGGCTCATTGGCTTCGGCCTGCTCGTCGAGCAGATGACGGAGATAGGCCGCTTGCTCGAGAATGAGTTCTACTTTCCCGGCATCGTCGCCGTCGAGGTAGTGGATGAGTCCCAAGGTCCGGAGCTCGCGGTCCAGGATCAAGGCATCCGCAGGGAATCTCGCCGCATCCGCCACCACCAGATCGAGAGACTTGCCTCCCTCCGCGGTGACCAGGGCCGGACGGTTCATCTCTCCAGGCGCCTTGTCCTTCTCCCATGCCTCGCGCTCCGGCCATTCACGGATCTTCAATTCCGACCTTGCCGGGTCCTCGCGGTACAAGCCGAGTTGCTCCTCCAGGCTCGCCGCCAATCGCTGGCCACACTCCTTCCGCGTGTATCCGCTTTTACCCATGATCTTGGTTTCCTTGGTTGAGTCCGACCCACCGCAACGCGCGTTCCAGCCCACCCGCCGGCGAATCGGCCGAAGCCCATTCCCAGAGCTGCTCCATGCCCGGAGCCTTGCCCTTCGCCCGGTGAAAGGGCCGCCGGAACTTTTCCGGCTCGCCCGCTTCCTTGGCGCCAACCGGCCACGGACAAGAGGAGGGACCAAGTTCCCACACCGTCTGGACCATTCTCGCACCACGCGACCGGAGCGGCGCCCCATCGCCAGGAAGGCTGGCCTGTTGGATGATCAGCTCACTTGGCAGACGGGTGCTCGCCCATTTGGATCCGCCTCTGTTCTGGAACAGCAAGGCCGGGCGGTTTGAAAGGCCCGGAAAAACCTCGCAGCCGGCGGCCGCCGCGATCCGATCCATCGCGAGCTCCAGCAGCACCCCGGTCACGGTCCACGCCGGCCGGGCGGATGCCGGAAAGTAATAGTGCTCGGTCGATCGCATCTCCCGTAGCCAGCCGCGGTACTCCGCGCCGCGCTGACCCGCCTCCAGGCAGGCGAATTCACGCAGGAGGTTCGGATGAAAACGGTAGCTCCACCGGATGATCCGGTACAGCTGGAACTGGTCGGTTGGCCCCGCCATCAAGGCTTCCCCGTCGACCGCTTCCGCCTTGAGCTTGTCCGCGAAGCGGTCCAGCACCCGCTGCACCAGCAAGCCATCCGGCCTGCGGTTGAGCGACTTTGTCAGGACCGCGTGAATTTCCTGCTCCAGCCATTCGGCCTGGGCCTCGCGGTACGCCCGGTGATAGGTCCACAGGAACACATCGTCCGTGTCGGGCAATGGACCCAGGCCGAGACGCTTGCCACGGAAGCGATGCCTCAGGTAATTCGGATGCTTGGCATCCCGGGTGCAGGTCTTTCCGGCAGCGGCCGTGGTGGCGGCTCGCAACACTTCCAGCCCGTGGAAATCGTGGTTGTTGCCGCCAGCCGCCAGCACATAGGCCGGCGCGCAGTGGTCCGCGTTGCAAGCCTTGGCCGGATCCTTGAGCCACTCGCGCCCCATCTCTTCATACACCGACCTCAGGGTGTCATGGATGACGGGATCCCGCATGCTGTAACCGCAGAACACCATCACCCGGCTGCGCAAAAGCGTCCGCAGGAAGTCCCGTGACCACGCGTCCTCCCGCCAGTTCTGGATCTCGCGGAAGGTGAATACCATCCGCGGCAAATAGCTGGACCAGTTGGCCTCGCCACGACGTTTCTCGTATTCCATGCCGCAGCCGTGCAGCTTCAGCAGGGTTGCGGTCCTGCCCCGGCCCCCTGCGGTGAAGAACGAGGTCGGTGACGCCACCGTCACCCATGCCGGTACCGGCAGTGGCGGCAACCTGCCGTTCGTCTCTCCCGGCCGATGGAATCCCGACAAGCGCAGCGCCCCTTCCAACAAGCGGTCGAAGTTCGTCGTGACCAACAGCGGGCACCAGCCCTCGCGCGCGAAGCGGGCCACGACCCAATGTCGCTCCTGGAGCTTGTGGCGGTAGCTTAGTTCCACCGCTTCGAGATCGTCCACCAGCGGCGCGCCACCCATGATCCGCGGCTGCTCACGGAAACCCATCGTGTCCAGGAACAAGGCTTTGCCCGCCCCGACCTTGCCTGACACCTGCTCCTTCCCGGCTGCTTCAATCAGGACCGGGTCGATCTCCTGCAGGGCCACGGCGTCCCCCTTGCCCCAGCGCTTCATCCACGCCGCCTCCCGCCGCGCGATCGCCGCGATCCGCCGGGCGGTTTCCTCCGGCGCCTCCCCTTCCAGCGACGGCATCAAGCGCTGATAGGCCAGGCAGATCCACTCGTTGAAATCGTAGTAGCGCTCGCAGAGCACGTCCATCACCTTGCCGTCGAGGTAGCGCTCAAGCGCTTGATGGACCGTCGATCCTTCCCGTAGGGCGAGACGGATCTTTCCGCGCCGGATCCTGGGCAACAGGAAGGTCTCGTAAAAATCACGACGTAGTTCCAACGCGATTTCGGGATCAATCCTCTCTTCGATGCAGAGACGGGTCATCGCCCGGAAGCGGATCAGCAACCGCCGGATCAGCCGCGCCGCCGTATTTCCCTCGCCGTCGATCGACATCCCCGCACCGAAGAAAAACACCGCCTGGCCCGCGCGAATGCTCGCCTGCAATGCCTCGTATCCCCTCGCCTTCATTTCTTTTTCCGGACGGGACTGCGGTCACCCTTGCCTCCTCCCGCCACGAACAGCGGCCGCACCTCATCCCACTTGACCTCAGCGAACCAAGCGAGCCAGAGCGGATCCGGCGGCGGCCTGTGCATGCTCCCCTTCATCTCCGCCAGATGGGCTTCGATCGAAAGTCCGTGCGACCCGATCCTTCCCAGCGCTCCACGGATTGCCTCCGGATCCAGATCCCCAGCCAACGACCAGGGTGTCGAGGGATCGAACGCGGCGTGGTAGAGCCACTCGGCGGCAACGGCCGGGTCCTGGACCGTTGCAGGTCCTTCAGAGCCCTCTTCCGCGAACCAACCGCGAATGTCTTCCTCCGTGAGTCTGCCATCACAAGCTTGCTGATAGTGATCGATCCAAACTCCCAAATCGAGGGATCGCATGAGTTTTTCCCAACGCAGGACGACCGGACGCCAGGACCGCTCAAGTTTCCTTGCTGCCGCCCCATCCCACAGATAGCGACGAATGTAAGTCGATGCGTGGACTGATTCGACTCTGGATGATGCAGCGTCCGCCGCAGCAGCCGCACGAGTCGCGGCCTCAGCCTCAGTGGCATCGGAAGCCGCAAGGTTCGCGGCTAATTGAGCGGCTGTTGCGGCGGCCGCATCCGCGGCGGCGGCAGCACGGGATGCAAACCGATTGTTCATCGAGGATTCATAGGCATTGGCTGCAGCGACGGCCGCGGATCTGGCGGATGCGGCCTCAGAACCAGAAATAGCAGCCAGCTCGTGAACCAATCGTCTCGCCTGCGTTTCATCAAATAGCTCCGAGTGAAACAGCGAGGACCAAGGCAGGAGAAAAGCTGCTCTCAAGCACTCCCTGATCTGTTCATGCGAATTACTGACCGCTTCAAGACCACAGAATGCCGGCCAAACCCTCATTGCAGCCCGGGCGGCACGAATCTTCAGGATTTTGTTATCATCTTTCACGATAAACCTCTGAATTGACGCTCACTCATCCGAGCGATTTCTGTCAGGAGCATCCAGCACAAACAACGCATGTCTCCCATTCAAGTTACTCAATACCCCCGAATAAAAAGCCATCCCTAGAATCAAGCCAAATCAATCAGTTAACACCGCAACCGCCATGATCTCTGGATTTTTTAAAGAAATGCCTTTTCACCGCCCCTGTTCTACCCCTTATCTCCGAATGAATTCAAAATCACACCGATATGCCCCCCCATATCTCGAAAGACCGGATCGCCTGGTTCAAGTCAACGTTCCGCCATGAACTGGAAGCCGCCGTCCGCGGAACCCCCTACTGCATCGACCTTCTCGCCGCCATCGCCTATCAGGAAACCGGCTACCTGTGGGGCCCGCAGATCAAGAACCTGACGGTTCCGGAAATCCTCGCGATCTGCACCGGCGACACGCTCGACCAACCGAAGCGGTCGGCCTTTCCCAAGACCCGCCGTGACCTTGAGCAGGCTGACAACGGCAAGGCGATGTTCAGGATCGCCCGCAGTGCCCTCGAACACGTGGGCAATTACGACAAGACCCTCGGCAACCTCGCGAAGAAAAACCCGGACAAGTTTTGCCACGGGTTCGGGATCTTCCAGTACGACCTCCAGTTCTTCAAGGAGGACCCCGATTACTTCCTGCAGAAGAAATGGCACGTCTTCGACATCTGCGTGTTCCTCTGCGTGAAGGAACTCCTCGCCGCCCAGGGGCGGATGAAATGGAACTCCAAGACCGAACTCACCGACTTCGAGAAGGCCCTGGTGGCGATCGCCTACAACAAGGGCAAGGCCGACCCGGCGAAGGGACTCAAGCAGGGCTACAAATCCAACGGCAAGTACTACGGGGAGAACATCGCCGAGTTCCTCAAGATCGCGCAATCGATCCCGAACCCTGCCCCCGCGGTCGATACGCCCGAACCCGCGATATCCACCACGGTGATCCCGGTGCCGATCGGCATCACCCTCCAGCTCTGCCGGGTCGCCGTGAACTCCTTCCTCAGCTTGCGCACCGGCCCCGGCACGCAGCATGACGAGATCGTCCGGATGCCGCCGGGCCAGCTGGTCCAGCGCATTTCCGAATCCGGCAGCTGGTCGGAGATCGAAGCGGCGATGGAAAGCGGGCCGCTCCGGGGCTACGCCCACTCGAGATTCCTGGAGCCAGCCACCGTCTCGCCGGTGATCACCGAGGGTCCACCGACATCCATCGATCTGGACAACGTGCCCGCCTACATCCGGCGCGAGGTCGACATGCCGGACAAGGAAATCTCCGGCGGCGACAAGGGCGTGCGGGTGCGCCGGGTGCAGGAGTGGTTGTGGCACCACGGCTTCCGCACCAGCATCGACGAGGATTTTGGCCCGGCCACCCGGAGATGCGTGGAGAATTTCCAGAAGAAACACCGGATCAAGGCGACCGGCTCGGTCGATTCCAGGACCTGGGAGACGCTGGTCGCTCCATTGCGGAGGGCGATGGGCGAACCGAAGGGAGTGAAGGGCAAGTCGCTCGCGGCAACGATCCGCGAAGTTGCCCGGCAACATCTCAAGGAGCACCCGGTCGAGATTGGCGGGGACAACCGGGGTCCCTGGGTCCGGCTCTATTGCCGCGGCAACGACGGCAGGAACTGGGCCTGGTGCGCCGGCTTCGTGACCTTGATCATGAAGCAGGCCTGTTTCTATCGCGGCCACCAGCCACCGCTGGAAGGTTCGGAATCCTGCGATTCGCTCGCCAACCAGGCGAAGGCCGCGGGTTTGTTCGTCCCGGAATCATCCCTCTCGTCGGGCAAGTTCAAGTGGCGTGACTTCGGAGACTGCGGGGTCTTCCTGCGCCGCCGGACCTCGACGGACTGGACCCACACCGGGTTCAGCCTCGGTGGCGACGGCGACCTCTTCGAGACCATCGAAGGGAACACCAACGACGTAGGCAGCCGCGAAGGGTTCGAGGCTTGCGCCCGGACCCGCAGCTTGTCGGGCAGCAACTATGATTTCATCCGGTTCGAGTGAGCTCGAATCCGCGCTCCAGCCGCCCGCCTGCCAACGGCCATTCTTCTCCCATGCCATTCCAAACTCCGGTCCGCATCTATGTCCTCTGGCACCCGCAGTGCAAGGAGGGCCCGGAACTCGCCCGTCGCATCTACCATTGGTTCCGGCTGCCCGGGGGCGACGGCATCCCGGTCTACTTCCGCTGTGCCGCCAATCCGGAAGCGGATTCATTCCCGATCATCCCCCGGAATTGCGATCACAATATCATCATCCCGCTGATCGATCCCCACATGGTGGCATCGATGCCTTGGCGCCGGTTGGCCGAGAAGCTCAACGGGATCGAAGCCGAGAGCGACTCCACCCGTTGGCATCTGCTGCCGGTTGCCCTGCACGACACCGCCTACCAGATGCCGAGTTCGGTGCGGAAGCTGAACTTCATCCGTCAGCTCGACGCGCCGGGCGCGGATGCCAAGGAAGCGCTGATGACCCGCCTCACCGAGGCACTCTGCCTGCTGCTCCGGCGCCTCGCCAATCCCTCCGAGATCAATCCGATCAAGATCTTCCTCAGCCATGCCAAGGCCGACGGCACGGACATACCGAAGAAGCTGAAGAGCTTCATCCAGACCGAAACCCAATGCCACACCTTCTTCGACGAGAATGACATCGCCTACGGCCATGACTTCGCCGAGGTGATCCGGAGCGCCCTGGAGAGCGAGTCGGCGGGCCTGCTGGTCGTGCAAGGCGACCACTATGCCGACCGGCCCTGGTGCCGGAAGGAGATCCGCGACTTCCTGCTGCCGGTCCAGATCCAGGCCCATGCGACCGGCTCGCCTCCCATGTTCTCGGTGATGCCGGCGGTGGTGGTGACCAATTTCGACGGCATCAAGGTGGCCCGGACGATTCCTGAACTCGGTCACACACCATCGGTGCAATGGAAGCCGGGAACCGCCCGCGCGGCGGTGGTCACCTTGCTCCGCGAAATCCTTTTCTCCAGCTTCTACCGCTTGCTCGCCCGGAAGGTGGTGAACGAAGGGCCCGCGGGTCAGCCCAACGGAACCCGCCTCCTTGTGAACCGGCCGCCCGACCCGGTGATGATCGAGCACCTCCTGCGGCTCGCAAAGGTTGATCGGACTTCAGAGGCGGGGGTGACCATCCACCACCCCGGACACGGGCTGTCGGGAGTGGAACTCAAGGGGCTACAGCTCATCTATCCCACGATCCGCTTCCACGCCTTCGGGGCGCTCAAGGAGGAAACGGCGGCCACCCCGGAGGTCGGGTTGTTCGCGGCCAAGGTCCTCGCCATCTCCGCCGGCAATGCCACCGACGGTGTCGACGCGGGACTGAGCGACGAGCACACGGTCGAACTGCTCACCAAGATCCTTCATCCCCTTTTCAAGGAAGACCTGTCGCTCCTTTACGGCGGCAGCCTTCCGGACTGGAACTCCAAGCCGGCATGGCAGTCTCCGGTCAACTTCACGGAGACCTTCCTCAACCTGCTGCTGGCCGAACGCGACAAGACCGAATCCAACCCGTCATCGGCCGTCCCCCGCCACGCCTCCCGCCTTTTCAACCTCAGCGCCTGGCCGGACTCCCTGGGATTCAGCATCGAGGACGAGGCGCGCTGGATCAACACCTGCTCCTTCCTCCGTGTGGATCAGGAGGCGGCCGGCATCCCGGTTGCGGACCGCCTCCCGGAGCCCGACTTCAACGGCGATGACAGCACCGCCACCCAGGCGAACATGGCGCGCTGCCTCACCGCCATGCGGCGGAGGGCCTGCGGGAAAATCTCGTGCGACATTCCCGAGGACCCCGAATTTTCCTTCACACCCCTCGCCCACCTCTTCATCGGCGGCAAGTTGACCGGCTACAGCGGCATCATGCCCGGAATCTGGGAGGAAGTCCTCCACGCTCTCGATCAGGAGCGGCCCTGCTTCATCGTCGGCGCGACACAGGGAGCCGCCGGCAAGCTCGCGGGCTGGTTGCTCGCCCACCCGCGCGAGCGTCCCGACGAACTGAGCCCCGACCATCAACTCAGGCAATGCCGCTGCCCCGCCGCGGTCGGGCACCTCGAGCAAGCGGCCCAGTCGGATCCTTCCATCTTGTTGCCGCGAAGGGCGCTCGACGAACTCTGGGGGCATTTGGAGAGAAGCGATCCCGACAATCTCACCGCCACCCTCCGCAACGGGCTCGACCCGGCTTCCAACCGCGAGCTGCTGGAGGCGACGGACTTCCGCAGGATCGCCGAGCTGATCCGGCAGGGGCTCGAGGCACTCGCAACGTCCACCCCGCAATCGCTCTCCCCATGACCGCTCCGGATTCCGACCCCGACGCCGGCGACCTCCCGGAATACTCCCAAGCCGACAAGGACGCCGCCGAGGCGCTCCTGTCCGAGCTGGTCACCCGCATCGTCATCCAACCCCTGCCCTATCAGTTCGGCATCGAACGGAAGGCGCTGGAAAGCCTCTACGCGGTGTTCGATGTCACCCGCGCGATCATACGCGACAACCCGGGTTGCCTGAAATTCGCCGCCAGGGCCTTCGACATGCTCAACTGCACGCTCCGGCCGGTCACCTCGAAGTGGGACCGGCCCAACGAGGACGGCGCACTGGAGTCGCGCGACGGCGGGGACGCCTTCCGGGTCGATTTCGCCGACGTCCAGGAGAAGCTTCTCGCTTTCGCCGGGGAGATCCAGCGGATGGCTCATGGCGACTCGGCCGGCGAAATCAAGCGGGTCGATCACCCGCTGACCCGCCGCCAGCTGGATGCATTGATCGGGACCGAGATTGCCTATGGCATCCCTGCGAACGACCAGATCGAGGTCCACAAATCCGGCGGCATCGGGGTCGCGGAAATCAACACCGCGGAAAACCAGGAGGTTGAACGGCGGCGGGCTTTCTGGAAAGACAACCGCCAGAAGGACCTCGGGAACGACGGCAAGGATGCCATCGGCATGGCCTTTTCCGGCGGCGGCATCCGCTCGGCCACCTTCTGCCTCGGGGTCACCCAGGTGCTGGCGGCCAAGAAGCTGCTTCCCGACGTCGACTTCCTCTCATCGGTCTCCGGTGGCGGCTACGCGGCCTGCTTCATCGCCCGCCAGCTCGAAGAGGATCCGCAAGTCGCCATCACCGCTCCGCCTGACGCGAGGAAAGCCACCGATCTGTCCGCCCTCGCCGGACCGCACGGTCCCGACCCCGAGCCGATCCGCTACCTCCGCAACCGCGCCAAGTACCTGATGGCCACTGACCTCTGGGATGCCGTCGGCATGGTCACCTCCACGGTGATGGGGATGCTGCTGCATTGGCTGGCACCGCTGGTCATCGTCATTCCCCTGGCGATCCTTTTCGGCCACCTGTTCCCGGACTTCGAGAATGACTGCTGGTCCTGGTTGTGCGGCAGCGGAGGCGGGCTGGTGCTGGTCAGCGGCCTCTTGTTCTTCGGCGCGCTCCGGCTCGGCAAACCCACGGCCGCACGCCGCGCCGGCTGGCTGTTCGCGACGCTAACAGTCCTCACCGCGGCCCTGTTCCTCGGCTGGCTGGCGGACTGGCTCTACGGCATCCTGTTCCTCCACGACCCCAGCCGCCTGAACCAGTCCGGCAATTGGGCGAACATGGAGAAGTTGTGGTCGACCCTCCTCGCGTCCCGGGTCTGGGTGAAGACCGGCCTTGGCGGAACCTTGAGCCTCGGAGCCCTTGCTTCGGTGTTCACCATCGCCTTGCGCTACCTTCCCATCATCCGGAAGCCGGAAACCCGGCTCCTCGTCACCAAGATCACCATCGGCCTCGCCGGCTTCATCCTCCCGCTCATCGGCTTCATCCTCTTCTTGCTGCTCTGCGGCATCTCCCGGGTGGAGCAAATCAATCTGCCCGCATCCTACACGCTCATCGGCGGCGGAACCGCGCTGCTGCTCTGGATCTTCTTGGCCTCACTGCTGATTGCCGCCGTCATCCTCAACATCAACCTGACCGGCCCCCACCGGCTCTACCGCCGCGGCTTGAGCAAGACCTTCATCGGCAAGCGCGACGACGAGGAACCGGAAGTTCCCCTGAACGGAGTCGGCCCGGACCAGCAAACCGAGCCGCCGGAAAGAAGCCGCCGGGTTCCCTACCAGCTGATCAACGCCGCCGCCAACCTGCCATCGAGCACATCCCCCGGCCTGCGCGAACGCCGTGCCGACTTCTTCCTGTTTTCCAAGCACTGGATGGGAAGTCCGGTCCTCGGCTATCACCCGACCGGAAGCTGGAAAATGAACGGACGGGCCGCCGACCTCGCCACCGCCATGGCCACCTCCGGCGCGGCGTTCTCGTCGAACATGGGCCTCGGCTCGCTGCCGCCCCTCCGCGCCCTGCTGACCGTGCTCAACATCCGCCTTGGCTTCTGGATCCGCCAACCCGGGAAGCCTTTCCCCTTCGGCAAGATCGAGGGCACCCATCCGTCCTTCGTCTGCCTCCTCCGCGAGATGACCGGTCTCTGGATGGACGAGCAGAAGGCATGGATCAACCTTTCCGACGGCGGCCACATCGAGAACCTGGCGACCTACGAATTGCTGCGCCGCCGCTGCAAGTTCATCATCTGCGTCGATGGCGAGTCGGATCCCGGCTTCACCTTCCACGGGCTGATGACCCTCATCCGCCACGCCCAGATCGACCTCGGCATCCGGATCGATCCCCAGCTCGACGACCTGCGCCCCGGCAGCGCCACCGGCTACAGCCGGACCCACTACCACCTCTGCCGGATCCATTACCCCCAAGCGGGGAAAGACCGGCCGGAGGCAACCGGCCTGCTTCTCTACATCAAGCTGTCGGTCACCGGCAACGAGTCCGAGCTGATTCGCCGCTACCGCATCAACAACCCGGCCTTCCCCCACCAGACCACCCTCGACCAGTTCTTCGACGAGGAACAATTCGAAGCCTACCGCCAACTCGGGGTCCACGCCGCCGAAGGCCTTTTCTCGCGCTGCCTGATGCGCCTTCCCGCGATGCCCGAAGACGACGCCGGTCAGGGCGGCTGCGGCACCGGCGACCAAAGCGATCCGGACTGCCCCGACGACCGCGACGCCAAGTTCACGCCGATTTCGATCAAGGACTGGTTCCGCCGGCTCGCCGCCAATCTCCTGCTGCCCGAACTCGACGACCGGCCGCTCAAGCCCGGACAGTGATCGCCGTGCGGCGGACCAGGGGGGTGGCTCCACACCCGCATACCCTCCTTGCCCGCGGGGCGCTTCGCGGCTAGGCAAGGCGCATGGCCCGACGATCCTTCAGCTTCATGCTTGCCTGGCGCTACCTCAACCCGCGCCGGGCGATGCTTTCCGCCGTGACCTTGATCTCGGTGACGGGGGTGCTGCTGGGGGTGCTGGTGCTGGTGGTGGTCATGGCGGTCTACTCCGGGCTCGAAAAGGAGGTGAAGGGCCGCCTGCTCGGCTTCTCGCCCCATGTCAGGCTCGAATTCACGCCGTTCGCCGGCTTCCGCGAACCGATCAGCGACTGGCAGGAAATCGCCGGCGCGGTGGCCAAGGAACCGGGCGTGGAATCCGCCACCGCCTTCGTCCAGGAGTACGTGCTGATGGTCGACATGGCGTCTCGCAAACGGCCGGTGTTTTTCCGCGGCGTGGACACCGCGGATGCGTCGCAGGTCGCCGGCATCGACAAGCTCCTGGACCGCACCGATCACCCGGACAGCTCCGCGGACATGGGCCTCGACGACAAGATCGTCGTTTCGTCCACCATCGCCCGCCAGTTCGGGCTGCAGGTCGGTGACACGGTGAAATTCCTGTCCGCCCAGAATCTCGAGGAGATCGAACGCATCGACCGAATCACCCGCCGGCCGCCGGTGCGCGAGGAATTCGCCGCACAGCTCGATGAGGCGAAGTCGAGGCTCAAGTCCTCCTTCGTGGCCCGCGAAGGCCGATTGTTCCTCGACAACGACCGCTACAACGAGCTCTACGAGCCGCTCTTCGACATCTACAACCAGGAGATCCGCGGTCCCGAGCACGATATTGTCGGCGAGTTCCTCGGGATGCTCGATGAGGGGGACCAACAGGAGGACGGAACCTATTTCGCTGCCGGCTTCCCCGACCAGGCCGCCGCCAAGCTCACCGAACTCGACGCCACCGATATCGAGAAGATGGACTCTGATATCCTCAAAACCATCAAGGAGATCGTGCTGCCGAAGGAAGCCAAGGTGACCGGCGTCTACCTGGCATCGAACATGGCGCTGACACCCGACGTGTTCATGCCGTTGCCGCTCGCCCAGGAGCTCGCCGGCTTGCAGGGCGCGGTGCAAGGGATCGCGGTGCGGCTCGACGACCCCTATCAGGCCGAGCGCTACGCCCGGGAATTCACCGCCAAGCTGCCGCCCGACTGGCAGGCGGTGACCTGGATCACCGAGTTCGGCGACTTCTCGCGGCTGATCAACCAGCAGCGCATCATGATGTACTTCGCGCTGTCGTTCATCATCCTGGTGTCCGCGTTCTCGATGATGGCCGTGATGTTCACCGTCACCATCCAGAAGCGCCGCGAGATCGGCGTGATGAAGGCACTCGGCGCGGCACCGGGCCAGATCGTGCGGGTCTTCGTCCACCAGGGGATGATCCTCGGCTTCCTCGGGGCGCTGCTGGGAACCGGCCTCGGCATCCTCGTCCTGGTTTTCCGCGGCAGCCTGCAGGCGGTGCTGCGAGGGATGCGCTTCGACCCTTTCCCGAAATCCTTCCTCGGCTTCGAGGAGCTGCCGGTGGCGTGGAACCCGGTCGAAATCACCGTCATCGCGGTCTGCGCCTTCATCCTTTGCTCCGTTGCCGCCTTCGTGCCGGCCTTCTTCGCGGCCCGCAGCGACGCGGCGAAGTCGCTGCGCAACCTGTGAGCGGTTGCGTCGATGATGTCGTCACGAACTTCGATGTGCGTCCGCCGCCACATCCGTTAGGCTGCGGGCGATGAAGGAAGAAGAATCGGTGCGGCTCCCCGACGGCCGCAAGCTCGGCTACGCGGAATACGGCGACCCCGGCGGGGCCCCGGTGTTCTTTTTCCACGGCTGGCCGAGCAGCCGCTACCAGGGGAAGCTGGTCCATGAGCTAGCCGCCGGCCGCGGGCTGCGGATCATCGCGCCCGACCGGCCCGGCGTCGGCCTTTCCGATCCCCTCCCGGCCCGCACCTTCGGCGCCTGGCCCGGGGATGTCGCCGCGCTGGCCGATGCGCTTCACCTCGACCGCTTCCGGGTCTACGGCATTTCCGGCGGCGGGCCCTACACGCTCGCCACCGCGGCCGCGCTGCCGGAGCGGGTCATCGCCGCGGCGGTCGTCTGCGGTGCCCCGCCCTTCGGCGACCCCGCCGACCGGGTGAACATGCACTGGGCCTACCGCACGATGTCCCGGCTCAAGGGCCTGCGCCGCACCACCACGCCCGCCGTCATCAAGGCCAGCCGCTGGATGATCGGTCGCGGCGCCGACCGCGCGCCGATGTCGTGGATGATGCGCAGCGTTCCGGCGGCCGACCGTGAGGCCATCCGCGACGCCGGCTGCTGGGAAAGCGTCACCCGCAGCTACCTCGAGGCGGTCCGCCACGGCTCCGGCCGGGTCCTCGACGAGGGCGAGCTCTACCTCGAGCCCTGGGACTTCTCCCCCGCGGACATCCGCGTGCCGACCGCTTTCTGGCACGGCCTGGCCGACAAGAACCTGCCTTGTGACGTCGCCAGGAAACTCGCCGCACGGGTACCGGGAGCGGAGGGCCATTGGATCGAGGGAGAAGGCCACTACTCGCTGCCGCTGCACTACCGCGCGCCGGTCCTCGACTGGCTGGCAGCGGCAAGTTGAAGGATCGCGCTTGTTTCCACGCGGCCACGGCGTGAGCGTCACCGCCGCCGCCCATGGACTGGACTTACAATCTCCTCGGACCCGATCCCGCCGCGGGGATCATGGTCGTCTTCATCCTGATCCTGATCGAGGGCGTGCTGTCGGTCGACAATGCCGCGGTGCTGGCAACGATGGTGATGCGGCTGCCGGAAGACCAGCGCGGCAAGGCCTTGAAATACGGCATCATCGGTGCCTACGCCTTCCGCGGCGTCTGTCTCGCGCTGGCCGCCTGGCTGATCACCGTCTGGTGGCTGGAGCCGATCGGCGGCCTCTACCTGCTCCACCTGGCGTGGCAGCATTTTTCAAAGCACCGGTCGGTCGAGGAGGAGGGCGCAGACGCCGTCGCCACCGAGGGCAACTGGCTCTACCGGATGACCTTCGGCCGCCTCGGGCCCTTCTGGGCGACGGTCGCGGCGGTCGAGGTGATGGACCTGGCCTTCTCACTCGACAACGTGCTGGCCGCGGTCGCCTACGTGAAGAACTTCCCGATGCCGTCGAAGCTGGTCCTCGTCTGCACCGGCGTCTTTCTCGGCATCCTGGCGATGCGCTTCGCCGCCCAGGGCTTCGTGAAGCTGATGCACCGCTACCCCTTCCTCGAGACCTGCGCCTTCGTGGTCATCGCCATCCTCGGGGTGAAGCTGATGCTCAGCGTGCCGCGCCATTTCCTCCCGCCGGGAAATGCGGTCCACGACCTCCTCGCAAGCAAGTGGTTCGACCTCGGCACCTCGGTGCTCACGCTGTTGATCTTCATCGTGCCGGTGCTGGTCCACCGCATCAAAGGCCGCGCCCTACCCGATTGAGTCTCAGGCGCTCCTTGCCTTGACGGCGGGCGGACGGGCATCTTGCCTGCGAGGAACTCCAAAGAACCACGCATGAAAACCCTGCTGATTTCCCTGCTTGCCCTCGGCGCGCTCCACGCCGCGCCGGAACCGATCTTCACCGGCAAGGACTTGTCCGGATGGAAGATCGAAGGCGGCAATTACTGGACCGCGAAGGACGGCGTGCTGACCGGCGAAAGCGATGAGAAGAAGCAGAACTCCATCCTGTGGACGGAGAAGGAATACACCGACTTCACCATCGAAGCCGGGTTCCGCTTCGAGGGACATGTCGACTCCGGCTTCTTCCTGCGCGGGCCGAACGACCAGATCCAGATCGGCATCTCCGGGTCGCTGAAGCGCGACATGACCGGATCGCCGTACATCGCCTCCAAAGGCAAGTATCCGAAGGAAGCGGAGGGCGTGGCGGAGCTGCTCAAGGAAGGCGAGTGGAACACCATGAAGATCACCGCGAAGGGCAAGGTCTACACCGTCGAACTCAACGGCAAGAAGGTGCTGGAATACGAATCCGACACCGCCGGCGAAAAGGGCCCGGTCGGCCTGCAGGTGCATCCTGGCCTGCAAATGAAGATCGAGTTCCGCGACCTGAAGCTGGAAGAGCTCAAAGGCTGAACGCATGCAGTTGCGGAAGTTTTCCCGCTCCGGCGCGCTCGCCGGATGCCTGATGTTCGGTGCCGCCAGCGCCGCGGAGCTTCCCGCGGGCTTCACCGAGAGCAAGATCGCCGGCGGCCTGAACCCGACCACGATGAGCTTCGCTCCGGACGGGCGCTTGTTCCTGTGCGAGAAGCAGGGGCTGCTGCGCGTGATCGACGGCGAAGCGCTGCTCGACGAGCCTTGCCTCGACCTCACCGCCGCCATCGACAGCTGGAACGAACGCGGCCTGCTGAGCGTCTGCTTTGATCCCGAGTTCCCGCGCAACGGCTGGATCTACGTCTACTACACCCACAACCGCGACCCGCGCGACGGCAGCCACCGCTCCAGCAACAACCGCGTCAGCCGCTTCACCCTGAAGGGCAATATCGCGCTGCCGGGCAGCGAGAAGGTGCTGCTGGAACTCGACAACCTCTCGAAGACCGGCTGGCACAACGGCGGCGGGCTGGCCTTCGGCAAGGACGGCAAGCTCTACGTCAGCACCGGCGAGAATGCCGAGGGCCCGAACGCCCAGAAGACCGGCAACCTCCTCGGCAAGCTGCTGCGGATCGACAAGGACGGCAGCATCCCTCGCGACAACCCGCACTACCGGGATTTCAAGGGCCGCAACCGGGCAATCGTCGCGCTCGGCCTGCGCAACCCCTATGCCATCGCGGTGCAGCCGGGCAGCGGCCTGCTCTTTCTCAGCGAGGTCGGCGCGAACTACGAGCAGATCAACTCCTACGACTCCGCCGGCAAGCCGCTGGCCGTGAACTTCGGCTGGCCCGGGATCGACGGCCCGCCCCGCGACCAGGACCTGCCGCCCGGTTACCGCGCCCCGGCGCACGCCTACGACCATGGCAAGGGCAAGGGCACCGCGCTTTGTGGCGGCGACTTCTATCAACCGTCCCGACCCGGTCCCGGCACCTTTCCCGCCAGCTACAGCGGGAAGTTCTTCTTCTCCGACTACGGCGGCTGGATCCGCTACATCGATCCCGCCGATGCGGGGAATGCCCATGATTTCGCCACCGCGATCAATCGCCCGATCGATGTCGCCACGGCGCCCGACGGCTCGCTTTGGTACATCGAGCGGGCCGGCATTCCCGGCGGTTCCGACGAAGCCAACACCGCCAGCAAGGACGGCGCGCTGTGGCGGGTGCGGTGGAGCGGCGGTGGCCAAGCCGCCAGGCTGGCGGTGACAACGCAGCCGCAGGGCTCCCATGTCGCAACGCCTCTCGGCGAGGTGACGTTCGTGCTCCAGGACTCCGGCGGGAAGACGGTCGGCAGCGCTACGGACCAGATCACGGTTTCCCTCGATGCCAATCCGTCCGGCGCCCGCCTCACCGGAACCACCACCGTCGCAGCGGTCGATGGCGTCGCCACCTTCTCCGCGCTGGCGATCGACAAGCCCGGCCGCGGCTACACCCTGCGCGCCCGCGGCGCGGCGGGGGAAGTCGTCAGCGACGCGTTCGACATCGAACCCGGCACCGCCCCGGCCGTGGTGACTCCCGCCGGAGGGAGCTTCAGCGGCCCGGTTTGGGTTCGCCTGTCCTGCGCCACACCGGGCGCGACCTTGCGCTACACGGTCGACGGATCGGCGCCGGGTCCCGACTCGGCAATCTACAAGGAGCCCTTCCGGGTGGCCGCCGACACCACGGTTCGGACCATTTCTTCCGCGGGCAGCGCGGAGACCCAGGTGGCATTCCGGATCTCGGGCGACACGCCTTACGGCCTCGACGTCCGTCCACCGGTTGTCGGCCTGAAGCTGCCCGCCACCGCCGACGGGGGCATTCCGGCCGTCCTTTCCGCCACCGGGATCTTCATCGACCGCCAGCTCACCCCGCGTCCCGGTGTCGTGCCCTACGGACTGAACAGCACGATCTGGGCGGACGGCGCGGAGGTCCGGCGCTGGGTCGCCCTGCCGGGTGACGCGAAGGCCGGCTTCGCCCCGACCGGCGAGTTCCAATGGCCGGGCGGCACGGTCTTCGTCCAACACTTCGAGATCGCCAGCCGCCGCATCGAAACCCGCGTGCTGGTGCTCGATGCCAAGGGCACCTCCGGTTACGGCGCGAGCTACCGCTGGCGGCCCGACCAGTCGGATGCCGACCTGGTCGGGGAAACCGGCCAGGACGAGGTGATCAAAATCACCGACGTCTCGGGCACAAGCCGCGACCAACGCTGGAGCTACCCGGCGCGCGGCCTCTGCTTTCTTTGCCACACGCCGAATGCCGGCTTCGTCCTCGGACCGAAGGCCCGCCAGCTCAACGGCGACTTCAACTACCCGGGCGGCCACCGCGACAACCAGCTGCGGACCTGGAACTACCTCGGGATGTTCGGCCAGGACATCGGGGAGTCCGCGATCCCCGGGCTTTCCAGGACCTGCCGGATCGACGACTCGGACTCCCCGCTGGAACTACGGGTTCGCTCGTACCTCGACGGCAACTGCTCCCATTGCCACCGCCCCGGCGGCACCGGCGCAGGTTGGGACGCGCGTTTTGATACGCCCTTTGCCAGCCAAGGCATCGTCAACGGCGAGCTGCGCAACAGCTTCGGCATCGACGGCGCCCGCCTGCTCGTCCCGGGGGATCCGGCGAAGTCGATGCTGCATTACCGCATGGCTTCGACCGATCCCGCCGCTCAGATGCCGCCCGTCACCCGTCATCTCCCGGACACCGCGGCGCTGGAAATCCTCGAGCGCTGGATCAAGGAGCTGCCGGCGGACCGCTAGTCTCGAACGACTTGATCTTCCGCAAGGCGAAGCACAAGGGCGGCAGGCAGAGGATCCCGAAAGAGCAATCGATCAACTGCCAGCCGAACGGGATCCCGCGGATCGGCCCGCAGACGAGCGCCAGCGGAATGACCAGCAAGGACGCCGCGATCCCGACCTTCAGCACGCCCGCATATCGCACCGGCTCCCGCCACGGCAGGATGAAGAACAGAGCGATCATCAGGTGAGCAAAGGCCAGCCAGTCGGTGCCGTAAGCGAGGAAGGGATACTGCGCATGGGTTTCTTCCAGTCCCTCGCGGACGGTGAGGATCCAATGGGCCAAGCCGGTGTGCAGTTCAGGCTGATACCTGCTTTCACCCACGAGCAGGAGTGAAAGCCAACGGATCTCATGCAGCAGCGGGAAGGCTGTCACCCCGCTAATCACCAGGCCGGCGATCACGATGCCAACCGCCAGGCGGATTTGCTTCAAGGGAGTCATCGGTTGATTCTCCCGCTCCGCCATGCAGCGTCGAGGTTTCAACCGTGAAGAAGGCGCGAAGGATCGGTGGAGAAGCCGCGACCGATCCGCGCAAGCTGTCATGACAGGTGAGTGCCCCGGCCTCGAATTGCGGTTTGCTTCATGGCAGGATGGGACACCTTTCTCAACGGATGAAGGACCGGTTGCACCTCGTTTTCCTGCTCGCCGCGCTGGCCGCCCTCCCGGCCGGCGCCGCGGAGCCCTTGTTCCCGAACTCCGGATTCGAAGCGGGCACCCTTGCAAACTGGACCGCCTCCGGCAGCGCCTTCAGCCCCCGCCAGCCGACCTTCGGCGACAACACCACCGCCCGCGGCAACGTCGCCAGCCGCCATGACGGCGACTACTGGATCGGCACTTTCGAGAACTACGACGGCACCTCGGGGAGTCCCGGCGACACCCGCGGCGACGGACCCACCGGGACCCTGACCTCGCAGGAATTCACCATCACCCGGCGCTACATCACCTTCCGGATCGGCGGCGGCAGCCTGCCCGGCCAGACCGGGGTGAAGCTGCTCTGCGAGGGCACCGAGTACCCGATGGGCACCGGTTTCAACACCGAGTCGATGATTCCCGCAACCTTCGACGCCGAAGCGCTGGTCGGAAAGACCGCGCAGGTCGTCATCTTCGACCAGGCCAGCGGCGGCTGGGGCCACATCAACGCCGACGATTTCGAAGCCAGCGACGAACCCGCCCTGGCCGGCGACGGCGGCTTCCGCCTCACCCCGGGGATCCCGGCCGCCGCCCTTCCCGCCACCGGCTACGACCAGCCGCTGCGCCCGCAGTTCCACTTCAGCTCGCGCCGCAACTGGCTCAACGACCCGAACGGCATGGTCTTCGACGGCGAGAACTACCATCTCTTCTTCCAGCACAACCCGCTGGGCACCGGCTGGGGCAACATGACCTGGGGCCACGCCGTGAGCCCCGACATGCTCCACTGGCGCCAGCTCGACCACGCGCTGCTGCCCTACCAGGTCGACGGCCGCAACGGCACGATCTTCTCCGGCACCGCCGTCGTCGACCACAACAACAGCCTCGGGGTGCAGGTGAGCTCCCGCAAGACGCTGGTCGCCTTCTTCACCTACGCCAGCGAACCCTTCTACCAGGCGATGGCCTACAGCACCGACGGCGGGGTGACCTGGCAATATCACAACCAGGGCCGCGCGGTGGTGCCCAACCAGGGCTTCGACAGCGGCGAGCGCGACCCCAAGGTCTTCTGGCACGAGCCGTCGCAGAAGTGGGTGATGCTGCTCTGGGTGCAGAGTAACCCCGGCCGCATCCGCTTCTTCACCTCCACCAACCTGACCGACTGGACCTTCGCCTCCGACCTGCTGCGCGACTGGGCCTTCGAGTGCATGGACCTGTTCCCGGCCGCGGTCGACGGCGACCCGGCGCAGACCAAGTGGGTCATCTACGACGCGAGCTTCGACTACGAGATCGGTAGTTTCGACGGCACCACCTTCACCACCGAGGCGGGACCCTTCGACGCCAGCCGCGGGAACTTCTATGCGGCCCAGTCGTTCAACCAGGCACCGGACGGCCGCACCGTGCAGGTCGGCTGGATGAACGGCGGCCCCAACTCCGCGGACGCCTACGGCCTGCCCTTCAACCAGCAGATGTCGTTCCCCTGCGACCTGTCGCTGCGCACCACTCCCGACGGCGTCCGCCTCTGCGCCTGGCCGGTTCCCGAAATCTCGTCGCTGGTCACCGCGACCCACACGGTGACGGAACAGGCCCTCGCACCGGGCGGCAACCTCCTCGACGGCATCGGCGCGCTCGATCTGGTCGACCTGTCGCTCGAGTTCGATCCCGGCACCGCCACCCGGGTGGTCATCGAGCTCCCGCGCACCACCGTGAACTACGAGACCGCGACCGGCGCGCTCACCTTCACCGGCACCGACGGCAATCCCGCGACCGCAGTCGACGGCCCGCTGATGCCGCGCGACGGCCGGGTGAAGCTGCGGCTGCTGCTGGACCGGCTCAGCCTCGAGGCCTACGCCTTCGACGGCGAGCGCTTCGGCTCCCACTACCTCAATCCGGCGAACGGGGCGGCGGTGCCGTCGCTGCACGCGGTCGGCGGCGAGGCGTGGGTGCATTCGCTCGAGGTCAAATCGCTGGCCTCCGCGTGGCTGCCCGAAATCCCGCTCTCGACCAGCCTCGCCAATCCCGGCTTCGAGGACGGCCTTCCGTCCGGCACCACGTTCCGGACCGGCGTTCCCGGCTGGACGACCTTCGGCGACTGGAGCGACGCCGCGGGCGCCTGGGACGACAGCGGCGACGCCCTTGGTGTAGGCGACGGGTTCCCCGGATTCACCGGCAACGGCGCGGCGGCGATGAAGACCCGCCACGGTTCCGGCGAGGACCGGGCCGGGCTGTTCCAGTCGCTCGGCCACGTCGCGCTCGACGACCTCGGCAAGACCTTCACCCTCGGCGCCGACCTTGGCGCGCGGGTCATCGCCGGGGCGAGTTACTCGGGCGAGGTCAGCGTGTCCTTCCGGAAAGGCCTCACCGGCGGCGTCCGGGGAGACCGGGGCACGCTGCTCGGCACCGCGGGATCCCGGATCGTGAGTGCCAGCGGCGACGACCTGCCGTCCCTCTCCAATGTCGCGCCCCAACGCGTGACGGCCACCTTCACCCCTTCGATCGAGGACGTCGGCAGCGAAGTCTTCGCCGTGATCCACCTCCAGCTCCTCTCCGCCGATGCGGTGGATCCCGGCAGCGAGCAGCACTTCCTCGCCGACCAGCTCACGCTCGAATCCGATCTCGTCCCGCTCCCGGCCGGACCGCTGGCCCGCGAGTCCTTCGACTACCCCGGCGGATCCGCCAACCTCAGCGGCAGGGATGGCGGAACCGGCTGGGCCGGCGCCTGGCAGACGATCAACAACGGCAGCGCCGACGTGCCCGCCGGCTCGCTGGTCGCAGGTGCCAACGCTCCCGCCGGGGTCGATGACCGCGCCGCGGGCAACCGCGTCCATCTTCCGAACGGCCGCCGCGTCGGGCGTCTGCTGGACACCTCGCCCGCCGGAAATTTCGGAACCCACGGCTACCTCGACGGCAACGGCCGCATCGGCGCCGACGGGACCACGCTCTATGTCAGCTTCATGCAGCAGCCGGACGGGACGAGCTTGTTCTACGAGTTCGAGTTCCACCGCGACAACCTCGGCGACGCGGGACGCATTGCCGGCATCGGCAACGACCAGGCCGGCGACAACGTGAACCTGCGGTCGCCCGACGGCAGCCAGACGCCGATCGGCCCCGGCAGCACCGCGGTGAACTACTACGTCATTCGTATCGACTTCAAGCCGGGCGCCGACGACATCACCGTTTACCGCAACCCGGCCTCGTCGACCGAACCCGCCGCGCCTTCGCTCTTCAAGCCGGCGGCCGGGGACATGGCCTTCAATGGCATCTCCTTCGGAGCCTTCGTCAACGGCCGCACGGTGGCCCACGACGAGGTCCGCTTCGGCAGGACCTGGGCCGAGGCACTGGGCATCGACCCCTTCACCGCCTGGGCGACCTCGGCGGGCCTCGACGGATCACCCGGCAAGGAACCCGCCTTCGAGGCTGACGCCGATGGCGACTCGATCTCCAATGGACTGGAGTGGATCCTCGGCGGCAACCCGCTGGCCCAGGACGCCCCGGCGCTCATCGCCATCGATGAAAGCGATGGCCTGACGCTGACCTTCAACCGCGACGAGGCGTCGCTCGCCGCCGCATCCTTGTTTGCCCAATGGAATGACGGCCTCGACGGCGACTGGCACGACGTGCCGGTCGACCGCAACGGTGGCAGCCATCCGGGCGGCGTCGTGGTCAGCGTCGACGAAGCAGCCTCCCCCGACCGGGTCAGCGTCCGCATTCCGGCCGCGAATTCGGCCAACGGCCGCCTGTTCGCCCGCCTGCGGGCGGTCGTGCCCTGAGCCGCCGGCCCGCGCCGGGCGCGGTGACAACCTGTAAGGCCGGGTGGCGAACCTGCCATGACAGGATCCTTCCGGCCTGCCGGCTTTGCCGTTGTTGCGGCGAAAGGTCTGACAATCCTCGGGATCATCCAGAGAGCGGCGTCGTTTCCGTCCGCCTTGGAGTTTCGCCCCTTGCCGCGAAATCACGACCCAACCCCACCACGCAAACCCATGAGATATCCATCTTGGATCCCCGTCGCGAACCGGGCCGCCCTTTTCGCAGGACTGGTCCTGGTCCCTCTCGGCTCCCATGCCGCACAACTTGCCTACGAGGGTTTCGACTACCCCGACGGCGCCTCGAACCTGACCTCCATGGACGGCGGGTCGGGCTGGAGCGGCGGCTGGCAGACCGTCAACAACGGCAGCGCCGACGTCATCCTCTCGAGCCTGGCGGCCGGTGCCGCCTCGCCGGCCGGATACGGCGCGCTCTCCACCGGCAACAGCTGCCTGCTTCCCAACCAACGGCGGGTCGGGCGCTTCCTCGACACCTCCAGCAACGGCCCCTTCGGCGCCCGCGGCTACCGCAACGGCAACGGCCACATCGGCGCGGACGGGACCACGCTCTATCTCAGCTTCATGCAGCAGGCGAACGGCACCAGCGCCTACTATGAGTTCGAGTTCCACCGCAACAACCTCGGTGACGGCGGCCGCATCGGCGGCATCGGCAACGACCAGGGCGGCGACAATGTCAACCTCCGCGCCCCCAACGGCACCCACACCTTCATCGGGGCGGGCAACACCACGGTGAACTTCTACGTGGTGCGGATCGATTTCAAACCGGGCAACGACGACGTCTACGTCTACCGCAACCCCACCTCCGCCACCGACCCGGGTCTCGGCGCGGCCACCCTGGCCAAGCCCGGAGCCGCGGACATGTCGTTCAACGGCATCTCCTTCGGGGCCTTCAACAACGGCCGCACGGTCGCCCACGACGAGGTGCGCTTCGGCCAGTCCTGGTCCGATGTCACGCTGCCGGTCCTCGCGGCTCCCGTCTTCGCCAGCCAGCCGCAGGCCGCCGTCACCGGTTTCACCGGCGGCACCATCGGCCTGACCGCAGTCGCCAACGGCTACCCGGAGCCCAGCTACCAGTGGTACAAGGGCAGTGATCCGCTCCCCGGACAAACCTCTTCCACGCTCACCCTCACCGGCCTGCAGGCCGGTGACGCCGGGGCCTACCACCTGGTGGCCACCAACTCGCAGGGCAGCGACCAGAGCGCGGACGCCACCGTGGTCGTCGCGGCCACGCCCGCCGGACTGCTGGCTTACGAGGGCTTCGACTACGACGCCGGGACTTCCAACATGAACGGGAAGTCCGGAGGGCTCGGTTGGGGTGCCGCATGGACCGCCGTCGACAACGGCGGCGGCAACGTCCAGGCCGGCAACCTGACCGCCGGGACCAATGCCCCGAATGGCTATGACACCGAGTCGATGGCCAACAGCTCTTTCATCCCCAACGCCAAGCGCGACGGCCGGCTGCTCGACACCAGCCCCGGCGGACGCTTCGGGACGGCGGGCTACATCGACGGCAACGGCAACATCGGCGCCGACGGCAAGACGATTTACATCAGCTTCCTGCAGCAGCCCGACGGCACCAGCCTGTTCTACGAGTTCGAGTTCCACCGCGGCAGCCTCGGCGACCCGGGCCGCATCGGCGGCATCGGCAACGACACCAACAACCCGACCGTCGGCCTGCGGACCGGCGGCGCGACCACCTACATCGGCCCCGGCAGCACCGGCGTGAACTTCTACGTCGTGCGCATCGACTTCAAGGCCGGCGACGACGATGTCTATGTCTATCAGAACCCCGTTTCCGCGACGGAACCCGGCGTCCCGACCCTCGCCAAGCTGGCCGCGTCGGACATGTCCTTCAACGGCCTTTCGGTCGCCGCCTTCGTCGGAACGCGCACCGTGAAGCACGACGAGATCCGCCTCGGCGAGTCCTGGTCGGACGTGGTCTTCGGCACCAGCCGCCGCGAGCTGACCTGGAACGGTGATAGCGTCTCCAACGTCTGGGATCTCGCCGCGTCCAACTGGGACGACGGCGCCTCAGCCACCCAGTTCGCCGACGGCGACCCGGTGACCTTCGACGACTTCGGCTCCGACAGCCCGGCCGTCAACGTGACCACCGACGTGGCCACCGCGTCGATGACGGTCATCAACGGATCGATCGACTACACCATCGGCGGCACCGGCACGGTGACCTCTTCCGGCGGCTTGACCAAAAACGAAGCCGGCTCCCTCACCTTCACCGCCCCCGCCTCGTTCGGGAGCACGATCACCGTGAATGGCGGCAGCCTGTCGCTGAACGGGACCTCCACCACATCGGGCAATCTCGTGCTGGGCGGCGCATCGGGCGACCTCGCGCTGGGCGGCACCAACACGATCAACGGCAGCCTGCTCGACACCGGCTTCGGCAACCGCACCTTCAGCGGTGACAGCACCCTCGCCGGCCTGACGAGCACCGACGGGGTCTTCAGCTTCACCGGAACCACCAGCTTCACCGGCGACGGATCGGTCATCTGGCTCGGCAACACCGCCGGCACCACCGACGTGACCATCGAGCCGGGAGCGGTCATCAACATCACCGGCGACTACGCCGACGCCCTGGTGCTCGGCCGCGACGGCGGGTCGGGAACGATCACCCAGAACGGCGGCACCGTGACCTACAACCCGTCGAACCGCGACAGCGCCTACCTCGGGGCCAGCGGCAACGTCGCCGGCACCACCGCCAGCTACAACATGGCCGGCGGCATCCTCGACATGAGCAACATGCGGCTCGGCATCGCGCTCGGCGGCGAGCTTGCGGGGGTCACCGCCAGCCTCAACCAAACCGGCGGATCGATCAGCGTGCGCCAGCTGGACATCGGCAGCATCCTGGCCTTCGGTACCGGCACCTACAATCTCGAGGGCGGCACGATGACAATCGGGACCGGCGGCATCCAGTCGACCAACTTCCTCTACACCGTCAACCTCGGCGGCGGCACCCTCGCCGCGGCGGCCGACTGGAGCACGTTGGTCAACATGCAGCTGACCGGAACCGGCGGCGACACCACCATCGACACGGACACCCACACGGTGACCCTGAACGGTTCGCTCGACGGCAGCGCCGGGCTGATCAAAACGGGCGACGGCACGCTGGTGATCGGAGGCTTCAACAGCTTCTCCGGCCCGACCCAGGTCAACGCGGGCACGCTTGCCGGACTCGGCAACAGCGACTTCTCCGCACTCACCGTCGCCGCCGGCGCCGCCGTCGCCCCGGGCATCGGCGGGATCGGCGACTTCTTCTGCGGATCGGCGCTGCTCAATGCCGGCGCCATCCTCGACATCGAGATCGACAGCACCAACGACATCGCCGACAGCTTCGTCTCCTTCGGGCCGATCGACATCTCCGGCGCGACGCTGTCGCTCACCGAAATCGGGGCCGGCATCATTCCCGCCGGCACCGGGCTGACCCTGATCGACTACAGCGGCACCACCCTGACCGGCACCTTCGCCGGCCTGCCACAAGGCGCCACGGTCAATGCCGGGCTCAACAGCTTCACGCTGGACTACAGCCAGGGCTCGCGCGTCACCCTGACCTCGACCACCGTCGCCACCGCCTACGAATCCTGGGCCGCCGACAACGGCCTCGACGGTTCCCCGGGCAAGGACCCGGCCTTCGATGCCGACCCGGAAAACGACGGCGTGGCCAACGGCCTCGAGTGGATCCTCGGCGGCAACCCGCTCGGCCAGGACGGGGCCTCGCTGGTGCAGGCACAGGGCGACGCCGCCACCGGCATCACCCTCACCTTCACCCGCGACGAGGCGTCGCTGGGAAGCGTGGACCTGAGCGTCGAGTACGGCGGCGACCTGGAGAACTGGGGTTCGGCTCCGGTCGAGCAGTTCAGCGGTTCCTACGCCGACGGCATCGATATCACCATCGACGACTTCGCCGCACCGGATGACGTGACCGTGACCATCCCGGCATCGAATGCCATCGACGGCCGCCTGTTCGCACGCTTGAAAGCGGTCGAGGTCGAATGACCTGAACCGGTCCCCGCCGTCCCCTGCGCCGCGGATCCCCGGCGCGGACGGCGGTGGCCCGGAACCACCGGACGGGCCCGCGGGCGGGCCCGTCCTTTCCTTGTCCCACCCTTCATCCATGACTTCTTCCCATCCCAACCCCGCAACATCGGACCTGCCCGGCCCCGCGCCGCGGATCATCGGCATCGGCGAGGTGCTCTGGGATCTCTTCCCGTCCGGCGCCTGCTTCGGCGGCGCGGCCGCGAACTTCGCCTGCCAGGCGGTCCGGTCGGGCGCCCGGGTCTCGCTGCTGAGCGGGCTCGGCCGCGATGCCGCGGGCCGCGAGGCGCGCGCGATCCTCGGCCACTTCGGCGTCGACACCTCGCTCCTCCAGGAGGTTCCCGGCCACCCGACCGGCACGGTGCGGGTCACGCTCGACGCGGAAGGGAAGCCCGTGTTCACCATCGGCGAGGACTCCGCCTGGGATCACGTCGCGTGGTCGGCGGACCTCGCGGACCGCTTGCCCCGCACGGATGCGATCTATTTCGGCACCTTGTCGCAGCGCTCGATCGAAACCCGCTCGACCATCCGCCAGGCCCTCGCCTTGGCGGCGGAGGCCGGCTTGGCCCGGGTGCTCGATGTCAACCTCCGCGCCCCCTACTTCGACCGCATGATGATCCGTGATTCCGTCGGGCTGTGCAGCGTGCTGAAGCTGAGCGAGGAGGAATTCCCGCTCGTCCTCGAGGCCTGCGGCATCCCTGCCGGAGATCCCGAGGATTCCGCTCTCCGCCACCTGCTAGAAAAGGAGAACCTCGACCTCGTCGCCATGACCCGCGGCGCGGACGGCGCGGTGCTGGTCTCGCGCGACGAAACCATCGTCCAGCCGGGCATCCCGATCCGGGTCGCCGACACGGTCGGGGCCGGCGACGCCTTCACCGCCGCCCTCCTCACCGGGTGGTTGAAAGGCCGGCCGCTGCGGGAGATCGCCGCGACGGCCTGCGAGACCGCCGCCGCCGCCTGTTCCCACGCCGGGGGCATCCCGCCCTACCCCGCGCTGACGGAGACCGAACCTCCGCGCACCAACCGCTGCGCCGGCTGAACCGGCAGGATCACTTCTCCCAGATCGACTTCAGTTCGTGGAGCTCGATCGACTTCAGCTCCACCGTGCCTCCTTGCGCGGTGACCGTCAGTCCTTCGGCCGACGGCTGGAAGTAGCGGGTGCACGAATACTCGCCGTCGTTGGCGAAGGTTTCGACCGAGGCGCGGTCGAGCAGGATCTCGAGGTTGCGCACCGGCCCCTGTGTCGCGTGCGTGCCGTTGCCCGAATCGACCGCCGACGTGGTCACCGTCACCGGATGCCCCCTCAGGCTGAACTCAAGCCGCGATCCTTCCGGGATGCTGACCTCCGCCTTGAGATGAAAGAGCTCCCCCGCTCCGGCGAGCTGGAGCTTCCCTCCGGCTTCCAAGGTACGAGAGTTCCAGTTTTTCCCGGCACCGTGGAGTTTTTCGATCTCGCGGACCGGATTGCGGAACAGCCGCAGGCCCGCAGGTGTCTCGTGCAAGGTCAGCTCGCAGGGAAAGGACACCTGCTGGCTGAACGGCATGCCGGGAAAGTCCGATCCACGCATCCACGCCAACTGGATCCGGCGGCCGTCCGCCTTGTCGGTGTTGTCAAAGGTCTGGGTCGCGTAGAAATTGTGCCCGCCGAGGTCGCTGGTATACCGCGGGGTCTCCTCCTTGAACTCCCGCCCGTCGAAGGTTCCGAGGGAATACTTCCCGTCCGCGTGGATCAGCGCCCACTTCTTCACCGACGGCTTGCCGACGACCGGCAGCTCGAAGAAGTCGGGACACTCGAAGGCATCCGGGATCGGATGATGCTCATCTTTCCAATCGAGCAGGTTGGTCGAGGTGAAGACGTGATACTTGCCGTGCCCGTAGAGGATCATCACCCAATGCTTCCCGGGCTCGTACCAGAAGACCTTCGGGTCGCGCTCGGGGAACTCGAGGATCGGGTTCTTCTCGTAATTCGTCCACGTGCGCCCGTGATCGAGGCTGTAGGAAATGCCGTGGACCGGTGCGTTCCTCGACCAGAACGCCACCATCGGCGGGTTGTCCTTGTCCGGCGAGAGACCGGAACTGTTGGCGTAGTCGATCACGCAGGTGCCCGACTGGACCGCGCTGTCGAGCCACTCCTCCCAGAAGGCCGGCTCCAGTTCCTCCCAGTGGATCAGGTCGCGGCTGACCGCGTGGATCCAGCACTTGTTCCAGCGCTGGGCGAACAGGTGATACTCGCCGTCGTAGTAGACCATGCCGTTGAGATCGTTCAGCCACCCGTCCTGGCGCATTCCCGGGTTCAGGCGGTCCATCGTCCACTGCCGCGCGGTGAAGTGAAACTGCGGCCGCAGCGGCTCCTGATAGAGCGGAAAGGTCACCACCGGTGGCACCGGCGGCTCGTCGGTCTGCACCAGGTCATCGACCAGGAGATGCCCCCATCCGCCCGGCGCCTCGTCGACCAGCTCGATCCGCGCTTCCTTCCCCAGCCATCGCGAAACATCCCAGCTCGCGGCGTACATCGCGTCGGAGTTCCGGCCGGTCGCGCTTTTGACGATCTTGCCCCCAACCGTCAGGTTCATGCAACAGTGGCGCTCGTAGTCGCCGCCGCCGATCCGGTACGAGATGAACTTCCGCTCGATCTTGAATGGCGGCGAGACCAGGCGGCCGGTGGGCCGGTCATTGCCCGTGCCGCGCCCCGCGTCGAGGTTCTCGCTGCAGGCAACCCCCTTGCCCGCGCCGTTGGTGATCTCGAGCGCTGGCCAGGCATCCTTTCCCGCCGGACCCGCCTTGAACGCGTCGCCGCTCGCCTCCCAGTTGCCGTAGTCTGACGATTCGAAGTCGGCGATCGAAAGGTCCTCCGCGCCCTGCACGGGCAGCAGCAGGAGGGAGATTACGGCATAGGCGGAACAGGGTATTTTCATGAGGAGATCGTTTGGAGTTGGAAGCTCATCTGGTCTTCGGGAACGCGGAGTTCGAGCTCGTCGCCGTAGCCGAGTCCGTCGAGGAAAGGCAGCAGCAGCTCGAGGACATCGGGGTCCTGCAGGTGCTCCGGCTTCGTCTCCGGGTGCGGGTAGTAGATCCACCCCGCCACCGGCGGACCGCCGCGGTGGCGAACCTCGACGTCGAAGAACGAGAAGTCCTCGGCCGGTTCAACCGGATGCCACTTCACCCGGCGGAAGGTGTGACGCGCCCCGCCCACGAGGTAGCGCCACGGCGCGATGCTGACATTGACCGTGCCGGGGTGGAACGCCGCGAGGTCGAGGCCCCGCTCGCGGAAAAACGGCTGCTGCATGCGCAGGGTTCCGCCGGGAAAGCGCGGGTTGCCATTGAGGCCGGAAGCCACCCGGTGACCGGGGACGACGCGTGCGGGAATGATCGGGCTGGAGGGCATGGCGGATCGACTTGGGAAACTAGAGGGTCTTCTCCATGTCTTCGAGGGCGACCTGCTTCGTCTCCGGAAACAGGAAGCCGACGACCAGAAGCTGGACCACCATCATCGCGGCGAAGAACGCGAAGGGGAAGCCGGCACCCGGCTCGCCGACGTCGCGGGCCAGCAGCGGGAAGGTCCACGACACCAGCATCGCCATGAACCAGTGCGTGAAGCTGCCGAGCGTCTGCCCCTTGCCGCGCACCGCCGTCGGGAAAATCTCGCTGATGAACACCCAGATCACCGCGCCCTGGCCGAAGGCATGGCAAACGACGAAGCCGCCCAGCAACCAGACCAGCCAGCCGCCGTGCGCGGTGCCGCTGAAGATCCAGGCCACCAGCGCGAGCGCGGTCCCGCATCCCGCGGTGCCCCACATGAGCAGCGGCTTGCGGCCCGCCTTGTCGATGATCGCCATGCCCACGAGTGTGGCGATGAGGTTCGCCGTGCCGAGCAACACCGGCTGCAGCGCGCTGGAGTCCTTGCTGAAACCCGCCATCGCGAAAATCGTATCCGCATAGTACCAAAGCGCGTTGATCCCTCCGAGCTGGTTGAACATCGCCACCGCCACCGCGAGGAAGACCGGCCGCGCGTGCGCTTTCACGAACAAGGGCGCCGAGCGCTTCCCCTGCTCGCCGTGGAGCGAATTGCGGATCACCGCGACCTGCGCGCCGGTGTCGGCGACGCCGATCCTCCGCAGCACGCCTTCCGCTTCCCCGTCCTTCCCGGTCATCACCAGCCAGCGCGGGCTGCGGGGGATGAAGAACAGCAGGACGAGGAACGCCAGCGACGGCAAGGCCTGGACGCCAAGCTTCCACCGCCACTCGACCGCGCCGAGGTCGAGCTGGCCGATCAGGTAGTTCGAGAAATAAGCGACCAGAACCCCGATCACGATGTTGCCCTGGAAGCAGGCGACCAGGCGGCCGCGCCACGACGCCGGGGCAATCTCGGCAAGGTACATCGGGCCCAGCACCGAGGTCGCGCCGACCGCGATCCCGCCGAGGATCCGCGCGGCGACGATCATCCACAGTCCCGACGCCAGCGCGCAGCCGAGCGCGCAGAGGAGGTAGAACGCCGCGGCGACCTTGAGGCAGTCGCGCCGGCCGAAGCGGTCGCCCGGCCGCGCCGCCGCCAGGGATCCGATCGCCGCCCCGATCAAGGCCGAGGCGGTCATGAATCCCTGCTCATTCGCGGTGAGCTGGAACAGCGCCTTCAGCTGGTCCTGGCAGCCGGAGATGACCGCGGTGTCGAAGCCGAACAGCAATCCGCCCAACGCCCCGACCAAAGTCGCCCCCAGCAGCGCGGCGGAGAGCTTCACCGGCCGGGAGACCTCCGCGGAAACCGGGGCATGATCAGGTTGCGATGCGTTCATGGCAGGCCCGAGCTTCGCCATGAGCCGCTTTCCCGGGCAACCGGGCAATTGACAGATCCGACAAAACCGGACTTGTCTGATCTCCAGGCAGAACTGACAGCTTTCGAAAAGTGGACAGCACCACCAAACACCGCACCGTCGCCCGCGAGCTCGCCGGCGAGATCCTCGCGGGCAAGTACCGGCAAAGCGGCCGGCTGCCCAGCGAGACCCAGCTGGTCAAGCGTTTCGGGGTCTCGCGGCCAACCATCGGGCGGGCCCTCCGCACACTCCAGGACGACGGCCTGATCGAGCGCCGCGCGGGTTCAGGCACCTATGTCCGGTCGGACAAGTCGCGTGCGGCCACCGGTCATGCCACCCGCGCCCAAATCGGCATGATCGTGCCCAGCCTCCGCCAGACCGAGATCTTCGAGTCGATCTGCGGCGAACTCGCCAGCCTCGCCCGGGTCCACGACTACGGCTTGTGCCTGGACGCCAGCACCCCGCCGGGAACCGAGGCGAAGATGACCGTCGAGGAGGCCGAGACCCTCTGCGCCCGCTTCATCGAAAGCGGGGTTGCCGGGGTCTTCTTCGTCCCCTTCGAGCACCAGGCCGACCGCGAGGCATCGAACCGGCGGATCACCGAGCGGCTGCGCCAGGCCGGCATCCCGGTGGTCCTGATCGACCGCGACATCGGCCCCTTCCCCACCCGCAGCGAATACGACCTCGTCGGGGTGGACAACTTCGCCGGCGGCTACCTGCTCGCCAGCCACCTGATCAAGCTGGGCATGAAACGTCTCGGCTACGTGACCCGGCCGCTCACCGCATCGACGGTCGACGCCCGCATCGCCGGCGCACGGATCGCGATGCTCGACCACGGCCTGGAATGCCGCCAGCCCTTCGTTCACTCCGGCGTTCCGACCGACCTGAAATTCGTCCGCCGTTTCGCCCAGGGCCGGAACCTCGACGCCGTCCTCTGCACCAGCGACCACATCGCCGCGCAGCTCCTCCAGTCGCTGAACCGCATCGGCGTCAGGGTGCCCCAGGACCTGCGGGTGGTCGGCTTCGACAACGTGCGCTTCGCCAGCCTGCTGACGGTCCCGCTGACGACGATGGAGCAGCCCTGCCGCGACATAGCCCTCACCGCCTTCAACGCCCTGCAGGAGAGGATCGCCAGCTCCACCCTGCCGCCCCGGACCCTGATGACGACCCCGCGGCTGGTGGTGCGCGAAAGCTGCGGCGCCTACCTGCATCCATGAGGCTCCCGGTCAGCGCGGCCCGCCGAGGTGATCCTTGAAAAAGTCGACGCGCCGGCGCTGCGCATAGCGGTCCTCGCCGCCGCCATGGTTGCGGCCGGTCATCGGCAGGAACTCGAAGTCCTTGTCGGCGTCGATCAGCGCGTTGATCACCTGGTAGGTCGACGACGGGTCGACGTTGGTGTCCACCTCGCCGACGGTGAGCAGCAGCGCGCCCTTGAGGTTCTTCGCGTGGGTGACGTTCGAGTTGTCGGCGTACTCCGGTCCCGGCGGCCAGTCCATCCACTGCTCGTTCCACCACAGCTTGTCCATGCGGTTGTCGTGGCACCCGCAGTCGGCGGCGGCGGCCTTGTAGAAGTCGCCGTGGAACAGCAGCGCGCCGAGGGCATTTTGGCCGCCGGCCGAACCGCCGAAGATGCCGACGCGGCCGAGGTCCATCTGCGGGACCTCCTTCGCCGCGGCCCTCAGCCAGGCGATGCGGTCGGGAAAGCCCGCGTCCTTGAGGTTCTTGTAGCAGAAATGGTGGAACTCCGCGCAGCGGTTGGCGGTGCCCTTGCCGTCGATCTGGACGACGATGAACCCGTTGACCGCGACCTCGTGGCGCGGTGCGAGCCACGGGTTCCAGGCTTTCGGAACAAAGGAGTCCTGCGGGCCCGCGTAGATGTACTCGACCACCGGATACTTCTTCGACGCGTCGAAGCCGGGCGGCAGGCAAATGACGCCGTGGATGTCGAACCTGCCGTCGCGGTCCTTCGCGACGAAGGGCCGGGGCAGCGGCCAGCCGGTGGCGCGGAGCTGCGAATCATCCGCCTCGGCAAGGGTGGCGACCAGGCTGCCGTCCGCCCACTTGCGCAGCTCGGTGACCGGCGCGTGGTCCACCCGTGACCACCGGCAGGTGTAGTATTTCCCGCCGGGAGAGCGCGCGAAGCGGTCGTGCGTGCCATCCGCCGCGGTGAGCGGGACCAGCTTGCCGGTGTCGATCGAGACGCGGGCGAAGTGGATGAAATAGGAGTCCTGGCCCTGGTAGCAGCCGGAGATCTTCAGCAGCACCTCGCGCTTGTCCTCGTCCACCGCCACGACCGCGCGGACGATCCATTCCCCCTTGGTGACCTGGCGCTTGGTCGAGCCGTCGCGGCCGTCGAGCAGGTAGAGGTGCTTCCAGCCGTCGCGCTCCGACATCCACAGGATCTCGTCGCCGTCGTTGAGGTCGTGGCGGAAGGAATTACCGCTGACGAACACGAAGGTGTCGCTTTCCTCGCGCACCAGCACCCGCTGGCGGCGGGTCGAGCTGTCGATCTCGATGACGTTGTGCTTGCCGAAGCCGCGTTCGACGAACTCGAAGGTCAGCCGTTTCGAGTCCCCGCGCCAGGCGAGCCGGTTGCATTCGTAGGGATCCCGGATCAGCTCCGGGTCAGCGGCGAGCGGCTCTTCCTTGCCGGTGAAAAAGATCCACGGGGCACGGGTGTCGATGACATCGCCCGGTTTCGGGTAGCGGTTGGTGAAATGCTTCGGCTGCAACTGGTCCTTCGGCGAGGACTCGATGTAGTGGACCAGCCGTTCCTCGACATCCTTGTTTTTCCACATCGCGAAGCGCGTCGAGTCGGGCGCCCACAAGGGTTCACCGCCGAAGCGACCGTCGCCGTCATTCTTCGCGAGTTCGCGCTCCGTGCCGTCCCGGCCGTCCTTCAGCTTCACCGCCCCGTCACGGAGCGACACCTGCCACCGGCCGTCGGGCGAGGTCCAGGACCCGCGCGGCGCCCGGCCCGGTCCCCTGCCTTGCCGCCGGCGGCGGTCGGGACGCTCCGGAGCCGGCGGCGCTTCCCCTTCGGCGGCGGCCACCGCTTTCCCGAGCGCCGGATCCATCTTCATCAGCTGCTTGCCGGCGGCGGAGTCGAGGGTGAAATAGAGCGTCGAGTCATCGTCGGTCCACGTGATCTCCAGCGCTTCGTTCAGCACCGGGGTCTTCGCCACGCCGTACCAATGCCCGGTCAGTTCATTGAAACGCGAAAGCTCCCCGTGGTCGGCCCGGGCGACCATCGCGGACAGCAGGATGAGGAGGACTGGACGGAATCTCATGACGGGAATAGCGCTAGGGAACGATGAATCTGCGGCACTCCGATCAGCCATTCCATCCTTTGTCCGGTTTGCGGCTGAAACTGCAGCAGGCAGTCGGGAAAGCATCCATTTCCGCCACCCTCGCGATCCTCCTCCTGCTTGCCGCATCGTCCTGTGGAACTCCTGCTGATCCCGCAGCCCCGCCTGCCTCCGGCTGGGCCGGCAACGACACCGCCGCCTACCGCAGCGGCCACGGCGACGGCAGCCGCGACCGGCGGATGAACCGGCCTTTCCAACCGCAGCAGCATCCGGATTTCCGGAGCGACGACTACTTGCGCGGCTACCAGGCCGGCTTCGACCACCCCCACGACAACCCCTGGAACAAGTGCCGCGCTTCCCACCGGCTTTGAATTCTCGCCCGCGCCGCCCCTCAGTCCGAACCCTTCATCTGGACTCTCTTATTGTTGGAGTCCTATGACTTATGACGATTTTTCCAACTTTACACCCGATGCCACATAATCTTGGTGCCGGACTTGAAAATATCTTCTAACGAGTTTGAGAGGTCGCAGAAAAATAACATATTCTTGGTTGCAGGTAATTTCATGCTCGGATAGTTGGGGCAATGTCGATGCACACGATGCTATCTAAATTCCTTGCCACCGCTTCACTTGTGGCTGCCGCACAAGCTGAAGTTCTCGTCTATAGTGCTGTCTGGAAAGAGCGCGGGGTCAACGCTCCGGAAGGCACCATCCTTTCCAATCCCGGAACGGTGGCAGCCACCCATGGCTACCTGATTTTCGACACCAGCATCTTCAGCGACACACCGGGACCTGGTACCCTGATCGAGTACCGCGACATCCGAGAAGCCGGCATCGTCGACAAGATCTACACTATCAACAGCGATTTCCGCGCGTTCAGTGCCGATCAGGTCGAAGGCGCGAGCGGCAGCCGCCGGGTCTATGGCCAGGTTTATGCTCCGGTCTATATCGCCGACGCCAGCAGCACGTCTCTCAGCTTCTCCGGAAACTCCGTGGGTGCAGGAGCCCCCACCCGCCTCACCATGGACAATGCAGTGGTGCAGACCGGTGCCGCCGATGGCTTGACCGGACCCTTGATTCTCACCAATGGCGGCACGATCCAACGGTCCGTCATCAGCGGCAGCGCGACCAAGATGAAGGTGAGGGCCTCCACCATCGCTGGAGCCACCGCAGAACTCACGGCGCGCCTGCAGCGGTCGGGATACGATCGTGCCGCGGTGGTCCCGGTGATCACCGCCGACCTGCCGGCCACCCTCGCCCTGCAGGACGGCCAATCCCAGCTGCTCGGTGTCACGCTGAGCGCCGATGTCTTCCCGACACCAAGCTACCGCTGGTACAAGGATGACGTCGCGGTCTCTGCTGCCAACGGTGGCACTTCCGCCAACCTTACCGTGACCGGCGGCAGCGCAGTGAACGGCCCCGGCACTTATCGCGTCGAAATCTCGACTTCGGCGGGCACCGTCATCAGCGGCGATGCGGTCGTCAGCGCCTTGGCCAATGCCTTCACCACCGATCTGCCTGCGACGCAGCCGCTGGTCGGCGCGAACTCCGCGGTCCTCAGCGTGGTTCTCGATCCGCTGCCGGTCACAGCGCCGACCTACCAGTGGTACAAGGGCGCCGTCGCCGTGGCCGCAGCCAACGGCGGAAATGATGCGACCCTCACCGTCATTGGCGGAGAAGCCGCCACCAGCGCCGGCGTCTACCGGGTCGAAGTGACGAATTCCGCCGGCACACTGGTGAGCTCCAACTGCACCGTCTCGGTCGGAGCGGCCGGAAGCAACTTCGCCTTCACCACCAACGTGCCCCGTGCCGTTTCGGTGGCATTTGCCGGCACCAGCGTGCTGTCGCCAGTCGTCAATGCCTCGGCCAACCCCGCCGTCGCCTCCCGCCAGTGGTTCAAGGCGAGCCTCGCCAACCCCACGGTGTTCACCGCAATCGCGGCAGGGGATGGCGGAACCTCGGCCACCTACACGGTCACCGGCAACAACTCCGCCATCAACGGCCCCGGGATCTACCGCATGGTTGCCACCAGCACCGGCGCAACACCCCAGGTGATCACGACCGTGAATTGCACGGTCACCACGGCCCCCTGACCACCGGCTAACACTGATTCATTCAACCCGCCAAGTCCCGGACTTGGCGGGTTCTTTTTTCCCATGAAGACCTCGACAACCCTCATTGCCGCTTCGGCCTCGGTAGCCGTAGCCCTCGGAATCGCCATTCTCCGCAGCGATCCGGTGGAATCCCGGGACGGCAATGCCGGCGATCTGGCGACGGTTCGCGGTTCGACGGGGGACACGATGGCGTCCCCCGGAACCCGCCCGACGACCCGGCTGACTCGCCCCCCGGTGGATCCGGAATCACCGGCGGCCAAGCAATTGAAGCTCCTTTGTGCCCGCGGTCATGCCAAGGAGCTCCTGGTCGCACTGGAACGCCTGTCCCAAAGCCAGGACGCCAGGGAGTGGCAGGACGTTTCGGAGGTCCTCCAGCAACAGATCACCAAGGAAGGGCGTCCCGATGTGGCCGCTTACTTGCTGGCAACGGGCCACGGTGCCCCCGACGGGATCGGCCTGCAATTATACGCCGCGGCACTCGACAATCCCGACGACACCATCCGCGAGTCCGCCAGACTTGAGCTGCTGAATCTCTCGGGCCGAGAGTTCGACTCGGGCGAAGAGGCGAGGAACTGGCTTGCCTCCCAGCCGTCGTCTCCCAACGAAGGGGAATTCCCGGATTACGAATGACTCCCGGGGCCGGCTGGACCGCCGCGGGTCAGTAGGTCGGCAGCGTGTCCTGCGACTGCTCTTGCTGACCGTCCCAGGTGCGGCCGTGCGCCTTGTTTTCCATGCCCGTGCCCAGTTGGCGAAGGTCGCGACCGAAGCCGATCGCGGTGTTGCAAGAGCTCAGGGAAACGACGCCGGCGAGGGCCAGCACAACGGACAACTTCTTCATGGCCGACGTGTTACCGCGGATTTCCACGGATGCAATCGTCTAATTTCCCTTAAGTTCTTTTCGGATGTTCACGATCCCTTCGCGAATCTCGAAGATCGAGTCCTTGAGCGCCTCGAGCGCCCGACAGTGGTCGTTGTCCTCCGCTTCCTCGATCAGGGCCGTGCAGGCGGCGAGGGCATCGTTGACGAATCCGAAGGTGCGCTTGAGCTGGGCGAGGATGAAACCGGTCTCCGGCCGGTAGCTGCCGTTGAGTGCCCCCGCCAGCTTGCAGCCGACCATCATCAGCATCTGGTTGAGCTTCACCGCCTCCGGGTGCTCCTTGATCGGCTGGGTCAGGTCGATCCCGCGCAGCACGACCTCGTGGGCCATCCCCTGCAGCGGGTGCGGCTCCCCCATGAACTCCTCGGCCCAGTCGATTTCCTCCTCCTGCCACTCGTCGCCGTCGGGCGGTGGGACGAATTCGGGCAGCCCCTCGCTCTTGCGCGCCAAGGCGTCGAGCAGGCCGTCCCAGCTCATCGCAAAGGCCTCCTTGCGCTCGGCATCCGGATCGTCGCGGTATTTTTCGCGGACCTGCTGAAAGGCCACCGACATCCGCTCAGACTCCTTGAGGCGCTCTTCCCAGCGGTACTCGTCCTCCGGCTCCCCGGTCGGCGGCTCGACCCGCTGGACGTCGCGGCTCACGGAATCCCGCATTGCTTGCATGTTGGCCTGCTTCTGCGCCTGCTCCGCATCCTCGTCCATCACCCACTCGCGGTCGGAGAGGTCGATCTCGAAATCGTATAGCTCCAGGAAAACCCGGCCATCGGCTTCGCTGAACCATTCCAGGTAAAGCGCGCTGCGCCATGAGAACGGCAGGTCTTCCACGCGCGTTCCGGGCGGCGGGCTCTCGCCTTCCGCCAGCTCTGGCACCTTGCACTTCCGCGAGGCGGTCATGTCGCCGATCATTCCCCGCTGCGTCCTCGCAAGGTCGAGACCTTCCTGAGCGCGCGGCGCCGGATTGCTGAAGCTCAGCCGCAGCCCCGCCAGGTCACGCCAGCAGTCGCCCTCCAGCTCCAGCTCCATCGGTGCCTCCCTCCCGATCAACCACACCCGGCCCGCGGTCTTGCCCTCGACGGTGTTGTCGAGTTCGCCGCGCACCACGGCGTGATCGATTTTCCAAGCCATGTCGTAGAGACTCGGACCTCCCGGCGGGTGGCGTCAATGCTGTTGGATGGCGGTATTGTTTAACTTCTTGAAGCAACCACCTCCTCGGCTACGCTACGCTCATCATCCTCATGGCAGCCCTCAGCAACGTCCCCCAGATCGCGCTTCTGATCATCGTGGTCATCGTGATCTTCAACACGATCATTTTCGTCCACGAGCTCGGGCACTTCTGGGCCGCGAAATGGCGCGGGCTCAAGATCGACCGTTTCCAGATCTGGTTCGGCAAGCCGATCTGGAGCAAGACCATCAACGGCGTGCAGTACGGCCTGGGCTGGATCCCCGCCGGCGGTTTCGTCGCGCTGCCGCAGATGGCACCGATGGAGAGCATCGAAGGCGGCAACCTGGACAAGGAACCGCTGCCGCCGATCACCCCGCTCGACAAGATCATCGTCGCCTTCGCCGGACCGCTGTTTTCCTTCCTGCTCGCGCTGACCGCGGCGGTGGGCGTCTACATCGTCGGCAAGCCGAAGGATTTCGCACCAACCCAGGTGATCGCCGAGGTCCTGCCCGACAGCCCCGGCGACAAGGCCGGTCTCAAGGCCGGCGACAAGATCACCCACATCAACGGGAAGGCCGTCAACGGGTGGGACGGGCGCCTCGACAGCATCTTCATGCAGATCGTCACCAGCGAAGGCGATGACATCGATTTCACGGTCGAGCGCCCGGGTGAAAGCGCCCCGCTGACCCTGACCTCGCACTTCGACATTCCCGAGACCTTGTGGTGGCAGCGCAAGGGTCTGCGCCAGGTTGGCATTGCCCCGGAGTCCGGTTGGGTTTTGATCACCTCGGTGATGCCCGGCAGCCCGGCGGCCGCGGCCGGAATCGAGGAGATGGACCGCGTCGTCAGTGTCGACGGCAACGAGTACAAGACCCTCGATGAAGTCCGGGACTACATTCGTTCCCGCGGCGAGCAGCCAATTGCCTTCGTGCTTGAGCGGAAGAAGGAGCTGCTGAACTTCACCATCCAACCCAAGGTCCCGATCAAGCCGGAAGGCCAGCAGGCGATGATCGGGGTGGGATTCGACGAGTCGCCGGTCTACGAGAAGACCATCATCCACCCCAAGCCGCTCGAGCAGATCTCCGACACGGTTGAGATGATGTGGGTCACCATCACCCGGGTGATTTCCCCCAGCTCCAGCCTCGGCGTCCAGCACCTCAGCGGCCCGGTCGGCATCGCCCGGCTGCAGTACCGCATGCTCAACATGGACCACCCCTGGCAGCGCATCCTCGGCTTCATGGTGCTGCTCAACATCAACCTCGCCATCCTCAACATGCTGCCCTTCCCGGTGCTGGACGGCGGTCACATCACGCTGGCGCTGGCCGAGGCGGTCGCCGGCCGGCCGGTGAAAGCGAAGGCCCTGGAGTTCGTCCAGATGGGCTTCGCGATGCTGCTCTTCGGCCTGATGATCTTCGTCACCACCAAGGATATCAGCGACGGCATCCGGCCCGGCGGTGAAAAGGGCGCCGAGTACGTCTTCCCCGAAAGCTGAGCCGAATCAGAGGATCCCGCCCTGGCGCACCGCCTCGTAGAGCGTGATCGCGATCGCGGTCGAGAGGTTCAGGCTGCGGGTGCCACCCTCCGCCATCGGGATCCGCACCGCCTGCTCGCCGGCACCGCTGACCATCGCCTCGGGCAGCCCCTTGCTTTCACGGCCGAAGACCAGGTAGTCGCCGTCGCGAAAGCCGGCATCCCAATGCGACCGGCGGGCCTTGGTGCTCAGGTACCAGAACCGCGCCGCCGGATCGGCCGCGGCTGTCAGTTCCCCGAAATCCTCCCACACCCGCAGGTCGACATCCTGCCAGTAGTCGAGCCCGGTGCGGCGGACGTGCTTATCGTCGAGCGAGAAGCCCAGCGGCTTCACCAGGTGCAAGCGCGAGCCGGTGGCCAGCGCCAGCCGGCCGGCAGCCCCGGCATTGTGCGGGATTTCAGGGGCGACGAGGACGATGTGGAGCATGGGAGAAATCGGTGGAATGCGAGCGGGAGCTTCACTGCCCCAGCTCCTCGAGCACCCGGTCCGCCCGGTAGATCACGCGCATCGCTTCCAGGATCCCCGCGGAGCTGACCGAGACCGCCCGGCCGCGGTCCTCGGTGTAGGCGAAGTCCGAAACAAGCCCGTGCGAATTGGTGTCGAAGATCAGCCCGACCAGCTCGCCCGCCTGGTTCACCACCGGGCTGCCGGAGTTTCCGCCGGTGATGTCGTTGGTGCTGACGAAGTTGAAGGCCACCTCCGGATTCAGGTCACCCCCACGCTTTTTCCATTCCGGTGACAGGTCGAAAGGCTTCACCCCGCCCTGCTTCTCGTGGCGCGCCAGCATGCCGCCGAAATCCGTCTGCGCCGGCACCGGCTCGCCTTCTTCCGTGTAACCCTTCACCACGCCGGACGACAGCCGCAGGGTGAAGGTTGCGTCGGGATAGGTCGCATCGCCCTCGGCCGCGAAGCGCGCCTTGGCGATCTTCGCATGCGCCTGGGCCACCCGCTCGCCGTTTGTCTCGGCCAGCGTCCGCAACTCGCGGGACTCCGCATCCACCAGCCGCGCCAGCGCGATCATCGGATCGTCGCTGGCCGCCACCGCGTCCTTGCCGCCTTCGTAGAGTTTCCGCCGCAGCGCGACCTCCTCCAGCCCGGTGCCCTTCACCAGTTCCGCCGCGCGAACCTGCGGCGACTTGCCGTCCAGGATCTTCGCCACCAGCGGATCGGTCGCGCCCAGTTTGGCGCAAAGGAAGGTCAGCGAGCTCGCCAGCTTCAGCGTCTCCATGTCCTTGTAAACCGGCTCGTCGGAGAACAAATCCAGCTCCAGCGAAACCCGGCCGGCGTCCTGATACTCGCTCAGCCGCTCGCCGTCCGGCTTGCCGGCCTCGTCGCCGGCGCGCAGCAACTCGCGCGCGATCCAGAACAGTCCGGAGCCGAAACCGTCGCCGCCTTCCAGCATCCGCAGCCGCGTCGCCGATCCGTTCATCTCGGCTCCGGCCGCCTCGATCTCCCCGAAGGCGCCGTCCGCCTGCCCGCGCAGCTTTTGTTCCGCCTCCGCCTTGCGGGCCATGAAGCCGGCATCCAGCAAGCCGTCGAGCCGCGCCACGATCGCCTTGCGGCCGTTCTGGGTGCCGATGATCGACCGCTCCGCGCGCCGCGCGTTCTCGACGTCGCGTTCCGCCCAGGCCTGCAGCACGGTTTCATTGCGGAAAATCTGTTCCAGCCGGTGGGGAAAGCTGTCGTCGCGGAGGTCCTCCAGCTGGGCCAGGGTGTTCGAGCGGTTGGTCCGGCCCGGGTGCCCGGAGGTGAAGACCAGCTCGCCCTCGCGCGCGCCCTTGGAATTCCACTTCAGGAAGTCCGGGGTCACCGCCGGCTTGCCGTCCACGTAGGCGCGGAAAAAGCAGCAATCGAGGCAGTAGCGCGGGTACTCGAAATTGTCCACGTCGCCGCCGAACGCCGCCGCCATCGAGTCCGGCGCGAAGACCAGCCGGACATCGGTATAGCGCTGGTAGCGGTAAAGGTGGTACTCGCCGCCCTGATACAGCGTTACCACGTCGGACCGCAGCCCGGTCGCCTCCAGCGATTCCTTCTCGATCGCCGCGATCACCGCCCGCCGCGCCGCCGCCGCCTCGGCCGCGCTTTGGTCCGGCGAGATCGCCGCGTTCACGCGTTCCGTCACGTCCTCGATGCTCATCAGCACGTTGAGTTCGAGGTCCGGGCAGGCCAGTTCGTCCGCCATCCCCGGGGCCAGGAACCCGTCCTTGAGCAAGTCGCGATCGGGCGTGCTGAGCTTCTCGATCATCCCCGCGCCGACGTGATGGTTTGTCAGGATCAGGCCTTGCCCCGACACGAAGGAGCCCGAACCGCCGTTGCCGAAACGCACCGACGATTTCTGCAGGTGCTCCAGCCATTCCGGGGTGATCCCGAAGCCGTACTTCTCCTGCACCTGCCGCAGCGGCGGCTTGTTGAACAACCACATGCCTTCGTCGGCGGTGGCAGGGACGACCAGACTCAGCAGGACCGCGGCATGGAGGGGGCGCATGGCCGGGGACCCTAGACACAGCGCGATTCGAGCGCCAAACGAATCCCGCTCAAATCATCACCGGCAGGCGCAGGCCGTCCCCGGGAACCCCGAGCACGTCGTCGATGAAGTCATCCAGCCGCTCCCGCGTCTCCTTCGACAGGATCTGCGCGAGGTTCTCAAGTTCGCGCCCGCCGATCGCATACGGCAGGTAGCCGAACAACAGGTCGCCGCCATCGCACTGGGCGAACACCTGGTACTCGTCGCCCAGGTCGTCGCCGGAAAGCAGGCACTTCGAGAACCAGGGCGCCGGGTCGTCGGGAGCCGCCGCGATCAAGCCGCGGCGCCGCGCCACCATGTCGACCCGCTCGTCGAAGTAGTGCTCGACCCGCTTCAGCGAGGCCTGCGAAAGCTCCGACTTGATCCGGCCGTGGCAGTCGAAACAGATCGCATACTCGAAGGCCGTCTCGCCGCGGTGAAAGCCCTTCTCGATCAAATACCCCGTCCCGTCCGCGAGCAGGTGGCCGCTGCAGATGCAGCACTTTTCAAAAGGCGCGCCCGTCTCGTCCGAGAACAACATCCCCGGAACCGGCACAAAGGGCACGTCGTCGAGCGGCGGCAGGTCCATTGCGGGAAACAAGCCCCGGAATGCCCGCTCGACAACCCTGATTCCACCGCGGCGGCCTCAGCCCTGCTCCAGAAGCTTCAACAGCGCCGCGAAATCCTGGTCGCCGAGGCCGGCTTCCTCGGCGGCGGCGAGCCGCGAGGTGACCGTGGCCAGCACTGGAAGGTCGGCCGCCATCCCGGAGGCGAGCCGCATGTCCTTGTGCATGTGCTTGATCGAGAACATCGGGCTGAAGTCGCGGGCGCGCAGCACCGGCTCCTTCAGGCGGGTCAGGCCGGAATAGCTGACGTTGCGCGCCAGCGAGCCGAAGAAGGTGTCGTCATCGATCCCGGCGCGGGAGCAGATCGAGTAGGCCTCCGACAAAGCCTGCATCTGCGCGGAAATGTTCAGGTTCATCGCCAGCTTCAGCGCGCAGGCTTGGCGGTGGTCGCCGATCTTGAGTCGGTGCTCCGACACCAGCGCCAGCAGCGGCTCGACCGCGGCGCACAGCGCGTCGTCGCCCCCGAGATAGAAGACCGTCTTGCGATCCTCCGCCGCCGGCTTGCTGCCGGTGAACGGCGCCTCGAGGTAGCGCGCCCCGGTGGCGGTGACTCGGGCTCGGAAGCGTTCGCTGCTGTCGGGATCGATGGTGCTCGATTGGATCACCACCTTGGTGGCGTCGAGTTCGGGAAGGATCGAGTCGAGCACGCCCTGCACCGCCGGCGGGTCCGCGACAACGATCTGGATCGCATCCGCCGCCCGGGCGACCGCCGCGGCGGAGTCCATCCATCCCGGCAGGTCCGGCTGCGGGGTGCGGTTCCAGGCGCCGGCCAGCTTGCCGGCCGCGTGGTAGTGCCCGGCCCAGATCGCGCCGATGATGCCGAGGCCGAGAACGCCGATGTTTTGCGGAGTGGATTCGCTCATGTCCCCAGCAAAGTCGGGGACGCCGCGGATGCGATCAAAAACACCGCGCGACTGCCGGTGGAATCAACGGTCCGGAGCAAGCGTCACCTCGCGGTTGCCGTCCAGGGCCGAGGCGAGGCAGGCATCGACCACCTGCTGGGTCTTGCGCGCCATCTCCGGCCAACGCTCGTCCACCCCGCCGCCGCGAACCTGCTCGCCGAAGGCGCGGAACATGTTGGCCTCCTGCGAACCGGCGGTGGTTTCGCTGGTCAGGTCGATCCCGCACGCCGACTTGGGCACCCGCTCGTGGCAGACCTCGTAGGCCACGTCGCACAGGTCGCTGGGGTTCACGAAGTCGGCGATCCGCAGCGCGCCCTGCTCGCCGCTGACGGTGACCCACTGCTGGCGGTTGGCCAGGAAGGAACAATAGAAGCCGAACGAGACGCCGTCGTCGAAGAACAGCTCGCCGGAAAACTCAAGCGGGCAGCCGGGTCCGCCGTCGGGATTTTCCGCGGCCTTCAACAAGCGCCCCGCCACCCGCTGCGGCAGCTGCCAATCCATCACCCACAGGCCGAAGCGGACGCAGTACCAGCCGAGATCTCCGAGGCAGCCGAGCGGCTCGAGGTCGGACTGGAAGCGGATGTTGCCATCCTTGAAACGCTCCGCACCGAAGAAGCTGAAGGCCGAATGGATCCGCCGCACCGGCCCGATGCGCTGCGGGTCATCGAGGACCGCGCGCACCTGCTCGAGGCGCTCGTTGTGCATGAACATCACCCCGTCCATGAACTGCACGCGGTTGCGACGGCAGGCGTCGAGCATCTCGTCGAGTTCCGCCGTGGTGACCGCGCAGGGTTTCTCGCTGAGCACGTGCTTGCCCGCCTCCGCGGCGCGGATCACCCACTCCTTGCGCAGGCCGGTCGGCAACGGGATGTAGACCGCGTCGACCTCCGGATGGGCGATCAACGCCTCGTAGCTGCCGAGGGCTTCCGGCTCGGCATCGAAGGGCGCACAGGCCTGCTGCTCGGCAATGAAGCGCCGGCTGCTCTCCAAGCTCCGGCTCGCCACCGCGCGGACGATCGAGTTCCCCGAAAGCCGGATCGCCTTCCAGTTCTTCACGCCGATGCTGGCGGTGCTGAGGATTCCCCAACGGAGCGGCGATGCGTTCTTCTCCATGCCCCCATCCAAACGGCAGGTCGCCGCGAAGTCAGGCCCGGATTCCACCCCCTGCGCCCGGCGGCCCGCGACGACGCGGGAAATCTTCGTGACCCCGGCCGGCAAAAGGTCTCCTGTCATCGCAGCCATGCCCCTCGCCGTCTGGATCGAATACCTCGCCGTCGCGGCCTGCGCGATGACCGCCGTGCTGGCGGCGGAAGGCAAGGGCATCGACCTTTTCGGCGTGCTGGTGCTCGCCCTGGTCACCGCGGTCGGCGGCGGCACCGTGCGCGACCTTTGCCTCGATGCCCCGATGTTCTGGATCGAGCAGCCGCTCTATCTCTGGACCGCCCTCGGCGCGGCGCTGGCCACCTTCATCCTGGTCCGCTTCGTCACCCTGCCGGCGAGGACGCTCGCGGTGGTCGATGCCCTCGGCCTCGCCCTGTTCGGGATCGTCGGCACGGAGAAAGCCCTCGCCTTCGGCACGCCGGCCATCGTCGCGGTGGTGCTCGGCATCGTCACCGGGGTCGCCGGCGGCATTCTCCGCGACGTCCTCCGCAGCGAGGTGCCGGTGGTGTTCCGCAAGGACGTCGAGCTCTACGCCACCGCCGTCTTCGCCGGGGCGCTGTTCTTCGTGCTGCTGCGGGAATCCCTGCCATCCGCCAAGTGGCACCGCTGGGTCTCGATGGCCCTCATCGTCGCGCTGCGCCTCGCCGCGATGCGCTGGAAATGGCGCCTGCCGGGCTTCCGCATGCACGGACGGTGAGAATGGCTCCCTTCCCAGCGGCCGCGCCATCCGCTAGAAGCCGGCCGCAACACGATTCCACCTGACCTTTCGAGAACGCCATGAACCCGAATGCCACCGATTGCCACTTCGTGACGCCACCTGAAATGAAGGTCCTGGAAGCCTTCGGCGACCGCGCCACCTTCCGCCTGACCGGCCGCGAGACGGCGGGCAAATACACCGCGTTCCTGCTCGAGACCCCGCCCGGCAGCGGCCCGCCCCCGCATGTCCACGAGCGGGAGGACGAGTGGTTCCACGTGCTCGAGGGAGAGGTCGAGTTTTTCGCCAATGGCACCTGGTCGCGGGTCGAGGCGGGGAGCACGGTGTTCGCACCGCGGGGATCGCTCCACTGCTTCCGCAACACCGGCAGCACCGTGCTGCGGCAGTTGATCCACACCGCCCCCTCCGGCTTCGAGGACTTCTTCGCCGCAATGGCCGCCGAATGGCAGGCCGAAGGCGGCCCCGACATGGGCCGGGTGGTCGCGCTCAGCGCGGAGTTCGGCATCACCTACCCCGAGGTCGATCCGGCGGGCACCTGAAGCACCACGGTCAATTCGCCCGCGGCAATGCGGCGAGGTAGCGCGACGGGCTGGCCTGGAAGCGCTGCTGGCAGGCGGGCGAGCAGAAGATCAACTCCTGCCGGCCGCGGACCTCGGTGACTTCCGGTCCGCGGCCGTCGAGGAGATCCTCGCACACCGCACAGGTGACCATCGGATACGGCCGGACCCCGGCGGGACGTTGCGACACCGGCCGGGAGGTCGGGCCCGCGGTCTGGCAGGAGGAAAGACCGGCGACCAAAAGGAGAACAGCGAAGGCAGCTTTCACGGAAAGCGCGGGATTGGAGTGGAAAGCGCGGCGGAACGCAATCGCGACGCGTGGCGAAAACGGGGTGCCGCGCGTCCGAGGCGACCGGCCGGCGAGACGCTCTCCCTTGGCCTTGTCCCCGCAGCTGTGTTAGAGAGCGGTCAGGAGACGAACCATGGCCCGACACCGGATCTACACCACCCCCTTCGCCAGCGTGTATCCCCACTACGTCGCCAAGGCGGAACGCAAGGGACGCACCCGGCAGGAAGTCGACGAGGTGATCCGCTGGCTGACCGGCTACGACCAGGCAGCGCTCGAGGAGATCCTGCAAGGCCCGGTCGACTTCGAATCGTTCTTCGCCGCCGCGCCGCGCATGAATTCCTACCGCCACCTCATCACGGGATCGATCTGCGGGATCCGGATCGAGGAGATCGAGGATCCCCTGATGAAGGAGATCCGTTACCTCGACAAACTCATCGACGAACTGGCGAAAGGCCGGCCGATGAAGAAGATCCTGCGCGGGGAGGGCTGAGCGGTTTGAGAGGATCCACAACGCGGCCTCACCGGAACGCCCCCGCGATCCCCGGGCGGGTCATGCCGTGGAGCACCATGATGGCGACCGTGGTGCCGTGGGGGAAATTGATCAGGTTCAAGACCGCCATCGCGGTGACCCAACGGCGCGCGCGGCAGTTCAGGCTCCAGATGCCCGCCAGGATGGTGCCGAGGCCGAGGATCCAGCCGAACATCACCTGGAAGGACATGTAGGCGGCCACCATCTTGGTGAAGAGGTCGGCGTCGGCGCTGCCGAAGGCGTGGAAGATCCGCGCCGGGCTCATCAGCACGGTGTCGCTCACCGCCCAGGCGTGGGCCATCACCATCAGCGAGAACAGCAGCGTCAACGCGCCGGTCACGATCTGGAGGTAGCCCATGAAAACGAGGTAGCCCTCGCCGCGCCGGAAGTCGGCGTGTTTCGGGGAGATTGAATCCATCATGTCGATCCTTTCGTTGGAACGGATCAACCTGCCACGAATCGCCGCGCAATTCCACCCGAAGATCAGTCCAGTCCGGGGAACAGCTCGATCAGTTCCGGCCGGAACGGGATCTTGCCGTGATTCTCCTGCCGGGGTCCCGGGGTGCTGCGGCCCTGCCGGATCAAGCGCCCGAGTTCCGCGGCCAGCTCCTTGACCTTGCCGGGGTGCGTGGCCTGCAGGTTGGTGGTTTCCGCCGGGTCGTCGCCGAGGTGGAACAACTGCACCCGCGGCAGTTTCGCGTCCTTCCAGGCGACTTCCGGTTTCGGATCCGACCAGCCGCCGGACCCGGGGCAGAGGCACAGCTTCCACGGCCCCTTGCGGATGGCAAAGGAGCCGTTGATCGAGTGATGCACGGTCGCCCCGCGCTCCTCCTGCTCCTCACCGCGCAAGGTCGGCAGGATGGACACCGAATCGACGGCGGTCGCGGCATCGACGCTGCGTTCGACGGCGTCGGCACAGGTCACAAAAATGTCGGTCTGGCAGATGGTTCGTGGGCTCGTCGTCCCGCCCGCGATCTTCCCGGGCCAGCGGACGAGGAAGGGCACGCGGTGGCCGCCTTCGTAGATGTCGGCCTTGTGGCCCCGCAGCTTGCCGCAGGGGAAGTGACCCTGCTTTTCAAGCGCCGGGATCCCCGCCGAGGGCGAGCAGCCGTTGTCGGTGGTGAAGAAGAGCAGCGTGTCGCCGGCAATCCCGTGTGAATCGAGTTCCGCCATGACCTCGCCGACCACCCAATCGGTCTCCATCACGAAGTCGCCGTACTTGCCGATGCCCGACTTGCCGGTCCACGCCTTCGACGGGGCGATCGGCGTGTGCGGGCTGGTCAGCGGCAGGTAGAGGAAGAACGGACCTTCCCTGGCCGCTTCCCGCTTGATGAAGGCGCGCGCCTCGCGGGCGAAGTCACCCAGGCACTGGTCGGGCTCCATGTCCTTCACCGCCGGCCCGAAGCGCCCCGGGTGGAAGTTCTTCGTCACGGTCGGCACCTCGATCACCTTGTCGTCGCGCAGGTAGACATACGGCGCCATGTCGAGGGACGCGGGAAACAGGAAGTCCTCGTCGAAGCCGAGGTCCACCGGTCCGCCCTTCACCCGCTTCGTGTAGTCGATGCTCCAGCCGACGCCCTTGGTCGGTCCCGTGACCGCCTCGGCCGGTTTGTCGAGCTTGCTCCAGCCGAGACCGAGATGCCACTTGCCGACCACCATCGAATGGTAGCCGGACGCGGCGAGGAACTTCGGCAGGATCGTCTCGCCGTGGCTGATGAGGCTCGGGCTGTTGCCACCCAGCACGCCCTTCTTCAGCGGCGAACGCCAGTTGTAGCGACCGGTCAGCAGCGCATAGCGGGTGGGCGTGCAGACCGACGACGAGGTGTGCGCGTCGGTGAACCGCATGCCCTCCTTCGCCAGGCGGTCGAGGTTCGGGGTCGGCGCCTTGCCGCCATTGTGCGAGACGTCGCCGACGCCCATGTCGTCGGCGAGGATCACCACGATATTGGGGCCGGCGCCGCGGGCCGCGACGGAAGCCGCGGCCAGCAGCAGGGCGAGCAAGGGAGTTTTCGGGAGCATCTCGGAGAAATCGTTGCGGGTCGGTTCCGGTGTCTCAGTCGCCGCTCTTTTCAGCGGCCCAACCACCCAAGGTTTCGGCGTCGGGCATGGTGCCCTCCTCCAGCGATGCGATCAACTTCCGGCAAACGGCCGCCGTATACTGGCCCTTTCCTCCGGCCTCCGCCTCGGCCTTCTTCGCGGCCTCCTGCGCCGCGGCCATCGCCTTGTCCTTCTGGCCGAGTTCCCAGCGGATGCCGGCCAGCCGGATCCAACCGTAGTTGCCGGGCGTCCGGGCGACCGCCAGCTCGTAGTCGGCGGCGAGTTTTTCCTTCAGGTCGGCGGGCATGCCGTCGGTCCGGCCGGGGAACATGAAGAGATTGTAGGCCACCGTCTGCCGGGTGCGCTCATCGGCCACCGCCGCGTAAGCCTGGTCGGCCGCCTCCCAGTCGCCGCAAGCGACCAGGGCCATGACCCGCACCGGCGGCAACGAAGGGCTCTTGGGATCAATCGCCTCGAGCTCCGCGAGCTTGGCCCCGATCCGCTCCTTGTCCTTGTCGCGCATCGCCTTGTGCAGCTCGAGCGACACCTCCCGCGATTGCGCCTGCAGGCGGTCCGCTTCCAACATCGACCCGAGCGCCTTTTCCTGGGCATCTCCGCCTTCCAGGAACGCCTCGATGACCTCCCCGGTCAGGCGCGACGGATGGGTCCGCAGCAGCACACGGCCGTCCTTCACCACGAAGGCGGACGGAATGCCGGTCACCCCGGCGGGCTTCAGCCACTCCGTCTCGAAGGCCCCGCCCTTGCCGGTGTAGGCCACCGGGTAGGACATGCCGTCGCCCTTCTTCTTCACGAAGGCCGCCACCATGTCGCGACCATCTTCCCACACATTGATGCCACAGACCCGCAGGCCCTTCTGGCGGTAGCGGTCATAGAGCTCGTCGACGTGCGGGATCGCGGCGACACAGGGGCCGCACCAGGTCGCCCAGCACTCCAACAGGTAGACTTTCCCCGGCTCCCATTCGGCCGGCGCCTCGCCCTGGATCCAGTCGAGTTTGCCGAAGGTGGCGGTGGTCACGGCCTCCCCGGTCTTCTGCGCGAAGAGCGGGACGGGAAGGGTCATCAACAGGGCGGAAAGCAAGCCGAAGCGGGTCTTCATGGGATCGTGTGGAATCGGTGAAACGGATCACGCCCCGGTTGCCGGGCTGGACAACCCGCATGCACCGGAGACGAATTTCCGACCGGATTAGCACCTCAAATTGTTTTTTCGACGAAAAAGCGTCATTTCTCGCCACAATTCGCCCTTATCGTTGATAAGCAAGGTCGATCACCCATCTGCACCATCGTCAGGATGCGGTAGAGCATGTCGTCGGCCGAGGCGAACCTGGTGTAGTTCATCCACGCCCACCAGATCGCCGCGAAGGCGAGGAGATACCCCGCCACCGCCTGCGCCGTGTGATGTTCCACCACGCCGTGATGGAGCCGCGCCGCCGCCCGGGCGATGGCCACGACAAAGGTCAGGTCGAACAACAGCTCCAGCGGCGTGGAGGTACGATGCTCCTCGTGGATGTCCCGTCCACGGGCACGAGCGGCGGAAGGACTGATGCAGCCTTTCCAACGGACCGCGGGCCCCCGGGGCAATCCAATCGCTTGCCGCCGGGGGCTGAAGTTTCACCGGAATTCCGCCGGTCCGCCGGTCTCACTTCATGTATTTGTCGATGAAGGGCAGGATCTGCTCCGGATAGCGGCCGAAGTGGTTGTAGCCGTCGCGGAAGCGCTTGGTCGTGTCGCGGATCCACAACAGCTCCTTATCCTCGCTGCCGAGCAGGTCGAAGGTCTTCTGGCCGTCCTCCGGATTGCGGGTCCACTCGTCGTCGTGCACCTGGACCATGAGCACCGGCATCGTCACGCTCGAGGCCCAAAGGTGGGGCGTCATTTCGGCGGCGACGAATCCGCCCATCTTCATCAGCTCGAGGTCGATGAGCTCCTGGTACTGGCTCACGCCCTGGAGCGACGAGAAGGCGTCGTAGATGGCGGCCATCGAAACCACCATCGGACTCACCATGCAGGCAACGTTGGCGAACAGCTCGGGGTGGCGGTGGATCGCGTGGTACTGCGAGTTGCCGCCCATGCACTGGCTGTAGAGGCCGACCTTCATCTTCGACAGCCGCGGGTGGGCGTCGACCCAGCGCTTCACGCCGACGCAGTCCCGCCACTCCCACTGGCCGATGCCGCTCAGTCCGCCGTTGGCCGCGGCGCTGTTGCCGTGGTTGCGGATGTCGTAGGTGAGCACGTTGTAGCCGGCGTCGGTCAGGTGCTTGTACTGGAGGACGAAGTCGATCTCGACGGCGTCGTAGTTGCTCCACGGCGCGCCGAAGTGACCGGGGAAACCGGAGCGGCACATTGGCAAGGCGTGGTTGAAGATGATCAGCTTGTCGCTCTCGCCGCCCTTGGCCGTGATGTACCAGCCTTCCAGCGGGGTGCCGTCTTCGGACGGGATGATGACGTCGGTCCAGCCGGTCATGCCGTGGTCGTCCGGCGTCTTGTGGAGGAAGCTGCGGAGCGGCCGCACGATCTCGGCCAGTCCCTTGACCTTGGCGTGGTCGGATTCGGAGATGGTCTTGAGTTGCTCGAGGGCTTTTTCAAGGCGGGCTTGGGGCATTCGGCTCATGATCGTTGATGGGTTGGGGTTGGGGAAACGAAGGATTCGTTTCGGATCACACCCTACCCATGGATCCTGTTCCAGCGGTAGAACGATTCTGTCGCATTCTTGCCCGATCGTCCGGCCGGCCGGAATCGGATTGCCGCCGGCTGCCTCCGTCGTAGGTTGCTTCGAAAGCCGCCATGAGAAGCCGAAGCAAGTCACCAGCGAATCGTGGAAGATCTCGGGACATCGCGGCCTCGTGGACCGAAAAGGCCATGCATTCCATGGTGAAACGCGTCCTTGAGCGGATTCCCGGGCCCGGCGAGCAGGCCCTGGGCATCCCCAACCTGACGGTTTATCGCTTCGACCAACCCACCGCGCCGAATGCCTACATGCTGGAGCCCAGCGTTTGCCTGATTCTCCAAGGGCGCAAGTGGGTCGCGATTGGCGAGAACCAGCACGTATACGATGCGAGCCGCTTCTTCGTCACCTCGCTCGACCTGCCGGTGGTCGCACGGATCCTCGATGCCAGCCCCGATCAACCTTACGTGGGCCTCCTGCTCCGGCTGGACCGGCGACAACTCGCCGAGCTGGTCATGGAGCAACCGATGCCGGGACCGGGTGCGGGTTCCAGGCAGGAGGTGATCGAGTTGGGAGCGCTGACCCCGACTCTGCTCGGCGCCTTCGAGCGACTGCTGGCGCTGGCGGACGAGCCGGAGTCGATTCCCGTGCTCTCGCCGCTGATCCAAAAAGAGATTCTCTACCGGCTTCTCTCGTCGGAGTGCGGAGCGAAGCTCCGCCAGATCGCCACCGGCGGCAGCCCGACCCAGCAGATCGGACGAACCATCGACTGGATCAAGGCGAACCTGGCCGAGAGGCTCCGGGTGGAGGACCTCGCCCAACGGGCGGGGATGAGCGTGTCGACCCTGCACCACCATTTCCGCGCGCTGACTTCCCTGAGCCCGCTGCAGTTCCAGAAGCGGCTGCGCCTGAACGAGGCGAGACGCCGGATGCTCAATGGGCAGATGGACGCCGCCACCGCCGCCTTCGAGGTCGGCTACGAAAGCCCATCGCAATTCAGCCGTGAATACAGCCGCCTCTTCGGTGCCCCGCCGATTCGGGACATCAGGAGCCTCGGCGCAGCGATCGCGGGCTGAGAGGGGTGGCGGATCCGGCGGGGACGGCCAAAGCGCGCCGGTTATCGCCGATCGGGACCGAAGGCCAACATCACAGACGGGTCAGCGCGTAGCGTCCGGTGCGCTGCGGTCCGACTTTCTCCACCAGCCCTGCATCAATGAGCGGATTCAGCACGTTCATGAGGCCCTGCTTTGATAGGTCCATCACCTCCCGCAGCTTGGCCGGGGCCATGCTCCCGTGATCGCGAAGGAGGTGGAGGACTCGCTCCTGCGCAGGGCTCAGGATCATTCTCGTCGGGGCCTCGACCCGCAGGCGTTGGACTCGCAACCAGACCTTCTCGAGCGTCTGCCGCAGTCCTTCGGCACAGTATTCCAACCAGCCGGAGAGGTCTTCTCCCGCGAGCCTCACGGCATCGAGCGCCGCATAGTAGGCCGGGCGGTCTTCCCAGTAGTATTCGTCCACCGAGAAGATGTGGTGGGTGTCGAAGCCACGCCGGTAGAGCTCCCACAGTGCCAACGCGCGACCGGTCCGGCCGTTCCCATCGGCAAACGGATGGATGTGCTCGAACCGGTAGTGAAGGATCGCGGAGCTGAGGATCGGCGAAATCCCCGGGGCCTTTTCGTTCCACCAGGTGAGCAACTCGAACATCAGCGGCGAAACATCCTCGGAAGCCGGAGGCAAGTGGCGCCCGACCTTCACGCCGATCGTCCGGTAGCGGCCTGCTTCGCCCTGATCCATCACCTCCCCTGCGAGGATCCGGTGCAGTTCGAAAAGATGCTCGTGTCCGATCCTCGCCTCGCCGACGTGCTGCTCCACGAAGCGCAGGCCCGCGAAGTAGTTCGTCACCTCACGCTCCGACCGCGGGTCGGCAGCGGCGAGCTCCTTGCCGTCAGCCAAGGCACGCACCTGTTCCAGCGTCAGCGGATTTCCCTCGATGGCGGTGGACGCATGGACGTTGCGAGTGCGGGTATCTTTCTGCAGCGCGGGAATCCACGACAGCTCCACCGACGCCCCGAGAATCCGCTCGCGCAACGCCGTGATCTCCTCCACCCGCGACAGCAAGAGGGGCGTGATGGTGAAAACGGGATCGTAGGCCATGCAGGATGGTCAAGTTTGCGTCCAGTTTTGCGCCCATCGGCCATAAGTCAAGTTTGCGTCCAGTTTTGCGTCAAGAGTTGGTTGCCGAAAGGCTCCGGATCGCGGACTTGGCCCAACGGGCGAGTACGATGGTATCGACCCTGCGCCAGCATTTCAGCGCGCTGATTTTCCTGTGCCCGCTGGAGATCCAAAAGCGGCTGCGCCTGAACGAAGCGAGACGCCGGATGCTCAACGGACAGATGGACGCCGCCACCGCCGCCTTCGAGGTCGGCTACGAAAGTCCCTCAAAGTTCAGCCGCGAATACAGCCGCCTCTTCGGCGCCCCGCCGATCTGGGACATCATGATCATCGCCGGTGGCCCGCATCGGGACCACCGGCGGGAACCAGCTTACGGGTCGAGCCGCACGGCGCCGACGCTGGCGTTGCCGACCAGGGCTGCGTAGGCCTTGAGGGCGCGGGAGACCTTGCGCGGCCGCGCTTCGGCGGGCTTCCATGCGGCATCGCCGCGGGCGTCCATGGCGGCGCGGCGTTCGGCGAGGGTTTCCGCGGAAAGCGCGACGTTGATGGTCCGGTTGGGGATGTCGATCTGGATGAGGTCGCCTTCCTCCAGCAAGCCGATGGCACCGCCCTCGGCGGCTTCCGGCGAGACGTGGCCGATGGAAAGTCCCGAGGTGCCGCCGGAGAAGCGGCCGTCGGTGATCAGCGCGCAGGCCTTGCCGAGCTTCATCGCCTTCAGGTAGCTGGTCGGATAGAGCATCTCCTGCATGCCCGGACCACCGCGCGGGCCTTCGTAGCGGATGATGACGACGTCGCCCTCGCCGATCTCCTTGCCGAGGATGCGCTTCACCGCCTCGTCCTGGCTTTCGCAGATCCGGGCGGGGCCGGAGAACTTGAGGATGCTGTCGTCGACGCCCGCGGTCTTCACCACGCAGCCCTGTTCGGCGATGTTGCCGAACAGCACCGCCAGGCCGCCGTCCTGGGAGAAGGCGTGCTCGCGCGAGCGGATGACGCCCTTTTCCCGGTCGGCATCGAGTTCCTTGTAGCGGCGCGACTGGCTGAAGGCCTGGGTGGTGCGCACGCCGCCGGGGGCCGCCTTGAAGAGCTCGTGGACCGCGGCTTCATCGGTGCGGGTGATGTCCCAGCGGTCGATGGCCTCGCCCAGGGTCGGGGCATGGATGGTGGTGACCTCGCGGTTCATCAGGCCGGCCTTTTCGAGGCAGCCGAGGATCCCGAAGATCCCGCCGGCACGGTGGACGTCCTCCATGTGCACGGTGCTGACCGCCGGCGCCACCTTGCACAGGCAGGGCGTGATGCGGCTCAAGCGGTCCATGTCGGCGAGGGTGAAGTCGACCTCCGCCTCGCGGGCGATCGCCAGCAGGTGGAGCACGGTGTTGGTCGAGCCGCCCATGGCGATGTCGAGCGCCATCGCGTTCTCGAAGGCCGCCTTGGTGGCGATCCCGCGCGGCGTGACCGAGTCGTCGCCGTCCTTGTAGTGGCGCTTGGCGAGGTCGACGATGAGCCGGCCGGCCCGGAGGAAGAGCTCCTTGCGGTCGGCGTGGGTGGCGAGGGTCGAGCCGTTGCCGGGCAACGCGAGGCCGAGGGCCTCCGCCAGGCAGTTCATCGAGTTGGCGGTGAACATGCCGGAGCACGAACCGCAGGTCGGGCAGGCGTTGTTTTCGAACTCGTCGACCTCGGCGTCGCTGAGGTCGGGATTGGCGGCCTGGACCATGGCGTCTACCAGGTCGACGGCGATCTCGTTGCCCTTGAAGACGACCTTGCCGGCCTCCATCGGCCCGCCGGAAACGAACACGGCGGGGATGTCGAGGCGCATCGCGGCCATCAGCATGCCGGGCGTGATCTTGTCGCAGTTGGAAATGCAGACCATCGCGTCGGCGCAGTGGGCGTTGACCATGTACTCGACGCTGTCGGCGATGATCTCGCGCGACGGCAGCGAGTAGAGCATGCCGTCGTGGCCCATCGCGATCCCGTCGTCGACGGCGATGGTATTGAACTCCTTGGCCACCCCGCCGGCGGCCTCGACCTCCCGCGCGACCATCTGGCCGAGGTCCTGGAGATGGACGTGGCCGGGCACGAACTGGGTGAAGGAATTGACGATCGCGACGATCGGCTTGCCGAAGTCGCCGTCCTTCATGCCGGTGGCGCGCCACAGGGCGCGGGCACCGGCCATGTTGCGGCCGGAGGTGGAAGTGCTGGAGCGGTAGGGCTTCATGTCGGTTGAATGCTTGGCGGACACGCCCGGCGTGTCGGCGGGGAACGCCCCCGGTCTTGCCGAAGATCGGGCCGCCGGCAAGCCCCGGGATGCGCCATGGCAATGCCCGCGGGTCGGAACCGGCCTCAGAAATGTATTTACAATATAAATCTTCCCGATAGTTCCATGAGGAATGCTCAAGAACCTTCTCCCCGGCCTGCTCCTTTGCCCGATGATGCAAGTATCGTGGGCGGAGCAAGCCGCCGAAAGCCCGGCTCAACTGCGGATCGAGAGCGGAACCGCCGGGGAGCTCGCGCTTGAGCTCGAAGATCGGGCGAATGCCTCGTGGCTGCTCCAAACCTCGCCCGATGGCCGCGAGTGGACCTCGTTGGAATCAGTAAGGGTCCCCAATTCGACTCTGTCGATCCGGGGCCTCGAGCTCCCTGCCAACCCCGCGAAGGGCTTTTTCCGGGCGGTTTCCGTCGGCAGCACGCCCCCCCTTTCCCTCGAGGAAGCCCTGGCCCTCCCGGCTACCACGTACAACTATGCCAAGGCCAACAACACCCCGTCGCACCTGGCGCGGATCGTGAGCCGGGTTACCATCGACAACCGGAAGGCGACCCTCGGCCGGGTGTTGTTTTACGACCGCCGCCTCTCGGCGAACAATGCGGTCTCTTGCGCGTCCTGCCACCTCCAGGAGAACGCCTTTGCAGATCCGCAGCGCCTGAGCCCGGGTTTCGAGGGACGATTGACCGATCGCAATACCCACACCTTGTTGGGCGTCCGGACCTATGGCGGGCGGACAAGCGAGGTCTTCATGGACGGCCGTGCAACCAACCTCCGCGAAGCCATCTCGAGCGTCATCGAGCATCCCTCGGAAATGGGTATGAGCCTCGAGTCCCTGCCGGCGAAGCTCGCCGCGGAGCCGTACTACCAGCCGCTGTGGCAAGCCGCCTTCGGCGAGTTGCCGGTGTCGGGCGAGGGGGTGGTGGAAGCGTTGGCGCAATTCGTCGAGGCCATGCCCACCTTCTCCACCCGCTACGATGCCTTCCTGACCGGAGATTTGCAGGCGCTCACCGCCCAGGAGCAACAGGGTCGAACGGTGTTCGGTCAGCGCTGCAATGGCTGTCACATCCAACCACTGGTCTCCGGCCAGAGCTTCGAAAACAACGGGCTGGACGCCGTCACCACCGATCCGGGACGGGGCGCGGTGACCGGTCTCGCGAGCGACATGGGAAAGTTCCGGCCTCCGTCCTTGAGGAACATCGCCCGGACCGCCCCCTACATGCACGACGGACGCTTCGCGACGCTCCGCGAGGTCATCGAGTTCTACGACCACGGCACCCGGCCCCATCCGAACCGGTCGTCGAAGCTGGAACAACCGATAAACCTCAGCGAGGCGGACAAGCTCGCCCTCGAGGCGTTCCTCCGCTCGCTGGATGATACCGCCCCGGACGATCCGGCCTTTTCGGATCCGTTCCGGAGCGAGCTGGAAATCGGCCCGTGATCCTAGGTCGATGGTGCCGTGTAGCGCAGCCGGTAGAAGCACCTCTCCGGCCGGGTGGGCGGCACGACTTCGAAATCCAGCTCCACCCCGGCGATGTCGAGGTCGGCACTGCCCTCCCAATCCGGTCCCGGCGTCGCGCCCCACTCGAGCGTGAAGGTTCCCGTGGGGATCACCTTGTTCACGACGAGCAGGGGCTCGCCCGACGGGCCGCGGACGAGCCGCAGCTGGAGGCGTGAATGGGGATCGGCGGGATCGAAGTCGAACAGGAACTCGACCCCGTTGGCCATTCCGTCGCCGTCGGGGTCGGCCGACTTCAGGGCATCGGCGCCTTCCAGTCCCTTCGCGGCCGCCCAGGCGACGTAGGGATCGATCTGCTGGAAACCGGCAACCACGGTCTTCGCCGCGTCCACGAGTACGCTGGTCGACGTACTTCCGGGCTCCTCGACCCCGGCTCCGGTCCACCCCGTGAATTCCCAGCCGCTGGCGGGAGTGGCGGTGATCGCGACGTGGGATCCGGCCTCCACGATGCCACCGCCGGTGACTTCACCGCCCTCGGCGGGCGACGCGACGACCTGAAGCTCCACCATCTCCACGAAGCTGAGCCGGATCCGCGAGTTCTCGCCGCTGCCGTAGTCGACCTCGGCGTGGAGGCCCGCCGGCAACTGGATCACCGGTTGGCCGCTCAAGGTGCCGGTGTACTCGGCCAGGGTGTGGGCGGATCCCGCGGCCGGCGGCCCGCCGGGGAGCTCGACGATGATCGCTCCGCCGGACCAATCGCAGTCGCCGTTGATCGTCAGCGGCACCTCGCCCGGGCCGGACAGGGGGAGCACCAGGTTGCCGCCGCTTTGGACGAACGACCCCACCGTCACGGCGGTCGTCCCGAACCGCAGCTCCCCTTCCCCGAGCGTCAAGGCAAGCCCCGGATCCAAGGCCCCGGCCAGGGTCAGGGCGGCCGGCCCGGCCTTGGTGAAGGCCAGGTCTTCCCCCAGATCGCCGGCATAGGTCCGGTCGGTGACCGGATGGACGGTCAAGGACGACGAAGCACCGCTGCCCCGGATGATGCCGCGGGTGCCCGCGAGCTCACCGATGGACGAGGCCGCGTCGCCGACCTGGACGACCGGGCTGCCGCCTTCCAGGCGGAGTGACGCGTCCGGGTTGTTCCAGGGATGGTCCAGCTGGAGCAGGGATTCGTCGCCGTTCAGGATCACCGCGGACAGCGAGTCGAGGCCCGCGGGACTTTCGTTGGTCAAGCGCGACCGGCGGCCGAGCGTGACCGTGCCGGTCCCCAGCGCGTTGGCGGCTTCCGCGCGCAGCGCCGCGAAGTCGTCGCCGCCCGCGGTGTGGCTCACCGACCAGTGCCCGCGGAAAGGATTGTCCGCCGAAACGACCGACAGCGCCCGCAGGTTGGCCGTGGTCGCCCCCGCGTTGCTGTCGGAAACCACGGCGATGTTGCCGTCGCCGGAGATCTCGCCGCTGAAGATCGCACGGTTGCCGTAGCTGCCGCCGTTCAGGCGGACTTCCGCATCGCCCGCAAATCCGAGCGCCGCCGCCACGGTGTGGGTCGAGGTGCCGACCGAACAGCGGAAGCGGATCCCGCCGCCGTTCTCGACCCGGGTCGCCGGCAGGTTGTAGGTGACCTTCTGCTCGGTGGTCGAATGGAGCCGCGCCAGATCGAGGATGCCCCCGGCCGCAATCCGCAGTCCGCCGGCGACCAGCGCCTGGCTGTTAGAGCCGGTGTTGTTCGAGGTGACGACATGCGCGACGGCATAGGCTTCGCCGCTGTCCTGGCTGCCGGTCACCGGGGCTGCCAGCCCGTCGTTCCAGGTGGTCCCGGCGTTCCACGCGCCGTCGGCGATGGACGTGATGTGGTCGTCGATCACCAGGGTGGCAACCGCCGGATCGCCCGCCTGGTACTTCGGGTCGGGCGACAGGGAAACGACCACGGATTCAGTCAGGCCGTCCGGCGCGGCCGCGATGGGCTCGACAATGATCGTTTGCGACAGGACGCCGTCCGGCAGCGTCACGCTGGACGGAATCGCCACATAGTCGATACCGGCCACCGCGTCACCCCCGGTCGCGAACGGGACCGTGATCTCACCAAGCGGGTGATCGCGGGCGATCGTGAACGAGCCCGGCCGCGGTCCCAGCTTCGACGCGGACGACGAGGCGCGGACCGTCACCACCGGCAACGGCGCGGCTTGAACGGTGAAGGAAACCGGCGCGGAATCCACCTGATAACCCCAGTCGCCATAACTCGTCCGCGCGGTGACGGTGTGGGCGCCGGGGGGAATCGCGAAGGCCGTCGCCTGGTAGGGCGGTTGGCTCGTCTCGGCGAACACCGTGCTGCCTTCGACGAAGGCCACGCGGTCGACGAGCTCCGGCAGCGAACCGACGCTGGCGGCGAAGCCTACGCTCAGCGGTGAAATCTCCGATCCCGCCACCGGCGAGGTCAGCGTCACGGCCGGGGGCGTGAGTGCCTGCTGATAGAGCGACTCGATGTCGGCGCCGTCCAGGGTGCTGGTGTAAACGCGGACGTCGTCGAGCCAGCCCTTGTAGTGGCGGCTCACGCTGTTGGGATCCCATGCGAGATACATCGTCCCGTTGAACGCTTCGGTCGGCTGGCTGGCGGCGTTGGTGGCGCTTTGCAGGCCGCCGGGCGAGCGCAGGTGCAGCGTGGTCCCGCCGGGCGACACGCACATCGCGACCAGGCACCAGGTGTCGTCCGGAACCACCAGGCCCGAGTCCCAGGTGTGGCCGCTCCCATTCCACGTGTAGCGGAGCTCGTTGGCATTTCCAAAATGGAAGCCGGACACGGACGAGCCGGCGCGGGTGAAGATGAAGGGCGAGAAGGGATACTGTGGACCGTCGCGCTTGACCCAGGCGGTGAAGGTCAGGGTGTTGGTGTTGTAGCCGGGCGCGGGGATCGTGGTCTGATCGTCGATGCCATCGTAGCCGGCAGCCCCGCGGGTCACCGGACAGGCGCCGGGCTGGCCGCCGAGGACCCCGTTTTCATGGCTGCCGTCTTGAGTGGCCCGCACGAGGTTGGCAGCGGAGCCGTCGTCGAGCGGCCAGTGGTCGGCCAAGGTCAGGGTTTCCGCACGGGGTCGCAGCATGGCATGGCCGACCGCCTGCATGCCCGAGGCATCGACGATCCGGTAGCGGAACCAGTCGGTGCCCGCGGAAAGTCCGGCGGGCGGGGTGTAGAGCACCTCGTCGCGTCCGCCCGGACCGGTGCCGGCCGATCGCTCGAGGCTGCCGCCGGCACTCGAGACGTCGTCGAAGGATAGCAGGCTGATCGCTTCCCCGTTCGAGTCCGAATCGTTGCCGAGGACGTCAATGCGGACCGGAGTGTCGCGGAGGAAGGCGGCGGTGTCCTGGTTGGCACGCGGCGGCAAGGGGAACGGATAGTTGCCGATCCCGTCCAGGATGGCCGACTTGGCATTGCGATGGGCGATGACTTTCCTCAGCTCCGGGCTGGAAAGACGCGACAACGAGTTGCCCGACATGATCGTCGTGCCTTCCGGGTTGCCGCCGCCTTCGTAGTGCGACGAGCTCCAGTTGTGGCCGACCTCGTGCCGCCAGACGTTCCAGAAGTCGCCACCGCCGTCCGAATCGTTGGCCGAGTAGCGGTTGGAGGTGCCGATCGCGCCGACCCAGGCAAGGCCGCCGTTCGCGGAGGCGTGGATGACCGCCGCCACGTCATGGCCCGTGCCCATCGGGACACCGGCATTCCACAGCGACTTCACGTGGGGCAGCAGCTCGCCGGTGGTCCCGCCGTCGGGAGCATAGGGATCCTGACCGGCATCGGCGCGGATGACGATTTTCCCGATCCGGTGGAGGATGGCGGCATCGCGGAGATAGATCATGTCGGTGCACAGCACCGAGAACTCGCACTTGGCGACGACGGCCGCGGCACTTCCCCCGCAGGCGGTGAAGTGGCTGAAGGTCGAGTCGATCCCGACCTCCGCCACGCGGACATCTGATCCCGCGCCCCCTTCCCCGACCACGGTCGTCGGCCAGGCAGGCGTCACATCGGGCCCTCCGACGGAGGCGTCACCCCCGGTGGTGGTCCTGGTCTTGCCGTCCTCGAGGCTGATGCGGGCCCACAAGGTGCCGTCCTCGTGGAGCAGCCCGCAGGCAAGCGCCCCGGGCAACTCGTCCACCGTGCCCAGATAGGTGCGGGCCAGGTCGGGATCGTGAGCGAGGTAGGTCCCGTCCGGCTGCTGCACCAGGACCTCGAAGTTGGCGCTGCGGATGGGATGCAGGGCGAAACGAACCGTGACCGTTTCCGCCCCTTTGGTGATCGTGCGGGTGAAGCTCGCCGGCGGCACCTGGCCTACCGCAGTCGACGGGGCCCATGTCATGGCCACCAGAACCAGAGAAGAGAGGGACCGGTAGCGCAGATGAGAGAAAAGCTTGGAAGGAAACATGCGGATGCAGAAGAAAGCGCCTGGCAGGCTTATTGCAGGAAAGACCGGCTGAAAAACGGCCATCAACATCACCATTTGACTTCAATAATGCGCATTATTCCCAAACCAGAGCTCCCCGACAAGTGGGAATGCCACGCCGCCATTGCGCTGCCCTTGTTCGTGATCCATCCGATCCTCAAGGCCACCCAGACCGGCACCGTGGCGTTTGCGGTCCGAATTGGCGCCACCGAGCTGAATCGTGCATTCGCAGCCCGGAGGGGCATCGAACCGATTCAACGGACGAAGGATCTGGTCCTGTTTCGGGCTGGTGCCCGCAGTTGGGGCTCAAGTAGGTTCCTTGCTTGCCAACGAACAAGAGCCGCCGTCCCAGAATAGCCGCTGCCTTCCTCGCCGGCGCAGTGGTATGCTACTTTTTCCTGCGCCCGACACCGGAGAGCGTGATGAACGACTTCTACCTGAACGATGCCGGACGGGCGGAAGACATGCTCATGGACCCACTGATCCTGCACACCGACCTGGTGAAGGATCGGGTGATCGCAGAAGTTGTGGATCGGACGATACCAAAACGACTCTACGCCATCGGTTTCCTCGGCGTCGCCGGAGTGACCGAGGCCTTGCCGGTTCTTCGCACAATCCTTGCCGACGAGAGCGAAGAGGATACTTTTCGAAGAGTCGCCCTAACGAGCATCTATCAGATCTCACCCGAAGAGGGCCTGACACTCGCCAAACAATATCAGGCGAGGTCTGACGACCTTGGTTCGGCCGCGGGAGAAATCGTGGACGGGAGCGCCAGAATCTTCACCCGCACCTACTGGGAAGCCTTCTGGGGACGTCATCACTAGGCTTTGGGGACGGGCCGGATATCATCCAGATTCAAGAGGGGCTGCAACTTCGCGGCCCAACGGGTCAGTCTTCCTTGCCGACCAGCTCCTGCTTCAGCGAGTAGAGCACCGGGACCACGAACATCGTCATCAGCTCGACCAGCATCCCGCCGAAGATCGGCACGGCCATCGGCGCCATCAGGTCGGAGCCGCGGCCGGTCGAGGTGAGCACGGGAAGCAAGGCCAGCAGCGTGGTGGCGGTGGTCATCAGGCAGGGGCGCACCCGCCGCTTGCCGGCGTCGACCACCGCCTCGCGGATGGCCGCCGTTCCCCGCGGTTTCAGTTCGTCGAAGCGCTGGCGGAGATAGGTCGACATCACCACGCCGTCGTCGGTGGCGATCCCGAACAAGGCCAGGAAGCCGACCCAAACCGCGGTCGAGAGGTTGATCGGCGAGACTTGGAACAGCTGCCGGAGGTTGTGGCCGAACAGCTCGAAGTCGAGGAAACCCGACCGGCCGTAGAGCCACAGCAGCAGGAAGCCGCCCGACCAAGCCACCGCGACGCCGGAAAATACGATGAACGTCGTGGTGACCGACTTGTTGTCGAAGTAGAGCAGGATGAAAATCGCGCCGAGACACAGCGGCACCATCACCATCAGCGTCCGGTTGAACTCGAGCGCGGCCTCGTAATTTCCGGCGAACTCGTAGCGGATGCCCGGCGCCCGGACCAGCTTGCCGTCCCGCTCCTTGCCGTCCAGATAACGCCGGGCCGCCTCCACCACGTCGACCTCGGCGTGGCCGGGCTGCGAGCCGAAGGTGACGTAGCCGGTGAGGAAGGTGTCCTCGGCCTTGATCATCTGCGGTCCCCGCAGGTAGCGGATGCCGGCAAGCTGGGACAGCGGCACCTGCGCACCTTCCTTGCCCGTCACCAGCACCCGGCCGAGGGCCTCCTGGCTGTCGCGCATCTCGCGCTGGTAGCGGACCTGGACCGCGAAGCGCTCGCGCCCTTCCACGGTCGTCGTCACCACCCGGCCGCCGATCGCGGTCTGGATCGTCTCGTGGATGTCGGCGATGTTCAGCCCGTACCTCGACGCCGCGTCGCGGTCCGGCACGATCTCCAGGTAGGGCTTCCCGACGATCCGGTCGGCATTGACCGTCTCGGCCGCCAGCCCGGGGATCTCCCCCGTCCGCATCAAGCTCTCCAGTTGCAGGCCGAACTTCTCGATGTCTTCCAGCGTGCGGCCCTTGATCTTGATCCCCATCGGCGCCCGCATCCCGGTGCGCAGCATCACCAGCCGGGTTTCGATCGGTTGCAGCTTCGGCGCCCCGGTCACCCCGGGCAGCCGCGCGGCCTCCTCGATCTTCGCCCAGATGTCGTCAGGGCTGCGGATCTCCGGCCGCCACTGCCGGAACGGCTTGCCCCGGGGGTCCTCGATCAGGTGACCGGAGGCATCGTAGGCGAAATTGCCGTCGTCCATGGTGCGGAACCGCAGCACCCGCCCCTTGTCGTCGGATTTGAATTCGGAAACATAGTTCACCACCGTCTCGACCATCGAGATCGGCGCCGGATCGAGCGGTGAGTCGACCCGGCCGATCTTGCCGACGACGCGCTCCACCTCCGGGATCGCCGCGACCGCCGAGTCGAGCTGGCCAAGTGTTTCCATCGCTTCGTCGATCGATGCGTGCGGGCTGATCGTCGGCATCAGCAGGAAGGATCCCTCATCCAGGGCCGGCCGGAATTCGCGGCCGAGTCCGGGGAACTTCGCCGTGGCGTCCTGCCACAGCCGCGTTTCGCGTATCCCTTCGCCCGCAAGCCGCGGCACGAAGTCGAAGACCCGGGGGAAGCCGAGCCATATGCAGAAGGCCAGCGCCAGCATCACCGCCGGCGCGGTGAGGAATAGCGGCTTGTGCGCCAGGCACCAGCGCAGCACCGATGAGTAGCCGAGCTCAAACAGGCGGAAGCCCAGCAGCAGTCCGCCGACCACGAGCACCACGAACACCAGGTTCTCCGGCGTGTTGCGGTCCAGCCCGAGCGGCATCCAGTCGAGCGTCAACAGCAGCACCACCGCCAGCGCGGCCAGCACATTCACTCCCACCGCCACACCGTGCCGCCACCGGCCGGCGACCCGGCGCTCGAACCAGAGTCCGGCGGCAAGCACCAGCAACGCCAGCGCCAGCCAGCCCGAAAAACCGAGCGCCAGCAGGGCGGCGGCCACCAGCAGGCCGGACACCAGCACCCGGCGGTCGCGCAGCGCCTTCGGCACCGAGCCGAACAGCAGGTGGGCCACCGGCGGGATAATGGTCAGCGCCACGATGATCGAGGCGACCAGCGCGAAGGACTTGGTGAAGGCCAGCGGGCGGAACAGCCGCCCTGCCTCCCCGGTCATGGTGAAGACCGGCAGGAAGCTGACCACCGTCGTCGCCACCGAAGTGGTCACCGCCGAGGCCACCTCGGTGACCGCGCGATAGATCACCGCCGACTTCGCCTCGTCCGGCGGGGCCTCGTCGAGGTGCTTGAGGATGTTCTCCGTCAGGACGATCCCGACATCGACCACGGTGCCGATAGCGATCGCTATCCCCGACAGGGCGACGATATTGGCATCCACCCCGGCGATCTTCATGGTGATGAAGGTGATCAGCACCGCGAGCGGCAGCATCGCCGAGATCAGCACGCTGGTCCGCAGGTGCATCACCATCACGATCACCACGATGATCGTCACCAGCACCTGCTGGTAGAGTGCGTCGTCGAGCGTGTTGAGCGTCTCACCGATCAGCTTGGAGCGATCGTAGAAGGGGACGATCGTCATCTTGGAAGTCGTCAGCCAGTCCGGCCACTCCGCCCGCGCAGTCCCCCGGGTGAAGGCCAGCCAGGATTCCCGGTCCATGGTCCCGTCGGCCTCGAAGGCCGGTTCGATCCCGTGTTCCGCGGCGAAACCCGCCGCCGTGGATGGGTCCACCTTGGTCCAGTCGATCACCGCCCGCAGTGGCAGCGCGGCCTCGAGCTCGGCGATCTTCTTCTTGGTGTTGCGGATCGTCTCCAGCGGGTTGGCGCCGTAGCGCGCGACCACCACCCCGCCGGCGGCATCCGCGCCGTTGACGTCAAGGCCGCCGCGGCGCATCGCCGGTCCCAGCGTCACCGTCGCCACATCGGCCACCGTCACCGGGGTGTTCCCGCGCACCACCACCACCGCCTTCTCGAGGTCAGCCGGGCTGTCGACATAGCCGGTGCCACGCAGGAAGTATTCCACGCCGTTGACCGCCAGGTTGCGGGCACCGATCTCCTGGTTCGACTTGCGCACCGCATCGACGACCTGGGCCAGGGTGACCCCGTTGGCGCGCAGCGCGTCGGGATCGACATCGACCTGATACTGCCGCTGGTAGCCGCCGACCGAAGCCACTTCCGCGACCCCTTCCGCCGCCAGCAGCGCGTAGCGGACCTGCCAGTCCTGCGTCGCCCGCAGCTCGTCGAGGTCCCAGCCCCCGGCCGGCTTGCCGTCCGGGTCGCGGCCTTCGAGGACATACCAGAAGACCTGCCCGAGCCCGGTCGCGTCCGGACCCAGCGTCGGCGTCACCGCTTCCGGCAACAGGTCGGCGGGCAGCGAGTTGAGCTTTTCCAGCAAGCGACTACGACTCCAGTAGAACTCGACGTCCTCCTCGAAGATCAGGTAGACATACGAACTGCCGAACATCGAGTAGGAGCGAACCTCCCGCACCCCCGGCACCCCGAGCAGGGCCACGGTCAGCGGGTAGGTGATCTGGTCCTCGACGTCCTGCGGCGAGCGCCCGGGCCAGTCGGTGTAGACGATCTGCTGGTTGTCGCCCAGGTCCGGGATGGCATCGACCGCCACCGGGTCGCGCGGGTAGTTCCCGGTGTCCCAGTCGAAGGGCGCCACCTTGACGCCCCAGCCGATGAAGAAGGCCAGCAGGAGCAGCACCACCAGCTTCTGGTGCAGGCAGAAATGGATGAGCTTGTTCATCTTTGGAGTGCGGTGGCAGAGCGCAGCGGCGACACCGCTTTCCGGGGAAAGGTCGATTCGGGGTGGATCAGGAAACGGAAGCCGCCGAGATGACATGAAAGCGGTGTCGTCGCTCGCAGGCTCGCTATGCCACCGCACTCCAAGGCCCTCATTCGCCGCCTCCTTTCTCCACCGAAAGCGTGTCGGTGACCGTGCCGCAACTGAACATTGCGTCCCCGAAGTAGGGATTCTCGACCACCGGTTTGTCGGCAATCCAGTCGGCGCCCTGGTTCTTGAAGGCCATCGGGCAGTGCACCACGTAGGCATTGCCGACCGCATCGAGACCCTTCTCGCGGGTCAGCGCGATCAGCTTGTCGCTGAGCCGCTGGAAGGACGCGCGCCGCGGCTTGATGCCATCGGCTGAGGCCAACTCCTGCGCCAGAGCAGCGAGATCGGGGGCCTCGGCCAGCGGACTGGCAGCTAGAGTTGCGGCCATCGCCCCGGCCGCCTTGGCCGCAGCCCCGTCATCGTCCCCCGCCAGGGCAGCGGCCACCGGCAGGTAAGCTGCGATCGCCGACTTCAAGGCCTTGGCCGTCGCCGGTTCGGCCGGCGGCGGGGCTTCCGGCTGGTAGGGCAGACCGAGGTAGCGACCGGCTTCCTCGACCGCCCGCGCCACCCCGCGGGCCGCCGCGGCGGGATTGCCTGCGACGTCTTCCCGTGCCTCCGCGAGTTCATTGAGCAGGCGCGAGGAAAACTCCTTCCACAGCGCCGCCTCCTCGTCCTGCAAGGCCGAGCTATCGATGCCGCGGACCAGCGCGGCGAGCGCCGCGATCTCCTTCTCCGATGGTTCCCGTAGCAAGCGCCCCAGTTCACGCGGTACCGGCGACCACTGGCCGGCCAGTTCCTTCGACGCCGAATTCGCCGGCTTCTCGTCCAGGCCCGCCCCGGGGTTCATCATCGACGGCTTGGCCCGGATCTGCAGTTCGGAGTCGAGCTTGAAGGCGCCGCGAGTCACCACCAGCTCGCCCTCCTCGAGACCTTCCGCCACCACGAAGCGGTCGCCGACCCGCGGGCCCAGCACGATCTGGCGGCCCTCGAACTTCGGTCCGTCCTCGTCGGGCAAGCGCACGTAGACCACCGCCCGCTTGCCGGTCCGGAGCACCGCGGACGCCGGGATCAGCAGCGGCTCGCCGGACGTGCCCGCGGCGGTCACAAAGCCCAGCGTCTCCGCCGGCACCAGATCCATCCCGCAGATATCGCATTGCCCCGGCCCGTCCTTGACGATCTCCGGGTGCATCGGGCTGACCCACTTCCCCGCCATCGAGGGATCGATCACCTTGCCGTTGGCCGCTGTCTTCGAGCGCGCCACCGCCGCGGCGAACATCCCCGGTTTCAGGAGCAGTCCCGCGTTGTCGACATTCACCCGCACCCTCGTCACCCGCCGCAGCGGGTCGATCTCCGGATCAATGAAGGCGATCCGGCCGTGGAACACCTCGCCCGGCAGCGCTTCCACCGTGAAGCTCAGGTCCTGGGCGTAGCGCAACCACTGCAGGTCACTCTCGTAGGCCTCGAGTTTGAGCCACACCGTCGAAAGGTCGGCGATCTTGAACAAGGGGTCGCCGGTCTTCACATACTGTCCCTCGCTGGCGAGCTTGGAGGTCACGATACCGGCCTGCGGCGTGTAGAGGGTCAGGTGGTCCTGCGGTTGCCGCGAGAGCTCGATGTCCGCGATCTGCTGCTCGGTGAACTGCAGCAGCCGCAGCTTCTCGCGCGCCGCTTCAAGCAGGCGGCGGCGGGTATCCCGCACCACCGCCGAGGCACCGGAGGCGAGCCCATCGACGGCCCGCCGCCCCTCGATCAGTTCCCGCTGCGCGACCAGCAGGTCGGGCGAATAGATCTCGGCCAGGTGGTCGCCCTTCTGCACCGGGGCGCCGGTGTAGTCGACGAACAGCCGGTCGAGCCGGCCCGCCACCCTCGAGGTGATGGTATTCATACTACGTTCGTCGTAGTCAATCCGGCCGAACAGCCTGACCTCCGCCTCGGCCGCTTCCCGGACCACCGGCGCGACCCGCAGGTCGAGCAATGCCGCCGACTCGGGGGACACGCTGACCTCGCGCAGGCCGCCGCCTCCGCCGCCGCTCAACGGGATCAGGTCCATGTTGCAAATCGGGCACAGGCCCGGCCCCGGCTGGCGGATCTGCGGGTGCATCGAGCAGGTCCAGACCTGCCCGCTTTCGGCATCGTGGTCGTGTTCGTCGTGCTTGGCGGGCGGCAGGCCGAACCACCAGCCCAGCAGGAAAAGCCCGAGTGGCAGCAGGACGGACAGGATGGCGCGCGGCGACCGGCGCAGCCGCTGGAAAAGTTCGGAAGGCTTCATGACAACTTTGGAGTGCGGTGGCAGAGCGCAGCGGCGACACCGCTTTCGCGGCGCCCCGGCGGATCGAAACAATCAAAGAGAGCAAATTCCGGGGGCAACGGCACAAGCACCCCCCGGCCCATCCAGGCCAGCCCGCCACGGTGCGGACGCAACGCACCTGCTAGCTCAAAAACACGGCCGCCACTCGACGACCCGCCCAGCCAGAATCCAGCTCGGTGCCTGGCTTCCTTCAATCTGACGCCCTTCGCCTTCATGCATCAATCGAGTGCCGCCGCCGCGCGCAGGGTGGCGCTGGCCTTGCCCACCTGGGCTCGGTTGCTGGCGAGTTGCAGGCGGTAGGCGAGCAGCCCGCGCCAGGTTTCGACCAGATCGCTGAAGCTGCTGGTCCCGGCGCTGTAGCCGGTCAGCGTGACCTCGTAGGCCTGGGTAGCATCCGGCACCAGCCGGGTCTCGAAAAGGGTCGCCACGTCGCGCGCGGTCTTGGCCCGGAACCAGGCATCCTCGACCCGGAAGCGCAGCTCCGAGCGGGTCGAGGCGATCATTGCCTCGGTCTCGGCGATCCCTTCCTCCGCCTCGCGGATCATCGCCTTCCGCGGCTCCTGCCAGAGCGGGATGTTCACCCCCAGGGTGGCGTAGATCTGGTCGCGGCCGTTGGCCATCCGCGACAGGCCGGAGTCGGAGATCGCGGCCCCGGAAACCCCCGCGGTGATGTCGGGATACTTCTCCAGTTCCGCCCGCTTCAGGCGATGGCGGAAGGCATTGGCGCGCTGCTCGGCGGCCGCCACCTCGGGATGCCGGCTCTGCGCCCGCGCCAGCAGGCTGTCCAGCGATCCGGCACTGGGGATCTTGGCCTGGCGGGCGGCCGGCAGCGAGGCCCCGGCCGGGCGGTTGAGCAGGGAATTCAGCCGCGCCCTGGCAGTCGACGCCACTTGTCCCGCAGCCGCCAGGTCGCGGTCCAGCATGGCCAGCTCGTTGGCCATCCGCAGCTGGTCGGCCTGGCCCGCCTGGTCGGCGGCAACGCGGGCGTCGACGGCATCGCGCACCGCCTCCAGCAAGGAGCGGCTCTCGCGGGTCAGCGCCAGGGTCTGGTCGGCCAGATAAAGGTCCCACCACGCGGCGTGGACCTGCTCGGTCAGCTTGAGCTCGAGCACCTTGACCTCGGCCAGGGCCGCGGCGGCCTCGCTGCCGGCGGCAGCAGCGGCCTCGCGGCGTTTGCCGGGAAAGGGGAACTTCTGCTTGATGCCGCCCATCGCCTCGGTGCGGCCGGCGGCGGTTTCCGCCATCGATCCCGCGGCAATCTCGGCGACCGGGTCCGGCAGCGATTGCTCCTGCGCCACCTTGGCCTCCAGCCGGCCGGCGCGATGGCGTGCGGCGGCGATCGAGGGATGGTGCTCGATCGCCAGCCGCGCCAGTTCGTCGGGCCCGGCAGAGCCGGACACCGGGTAGTTCACGGCAGCTGAAGGCGGCGGCACGGCCAGCACCGCCGCCTTCCCCTCGCCCGTGGAGGACGAGGGGCTGCAGGACACGGGCAAGCACAGCAAGCCGGCAAGACAAGGGAGTCCCAGGGATCGGAATTTCATGGTCCGGCGGCTCATCGGGGTTGCCCGTCGTGGTTCACTCGGCCGCTTCCGCGTCGAGCTTGCTGAGGTACTTCTGCGGGTCCTTTTCGAACTTCGGCACGCAGTGCTCGCAGCACATCTTGATCTCGCGACCCTCGTAAACATAGACGTAGGGATCGCCCATCGAGCCGAGCTCCTCGCCCGAGACCGGGCACAGGGCGGCGCTTCCGGCAGTGGCGGCGGCCGGCTCGGGGGCCGGGGCCTCGACGGTGGTCGTTTCCTGTTTGCCACAGGACGCGAGAAGGAAGGCAAGGGAACTGAAGAGTAGGATTGGTTTCATGGTTTCTGTTGGTTTTGCGGTTTCTAACAATCTGAACAAAGGGGCATGGCCGCGACGCCACGAGGGGACGACAGGGCACGAAGCCGCGTCGACGCGACGCAGCAAAACCGGACATCCGCAAAGGATGCCGGGAATCAAAGGGATCCGGGCTTCAAATCAGCCAACGGGAATAGCGCGCGAGCAACAGTCGCGGCGGGTCACAGCCGGTGTGCGGCGTGGACGCCATCGGCCGGCGCACGGGCACCGGCGGCACCAGGCGGGCCACGTCGGTCACCGCCGGTTCGAGGAGCACCGCGATGTCGTGCGGCAGCTCGAAGTTCTTCACCTCGTCGCGAGGTTCCTTGGTCCGGCAGGCGCAGGCGTGCGGCTGCTGGTCGGGACTACCCTTGCCATCGCGCTCCACACTCGCCTCGCAGCACGACGGCCGCGACTCCTTCTCCGCCGCGTGGGCGGAGCAGCAGCACAGCGGGCTGGCGATCAGGAGCGCCAGCAGCGTTGCGAGGATGGAGCGGAAGGGATGCATCTTGGAGAACTCTCCTCCAGTGGGAAGAGATCTGTTGAGGCTCTATTCCATTTTCACCTTTGAATCAATGGGTTTCCCCTAATCGAGTTGGATCCTGCGCAGGCGCAGGGCGTTGCCGATCACCGATACCGAACTGAAGCTCATCGCCGCGGCGGCGATCATCGGGCTCAGCAGGTGACCGGTGAAGGGATACAGCGCGCCGGCCGCGATCGGCACGCCGAGGCCGTTGTAGACCAGCGCGAAGAACAGGTTCTGGCGGATGTTCTTCATCGTCGCCCGGCTCAGGGCGCGGGCTCGCAGGATCGAGCGGAGGTCGCCCTTCACCAGCGAAATGCCGGCGCTTTCGATGGCCACGTCGGTGCCGGTGCCCATCGCGATCCCGACCTCGGCGGCGGCCAGCGCGGGCGCATCGTTGATGCCGTCCCCGGCCATTGCCAGCGGCTTGCCGGCGGCGACCTGCTGCTTGACGAAGTCGAGCTTGTCGGAGGGCGAGAGCCCGGCGCGGTAGTCGTCGATGTTGAGCTTGCTGGCGACGGCTTGGGCCGTGGCCTCGCGGTCGCCGGTCAGCATGACCAGTTCGACGCCGTCGGCCTTCAAGGCCTCGACCGCGGCCGGCGTGCTGTCCTTGACCGGGTCCGCCAGGTCGAAGGCCGCGACCAGCCGGTCGCCGCGGGCCATGAAGACCCGGGTCGCGGTGGATTCATCCGGCAGCGCGGCATCGAGGCCGCCCACCCCCTGGTCCTCCAGCCAGGCCGGCTTGCCGATGCGGATCGTTTCCCCACCGACCTTGGCCGAGACCCCGCCGCCGACCACCGAGTCGAAATCCTCCGCCTGCGGCAGGTCGAGCCCGCGTTTCTCCGCCGCGCTGACGATGGCATGGGCCAGCGGATGCTCGCTGCTCGTCTCCACGGCTGCGGCCATGCCAAGCAGTGCGTCCTCGTCATCGTCCGCCACCCGGTGAACCGCGACCAGGGCCGGCCGGCCTGCGGTCAGGGTGCCGGTCTTGTCGACCGCCAGGGTGGTGATCTTTTCCATCCGCTCCAGGGCCTCGGCATCGCGGATCAGGATGCCCTCCGAGGCGCCGCGGCCGACACCGACCATGATCGAGATCGGCGTCGCCAGGCCGAGCGCGCAGGGACAGGCCACGACCAGCACCGACACCGCCGCCACCAGCCCGAACACCAGGCTGGGGTCCGGACCGAAGACCGACCACAGGATGAAGGCGAGCACCGCGATGCCGACCACCACCGGCACGAACCAGCCGGCGACCTTGTCCGCCACCGCCTGGATCGGCGCGCGGCTGCGCTGGGCATCGGACACCTGCTGGATGATCCGCGCCAGCATCGTCTCCGAGCCAACCTTGGTGGCGCGGAAAACGAAGGAGCCGGTCTGGTTGAGGGTTCCGCCGGTGACCGGATCGCCCTCCTGCTTGTCGACCGGCTCAGGCTCGCCGCTGATCATCGACTCGTCGACGGTGCCTCGGCCGCGGACCACCTCACCGTCCACCGGCACCTTCTCGCCGGGCTTCACCCGCAACAGGTCGCCGGCCTGGACCTGCTCGATCGGGATCTCCTCCTCGCTCTCGCCATCGACCCGCCGGGCGGTCTTCGCCGCCTGATCCATCAGCGCCTTGATCGCCATGCTGGTGCGGCCGCGGGCCTTGGCCTCGAGCCACTGGCCGAGGATCACCAGCGCGATGATCACCCCGGCGGTCTCGAAGTAGAGCGGCGCGCGGCCGTGATCCTTGAAGGCTTCCGGCAAATGCTCACCGGCAAACAAGGACACCAGGCTGAAGCCGTAGGCGGCGCTGATCCCGAGACCGAGCAAGGTCCACATGTTGAGGTTCCAGGTCACCAGCGACCTCCAGGCGCGGACCAGGATGAAGAAGCCGGCGACCAGGCAAATCGTCGCCAACGCCGCCTGCAACCAGGCACCGGTCTCGTGATGGAGCCAGGCGGGCAAGGAGACGCCGGGGATCATCGGCAGCATCGCGATCAGCAGCAGCGGAAACGCCGCCGCACTGGCCACGATCAGCTTCTTCCGCAGCTTCGTTTCCTCGCCGGAATCCTCGGCCACCGGTTCGACGGGCTCGAGGTCCATCCCGCAGATCGGGCAGCTCCCCGGTCCATCCTGGCGGATTTCCGGATGCATCGGGCAGGTGTAGGTGGTGGCCTGCGCCACCGCGGGGTTGCGCTCCAAGGCCATCCCGCACTTCGGGCAATCGCCCGGTTCGTCGCTCTCGACGCCGGTACACATCGGGCAGAACCAGGCCTTCGACGGCCGGATCGAGGCGTCGCGATGATGGCGGCCGGAGCAACAGGACGGCTTCGCGGAATGATCATGGGAGTGCGGGTTCACCTTGGGTAGTGGTTCAGTATCCAGGCGATCACCAGCACCTGTGGCGTGGTGAGCAGCGGCAGCGCAAAGGTCGCCTTCCACGACTTGGTCGTTTCCTTCAGCGCCATGATCTCGGTGTAGTCGGTGGCCGCGCCTGCCATCAGGAAAGTGAAGGCATTGCCCGGGGCGCCGGCCCGGTTCAGCAGGTCGGCGGCGATCGGGCTCGACCCCTCCGAGCAGACCTCGATCACGGTGGTCGCCACCAGGGTCAGCAGCAGGCCGATCAGGCTCGGTCCGAAGTACTGCGAGAAGATGTCGTCGGGCACGAAGGCGCGGATCGCACCCGCCATGGCGATGCCGAAGAAGATCCAGCGCAGGATCATCTTCGATTCGCTGAGCCCGTCGCGGACGATCCGCCGCAGGTTGCCGTCGCCGGGACGGACCCCGGACCAGGCCTCGCGCAGGCCGTCCTTGAGGCGGTAGCTGCCGTCGACCTCAACCGCATGCGGGTTGGCGGGAAGCTTGCCGCGCTTCACCAGCGCATCGGCGATGCGGCCGGCGACGATGCCGATCAGCATCGAGAGCACGATGAAGGCAAGCGTCCACTTGAGCCCGATCAGCCCGACCAGGATCAGCGTCAGCGACAGCGAGTTCCAAGGGCTGGAGACCAGGAAGGCGATCGTCTGGCCGAGCGAGGCACCCTTGCGGTAGAGCTGCATGCCGACCATCAGGATGCCGTGGTTGCAGAGGTCGAGCAGGGTCCCGGCGAGGGTGGCGCGAACGATTCCGCCCATACTGCCGCCCTTGCCGAGCAACTTGGCGACCACTTCCTTCGGCACCTGACCTAGGATGCCAACCGCCGCGATCCCAACCAGGATTCCCCACCAGGCCTTCGACATCAGCTCCCAAGAGCCGTGAGAGAAGACACTCCACCAGGCCGGACCGCCACCGATGAAATGACCGGCGATGCCCGCGGCGACCAGGATCAGCGAGCCCCAAAGCAGCCAGTCGATGCCGCCACCACCACCGCCACAGCAGGAGTCCTCTTGTTTGGAGCCACCACAGCAGGAGCTCTTCTCTTCTGCCGCGGGGGCGCAGCAGGACTTCTTCTCCGGCGCGGCGGCTTTCTTGTTTCCGCAACAATCGCTCATGCCAGTTTCCTCCGGTACAGATTGATCAGCTCCTCCAGGCGCTTTTCCAAGCGGGCGGGATCCTTGGCGGCGTCGTGGACGCAATGGCACACGTGATCCTCGAGCAGCTTGGCCTCCAGTCCGCGCAGCGCCGAATGGACCGCCGAGATCGTGTTGAGGATTTCCACGCAGTCGCGGTCCTCCTCGATCATCCGGCCGATCCCTTGAACCTGCCCGGCGATCCGCTTCAGCCGGTTGACCAGCGGCCCTTTTGTTCCTTCGTCCCGTTCCATGTCGGATACCCATAGGGGGTATAGTGGCTTTGTCAAATGGCGATTCGGAAGCGGTGAATTGTCACCGTGGAGCCCTAAATCGTCACATTCCAATCCTTGAGGCACCCCGTTTTGTGACGTATTTGTCACGCAATGAAGCTCGTCGATTCCTTTGATCGCCTCGTGGTCACCTTCACCTTCGCGATTCTTGCCGTCGCCATCGCGGCCGCGGCCTTCCTGCTGAAGGGCCTCCTGGCCTGAGCCGGGTCCCGGCAGAGGGCGAAATTGAAAACGATCCGGCTTCGTCCTTGCGTCGCATCCGGTCCTGCCGTTCCCTCCGGCCAAGTTATGGCTGAACCCCACACCGCCGACCTCTCGGCGCTGGATACGGACGCGCTCAAGAAGCGTCTGACCCAGCTCGGGAGGTATCTTTGACGTCCCCGCCCTGGAACGCGAAATCGCCACCATCGAGGAGGCCATGGGCGCGCCCGATTTCTGGGACAACCAGGATCGTGCCCGCGAGATGAACACCAAGGTCTCCGGGCTGAAGAAGAAGCTCGAGTCCCTCAACAAGCTGAACAGCAGCTACGACGACGTGCTCGCCTCGATCGAGCTTGCCAAGGAGTTCGATGACGACGACTCCGCCGCGGAGGCCGTCGCCCAGGCCAAGCAGCTCGACAAGGACATCTCTTCCTTCGAGTTGATCACGCTGCTCAACAAGCCCAACGACGAGGCCAACTGCTACCTGATCATCCAGGCCGGCGCCGGCGGCACCGAAGCCTGCGACTGGGCGCAGATGCTGCACCGGATGTACACCCGCTGGGCGGAAAAGAAGGGCTTCACCTGCGAGACGCTCGACTGGGAAGACGGCGACGGTGCCGGGCTGCGCTCCGCCACCATCAAGATCAACGGCGAGCACGCCTACGGCTACCTCAAGAACGAGCGCGGCGTGCACCGCCTCGTCCGCATTTCCCCCTTCGACTCCGCCGGCAAGCGCCACACCTCCTTCTGTTCGATCGACGCCACCCCGGAGATCAACGACGAGATCAAGATCGAAATCCTCGACAAGGACATCGAGATCACCACCGCCCGGTCCGGCGGCAAGGGCGGCCAGAACGTCAACAAGGTCGAGACCGCGGTCATTCTCCGCCACCTTCCGTCCGGCATCCTGATCAAGTCGACCGCCGCGCGGACCCAGGGCGCGAACAAGGAACTGGCCTTCCAGATCCTCAAGGCGAAGCTCTTCCAGATCGAGGAAGACAAGCGCGCCGCCGAAGCCGAACGTGCCTACGGCGAGAAGGGCGAGATCGGCTGGGGCAGCCAGATCCGTTCCTACGTCTTCCAGCCCTACCAGAAGGTCCTCGACCTCCGGACCGGCGAGGAAAGCGGCAACATCCAGAACATCATGGACGGCGAAATCGACGACTTCATCGAAGCCAAGATGCGCGGCAAGATCCGGGTCAAGGGTGCCGGCGGCGACGAGGATTGAGCAATCCGGCGATTTCCCGCCGAGATCGTCCGGAAGTCGCGACCATCAACGGCAGCGGCTTGTCGTCCCGGAAATTGCCCGGCGGGTCGGATCTGCGTTGCGTGGTGTTAGGTTCGCTGCTTGGCTGGCAGCGAAACTCCCTCAAATATCATGCTCAAGGAATTCAAGGAATTCGCCTTCAAGGGCAACCTCATCGACATGGCGGTCGGCATCATCATCGGCGGCGCCTTCGGCACCGTGGTGAAATCGCTGGTCGACAACGTGTTCATGCCGGTACTCGGCAAGATCACGGGCGGCGTGAACTTCAGCGACAAGTATCTCAACCTCGGTGACAAGGATTACCCAAGCTACGCCGAGGCCCTGAAAGCCGGCGCTCCGGTGATCGGCTGGGGCCAGTTCGTCACCGACTTCATCGCCTTCGTCATCCTCGCCTTCGCCGTCTTCATCGTCGTCAAGAAGGCGCTGGGTGCCCTCAAGAAAGAGGAAGCCAAGCCGGACCCGAAGCCGCCCGAACCGACCGCCGAGGAGAAGCTGCTCGCCGAGATCCGGGATCTTCTGAAGACCAAGGCTTGATCCGGTCGCCCTCCCATCGCTCCCTGCGGGCGTGACGGTGATCCGCAGCTATTCCTCCCTCGAAGAGGCCCATTTGGCGCGCATGCGCCTCGCCAACGAGGGGATCGAGGCCGAAGTCATCGACGAGGCACTGGCGTCCGCGGCACCGCACATTGCCTTTGCCGGCGGGATCCGGCTGACCGTGGACGACGAGGATGTCGTCCGGGCCCGCGACATCCTCGGGCTGCCGGCGATGATGGCGGCACCGCCCCGCAAGGGCATCCCTTGGTGGGTGTTCGCGATCGCCGGCGTGGGCGTTTTCACCCTCTTCGCCCAGGCTATTCGCCAGCGTTCCGGGATCCGAACGCCCGCCGCATCCGTCGATCACGACCGCAATGGCGACGGTCGTGCCGACGAGCGCCACGACTACCGCAAGGACGAGTTGGTCAAGTCGTGGTTCGACAACGACTTCGACGGGGTCTGGGACTATCGATGCGACTACGAGAACGGGTTGCTCAGCCGGGTCGAGGTCGATCTCGATTTCGACGGCGACTTCGACAGCACCACGGAACATCGCCTCGGAATCCCGACCCAAACCTGGGTGCGGGACGGCGCCAAGGGTCCGCTGTTGTTCCGCTATGAATACGCGAAAGGCGTCCTGGCCCGAGCATGGCAGGACACCGACGCCGACGGCGGCTGGGATCTCGTCATCGACTACGACCCCTTCGGCCGGGAAACCTACCGTCAGGATCTGGATTAGCCGGACTACTTCTTCGGCTTCACGATGATCTTGCCCTGCATCTTGTCGAAGTGACCCGGCGACGAGCAAAAAAACGGATATTCGCCGGGTTCACCGGCGGTGAAGGTCATGGAATTCGTTTCGCCCCCACCGGTCAGCTTGATCGCCCCGACCATCTGTTCCTTGGACTCCTTGTCGGTCGGCACATAGCCGCTCTCCGCCGCCCGGCCACACTTGACCGCAAAGGTCACGATCAGGTTGCCGGGCTTCAGAAGCACCACGTTGTGCTTCATCGACTTGTCCCCGCGCGGACTGGTGTTCTTGAAGACGATGGTGACCTTCTGGCCCTCGACGACCTCGAACGAGGTCTTGTTGAAAACCATCCGGTCGTCGGCATGGAGTTCCAGCTTCACGGCATCGGCCGCATGGGTCGATGCCGTGGCGAGAACCAGGGAGGTGATCAAAGCACGCATCGCCTCACTTCTTGGCAGCGGTTTTCTCGAGATCCGTGCGCAGGACCGGCGCCTTGATGTCCTTGAACTGGGCGCGGTACTTGGCGGCGTCGGCAGGCGTCACCACCGACGAGGAATTGCCGAAGGAATTTCGGACGTAGGTCAACACGCCGGCCAGCTTCTCGTCATCGAGTGCCGCTTCGAGCGGCGCCATGACCCCGAGGATCTCCGTGTTCGCCGGGTCCTTCTGGATGCCCTTGAGAACCGCGAGCGCGAACACAGCGGGGTCACCGTTCACCACCTTGGATCCCGCCAGGGTCGGGGCCATCTTCTTGTCGCCGACCGGCAGTCCGGTGCCATCGGGACCGTGACATGCCATGCAGGTCGCGAAGTTCGCCTTGCCGGTTTCGATGAGCTTGGCCTTGTCGGCGGCTTCATCCGCGGAAGCGCTGAGAACGGTGGCGGCAAGGACGGGAATGAGGAGATGCTTCATGAGATTTCGAATGAGGTGGCGTCTACGATGGTGGATACCCCGGCCTTTCGCAACCGTCGGAATGTCGATTCCCGGAAATTTCTCCGGGGTCGCAACGGCGTGACGCCAGGTGCATTCACGACGGCTCCGACGCGGCCCGGCGGTTTCCATTCATTTTTTCGGCGCGAATCCTCCAGGCGACCAAGGCCGCGATCACCGTGGCCAGCGCGATCCACTGGTAGCCGGACAGCCCGGCGATGGATTTCGGCGTCGCGCGGAGGAACTCGTGGAAGAAGCGGAACAGGCCGTAGGCAATCAGATAGAGATGGAAGTGCTGGCCCTGCAATAGCCGGCGGCCATTCAGGATCAGCATCACGACCAGCATGGTCACCTGAAAAGCGATTTCGACGGGGACCGCCGGCCATGAGCCCCAGGAGCAGGCGATGCCCGGGCAACATCCCGCGTGCAGGCATCCGAGCCTTCCTAACAACAGCGGTAGCGGCAGGATCAGCGCGAAGCGGTCACCGGTGGGCTCGCGGTAGCCCATCGCCGCCTTGGCAATTTCCACCCCCAGCCAGCCTCCCGGCAGGGCACCCATCACCGACTTGCCGGAAAGCCACAGCACCCACCGGTGCGGGTCGTCGAAGTGCATCCAGCCTTCGGCGAGCAAGTAGGCCACCTTCGCGCCGACAAACGCTCCCGCCAGCCCGCCGAAATAGATCAGCGGCAGGCGCTCGTCGCTCTTCGAGACGCGGACCCAGTAGACTACGCTCAGCCCGATGCCGAGAACGAGCATCAGGGCGTAGACGGGAGATCCGGAGGGCTGGGGCATGGCCGAAATTCAGAAGAGGCTTCCAACCAGCGCGCAAACCGAAAAGAGGATGGCCATCACGAACCACGGCACCAACAGGATCTGGACGAACACGAAATTCGCCACGTTAGCCCGGTTCACCGGCCTGGTCTCCCGTAGCAGCGACGATTTCACGCGGTCGTCCAGGGCACCGATTCCGACGGTGGCCGCGAGATTTCCCATCAACCAGACCCCGCTCAACAGTTGCTCGAGCCCACGGAACTTCGCTCCCAACCAGGCCACCCCGATCCATGTGATCACCGCGACCGACCACGGCAAGCACCACAGGACGAAGCGGTACCAGCCGAGCGCCCGGTTCGCGGAAGGGGGATCATCCGTCATTTGGCGCCCGGGAATCCCGAATAATAGCGGCAGAACGAATCCAGCTTGCCGTCGGGCCGGATGACGTGGGTGCAGCAGCGGTCGATGCGGTCCTCGTCCCAGGTCCAGGCATCCATGAACGGCTTGATGAACAGGCGGAACGCATCTTTTTCCTTCATCTCGAGGCGGTGCAGCATTTCACCGAGCTCGGTATTTTCGCAGCCGCACTGGATCAGGTCGGACAGTTCGTAGCGCACCTTGTCGCGCAGGAAGCCCTGGACGGAGGCGAAGTCGACGAACTCCGAAATACTACGGGTGCCGTATGGCGTGCGCAGCAGGTAACCGATGATCGCGCAATTCGGGTCGCCGCATGGCAGCGGGGTGAAGTCGCGCTCGCCGAGGGCACCTCCCGACTGCCCGATGCACGCCAGCAGCAGGTCGGCCGAGTTCAAGCGCCGGCTTGCGGTTCCCCGGCCGCTGCCGAAGACCGGCTGGAAGGCCACCCCGCGGCAGGTATCGAACATCAACCCCGTCTTCACCGTGTCCCAGAGATGCGGGAGGTTGTCGGGCGTCACCGTCATCGCCAGCGTAAAGGGAACCTTCTCCCGCTCGCAGCACTCCATCACGTCGTGCTTGAGCGAACGCAAGTCCTTGCCCCTCAGCTCCACCTGCCCCGCTTCCTGGGGGCCGTCGTACTGGAGGTAAAGTTGCAGCGCCCCGCGCCGGCCACGCTCGCCAAGGCTGGCGGCGAAGTCCGGCTCGCGGGCGATCCGGACGCCGTTGGTGTTGACCAGGCAGTAGTCGATCCGGGGCTCCGCGTGGATCCAGTCGAGCAGCTCGAAGAAGTCCGGATGCAGCGTCGGCTCGCCGCCGGAAAGCTGCAGGAGCTCGATCTTGCCCTTCCGCTCCAGGACCCCGCGGATCCGCTGCTGGATCGACGCCAGGGAATGGGCCTTGAGCCGCTCGCCCGCCGCACCGGCCGGCGAATCGGCAAAGCAGGTCGGGCAGGCGAGATTGCACGAGTCGACAATCTCGATCAGCGCGAGGCAGGTCGACAGCAGTTCCGGCGTTCCCGCCTTGCCGGCGTTGCGGCCCAGGGTGCCGGCGGCCCCGGACGGATCCGCCGCACAGGCGCAAGCGTCGCCGCAGGCATTCGTGGGATCGCCCTGGGCGAGCCAGTAGAAGCGGGCATCGCTCGCCAGGCAGGCGTCGTGGACCCCGTGGTCCGGGCATGTCCGGCTCATCCAGACCTGCGCCGGGCTGCCTCCGGTCTTCCATACCTCCGCCGGACAAGCCGCGTGACATACCGGACAACGCGACGTCGTCCGCTTCAACGTTTCCCTCAGGGAGACCAACATGGTCTCAAGCTAACAAAGTCACCCGACAAGCCATCATCGAAAAACCGGCGGGCTCGTTCGATTCAAGCGAATGCCCGGAAATCAAAGAAACTGACCGGATTTTAACTCGCCAAAAACCATGCCCCTACGTAGCCTCACATAGTTTTAAAAAATTCCCTGCCGCCGTTGGCACGGGCATTGCTTAGCTGACTTTGACCAATCCGCCGCACCATGAAGAAAATCGAAGCGATCATCAAACCGTTCAAGTTGGAGGAAGTGAAGGAAGCCCTCGCAGAAGTGGGTGTTCAAGGCATGACTGTCACTGAAGTCAAAGGTTTCGGCCGTCAAAAAGGCCACACTGAAATCTATCGCGGCTCCGAATACACCGTCGATTTCCTTCCCAAAGTGAAGATCGAGATCGTGGTGGACGACGCGCAAGCGGGCTCCGTGGCGGAAGCCATCGTCAAGAGCGCGAACACCGGCAAGATTGGTGACGGCAAGGTCTTCATCTCCACCATCGAAGAAGCCATCCGCATCCGGACCGGCGAAACGGGTTCCTCGGCTGTCGCCGTCAACTGAACCCATCCCCCGAGATTCAACCGCCCGGCTTTCCATCGAGGGAGCCGGGCTTTTTCGTTCCCGCGCGGCGCGCGCCGCGCCTGGTCGTTAGACCGCGGTCCCGATCCTTCGCGGTCGGCCCAACGAAGTTTCGCGGGAGCCGCAAAGCGCCATCGGCCGCGGCCAACGGACGCCCTGGTTCCACCGCAACAGCGTAGCTGCCGCAATCGGCCGGGTCCGCCCTCAAGGCAGCACCATCACCGCGCTGGCCGCCGCCGGGAGATCCAGCCGTTGCTTCAGGCTGTCGACGATCGCCCCCGCCGTGCGCGGGACCTTTGCCGATGCAACCTGCTTGCCGTTGACGATCACCGTCACCGCCTGGTCCAGATCCAACAAGTCGTCGGAGAGGCGGAGTTCCATCCCCGCCGGCACGTCGCCGTCGAGCCGGATCGTCTGCCCCGCGACCGTCGCGACGATCTTCTGTCCGGCCTTCGCCGCGTTCTTGTCGGGGATCTTCAGCCAGTAGAAGCGGTCGTGGGTCACGTCGTCCTGGAACCAGACGATTTTCTTCGGCCAGGAGTTGCGCGTGTATCCCGCCATCCATGGCAGCGCTTCGGCATCCTTGCGGTTCATCCAATGGGGCAGCCCTTCGTAGATGCGCGACATGTGCACGTAGCCACCGGGATCGTCCTTCTCGAGCTGGTCGAGCTCCGCGGTTTTGGCGGCGGCGATCTTGTTGCGGTCGTAGGCTGCGTCCGCCCCGCCCATGAAGATCGCGAAGGGCAGGTTCCGCAGACCTAACAGCGATGCATCGTTCGGATGCCCGGCCATCATCGCAGCCGCGGCAAAGCGATCCGCCATCCGCGGGGCAAGCTGCCAGACCCCGTCGCCGCCCGCGGAGTAACCCATGATGTAGACCTTGTCCGGATTCACCCCGCGGACCGCCACGTAGTCGCCGATCAGGCGCTGGAACATCGGGTCGATGTGGGCTTCGTGCCACAGGTTCCAGGTGTCGGTCGGCGCACGCGGGGCGACGTAGATGCCTTCCTTCGGTTCGTAGAGCCGGATCTGGTTCTGCCACTGCTGGTCATTGACCGCCGCCGGGGCGCCGCCGCCACCGTGCATCGAGATCCACAGGCTGTGGCCGCCCGCGGGTTCGTCGCCGAAGGTCTTCTCCATCCAGCGCAGCTTCTTGTCGCCGAACGCGATGACCTTGTCATTCAACTCGATGGCCCGGGCATCCCGCTGCGCCTCGACCTGCATCTCAAACGCCAGCGCCCCCGCGCGGGCCGCCTCGTCCTTGGTCAGGGGACCTGCAGGGGTCTGGCCGCCGCTCATGCCGAGGATCGCCGGCGGCACCGGCCGCAAGTCACTGCGGCGGAGATCCCGCTCCCCCTCCCCCGCCTCACCGGCGAACGCATCGGTTTCGAATGCCCCTTCCGGAAGTTCGAACTGCAAGCGGTAGCGGGCCCCGGGCGTGACCGGCACCCAGGCGCGGTCGTTGAGATCGGCGGTCCCGGCCTTGGTTTCGAAGGCCTCGAGCCGCCGGCCCGCCGCCGTCGTCAACCATCCCTTCACCACCTGGCGCGCGTCCTTGGCGTCGCCGTCGAGGAAGCGGATCGCCAGCGCCGGCTTCACCGCCACCGGTCCCGCGGCGTAGCGCCCCGTCACGTTCACCGCCGCGACGGCCTCGCTCCCCGGTGCCCAGACCATGGGAAAGGACAGCCCGTCCTTCTTCCAGGAGGTCGCGTAGATCGCGTGTTTCGGCACGTCGGCCTTCGCCTGCGCGGCGTCGTTCACGAACCAACCGCGGTCGAGACCCTTTTCGTCGAATTCGTCCGCGCCGGTGAAGTGCCAGCCGCCGTCCCAGATCTCCACCCAGGTATGGTTGCCACGCTCGTTGGCCCACAGGGGTGTTCCCACCGCCCGCGCCGGGATTCCCACCGCCCGGCAGGCGTCGACCAGGATGATCGACAGCCCGGTACAGGTCGCCATGCCGAGCTCCTTTGATTCCGACGGGCTCTGGTTGGGCCGCTTGCGGCCGGTGTTGTAGTGGACCTCGTACGCCTTGAAGAACTCGCGGTTCAGCGCATGCGCCGCCTCGCTGGCGGTCTTCGCGTCCTTGACCATCGGCCGCGCCCGCTCAAGGAAGTCCGCCCGCCAGGACTCGCGGGTCTCGTCGAAGACCGCATACGGCAGCACATCGTTGAAGAACAGCGCCTCGGGCACATCCTTGGCCCACGGGAACTCGGCCCGGGCCTTGAACGCGAGGTCGAGATTGTTTGTTAGAAAGTCCGCCGTCAGCGCTTCCCGGTCTTTCTCCGGCATCCCCTCCACCAGGAAGGTCGCCGCCTTCATCCCGGCCTCGCCATGCAGCTCCCTGGCCTTGGCAATGAAGTCATCGACGGGCGCCGCGCAAGCCAGACCGGCGCCAAGGAACGGGAGGATCAACCATTTCATTTCGCCGACGCTAGCGGCACGGCCGGCCCGATCAATCTTCCGAATTGCCCCCGCTTCCGGAAAGCGCCTCGAGCGCATCGCGCCGGCGCTCGTACCATTCGCTGCCCTCCTCCCCTTCCGGGATCTTCTCCACTTCCGCCCGCACCGCGGCCTTGTCGCCGATGTCGACCTTCGGCAGCGCGTCGAAGATCTCCTCGACCGCTTCCCCGTCCTGGTCCGCGATGGCCGAGCGGACGGCCTGGACCAGCACCTTGGTCCCGATATCGGGCGGCAGGATGTCGGCGTGGGAAAGCACCGCATCGGTCCACTCCGGCCGATCCGCCGCCAGCAGCAGGCGGGCCGATTCCAGCGCCGCCGCCTCGTCGTTTTCGACCTGCCAGCCGAGGAGTTCCACGGCGTCCCGCGCCCGCCATCCGGCCGAATCGCGGCTCGGATCTTCCGGATCCCCGGCCCGCGGATCGATGGCGGCGAGCTTCTCCAGCGAGGCCTTCACCCACTCGCCGGTCTCCGGATGCCCGTAGGCCGTCAAGGCCTCGAGCTCGCACCCGCGTGCCGAAGACCGTTCGACCAGCAAGCGGATCAATTCGTCGTCCCGGTAGTCGCGGTGCTTGGCCAGCGAGGTGACCACCCCGCACCAGTTGCGCCAGCGGTAGCCATGGCAGGTCGGCGCGATTTTTTTCAGTGCCGCCCCGATCGCTTCGGGCGCAGGCCGGATGGCGCCATCGTCCTCCTCTCCGGTGGCCTCTTCCGCCCAGGTCAGCGAACCTTCCAATGGTCCGCCGGTCCGCTCGACCCCGTCATCCCCGAAGCGCGACAACTTGCCGTCCTCTACCAGAACCTCCAGGCCCATCGGGTAGTCCTCGAAGTCCTCTTGCCAGCTCACCCGGTTTCCGTCCGTTCGTGCCGGCTTGCCCATGATGGCAGTCATCGCCGCCAGGTCCTGGCCGGGATGAAGCCATCCCGCCTTGCCCTCCAGCCCGTATCGCCGCGCCGTTTCCTCCCGCAAGCGAGCCTCGCCGAGCGGATGCGCGAACTTCAGCGCCATGCCGTCGATCATCGCCTGATAGATCTCGCGCGGGCAGGCCAGGTGGGTCCACTCGAAAGCCATCAGACGCAGCTTGCCGCCGAGCACCTGCGCCTTCTTCACCGCACCGCCCGGTAGCATGGAATAGCGGACCAGGCACTTGTCGCGCATCGAGTAGGCATGGTGGACCATCGGCCCGCAGAAGCAGATCCCGTCGTCCAGCCACTTGGCGGGGCTGAGCAGGAACACCCCGTAGGTGGCGGCCCCCACCTTCAGCACGTAGGCTTGCTGGAAGGAGTTGTCGACGGTGGTGCAGACGCCACCCTCGACATGAATGCCCTCGCGGCCCCCGGTGACCTCAAGCTTGATGTCCGGATGTTTGGGGTAACGCAGGCGGACGAACTTGTCCTCATAGTCCGTCCATTCCTCGAACTCCGTCTGAGCCACCACTTTCTTCAACTCCGCCGGGATCTTGGAGTCGACATGTCCGCCCGCGAAGTCACCCGGCTCCACCGGCCCCAAGGCCTGCCACCAAGGGGCGCCGGCATTCGCGGATGACATCAAGAGCAGCAGGGAGAAGACGCGGAACTTCATGCTGGAAAATCAGCACTTCCATCACCTTCACGCAAGATGTTTCCGAAAGCGCCCGACTTCAGCGGTCGAACTCCAGCGCCGCCTTCACCGCGGCGACGTGCGCTTCCACCCTGGCGCCGATGTCCAGCGCGCTCGGGGTCTCGTAAGTGAAGGAGAGCGGGCAGCCGCGCTTGGCGAGGAAGATCGCCTCGGGCCAATCGGCGGGCAGGTCGGCCTCCGCGGCATGATAGATCCAGCCGGGCCCGCGGATGTCGTGGCCGTCGATCAGGCTCTCCGGTTCCGGCGGGAACCACGGTGAAACCGAGTCGAGGATCGCCGCCGCCCGGTCGGGCCGGTCGTCGCCGAGGTTGATCTCGTAAAAGTAGAAACCGCTGGATTCCCAGTCCTCGTGCAATGACAGGAACAAGCGCGGGCAGGGCAACGACTCCAGCCACTCCGCATGCACCCGGACCTCCGAAGTCCGGCGGTTCCAGTAGTCGCGGTTGAGATCGATCCCCTCGGCATTGTCGCGCGTCCCCGCCGCCACCCCGGTCGGGTTGAGCAGCGGACACAACCACCACGGGCCGCTGTCGAACTCCCCGCGACGGAGCAATTCCAGTGCCGCCAGCGGACCCGCCGGCTCGTCGCCGTGCATGCCGGCGGACAGGTAGCGTGCCGGCGATTCCCCCGGCCGCAGCCATACCATCAGCGGTCCGGCCGCCGTCGAACCCAGGCAGCGGGCGGTGAAACCACGCGCCTCCGCGAGCGAACCGAATTCAGCGATATAAGCACCGACATCGATGGACACGCCGGCACAATGCCCCCGGACCGCGCCCCCGGTTCAAGCACCAATCCACCTCAAGGTTGCCGGCCGGCCACGGTCATCAGCACCTGCTTGAGCCAGTCCGGCCATTCCAGGGCCTCCAGGCTGGTCTCCTCGCCCCAGTTCGGGTCGATCGCCAATAGATCCTGGAAGGCTTCGTCGGCCCGCGCGGTCCGTTGCGTCTGCTCCGCCGCGCAGACCAGCATCGCGGTGGCGATCGCCTTCTCGTCGCCGGTAAACGGGATCTCAAACCCATGCTCTAACAAAACCCCGGCTTCCTCCGGATGGCCGCTGGTCAGCAGCAGCCAGGCACCGCCGTAGGCGAACGAGGCATCGTCCGGAAACTGCCGCTTGCCGCGCATCAGGAGCTCGATCGCCGCGACATCCTGCATGTCCTCCATCACACAACGCGCGGCGTCCAGGTAGTCGCTGGCGAAGATCTCCCCCTCGATCGATTCGACCAGCCGCAGCCACCGCGAATAGGCGAGGGTGAAATTCCCGGCCGCCATGTAGGACCGGGCCTCGATCCTCAGGCACTCGGTCGGCGGCGCTCCGGCGAGGCGTGCCTGCTCGACCATCTCCGCGACCTCCTTGTAGGCGTCCGGGTCGTTGGCAAGCGCCAGGGCGCAGGTCATCATCGCGTCGCGCACCCGCTTGACCCCGAAAGTGGTGGCCGTTTCCGGGTCCATCAAGCGGGACGCCAGTGCCTTCAGTTCCTCCGGCCCCGCGTCCGGACCCGCGAACAAGGTCGCCAGCTCCTTTTCCATCGTCGCAAAAAGGCTCTCCTCGTCCGCGCCGGGCAAAACCCCTTCCCAGCCGTCCCAATCGCCCTCCGCCGCCTCTTTCGCCAGGTCCGGAAAGCCGTCGGGCCACAACGCGAAGGCCTCCGCCTTGCGCCCCTCCGCCCACAGCGCGACGCCGGTGGCACAGAGCTGCATCGCGGGCGGCAACTCCTTGGCCGCCTTCAGGCACACCGCGATCGCCTCCGCGTCGCGCTCCGCCATCGACACCCACAAGGCCTCGACCGCGGCCGGCCCGCGCCCATCCACGGCATCCATCGTACGTCCGGCCATTTGCGCCACCGGCAGCTCGCTCTCGCCCGATTGCAGCCACTGCCGCCACAGCCACGGCGAGTCCAGCCGGTCCAAGGCCGCGTCGACGGCGTCCGGGGCAAGGTGGGCGAGCCCGAACGACAGCAGAAAGTGGCACTGCGCCAGCGTGAGTTCGGTGTCGGCCGGGATTTTCCCGTCGAGGAATTCCATCGCCTCCCCGGCCTTCCCGCGCCAGGCGAGCGCCTCGGCGTGGGCCAGGGCAGTGCCCGGGCTCTCCACGGCATGGAAGGCCTCGAGGGTGGCCGCGGCGTGCCCGTCCAGCAGCGCCAGAGCCTCATCGCTTCCCTCCCCGTCCGTGCCGGCTGCCAACCACGCCGCCTGCTTGAGCGCCTGGACCTCGTCGGAATCGCCGGCCAGGCCGTGCATCCAGGCCGTGCTTGCCGAGTCGACCTCGCCGCCTTGCCAGGCGAGGTCCAAATCGACATCCGAGCGTGCAATCCGGCCGCGGAGGTATTGCTTGAACCACGGGTGATCGCCCAGCGACGAGCTCCAGCGGATCAACCTGGCTTCGTCGATCCCCGGCGTCATCGCCAGCCGTTTCCATAGCGGCAGCCACGCCGCGGGGGCATTCGTCGTAAACGGCAACGATCGCACGCTTTCACCCAGGGCGCCGGGCTTCATGCCCGGGAGCAATGCATCCAACTTGCCGAAGTCGTGCCCGAGCGCTTCCCGGCGTGCCGTGATCGACAAGCCACCCGCCGCCTCGAGCCCGGCGCCTCCCAGGCCCCGGCAAAACCAGCGCAACGCTTCCCGTTCCTCCGGATCAAGCCCCCCGGCCTTGGCCAAGGGAATGAACCCGAAAGCCCCCCCGACACCGCGCATCCCGTCTTGCTCCGCAAACGCCAGCGGACCACCCGCCGGGATCCTCGTTTTCAAAATCACGGCCGAAGAATGAGGCGACCAGACCATCAAGTCCCGGCCGGAAGCACGGGCGAGCCAGCCGGATTCCCCATCCTCCGCCCAAAACCCTCCGGCACCACCACTCATCGGCAGGTTCGCCGTGATCGAACGCGTCGCCGGATCCACCAACAGCAGGCGGGTGGCGGTCGCCACCGCCAGGACTCCGGAATGCGGCAGCCATTGAAGATCGCTGGCATTCTCCACCGGGATCTCCGCCAGCCGCTCGAGGCGATTGCCCGCCGTGTCGAGGAACACGACCCCGCGCCGGCAGGTCACCGCGACCCGGCTTTCGTCGACAAACAAAACCCGGCCAGCTCCTTCCAGCGACTCGACCGTCGAAAGCCGCTCCCCGTCCTGCGCCCGCACCAGAACCACGCCATCCCCGACCACCTCGACCCGCTGCCGGCCGTCCGGCGCGAGCGCGGATCCGGACGCTCCGGCGCCATCCGCCGGCGGTTCATCTCCGGCGCCCGACCCGTCCAGCGGGTAGCCCGCCGGGGGCAACACGCGATGGACCATCACCCGGCCCGACGAAAATCCGGCGGCCACCAGCGGACCCCGGACGGCAAGGGCATCCACCGGCGCATCGAAGCGCAACGCATCGCTGCCGGGCATCCGGACGTCGCGGCCGTCGATCACCAGCGGGGCATCCTCCGGCTCACCGGCAAGATCGGAAAGGCTGGCCGGCAACCCGAGGTCAGGGCCGCGGCTTTCCAGCCACGCGGCGGGCCTGGTGATGCCGCTGTCCTCGAACCGCAGGGTCTCGCCGTCGTCCGCCAGCTCGAATGCCCGCGGCGTCTGGCCCGGCACCTGCGCCAGCAGGTAGGTGGCGTCGGCTGCCAGCTCGGCCTGCGAAAAGCGCTGATCGCTGATCGCGCTGCGGAGCGGCTGATCGGGAGCAAGCGGCAGTTCGACCAAGGTTCCATCGCTGTGCACCGCGCGCAGCCGCACCCGATCGAGCCTCGCCGACAACGGATCACCGGCCGCAAAGGGCCCGGATTCCCTGACCGTCGCGCCGCTCGTCGCGTCAGCAATGACCCACGCATAACCGTCCCCGGACTTCACCGGATAAGCGATCAGGGCGCCCTCCGCGGACCAGGCCACGGCATCGTCCCCCGCTTCAGGGGCCAGCGGCAAGGACCGCACCGGTCGCATCGTCACGGCGTCGCAAAGGACCACCGCATCGCCCCGCTGGACGACCAGGCGCCGGCCACCGGGAGCGATGCTGAGCCACCTCGTCTTCGCCCCCTGCAGGGGCTTCAAAAGCGCATCGATCGTCCCTTCGTCCAGGCTCCAGCGCAGCGTGGTCCCGTAGCCGCCGGCCTCCCCGCCCACCGCTGAAAAGAGCGAAGCGCCCCGGTCGTCGAACGCCAACGCGGTGACCGGCAGCGGGTGATCGAACCCGGCCACCGGAAAATGCCAGGCCGTGGTCCGCAGCGTGCCCAACAACATGGCCTGGGCATCCAGGTGTTCCGGCTGGTGATCCAGCACCTCTAACAGACGGGGCAGCGCTGCGCCGGGCGAGCCCTCCGCGATCCGCGCCTTGCCGAGCTCGAAGGCCGCGGTGGCCAACGCCGCGGCAGTGTCCGGGCGATCGACCTGCACCTTGGCTTCGGGCGCGGCGACTCCCGGTTTGCCACTCCACCAGGCCGCCCCGATCAACCCCAAGGCGAGCCCGGCGAAAACGAGCCCGGCGGCCCGCAGCGTCCGGTTCCCCGCAGCGACGGGTTTCACCGCCGGCGGCGCGACCCAGGCCCGACCGGCGAGGCCGCCGAGGCGCTGATAAGCGGCGGCCGTGAGCAAGTCGCCTTCCGCCTCCCCGGCCAGCTCGTTCAACGTTCCCGCCAAGCGCGGCAGGACTTGCGCGGCCCCGAGGGCGTCCCCGGTGATCCTGTCCGATAGGTCGCCGCCGGTTTGCGGATCCGCTTCAAATTCCATTCCCGCGGCGAGCAGCGGCAGGCGGACGATTGTTCGCAGCTCCGGCTCATCCGGCGGACCGAGGAAGAATCCTCCGTCACGAACCAGCCGGAACAAGTCGCGGTGTTCCGACACGCGCGGGAAGAACTCGCTGCGCAGGGTCGCCACCATCCAGACGCGGCGCGATTTCACCAGTGCCGCCAGCACCCGGAAATATCCCTCCCGCAGCTCCGCCGTGACCTCCGGCGAGGCAAAGAGGCCGTCGAGCGGGTCGATCATGACCAGCATCTGCGCCGGTTTGCCGACACTCACCCGGTCGAGCGCCGCGGTGATCGCCGTGACCGCGAGAAAGATCTCCGCCGGCTCATTCAGCGCCCGCAACAGGCGGTCTTGGTCCCAGACCGGTTCCGCAGCGGCGTTCGACTTCGAGCGCCGGCCTTTCTTCGATTTCTTCCCCGGCTTCACCGCGGGCCGCGAGCTGTCTCGGATTCTGGCCAGCTCCGGCAAGGCCTCGCAGATCGCCTGTGCCAGCGTTTCGAGGGGGGCGCGTTCGCCGTCCACCGCGGGGACGGTCAGCCCGCACCAAGCCCCGACGTCCGGCATGAATCCATCGGCCGTCAGCCGCGGCGCCAGGCCGGCGCGCAGCATCGACGACTTCCCCGCCGCCGGATCGCCGTAGACCAGCAGGAAGGGTTGGCCGGCCGCATGCTGCGACTTCAACTGGCCCAGGGCCTCGGCGAGCGGGCGGTCGCGGCCGAAATAGCGGGCGGCATCGTCATAGTCGAAGGCGCGGCCGTCGGGAAACGGCAAGCCTTCCAGCGGCTCCGTTTCTGATTCCCCGAAGCGCTGGACCAGGATCGCCCGTAGATCCTGTTCAAACCGCTCCGCGAGGTCGCCGGCATCGTCGAAAAAAGTCGGAACGGCGCCCGTCTTGCCGGAAAACACGCGCCGGCAGAACGCTTCGAAGGCCTTTCCCTTGTCGCTCCGCGCCGGCGGGGCTTGCCGGCGATAAACGAGGGCCCGCTGTCCAAGCTCTGTTGTCCGGGAAGCCAGCGCCGACTCCAGCAAGCGCTCGATCCCGGCGTCCTCCTGCGGCCGGAATTCCGACCCGAGCACGGCCACCACCAGATCGCAATCGTCCGCCCCGATCCGTCCCTCCTCGACCGCCGTCGATCGCGGCCCGAGGACTTCCAGCCGGACGATCGAGCGATACCGCCGTTGCAACGCCTCCACGACCCTGCCAACGGCCGGACGTTCGTCGTGAACGTCGCCGGGAGTGGTGACGAAGAGGGTGAGGGCCTGCATGCCGCACCGAGTTAAAACCGCCGGTCGCCGGATTCGTAACCGGGAAATCGCGCAAATTCGCCGGGTCAGCGCTTGCGGACCATGGTGTAGACCTCGCCGCTCTCCACTTCCTTGCAGACGATGCGGTCCTGCGAGACGCTGAGAATGCGGTCGCGGAACACCTTGCCGGGTTCGAAGATTCCGGGCTGCGAGCCTTTCACGTCGTAGCTGAGGTAGATGTCGCCTTCGACCCGCCACTTGCTGCGGAAGGTGATGGTCGGCATCACGAAGCTGAAGCCCCCGCTCCGTTGCTTGGCCTGGATGAATCCCTCCGCGCTGCCATCGGCGCGAAAGGTCTTTTCCGAGGTGCCGATCAGCCGGCCCTCCCGCATCTCGGTGTACCAGGTCCCGGGAACCGTCGCGGTGAAGCGCCGGCCGAGGTCGCCGGATCCGGCACCCCCGTCGGCTGGCAGGGAGCACGAGCCCAGGCCGGCGGCCAGCCACGCCGCGGCAAGGAGGGTCAAACCGCGGCGCGTCATGACTTCGGTTTGTCGGCGATCTGGCTCAGCGGGTAGACCTTGGCGTTCTTTTTCGCCTTCCGGTACATGTCCGCGCCCATCCTGGCGGCAGCTTCCTCGACCCGCGCCGCCGGAGCGGTGGCCCGCACCCCGACGATCGGGAGATACGCGCAAATCGTCTCCCCGCCCTTGGTCTTGGTTTCACCGACCAGCCCGACCACCGTCGCCTCGGCCGATCCCTTGCCTTCCAGCTCCGGGAAGTAGCGCCAGATCAGGGTGTCGGGCGTCATTCCCTCCAGCAGCATTTCGTCGATGGCCATCACCTGGGAGGCCTTCGGCTTGCCGCCTTTCGGCACCCCGGGAATCTGGATCACGACCGCCTCTCCCGACGGCGAGGACACCGGGGCCACCGCCGTGTGGGCGCAGGCGGCGAGGAAAAGTCCCAACAGGGAGATGATGACATGACGCATGGCGCATGGATGCAACCGTGTTGATATGCTCCCCACAAGCGGGATCGTCACCGCGCGGCGCGATTTCACCGTGAGTGCGGCAAGGGTCTTTCCTCCCCGACGCGACACCCGGTTGACAAAGCCCGCCGGCACCGGTAGGTCTCCGCCCATCATGAAGCTAGTCCGCATGCCCAACGCTGTCGCCGGAATCTCCGGCCGCGGGGCCATTGCGTGACGGATCGGACGCTCCGATCGCCGCTTGTCCCCGCCCGCTTGGCCACCCCGAGCGGGCTTTTTGTTCCCCAAGCCTTTCCACTTCATGAGTCCTTCCCTGCTGCTTTCCGAAAGCCGGATCACCTTCCGGCTCGCGCTTCCCCTGATCATCGGCCAGCTCGGCCAGATGCTGATCAGCGTCTCCGACACGCTGATGCTCGGCTGGCTCGGCGTCACGCCGCTGGCCGCCTGCTCCTTCGCCAACACCTTGATCTATCTGCCGATGATGTTCGGCATCGGCATGTCGATGGCGGTGTCGATCCGGGTCTCGCATGCCCGCGGTGCCAACGAACCCGCCGCCGCCCGCGCCGCCATCCGCCACGGGCTCTACATCACCCTCGGCCTCGGCCTGCTCACGGTGGCCGCCGCCTGGGTGCTGCTGCCGTTCCTCGGCGCGTTCCGCCAGGACCCCGAGGTGATCGCGATCGTCCCGTCCTACTTCGTGATCGTCGCCGCGTCGATGATCCCGGCGATGGCGTCGATGGTCGTCAAGAACCACGCCGACGCCATGAACCGGCCGTGGCCGGTGTTCTGGATCTCGATGGGCGGGGTGGTACTCAACATCCTGCTGAACTGGCTGCTGATCTTCGGCAAAGGGGGCGCCCCGGCGATGGGGCTGGAAGGTGCTGGCGTCGCGACGCTGGTCGCCCGCAGCGCGACGCTGGTGGCGATGATCGCCTGGTGCCGCGCCGACCCCGGGATGAAGGAATGGATCCCGATCCGCTGGCTCCGCGCGCCGGTGTGGGCCGAGATGAAGGACCTGTTGCGCACCGGCTTTCCCGCCAGCATGCAGCTGCTCGCCGAAGTCAGCGCCTTCGTCATGGCCTCGCTGATCATCGGCAACATGGGTGCAGCCGAACTGGCGTCGCACCAGGTCGCCATCCAGTGCGCCGCGACGATCTTCATGATCCCGCTCGGCATCTCGATGGCGCTCACCGTGCGGATCGGCGAGGCCCGCGGCGCCCGGAACTTCGCCGCCATGCGCCCCATCCTCGCCAGCGGCTGGGCGATGGGCATCGCCTTCATGCTCTTCAGCGCCAGCTCCTTCGTCATCTTCAATGAAGCCATCGCCGGCATGTTCATCGACGACCCCGCGGTGCGCGAGATGGCCGCCTCGTTGCTGATCGTCGCCGCCGCCTTCCAGTTCTGCGACTCGCTGCAGATCATCGCCGCCGGAGCCCTGCGCGGCCTCGACGACGTCCATATCCCCGCCTGGATCGCCCTCGGCGCGTACTGGGTGATCTCCATCCCGCTCGGCTGGCTGCTTGCCTATCCGGGCGAGCTCGGGGTCACCGGCATGTGGTGGGGCATCACCGCCGGGCTGACAATCACGGCCATCCTGTTAGGCCGGCGGGTGTGGGGGAAGACGGAACCGGAACGGGTGGATTGACCCCCCCATGGCCGCGGTCACGGAACCAGCATCTTCAGCAGCTCGGCCGCGGCCGGGGTGTCCTTGGTGCCGCGGCGCTTCATCAGGGCGATCACGCGGTGGAGTCCCTTGCCGGCGAAGGGGCGCACCACGATCCCGTCCAGCGGGCGCTTCTCGGTCGCTAGCTTCGGCACCACGGTGACGCCGAGGCCCGACGCGACCATCGACAGCGCGGTGTCGAGCTGGTCGCACTGCAAGCCGGGGTTCGGCTCGCGGATCCGGCACAACCGCAGGGTGCGGTCGGCCAGGCAATGTCCGCCCTTGAGGTGGATCAACTCGCCGGCATCGAGGTCGGAGGGATTCGGCGCCGCCTTGCGCAGGGCCAGGGGATGGCCGGCCGGGGCGGCGAGCAACAGCGGCTCGCGGAACAACTCGCGCACCTGCAGCGACCACTTCTGGCGGTCGTGATCCGGCACGTCGCTGAGCACCGCGAACTCGATCCCGCCATCGGCCACCCGGGTCACCAGTTCGTCGGTGCGCGCTTCCGAAATGGCGACGGTGATCCCGGGAAAGTCCCGGCGGAACGGCCCCAGCCACCGCGGCAAGAGGTAGGGCGCGATGGTCGGGATGATGCCGAACGAGACCCGTCCCTGCCGCAGTTCGCGGCGCTCGGCGAAGGCATCCCTCAGCCGGTCGCGCTCCCCGAGCAGGCGGCGGGCGTGCTCGAGCACCTTCAGCCCCGCCGCCGTCGGCTCGATGCCCCTCGCCCGGCGGATCAACAAGGGCTCGCCGATCTCCTCCTCGAGCGCCTGGATCTGCTGGCTGATCGCCGGCTGCGAGAGGTTGCATCGCGTCGCGGCGGCCGTCAGCGAGCCGGCGTCGATCACACCGGCGAGCAGTTCCAACTGTCGGAATTCCATCGTCGGGCCATAAGAATTCCCGATGGCTCCCTTTTCAACCTGCGATTTCACAAATCGCTCGGGCGACCTCAGGATGAGCGCCGAAATCCCCGACTCATCTCCATGGCGAATCCCCGAATGACGACCACCGGCGGCAACCCGATTGCCGACAACCAGAACTCCCTTTCCGCCGGACCGCGCGGCCCGTTGCTGATGCAGGACTACCAGTTGATCGAGAAACTGGCGCACCAGAATCGCGAGCGCATCCCGGAGCGGGTGGTCCACGCCAAGGGTTCCGGCGCCTTCGGCACGCTGACGATCACCCACGACATCACCCGCTACTCGAAGGCCTCCATCTTTTCCGGGGTCGGCAAGCGAACGGAGTGCCTGCTGCGCTTCTCCACCGTCGCCGGCGAGCGCGGCGCGGCCGATGCCGAGCGGGATGTCCGCGGCTGGGCCCTGAAATTTTACACCGAAGAAGGCAACTGGGACCTCGTCGGCAACAACACCCCGGTGTTCTTCGTCCGCGATCCGCTGAAGTTCCCCGACTTCATCCACACGCAGAAACGCCACCCGCGGACCAACATGCGCAGCGCCACCGCGATGTGGGATTTCTGGTCGCGGTCGCCGGAATCGCTGCACCAGGTGACGATCCTGATGTCCGACCGCGGCCTGCCGCTGAGCTACCGCCATGTCAACGGCTACGGCTCGCACACCTACTCGTTCATCAACGCCGCCAACGAGCGCTTCTGGGTGAAGTTCCACTTCAAGACCCGCCAGGGCATCAAGACGATGACCAACCGCGAGGGCGAACAGGTCATCGCCAGGGACCGCGAGTCGTCGCAGAAGGATCTCTACGAGTCCATCGAACGCGGCGACTTCCCGCAGTGGGACTTCAAGATCCAGGTGATGGCGGAGGAAGATGCCGAAAAGTGCCCGTTCAATCCCTTCGATCTCACCAAGGTCTGGCCCCACCGGGATTACCCGTTGATCGACGTGGGGGTGCTCGAGTTGAACCGCAACCCCGCGCACTATTTCCAGGAGATCGAGCAAGCCGCGTTCTCCCCGTCGAACATCGTGCCCGGCATCAGCTTCTCGCCCGACAAGATGCTGCAAGCCCGCATCTTCTCCTACGCCGACGCCCACCGCTACCGGGTCGGCACCTGGTATGAAGCACTGCCGGTGAACCGCCCGAAGAGCCCGGTGAACCACTATCACCAGGACGGTGCGATGAATGCCGGCTACAGCACCGCGTCGGATGCCTACTACGAACCGAACGGATTCGCGGGCCCGGCCGAGGACGAGCGCTTTGCCGAGCCGCCGCTCAAGATCTCCGGCGACGCCGACCGCTGGAACCACCGCGACGGCAACGACGACTACACCCAGCCCGGCAACCTGTTCCGGCTGATGAGCGACGACCAGAAGCAGCAGCTCTTCGGCAACATCGCCGAAGCGATGCAGGGCGTGCCGCGGGAAATCATCGACCGCCAGCTGGCCCACTTCGACCGGGCCGATCCCGCCTATGGCGCGGGCGTCCGCGACGCGTTGAAGTCGCGGGAGGTTGACATTGCCGGGGACATTGCGGTGAATGCACAACCGGTGGCGGAGGCTGCCGGCATCTAACATCAACTTTACCGCTCGAACCGGGGCCGAAGTGGCGGGGAGGCCGCGGATGCCCGGGTTCGAGCGGATCCCCCGCCATGATCACCGACCAGGAAATGCAACGCTACGACGAGCTCCAGCAAATGGCGCTGGATGCCGCCCGCCAGGGTGATGTCGATACCCTCGCGCCCATGCTGCAGGCGGGAATGCCGGTAAACCTGCGCGACGAAAAGGGCAATAGCCTCCTCATGCTCGCCACCTACCATGGCAACGAGGAAGCGTCGCGGGTGATCCTGCGCTACGACGCTGAAGTGGATGCCCGCAATGATCGCGGCCAGACCCCGCTCGCGGGCGTGGCCTTCAAGGGCCATCTCAACATCGCCCGCCTGCTGCTCGACGCCGGTGCCGATCCGCTTGCCGACCAGGGCGGCGGCCGCACTCCGATCATGTTCGCGGCGATCTTCGGCCACCTGGAAATGGTGAAGTTGCTCGAGGCCGCCGCAGCGGACGCCGGCTCGCGGAGGTCGTCGCTCGGCTGGCTGGCGCGGCTGATGGCACTGCCGCGCGGAATCCTGGCGTTGTTTCACCCGAAGGCGCGCCATCCCTTCGTGGCCGCTCCCTGACGCTCACTCGGTGAACTTCAGCCGACCCCATTTCTCCGGGAGGTGGAGGTTGATCTCTCCTTGCGGGCTCCACACCCAGTTGTCCTCGGGGTGCTCGCCGTCGGGAATCGCGGTGCCATGGGCGGGAATCCGGGCGTACTTGCCGTCCTTGATCTCGTGCCGCCACTCCACCCGGGAAAAGTTGATCCGCCAGCTGTCGCCGGGCTTCGGCGGCGAGGTGAGCTTTCCCTGATAGGGCGCGAGGTCCTTCCAAGGCAGGAAGACCTCGACGGTCCACGATTGATCCGTGTCAGACGGATCGTTGAGGGAGCCGTTCACTTTCACCGCACTCTTCAGACCCGCGAGATTGGTGCCGAGCTTCGCCGTCCCACCCTGGTTGTAGGGCTTGTCGAGGGTCAGCTCCCAGATGGTGCCGAGCGCGTTGATCTCGAACTCGTAGTAGTTGAGGGTGTCGCCGTCGGGATCGATGAAGATCTCGAAATCGTTGTCATGGTAGATGATGGAGTTCTTCTCGGTCAGGGTGCCCCAGACATGCGGCTCGACCAGTTCCGCGGCGACGTGGAGGCCGTCGGCGGTCCACAGCATCTTCACCCGCGTGCGGTGCGCCGGCACGGGATGGTCGCCACCCCGGATGTCGATGAAGTCCGCGGTCCAGGCCGCCTTTTCCCAGACCGCGTCGGACAAGTCGCCGTCGATCACCGGGGCCTGGTCCGACCGCTTGCATTCGTAGGCGCGCGGTTCGGCGGCGCCGGCCAGGGGGAGGATCGTGAAAGCAAGGAGGAACCGGGCGGACATGACGGGAGTTTCAGGACGCTGCCGCGCGGGGCAATCCGGAAGTTTGAATTCGACGCCACGCCGCCTCCGTTCGCAGTGTGTCGGCATGATCGTGAAAGCAATGGCCGGGGTCGTCGCGGGAATGCTGGCCACCGGGATGATGCAAGCGAAGCCCCTGCGGGTCCTCAGCTACAACCTGCGCTACATCACCGGCGAGGACCGCGGGGCCAAGGCCTGGCCGGAGCGGCGCGACCAGGCGGCGGAATTGATCCGGAGCGACGACGCGGACATCATCGGCATCCAGGAAGGCCTGCCTCAGATGATGGACGACCTGGCAGCGCGCCTGAACGGCTACGCCGTGATCGGGGTCGGCCGCGAGGACGGGATCGACCGCGGGGAATACGCGGCCATCCTGGTGAAGACGGACCGTTTCCGCATCCAGCAGTCGGAAACTTTCTGGCTGTCCGACACGCCGGCGGTGCCGAATTCCTGCACCTGGGGCAACACGGTGACCCGGATCTGCACCTGGGCGAAGCTCTACGACCGCGAGTCGGGGAAAACCCTCCATTTCTTCAATACCCACCTCGACCATGCCTCGGCAGAGGCCCGGCAGAAGGGAACGGAGCTGATCCTCAGCCGGATCGCCGGCCGCACGGGTCCGGTGTTGCTGACCGGCGACTTCAACGCGATCGAAGCCGATCCGCTGCACACGGCAATCAAGGCGACGGGGCTCATCGACGTCTGGCGCTCCGTCCACCCGGACACCCCGCCGGAGGAAGGCGGCACCTTCCACCATTTCACCGGCGCGAAGGACGGTGCCCGGATCGACTACGTTTACGCCTCCTCCGGCTTCAAGGTGGAAAACGCGGCGATCGTGCGGAGCTCGAAGGACGGCAACTATCCCTCGGACCACTACCCGGTGCGCGCCACCCTGGATTGGTAACCCGGCCCGGAAAAAGAAGCGCCAAACGGATGGCATTCCATCCATTTGGCGCCCGCCGCCCCCGCGTGGGGACGGCCAACCCGGCGACCCAGGAGATCAGTAGTCCAACACCACGTCGTCGACGTACCAGCCCAACCAGTCGCTCGACGTGTTCAGGCGGGTGAAGCGCCACTCCAGCCGCACCGACTGGCCGAAGGCGGCGGGTGGCAGCGCGATCGGGGCGACGGTGCTCCAGTTGGCGGCGACGATGTCGTCGTCGACGGCGGTGTAGATCGGACCCGCGATGACGGTGTCGGTGCCGGCCTCAATGACGTAAACCTCGGCCACGTCGCTGACATCGAAGTCGAGCGCCTGGGAGAAGGTCAGCGTGGCGGCGGTCACCGAAGTGAGATCGATCACCGGCGAACGCAGGCTGGTCGAGGTGTCGGTGTTCACGAAGCCGGGGTCGCCGATGTCGGTGCCCCAGCACTTGGCGGAGCCCCCGCTGCCCGTGGTCACGGCCCCGCCGATCCCGCTCGAGGCCGGGGTTCCGTGCTGCCAGTCGCTGCCGGTGCCGCCGGAGCTGAGATCGACCACGGTGAACCCGCCGTCATCGCTTTCGAAGTCGGCGCTGAACAGCGGCGGCGCCACGCCGAGGTCCTCGACGCGGAAGAACTCGCGGTCCACCAGCGTCACCCCGCTGCGGGTGAAGGTGGTCGACGCTCCGGAGGCGATGACCTGGCCGATCGAGCCGAAGGTGCCGAGGTCGAGGTTGGCCTGGATGTCGTAGAGATGGCCGGCCTTGCTGTTGAAGGTGAGCTCCACCGCATCCGGGGCGGTCACCTCGATCGCGGTGATCGCGAACGGGGCGTCGGACACTTCGATGATGTCGAGGATGGCGATGTAGGCGAAGCCACCGGAGAGGATCGTCACGTCCAGCTGCGCGCTTCCCGAGGAGTCCGGGGCAACCCCGGTGATCTCGGCGATGGTGTCGTTGTTGCCGTCGTAGCCACCGGTCCCGATCGCCGGCCCCGAAGTCTGGAGATCCACGGAGACCGGACCTTCCGCGCCGGTGATGGTATAGGTGGTCTCGCGGACCCCGGTGTTCTGGCGGGTCGCGAACATGCGGAAGTCATAGCGTTTGTCCGGGTCGAGCCCGGTGATGGTGAACGAGGAGGTGTCGCCGGTGTTGCCGCCGCGGAAGAGGTAATCCTCGGTCGCGCTCTCGATCGCGAAGTCGCCGAGCAAGCCGGCGTCCGGCCCGTCCGGCAGCTTCAAGCCGCCGTTGTTGCGGCCGTTGGAATCCCAGCCGCCGCTCGAGGTCACGATGTCGATGGTGGTCGGCACGTTGTCGGTCGTGACCATGTTGTAGAGACCCCGGCCCGCCGGAACGCCGCCGAAGCCGATGAGGTTGTTCCACCAGTTGCCGTTCACGTCCGGGCTCACGGTGGGACGGCCGTTGGCACCGATCCCGTCCGCGCGGCCGAAGTCGATCCTCACCGTTCCCGTGGTGGAAACCGGCGGCTCGATGACCGCCGCGTCGGCGCCGACGATGATCTCCATGGCCCCGATGTAGCAGAAGCCCCCGGTCGTGGCGGTCAGGTCGAGTTTCACCGTCCCGGTGGTAGTCGATTGCACGCCGGTGAATTCGACGATCTCGTCGTTGTTGCCGTTGTATCCGCCGTCGCCGATGGCCGCGCCGGAGGTCTGCAGGTCGACGGTCTGGATGCCGTTGCCGGCATGCATCGTGTAGGTCGTGAGACGATCGGTGTTCAACTCGCGCGTCGCGAACATCCGGAAGGTGTATTCCTTGGCGGGATCCAGGCCGCTGATCTCCATCGACGCCGTGCCACCGGCACCGGCGAGGAAGAAGTAGTCCTGGGTCACCGTGTCGATCGCGAAGTCCCCCAGCAACGCCGGGTTCGGGGCCAGCAGGCCGCCATTGCGGATGCCGTTCGACTCCCAACCGCCGGCGCCCCCGCTGCCCGTGGTCAGGGAAATGCCGGTCGGCTTGTAGTCGCTGGTGAAGAGGTTCTCCAGGGTCAGGAGGTTCGGCAGGAAGCCGTTGCCCACGAAATTGTTCCAGTAGTTGCCGTTGATGTCCGGATTGATCGTGATGTTGCCGTCCAGGCCGTTGGTGCGGCCGAAATCAATCAACAGGCGGCCGCTGTCCGCACCGGCCACGATCGGCGGTGCGGCGGCCCCTTCGACGATCTCCATCGCCCCGACGTAGGCGAAGCCGCCCTGGACGATCGACACGTCGACGATGACCTGCCCGGAAGCGTCGGCCTGCACGTCGGCGATCTCGGCAATCTCGTCGTCGTTGCCATTGTAGACCCCGTCGTCGCCAATGCCCACGCCGCTGGTCTGCAGCGTCGTCGAGGCGATACCGCTGCCCGCGGTGATCCGGTACTGGCTTTCACGGACGTCGTCGGCCGCCCGCGTGGCAAAAAAGCGGAAGGTGTAGAGCTTGCCGGGGTCGAGACCGGTGATCGACATGGAAGCCTTCTCGGAGCCCCCGACGTAGAAATAGTCCTGGGTTGCCGTGTCGATGGCCAGGTCGCCGAGAAGGCCGGCATCCGGGGCCAGCAGGCCGCCCGTCGCGATACCGTTGGCCGACCAGCCGGGATGGATCCTGACCCCGAGCGTCGTCGGCGTGTTGTCGTCGGTCACCATGTTGCTGGCCAGCACCCCGGGGGCAACGGCGCCGTTGCCGGTGACGTTGTTCCAGTACTTGCCGTTGCTGTCGGGGCTGGTGGTCGGATTGCCGTTGGTGACGTCGTTGGGACCGAAGTCGATCCGGATGGTGCCGCCGAGCAAAAGGCCCGGGGCGAGGACTGCAGCGGCAAGGAACGTGCAGCCTGGAACACGCAGGTGCGGTCGGGAGTACATGGGTTTGGCGATGGGGTTGGGTTCGAACGACAGACCGGCCATGGCCGGGTCGATGGATCCCATGCGTAACACCTGCGTATTCCTTGTCTACATAATTGTATACAAACAATCGGACAATGTGCATCCGGCGCTTGTCCAAGGTGCCAAAAAGGCACCGGGCGGACGGGAACTCCTCAGGAATCCGTTCCCGACCCGCCATCGAACGTCCAGGACTCCGCGAATCCCAGTGTGGCTCTGGAAATTCTGTATACGATCTGCGCGTTGGCCGCGCGGTTATTCCAGCGCCTTCTCGATCGCCGCGGTGACCTCCTGGCTGTCGGGCTGGGTTTTCGGTTCGAAGCGGGCGATCGCTTGACCGTCCTTGCCGATCAGGAATTTGCCGAAGTTCCAGGTCACGTCGCCGGGAAAGGCGCCGTCCTTGCCCGTCAGCGCGGCGTAGAGCGGGTGTTGCTGGTCACCCTTGACGTGAACCTTGGCCATCATCGGGAAGCTGACGTCGTAGGTGTCCTTGCAGAACTCCGCGATCTCCTTCTCGGTGCCGGGTTCCTGCCCGCCGAAGTCGTTGCAGGGGAAACCGAGCACCACGAAATCCTTGCGCTTGTACTTCTTGTAGATCGCCTCGAGGGACTCGTACTGGGGCGTATTCCCGCATTTCGAGGCGGTGTTCACGACCAGCACCACCTTGCCCTTGTAGTCGGCCAGCGACGTGTCCTTGCCCTTGATCGTCTTGAACGGGATCGCGGTCAGGTCGGCGGCCGCGACGGTGGCGGCCATGGCAAGCAAGGCGATGAGCGGTTTCATGGTGCCGCACGCTAGCAAGAAGGCCGGCGTGCGCAAGCGAAGCGGCCCCCCGCTCATTGATAGACCCGCACCACCCGCGGGGTGATCCCGGTGAGGATCTCCCAGGCGATGGTCCCGGCTTTCTTCGCCACCTCGTCGACGCGGATGTTGGGACCGAACATCTCGACCTCGTCGCCCTCCGCGACCTCGCTGCCGGTCACGTCGACCATGATCTGGTCCATCGTCACCCGGCCGAGCAGCGGGAAGCGCCGGCCGCGGATGAAAACATCGGCACCGTGGCCCGACACATGCCGCGGATAGCCGTCGCCGTAGCCGATCCCGATCGTCGCCACGCGGGTCGGGCGGGTGGTCACGAACTCGCGCCCGTAGGATACCCCGTGGCCGGCCGGTAACGTACGGACCAGCGTGACGCGGGACTTCAGGCTCATGACATTGCGCAATTCCACCGGCGGATCCGGCAGTGGCGAAATGCCGTAAAGCATCAGTCCGGGGCGAACCAGGTTGCAGCAGGCGCGATCATAGCCCAGCAGCCCGGCGCTGTTGGCAAGATGCCGCCACGGGAAGCGCTCCGGGCCGCCCAGCGAGGCGAGGATGGCCGCATAGCGGTCGAACTGGGCCCGGGTGAAGGCCTCGTCCTCGTCCGCCGACGGCAAGTGCGACCCGAGGCCCTCGATCTCGAGGTTCGGCAGCGCTTCCAGCTCCGCCAGTTTCTCCGGCAAGCCCTCCGCCACGAAGCCGCCGCGGCCCATCCCGGTGTCGACGGCGAGATGCACTTTCAGGCGCGTGCCGTTGGCCCGCGCCAGATCGTCGAAGTGGCGCGCCTCCTCGAGCGTGGAGATGCACGGGGTCCAGCCACGGGCGACGATCTCGGCCCGTTCTTCCGACCAGGTGGCACCGAGCAGGTAGATCCGGGTGCTCACCCCGGCATCGGCGATGCGCCGCGCCTCGCCGACATTGGCGACGCCGAAAAACGCGATGTCTTCCGCCGCCAAC
>NZ_JACZFQ010000057.1 GCF_014904755.1 Neoluteolibacter marinus
GGCCACCTGCCTCGACGAGTCCGCCGCGCTGCTGGGCGGCGAAGCGCTCTGGAGGGAGCGGAACCTTTTCACCGAATCATGATGCGATCGAACTACGACAAGTACCCCGAGGTGGCGGTGCCCGGCATGGCCGGCCAATGCTGGAGCGGCTGGCCCGACGTGATGGGAATCCTGCTTCAACGGAGCGGTGCGCGCGTGATGGTGATCGAGTGCTACGTGGGCGTGGACGTCGCGGAAATCGCCGCCGCCGTCCGCGAGGCCTTGCCCTCGGCGGTGGTCATCGGCACCGAGCAGGCATTCCACGACTCCGCGGAGATCGAGCGGAAAGTGGCGCCCTTCCTCAGGGATGAGGATCTTCTCTTCGGCTCCATCTCCTCCCTGCGGATGGAGGATTTCCTGTGTCCGTCCAAGACGGCAGCGCTGCGGGAACGGATCGCTTCCGGAACGGACCGCGTGGTGCTCGTCGGCCCCGGTGCCTCGTGCATCACGACAGGGGACCTCGTGGTCTTCGCCGACCTGCCGCGCTGGGAAGCGCAGGGGCGCATGCGCCGCGCGGAGCTGTCGAACCTCGGCACGACCAACGGCGGCCTGAAATGGAACCTCCAGTACAAGCGCGCGTTCTTCATCGACTGGCCGGTGTGCGACCGCCTGAAGCTCGGCCTGCAGCGGGTCGATTTCCTGCTCGATACCTGCAAGCGCGGCGAACCGAAGCTGATCACCCGCGAGGCCGCGGCGACGGCCTGCGAGACCGCGCTGTCCCGGCCGTTCCGCGTGGTGCCCTTCTTCGATCCCGCGCCGTGGGGCGGCCAGTGGATGAAGCGCGTCATGGCCTTGCCGGAAGAGGCACCGAACTACGGCTGGTGCTTCGACTGCGTGCCGGAGGAGAACAGCATCCTCTTCCGCTTCGGCGACACCGTGGTGGAGCTGCCGTCGATGAACGTCGTGTTTCACGATCCGGTCCGGCTTCTGGGCCCGCGCGTTCACGCGCGCTTCGGGCTGGGTTTCCCGATCCGCTTCGATTTGTTGGACACCGTCGGCGGCGGCAACCTCTCCTTCCAGGTCCACCCGTTTACCGACTACGTGCAGCGCCATTTCGGCCTCACCTACACGCAGGATGAGTCGTATTATCTGCTCGATGCCGAGGAGGGCTCGTCGGTCTACCTCGGCCTGAAGGAAGATGTCGTGCCGGAGGAAATGATCGCCGCGCTCGAAGCCGCCCAGTCGCAGGGCGTTCCGTTCGATGACGAAAAGTTCGTCTGCCGCTGGCCTGCGAAGACGCACGACCACTACCTGATCCCCGCGGGCACCTGCCATTGCTCGGGCGCCGGCACGCTGGTGCTGGAGATCAGCGCCACGCCGAACATTTTCACCTTCAAGCTCTGGGACTGGGGCCGTCTGGGACTCGATGGCCAGCCGCGGCCGCTCAACGTCGAGCGCGGGAAAAGCAACATCGCCTGGGAGCGGCGCGAGACCTGGGTCGAGCGGGAACTTGTCAACGCCGTGACCGCGATCGCCAGCGGCGAGGGCTGGCGCGAGGAGCGGACGGGGCTGCACGAGCTCGAGTTCATCGAGACGCGCCGCCACTGGTTCACCGGCCCCGTGGCGCACCACACCGGCGGCGGGGTGAATGTCCTCAATCTCATCGAAGGCCGCGAGGCGGTGGTCGAGAGCCCGACCGGCGCGTTCGAGCCCTTCGTCGTCCACTATGCCGAGACCTTCATCGTGCCGGCCTGCGTCGGGCCCTACACCATCCGTCCCCATGGCGAATCGGCGGGAGCCACCTGCGCGACGCTCAAGGCCTTCGTCCGCGCGTGACGCCGACCCTTTCCTGAAAAACCCATGTCTTCTTCCACTTGCTCCGCGCCGATGAGCCGCTTGCTGCTCGTCAGCGCGCTCGCCTCGTCGCTCGGGTCCTTTCTTTTCGGTTTCGACACCGCGGTCGTCGCGGGCACGACATCCTCGCTGCGGGAGGTCTTCTCGCTCGGCGAAACCCAGATTGGCTTCGCGGTCTCGTCCGCCCTCTTCGGCGCGGTCGCCGGGGCGGCAGCGGTGGGAAAGCCGTGCGAGCGCTTCGGCCGGGTGAAGACCTTGTTCGTCCTGGCGGTGCTTTATCTGGTGTCGGTGATCGGCTGTGCCGCGGCATGGGATCTCACGTCGCTAATGGTCTTCCGTTTCATCGGCGGCCTGGCGGTGGGCGGGTCCTCGGTAGTCTCGCCGATGTACATCACCGAGATCACGCCGCCCGCGCGGCGCGGATTGCTGGTGGCCGTGAGCCAGCTGAACATCGTGGCGGGCATCCTGGCGGCACTGGTTTCCAACTACCTCATCGCCGGCTGGATCGGCCTCGCGCCCGAGGCCGCCGCGTGGCGCTGGATGTTCGCGGCCGAGGCCCTGCCCGCCGTGTTGTTCCTGCTGGCCGTCCTGCCCATCCCGGAAAGCCCGCGCTGGCTGGCGCACCGGGGCCGCCGCGCGGAAGCGCTGGCCACGCTGGAACGGCTGGGCCATTCCGGGGCGGGGGACGAGCTCGCTTGCATCGAAGCCTCGTTCCAGGGGGGCAAGGCGTCGCGCGAATCGATCTTTCAGCTCCGGTATCTCAAGCCGCTGCTCCTGGTCTTCGCGCTCGCGGCCTTCAACCAGCTCGATGGCATCAACGCCATCCTCTACTACGTCACGGACATCTTCCGCATGGCCGGCTTCGCCGAAACGGATGCCTTCAAGCAGTCCGCCGTGATCGGTGCGGTGAATCTGGTCTTCACCCTCGTGGGCATGGCGCTGATCGACCGCATCGGCCGGCGCCCCTTGCTGCTGATCGGCTCGGTGACGTTCATCCTCTCCCACGCCCTCGCCGCGTGGGTCTTCCTCACCGGGGCCGGCGGCGCTTGGGCGGTGGTCGCGGCGGCCGGGATCGTCGCCTCCCACGCCTATTCCCAGGGCGCGGTGATCTGGGTGTGCATCAATGAATTGCTGCCGAACGCGATCCGCGCCACCGGTTCCTCCGCCGCGTGCTTCGTCCTGTGGGGGCTTGCCATCCTCATCAGCACCGCGTTTCCGGTGATGATCACGGCCTGGGGCGGATCGATCTTCCTGATCTTCGCCGCGCTGATGGCGGTGCAACTGTTCGTGGTCTGGGCGTGGATGCCCGAGACGAAAGGGCGCTCGCTCGAGGAGATCGAGGGGGCGCTGGACTCATGACCCGTCCCCGTGATCCCACCCCGTACATTTGGCTCGGCCTCCGATCCCTCGTGTGAAGCATCGGCACCGATGAGAGTCGATCACGGCAGTCCCGTGCCGCTGCACGCCCAGGTGGAAAGCCTGCTCCGGGAAATGCTCAAGCAGCCGAGATACCGCGAGGGGGAACTGCTCCCGCCCGAAGCCCGGATCGCCGAGCAACTGGAGGTCAGCCGCAACACCGTGCGGGCCGCCATCTCCCGGCTGGTGCAGGAAGGCGTGCTGGAAAGAAAAGCCGGCCGCGGCACCCGCTATGTCCACGAGCCGCTGCGCACGAGCCTGAAGAACTGGCCGAGCTTCAGCCGCGAGATGAAACAGGAAGGGATCGAGGTGGTCGTCTTTTCGCTGCAGACCGGGCTGCTCCCGCCCACCGACGAGGTCGCCCGCGCGCTGCGGCTCACCGCGGCCGAAACGAAGGGCCGGGTGCTCAAGATGGAGCGGATCCGGGGCTATCAGGATGTCCCCGCCGTGTATTCGATCTCATGGTTCCACCCGCGCACCGGCTTGCAGGCGGCGGATGATTTCTCGCGGCCCTTGTATCAACTGGTGCACGCGAAGTCCGGGCTGGAGGCCGACTCGTCGGAGGAGGAAATCTCCGCGTCGCTTGCGGACCGGACGCTCGCCGGAAATCTCGCCTGCAAACCGGGAGATGCGATCCTGGTCCGACGACGGATCGTGCGCGATCCCGCGAGAAAGGAGATCGAGTACAACCTCAACTACTACCGCGCCGACCGCTTCACCTACGGGCTCACGCTCCAGAAGTAGCGGATCCCGCGGCCGGGCTGAGGGCGAGGCGGATCGCGGCGGGGGATCGACGCCGGTCCAGCCCTGGCTCCCATCCGGCCCGGACTTCAGGGTGGTCCGGGGCGGTGCGTCCATCGTTTCGATGCTGCCCCCCTCGTCCTCGACCGGCTCGGGGCGGAGACGACCCATTGCCTGCCATACCGGCCGTGATGCTCCTTTTCCGTCCAGCCCGGTTCGATGATCCCCGTGATCACCAAGGGAAGGGCATTTCAACGCCGGTCTGGAGCTGGCGTGTTTGAAAAACGGCCGATGGCCTTTTCATGCCCGTCGACGACGGCGAAGCAGGGCGGGGACACCGAGTGCCAGGAGGGCGGCGCTGCCAGGCTCGGGAATGATCATGAGGGAGCCGTTGGTGGTGAAGCCGGAGGTGTCCCATTCGAGTCCCTGGCTGGAGAGGTCAATCAGGTCGAAGTCCAAGTCGCCGAAGGTGGCGCTGCCGCCCCAGTTGAGCACATCGAATTGCTGGCCGTAGGACAAGGTGGTGAGATCGAGGCCGAGGGATGCGAGCTTCAAGGTGCCGGAGAAATCCAGGTCACCGGATACGAACAAGCTGTCGAAAGAGCTGACCGAGGCCATTTCCAAGGCCAGCACCCCGTGGAGACCCTGGGAGTAGTTTTCGGTGATGAGGGCGCCGCCGATGGCTCCGCTGCGGAAGGCGCGGAATTCGCCGTCGTGTTCGAGCGAGCCGATGACCGCCTGCGCCCCGACGACGCCGCCAAGGTCGATGGTCACGATGGTGTGGGCGTTGTTGTCGGAGAGGTCGAGGATGTTGGTTTCCAGCCGGCCGCCGTGCCGGATGGTCAGGCTGTCGTTGCCGCCTCGGTTCCAGACCTTGGTGGTGAGGGCGGCCGTGACCACCCCGCCGTTGTCGGAGCCGTCGCCGGCGAGGCCCTGACCGATGGTGAGGCGGCCGGAGCCGTAGCTTCCGCCGCCGCCGGAGAGGGCCGATCCCCCGATGATGAGATTGCTCGAGTTGGCCCAGAGGGAGCCGCTCCCGGCGATGGTGGCGGTGCCGTTGCTGCCGGAGCTGGAACCGATGTAGCCATTGTTGCTGTTGACGGTGCCGCCGGCCTCCACCCGAAGCTCGCCCCGGCCCGAGACCCCCACGAAGAACTGGCTGGAATTGTTCCAGACGGATCCGCTGCCGGTGACGACGGCGGAACCGTTGCCGGTGGCGACATTGCCGATCTGGCCGGTGAAATTTCGGACCTCGCCTCCGGCTTCGATGCGCAGCGAACCGCTGCTGGCCGAGCCCAGCAACAGGTTGCTGGAGTTGTTCCAGAGCGAACCGGTGCCGCTGACGGTGACGGAGCCGACGCTACCCGGACTGTTGCCAACGCGGCTGAAGGTATTGTTGACAGTGCCGCCGGCCAGGATGTTCAGCGTGCCGTTGCCACTGCTGCCGACATAGATTTCCCGGGAATGGGCCCAGGTGGAGCCGCTGCCGGTGACCGTGGCGGTGCCGGTGCTGCCGGCGAACACGGCGATGGCGGAAGAGGTGGTGTTGAGGATCGAGCCACCGTCCTGAACCAGAAGGTAGCCGACGCCTCCGTCGAAGCGTCCCACCGACAGCGTGCCGCCGACATCCCAGGGACCGGACCCTGAGTAGAGGGACGGGGTGCCGGAGACGTAGACGTCGTCACCGCCTGCGGTGCCGTCATCTCCCGACGTCGGGCCCGTCTGCACGAGGGTCTCTCCCGCCACCGGGCCGATGAGGGAGTGACTGAAGAGAATGAGGGCGAGGGGGCGGCTGAGGTGGTTCATGGCGCGTCGGTGGTGGTTGCGTTGTTAGGATGTTGCTTTGGCGGAAAGTTCTTGAGGCCGGCACGGAGCCGGACCGGCGGGCGGGATGCCGGCAGGAGGTCTCATCGGATGGCTGAGGATGCGCGGGCACCGGCAGCCGCCTGTCACGCACTCGAGCGAGGTCGGGAACTCTGCCCGGCTTCCCCGTGCCTGCCTACCTTGCCAAACAGCAAGGGGGGCATCCCGTGGTCCGGTGTTTACCAAGGTACGTATCGGGATGCCGCTCACTCTGGAGCGCTGGACCGCATGGATTCGGACGAGGTCAAACGGAGCGCGGGAGCGGAGGAACCCTGCCGCGGGCGGCCGGGCTTCGCGCGATTTTTCGTGGCGCATGCCGGGGAAGCGGGTAGTGTTCTTCCGAACAAATGGAAATCGGGGCCAAGTTGGAGATTCTGGCGGACGCGGCGAAATACGACGCCTCCTGCGCGAGTTCGGGGGCGGCGAAGAGCGATTCGCGCTCGGGCCGCGGCGTGGGTTCCACCGGCGGCGCGGGCATCTGCCACAGTTACGCGCCGGACGGACGCTGCATCTCGCTGCTGAAGCTGTTGCTGACGAATTCGTGCATCTACGATTGTCACTACTGCATCAATCGTAGGTCCAGCAATGTCCGGCGTGCGGTTTTCACCCCGGCGGAAGTGGTCAAGCTGACGCTGGATTTCTACAAACGGAACTACATCGAGGGGCTGTTCCTGAGCTCCGGGATCATCCGCAACGCGGACCACACGATGGAACAGGTGATCGCGGTCGCCCGCACCCTGCGGGAAGAGCACGATTTCCGCGGCTACATCCACCTCAAGACCATCCCCGAGGCCTCGCCGGAGCTGATCGAGACCGCCGCACGCTACGCCGACCGGATCAGCATCAACCTCGAGCTGCCGACCCAGGAAAGCCTCGACCGGCTCGCCCCCGAGAAAAACATGGCGCGCACCAAGGTCGCGATGGGGCGGATCCGCCATCGCCTCGAGGAGGCCTCCGAGCGCAAGCGGGACGGCGACAAGAAGTTGCGCCATGCCACCGGCCAGAGCACCCAGGTGATCGTCGGGGCCGATGCCTCCACCGACGCCGATTTCCTCGACCGGTCCGACGAGCTCTACCGTTCGTACAAAATGCGGCGCGTCTATTATTCCGCCTTCAGCCCGATCCCCGAGCCGTCCGCCGTCTTGCCGCTGCAAGCGCCGCCGCTGCTCCGCGAGCACCGGCTCTATCAGGCCGATTGGCTGATGCGCTACTACGGCTTCCAAACCCGCGAGATCCTCACGCCGGAAGCACCGAACCTCGACCTCGAGCTGGACCCCAAGCTCGCTTGGGCGCTGCGGAACCGCCAGAATTTCCCGGTCGATCTGCAGACCGCGCCGCGCGAGGTCCTGCTGCGGGTGCCCGGCCTCGGGGTGAGGAACGTGGACCGCATCTTGCGCATCCGCCGGCTGACCCGGCTGCGTCTCGGCGATCTCGTCCGGCTGCGGGTTCCCTTGAAGAAGGTCCAGCCCTTCATCGTCACGGCGGATCACCATCCGTCCCGCTACCTCCTGGATTCCGACCGGCTGCGGGCGAGATTCGCGCCGAAACCCCGGCAGCTTGAATTGTTCTGACACGCGGCGATGAGGAGCATCGATCCCGGGAACGACTACGAAAGCTGGCGCCGGGCCGCCCGCGAGCTGCTCGTCGCCGGGGTTGCGCCGGGCGAGGTGTTGTTCGAGCGCGAGCAGGGGCTCTTCGGCGGCGCCGGCGGCCTGCGGGAAGAGCCCGCGCCGTACCGGGCGGGCGACGCGGCCAAGGTGCCCGCCGCATTCGTCAAGCTCGCCCGGGCCGCCTCGTGCCATCGCGAGGAAGGCCGCTGGGCGCTGCTCTACCGGATCCTGTGGCGGATCGTGAAGGGCGGGGAGCGCGATCTCTGCGAGATCTCCAGCGACCTGGATGTCGCCAAGGCCCTGCTGCTCGGCAAGAACGTCCGCCGGGAGATCCACAAGATGCACGCCTTCGTCCGCTTCCGGCTGGTGGCGACCGACGGGGAGAGCGGCCGCGAAACCTACGCCGCCTGGTTCGAGCCGGAGCACCGGATCGTCGAGGCCGCCGCGCCGTTTTTCAGGAAACGCTTTGCCAACATGAACTGGAGCATCTTCACCCCCCTGGGATGCGCGCATTGGAACGGTGAGCAGCTGGCTTTCAGTGAAGGCCTTGCCGCCAGCCCGCTGAACGGAGGCGATTCGATGGAGGACTTCTGGAAGACCTACTACCGCAGCATCTTCAACCCCGCCCGCCTCAAGGTGAAGATGATGCGCACGGAGATGCCGGCGAAGTACTGGAAGAACCTCCCCGAAGCGGAGCTGATCGGGCCGCTCATCCAGGAAAGCCGGCGCCGCGTGGAGACGATGCACGGGGAAGACCTCCGGCCCGCGAAGGCGGCGCCGCGGAACCGCTACCTGGCGTCGCTGGGCGAGATGAGCGCGGCGGCCGCTTGTTCCGGTCCCTCCGGGAACCAAAGCCTTGCGGAAATGGCCGGCGCCGCGGCGAACTGCCGGGCCTGCCCGCTGTGGAAAAGTGCCACCGGCACGGTCTTCGGTGAGGGGCCCGGAGACGCGCGGGTCATGGTCGTCGGCGAACAACCAGGCGATCAGGAGGACATCGCCGGCCGGCCCTTCGTGGGTCCGGCGGGGAAGCTCCTCGACGAGGCCTTCGCGCAGGCCGGGCTCGACCGCTCCGCGATGTACCTCACCAACGCGGTGAAGCATTTCAAGTGGACGCCCCGGGACACCCCGCGCGGGAAAGTCCGGCTCCATCAATCGCCGGCTGCCGGCGAGATCGAGGCCTGTCGTCCCTGGTTGCTCGGCGAACTCCACCGGGTGGCCCCGGAAGTGTTGATCCTGCTTGGCGCGACCGCCGCCCGCTCGCTGCTAGGACGCGAGGTGAAGGTCGTTTCCGGGCGCGGCCTGATCGACGCGCCCAAACTCGCGGCACGGGTGATCCTGACGGTTCATCCCTCCTATCTGCTGAGACTTCCCGCCGGTGAGGTTCGCCAGGCGGCGTTCGCGGCGTTTGTCGACGATCTGCGCCTGGCGTCCGCCTGAGGGCGTTCGCGGAGCGTTGGCCGGGATGAGGGAAAGAGAAGTGCCGGGCCGCGGGGATCATGCCGAGCGATGCCAGCGGCCATAGAAGGCGAGCACCCCGCAGAAGATCCCGTAGCAGACCAGGCCGATGGCGGTGATGCCCAGGATCCATGGCCCGAAGGGCTGCTCGGAAAGGGTCCTGAGCGCTCCGCCGATTCCTTTCGTTTCGGAGGAATCGCTTTGCAGGGCGGCCTGGATCAGGAACCAGCCGATCAAGGTCATGACCACCCCGCGGCTGATCAGGCCGGTCCGGGCGATGCGCTCGATCCACGCCCGCTTGGTGGCGGGATACCCGTCGAGTTGAAACTTCGCCGCATACCATCGCTTCGCGGCGCTCAGCCACTGGAAGATCCCGCCGACGATCACCCCGGCCCCGGCGGCTCCCACCAGGAGTGGGCCGAAGGGCATGGCCATCAATTTCGCGGTCGCGGCCTCCCGTCCTCCCCCTGCCTCCAAGTCGAGCCCGCCGAAAGCCAGCGCCGCCAGGGCGAGGTAGGCGACTCCGCCCGCGAGGTAGCCGACCCGCTGGGCGATCCCGCCCTTTTCGGAGCCTTCGTTTTCCACATCCGCAAAGGCACCCAGAAGGCGGAAGATCCCGTGGCAAAGCAAGCCGGCGCCAAGAATGATCAGCGGGACTTCCCCCATCGGCGTGCGGCCGATGTGCTCCACGGCTCCCTCCGACCCGGTGACCTTGCCGCCCTCGCCCAGCGCGGACTTCGCGGCCAGGTAGCCGATCGTGCCGTGGACGATTCCCTTCGCGAGATAGCCGGCCGTCGCCAGCGGTGAGATCCATCGTTTGTCGGGCTTCATGTCCATCGTCCCGGAAGTCCTCGCAGTTGGCGTGCCCCCGCGGCAGCGAGCCGCCAGGTCCCGCCGGGCGGGGATGGGAACCCTCGGCCGAGATTCACGGAACGTGCGGATTGCATGATCGCAGGCGCATGCGCGACGCAGGAGGCGCGATCCGGGGGAACTCTGGCATTCATCGTACTTGCCCGTCCGCATCGCGACGCCCGGATGCCCCCGCGATCAGCGCGACGAATCGCCGGCCGAAGTGCTCGGGCCCGCGAGGAGATTGTCGCCGGGGTCGATCCGTTGTTCTTCGTCGATCTCGGCGTCGATGTGATCTTCCGGGGAGAGGTCGGTCACCGGAGGATCCGCCGGGACGGGAGCCGGCCTGGGCGGGGATTTCGGCTTGATCCCGCGGTGGAGATTCACCTCGTAGATCGGCGCGGGCATCTCGATCTCGGCGGTGTCGAGCGCGTCTTTGACGGTGCGCACGGCGAGGCTCCGGGCCTTGAGGAAATCGTGCGCCCGTTGATCGACCCACGCGTGGAACCGGACGATCACGCTGGAGTCGCCGAGTTCCTCCACGCTGAACAGCGGGGGCGGGTCGGCCATGATGCCCGGAATGCCGCGCAATGCGGAAAGGCCCACCGCTTCCACGTCGTCGAGATCCTCCCCGGTGCCGATGCCCACCGGAATCGACAGCCGGCGGCGGGGATTGCGGGTGAAGTTGGTGATGGTCCCTTTGAAGACATCGGAGTTCGGCAAGCGGACGTGGTTGCCATCGTCGGTCATCAGCACCGTCTCGCTCGATGTCAGCCGGATGACCCGCCCGGTGAGGCCGTTGATCTCGACCTTGTCCTTGATCCGGAACGGTTGGCGGATGCTGAGGATCACGCTGGCGAGATAGTTCTCGATGATGTCCCGGAAGGCGAAGCTGATCGCCAGCCCGGCGACGCCGGCGGCACCCAGCACGGCCCCGACGACGGCCGTCGCGCCCACCACCTCGAGCGCGAGGTAGGTCCCCACCAGCATCACGACCACGCGGATGAGATTGCCGACGATGCTGCGCAGGAGCAGGTTCGAGCGCAGCCAGCGGATCCTTTCGAAGGCTTTCCCCGCAAGCCTCGCGATCAGCCAGAACACCAGCAGGATTCCCACCGCGACCCCGAGCAGGGGCAGCAGCCCGCGGAGGGAATCGACGAACTGGTTGAGCCGCTTCAAGCCCGGGGAAAGCCGTTCGCCGACCTTGTTGGTCTGGACGATGTCGTTGTCGACGTAGACCACCCCGTCGAGTCCCTTGGCGACCTGCTCCGCCTTCTCGCGGGCGACTTCCCCGCTGGTCTGGCCTTCGAGGCGGACGACCCCGTTGCGAACCGTGACCCCGACTTTCTCGAGGTCGTCGACGTTGGCGAAAATGGTTTCGAGCCGTGACTCGATCGTGCGATCCGTCGATGCGGTGCTGTCCGGGGGCGGGTTGGCTTCCTGAGCCTGCAACGGAGCGAGGAGGGAGGCGGACAGAAAGATGAAAAGGAGGAGGCGCTGGATCATGAAGAAGGAGGGAGGCTGATGCCAACATTGTCCCGACCCGTCGCTTGGCAAATCGTTCGCGGGTTTTCGCATCTTCCGTGGCACCGGGATTTCCGTTCTCCGCAAAGACCGGAATGCGCCCGCACCGTGCTGGTGCGGACGCATCCGAGGGTTTCGGGTGAAAGGGTGATGAAAGCGCTCAGCCGTTGGCGGCTTCGAGACGGCTCAAGGTGGCGATGTGTTCCTCAATGCGCATCAACAGGTCACTGCGGAAGAGCTCCTTGCACTCCGTCATGACCTCGTCGTCCGCGAGGGCTTCGTGATATTCCTTGCGTCCGTGTTCCTCGCCCTGCTTGAGCGCGGCGAGCGCGGAATCTTCACCGAAAAGGTTGGCCGTTCCCTGGACCGCCTTGGCGAAGATGCCCCAGGCACCCGAATCGGTGGAGGGAATACCTCCCATTTCGGAGACATTGGCGCGGAGCTTCGCCACGGATCGCGCATGCTCGTCGCGGACGCGGGCGAGTTCGGTGGCTTCGGGGGTCCCGGCGTGTTTTTCGATCGCCTGGTTGTAAGTTTCCACCGCGGAGAGTTCTCCACGGAGAAGGCTGTTGCAGACGTCGATACAGTGTTCGTTCAAGGTCGTGTTCATGATGTTGTAGTGGTTGGTGTGGTGGTTGATTGCATCCCGGACAAGAGGCCGGGGCGGGGTGCCCTGGCCACGGTGATCCGGCCGGATCTCAGGCGATGAGCGCCTTGAAGTTGATGACCCGCTCGGCCAGGTGCGTGAGGTCACGGTCCGCCTTGCCCTCTTCTTCAAGGGTCTTCCGAAGCGTGGCGGCGATCTCATGGCTGCCCAGCTTGGTGGCGAGTGCCGCGGCGGTGCCGTAGGCGGCGATTTCATAGTGCTCGACCCGCTGCGCCGCGGCGATCAGCCCGGCGTCGCGAACGGTTGGATCCGCGTCCGCGCTGATCATGCCCGCGCCCTCCTTGACCAGGCCCGCCATGGCTTCGCAGCGGTGACCGCCGGGTTGGAAATCGAGGCCGGCGAAGATCGACTCCAGCCGGGTCACGTGGGTCTTGGTCTCCGCGAGGTGATCGCGGAACGCTTTCTTCAAATCAGGATGAGTGGCCGCGTCCGCCATTTTGGGCAGGGCTTCCAGCATCTGCTTTTCGGCGCTGTGGAGGTCCTTGAGTTCGTGGACGAGGAGTTTTTCGAGGTTTTCAAGTTTCATGATGTGAAGGGGTGCTGCGGTTGCCCGCGGGGTTCATCTTCCCTATCGCATCCTTGGTGCCAGGCTCACCGGACAGCGCTGGAACCCCTGTAGGACAAGGCTTCGGGGCGCTCGCAGCCCGTTCCCGCCGTGACGCGATCTGCGCAGACTGCACGGACTCCGGGCAGTGTTAGATGCATGATTCCGCCTGTCTGCGCTGGATCTCCTCTTCATAAAGGGAGAGGCATTTCCGTTGTTGAACCGTCGTTTCGTTGGGGCAGCCCCCTTTCACGGTCACTTGCTGAGGCTCGGAAACGCTGCGCTCCGTCCTAGTAAGGAAACTCCGGGCGGGTCACCACCACGCGGGCGAAACGTTTGGAAAGCGATCCCGGCGCAGAGTTTTCCGAGACCACGGTGAAGGTTCGCATGCTTCCATTGGTGGCGGTCAGATTGTAAGACGCCACTCCGTCCGCCGGTTCCCACATGCTCGCGTCCGGCGAGTATTCCACCTCCCAGCGGAGGTTCCGGGACAAGCTGACCACCGCGGTGCCGTCGAAGGAGGCGGACCCGATGGTCGGGAACCGGACGTTGAAGCGGTCGGCGGAAAACGGCAGTCCCGGCGCGGCCTCACCCATTGGCAGGACTTCGAGCCTGGCCACGGGGGAATTGAAGGCGATGTCGAGCAGGTCATCGCGGCCATTGCCATCGGTATCGAAGCTGTCCCGAGGAAAGCACACGAAGTCGTCCCCCGCGCCATTGCGGTACAACAGGCAGGGCACGTCATCGGGAGTGAACATGAAACCCTCGAGTTCGGCATGGGTCTGGCTGCCGGAGACGATCAAGGGATGAAAAGCCTCGTAAGGCGGACCATCGGTCGCGGTATCGGGTCGGAGGTAGTGGAGCACGCGACCGCTGGCGTCGTACCAGGCGATCCGTTCGCGGCCGTCGGACGGCACCGCGGAGTGGATGCCCCGGCAATCGACGGTGGTGCCTTGCGTTTCGAGATCGGCGCCGACGCCATTCTGAAGACGCCGCAGCTTCCACGAGTCGCCGCCATCACTACCCATATAGTAGAGCCGTTCGGTCCCTCCGCCCCGGGTGCCACAGATTGGGGCCTGGACGTAGTCCGCGAATTTCACCAAGGGGCTCAGCGTGTCGTGAACCACCGTCAGCATACCCGCGACTTCGACCGGCCTTGCCCGCCACAGGTCCAGGCGGCCAAGGTCGGAATTGACCGTGAAATAGACCGACGCGCTGGTGGTGGACAACGCGACGATGGCAGTGCTGGCGACCGGATCGCCGATGGGCTCATCCACGTCCGCCACCCGCCAGCGGTTCGGCCCTTCCCCGTTCCGGCGCGCGTAACCGAGCGTGGTGCCATCCTGCACGTATCCGATATGCAGGACGCCTGACGGGTCGAGCGAGGCACTGACCGCCGTGAGGTCGGTGGGACTCAGCGGTGCGATATCGACCTTGGCGGAGCCATCTGCGGCGAACACCGCGACCATGAGCGAGGTGTTGTTGCGGCTGGCCACCAGGTAGCCGCCGCCACCCGGTGCGGGCACGAATACCCCGTGCCGGTTCTGGGGGAGGGAGACGTCGGTTCCGGTGATCCATGCGGGCGGTCCTTGGGTCAGCAGCCGGAGAGTCGCGCTACTCCCGCCGGTGCTGCTTTTTACCGCGATCCGCGGGTTGCCGGATGCATCGGGGAAAAAGTACGGGCGGAAGGGTCCGCCTGCCGCGGTCAACTCCTCGTCGTGCCAATTGACCGGGTCGAAGTCGGCAAGCGCGGCACCACCCACGAGGAGGGCGAAGGTGAAGGCAATGGAGAGGGGTCGCATGATCATCAGGCGGCCTGCGCCCTATGGCTTTCCCTCGCAGGTCTGCGGGCCCGCATCAACAACGATGCGGCGGAATTGCCCCACGGGATCCAGCGGTCTTGGTCATGGAATTCCGGTCAGTCCCCCTGCTGCCAGTTGGAGAGCGCGAACCGACCATGGCGGCTCATCGCCTCCCTCCTCCTCTCGACAGACATAGAGGGACAGGCATGGATGGGAGCGTGTGACTTCCTGGAACCGCCACGGTCACACGGCCAGCGCAGGTCGGGCGAATGCAGTGCGCCGGACCGGACGATCCAAGGCGGGCGGGAAGCGCTCTTCCACCAAATCCATCAGGTCGGCAAGACGCGCGGCGTCCTCGTCCAGTCCCAGGCGCCCGGCCAGCTCGCGGGCAAGCCGGTAGTTGCGCAGCAGGAAGTGGTGCAGGGGGGTGCAGATGTCGGCGATCACCACGTCACGCGAGCGGCCGCGGGCACAATGCCGGAGTTCGTGGCGACCTTCCGTCACCAGCCGGCTCATTCCGTCGCCATCGTCCTCCATCCCTACGAAGCCGTGGTCAGCGGCCATCATCTCGAGCGAGTCCTTGCGCTCGCCGCACAAGCGTTGGAGCCCGTGGACCGAAGATCCGAACTTGAAGTCCGAAACCTGCTCGGCGACATCACCCAGAAAGGCGAGCAACTGGAGTTCGCCGCAGCAAAGGGACTGCAGCTTCCGCATGTAGGCAGTCATCAATTGGTTTGCCATGCGACGTCGTTCCGCAGGAGCGATGCCATCGCTCGAAAAGCGCTGGGATCCCTTTTATCTCCGGCGTTCTTGACGCAATCCGGGCCGTGACGGCAGGGACTCGACAAGGCAGTTTGCATCTAACCGATGGGGTTTTGCACGAGTCCGCGCCAATTCCTGTTCCCCGGTTGCTAATTCTCGCGCACCTGAGCCTCCGCAGTTCGCTGCTCCAGCCAACGCGTCACGGCGAAGGCTAGCCCCACGATCAGCAGCCACGGCACCCACAGCGGGAGATCCACCCGATAGGCGGCGCTGAAATGGGGAGGGGACTTGTGGCCCATCACGATGGGGTGGAACGTTTTCTCCACCCCGATCTTTCCCGTCCGCCGGTAGGTGTAATGTCGGGCGCTGAGATCCGAGCTCGAGTTCCGGCGGTAGCTCCAATCATGGCCCCGCAGCCCCGGGAGAAAGAATTGTTGTACGATGGGCACCGCATCCGCCGCGGCCTCCGTCGGCCTCGACTCGGGCGAGTCGAGCTCCAGGATCACCGTGCCGGACCACAGGCCTACGTGATAGGATCCCAATCTCGCCGGATGGCCCGCCCGCAGCTCCGCGCAGCCCCAGCAGGACCACGACCACAGCGCCCCGATCGCCAGCGTTGTGCCGGCGAGAATCCAGTGAAAGAGCCTGCGGTAGGTCATGCGACCTCCTGAATCTTTCCGATCATGCGCTTGGAAGCGAGAGATCTTCTCATGCGAGAAAATGCCAGGGACCACAAGGGGAGATGCGTCTTCCCATTCTCCGGGATGAGCCCGGTGGATCGGGCGAACGTCACCCGCATTCATCTTCCGTTCAGCTCGTGTACGGCAGGATCGCTTCCTCGTGAAGCACCTCCACCCGTTGCCACAGCCATTCGCCCTCTTTCCGTTGTCGGCCTGGCGGTCGAACCGAACCAAAAGGCTCCCCGGCCCGGTCACTCCGCCGACATCCGGACGAAGGTTCGTTCTGCCGCTGCTGCCCTTCGTGCTGGCGGCGGGTTCCCTCGTCGCCCCGGCCGGGGCCGACACCGTGATGCTTGAGAATGACTTCGGCGAAGGGGCGGACACCGGCCCCGGGTTCCAGACGCTCTGGAACGGCTCGGGGGGCGCGGCGAATACCGATGACCTCACGTTTCCTGCCAGCGGGGTGGTCACGATCACCAGCGGAGCGTCCGACAATGCGGCGATCGGCCTGAATACCTCGGCCGCGGTGGATGCGTCGGGAAATCCAAGCTTCACCCTCATCTGGGTGGTTTCCAACTTCTCAAAAGGCCAAACCGGGTCGGGCTACATCCACTACAACGGCTGGTTCTTCGGTGCGACCACGAGCACCTCCAGCGCGGGCAACGGGCTGTGGAACAACGCCGCCCGGTCGATCGGCATCCTGCTGGACGGAGGAACGAACTACAACGACTGGCGGTTCGTACAGCGCACCCCCGGGGGAAACGTGACGCAGACCGCCTTGAACGGGAACCAGGCGAGCGTCCAATCGTTCGCGGACGGCTTCACGCTCACGCTGACCGTCAACGATGACGACACCTGGTCCGCTTCGTCGACCGGCCTGAGCAACGAGATCAACGCCACGGGAGGCCTGGCCGCCGGCACCTACGCCGCGATGGCCGGTTCCCTCGTCGCCAACACCTCGATCCAGGGCAGGAACCTGAGCTACACGGTGGACGAGGTCATCCTTGGATTCGGGATCGAGCCCCCGGTCCCGGCGGTGCCCGAAATCGTGGCGATCACCCGGTCGGGGTCGACCGTGACGATCGATTTCACCGGCGGCGTCGATGGCGGGACCTATCGGTTGAACAAGTCGACGAGCCTGGATTTCAGCACCCCCGACATCAAGGACTCGATCACCCTCTCCGGGACCACCGGCGGGACGCTTCAGGACTTCACCGCCACCGGGGAGAGGGCCTTCTATCGGATCGAGCAGGAGTAGCTTGAGGCCATCCGGGCCGAAGCCATGGAGGAATGTTTGCCTGGAGATTGGACTCGTTGACAAGGGAGAGGCATATTCTCGGCGAAGGATGCCCAGCCCACTGGAATGAACCCGATCAACTACGAAAAACTCTGGCAGATCGTGGTGGATGCCCCCAGCCACCGGGATTCGTATTCGGTACACGGCCCCGATCATTGGCGGCGCGTCGAACGCAATGGCTGCGTTCTCTCGTCGCGGACCGGTGCCAATGTGACGGTCGTGAGGTTGTTTGCCCTGTTCCACGACAGTCGCCGTGAGAGCGAGGGTTGGGACCCGGATCATGGCAAGCGGGGGGCGGAGTTCGCGGGATCCCTTCGCGGTTCCGCGTTCGACGTGACCGACGAGGAGTTCGATCTGCTGCACGAAGCCTGCGTCGGGCACACCGATTCGCATCATCATGACGATCCCACCATCGGAACCTGTTGGGATGCGGACCGCCTCGATCTTGGCCGGGTGGGGATGATTCCCGACCCATCTTTCATGAGCACTGCGCTCGGAGCCGAGATCGCCAGCCACGGAGTCATCCATCCATGGATCCATTTGGCAGCCGCGTATCTTGATTCACCTCAAACTCACCACCTTCATCGGAGATAATCGGTCAGCGCCAAGGACGCGACCGATACCAGCCTGGGGCAAGCCCAGGTCCACCGGTTCACGGAGAAAAGAGGGCTAAAGGCCCGCCCCATCCGGAGACACGCGCCGCCCCTCTCCTCCCGCTGCCATCGATCGGGCCGTCAGCCTTCCAAGGAATCGAGGGTCCCGCATCCCAACCGTGGAATCGCGCGAAAGGACGCGAAATTTGAAGGCAAGGAGGAAGGCCGTTTCTCTATTTAGGGACGGGCATTTTGATGCGCGCCCGCTACCGGAAGGCCGCCTGAATTTAGTGCCATTCGGGTCAGGCATTTTTCTCGGCGAAGTGATCCGTCAGCCCTTTTCGAGGCGATAGACCATGACCTTGCCGGAGTCCACCTTGCGGAGATCGATCTCCACGGTTCTCACTGTCTTGTTGCCGCCCCAGTTCTGCTCGGCGATCGTCGCCCGTCCGCGGCGGCCGCCCTTCACCACCACCGCGGTGTGCTCCGGGCCGGACGTTCCGTAGCCGGCGATGGCGGCCGTCCGGAACTCGACGACGTCGCCCGGCTCGAGCTCTTCCTTCTTGAGATCAATTTCCCGTCCCCAAACCCGCAGGTCACCTCCCGGTCGCCGCGCACCGCAAGACTTGTAGGCCTCGTCGGCCAAGGTCCAACACTCGCCGTTGCCGACCTTCACCCCGATCTTCGCGGTGCAGAACTCACCGACCTTCGCGCGTTTCTCGATCGCCAGCCGGGCGGCCTCCGCCTCCGAGTGCTCGCGCTCGGCTTCCTCGGTGCGTTCGTCATTCCACTCCTCCACGTAGTCGCGGTCGTCCTCGATCAGGGTGTCGATCGCGATCGTGAAGATCTTTCCGTCGTTGCGCTGAATCCGGATGCTCTCTTCGGAGACCGACAGCAGCTCGGCGGTAACCTTGCGCCCCGAGGTGTCCGTGAACACGTGGCTTTCAGCGGTGGCCGTCCACATAACGCCGAGATAGGCCGCGCATGCCGATGCGTGAAAACGTTTCATGCTACCCAAGCAAGCCGTTTTGGCGGAACCGGACAAGGGACAAGTTCTCATGAAGAAAGGGTGCCCGCAGCCCCTCCCCGGGCCATGGGCACCATGCGTTGCCGCATCTGACAGACCGATGCACCGGGATTTCCGGAAAGCAAATGCCACAGGACCGGGGAATCTACGGAGATCAGCCTATCAGGTCGCGATCAAATGCGGATCTGGATCCAGAAGGAGGTGCCGAACTACACTTTCCCGAAAATCATGGCCCCGAAAGCCTTCAACTCCAACGGCGGATCAGGTCTCCAGGACCCAAGGGCGCGACCGATCCCAGCCTGGGCTGCAAGCCCAGGTTCACCGGTTCTTGGAGGGAAGAGGGCCCAAGGCCCGTCCGATCCGGAGACAGACGCCGCCCCTCTCCACCCGCTGCCATCGATCGGGCCGTCAGCCCTCCAAGGAATCGGGGGCCCCGGATCCCAACCGCGAACTCGCGCGAAAGGACGCGAAATCTGAAGGCAAGGACGAAGGCCGCTTCTTTATGAAGCGGACGGGCATTTCAATGGCTTCGCCTCTTCAACGGCTCATCGGTCGACACCCGCCGCGCACCTCCTGTCTCAGCGGCCTCCCGCCAGCGGAATCCTGAGGGTGTGTTCTCCCGCCGGGATGGCATGGTTTTTCCCGCCCTCGGTCAGCGTGAACGGTTCGTTGGAGCGGGTGGTGACCGTTTCCTTGCCGTCGTGGAAAAGATCGGCCGACACGCTGCCGAACCGAAGGCGCTTGATGCCATGTGGCTCGGCGAGACGGAGATTCCAGTGCAGCGTGCGGCGCGCGCCATCCGGGCGGAAGCCCAGCACGTTCTCGATGTAGAGCGCGATGGGGCCGCAGCCGGTCCAGCCGACGAAATCCCCGCGAGCGGGATTCCCCGGGTTCATCGACTCGGGCGCATAGTTTTCCCAAACGGTGCCGGTCTTCTTGAAGACCTCGTTCATCGCCGCGAGGTACTTTTCCGTCGCCTCTGCGGCGAACGCCTCGTGGCCGTAGCGCTCCAGCCCTTTGATGATGACATAGTTCGAAGGCGCCCAGACGCCGCCCAGCCAATACCCGCCGTCAGCGCGGTATTCCTTCTCGTCCGCGCTGAGCGTGGGGAAAAGGAAGGGGCGGTTGAATTCCTTGGGATCCTTCAGGTGCTCGACCAGCCGGGCCGCCTGTTGTTTGGACGCGACGCCGGCAATCATCGGCCAGAAGCCGCAAGCGGTCTTCTTGCGGAACTTTTTCCCGGCGGCATCGACGTCATAGTAGAAGCCGTCCTTCTCATCCCAGCACCAGCGGTTGATCCGGTCGGAAATCGCCTTCGCTTCCGCCAGCGCCGCCTTCGCCTTTTCCAGCTGGCCGAGTTCCCGCGCGATGGTGGCGATGTCGTTGTACTGCATCACCATCTGGCAGGACATGTCCACCCAGCCGCAGCCATTCTCGGTGGGTTTCGGCGTGTTGTCCAAGCCGGAGCCGAGCGGGGTGTTCCAGTAGAGTCCGTGCGGCGTGCCCTTCGACTTGCGGCCGCTCCGGTCCACATCCAGATCGCCCGGGTCGCCGTCGCGGTTGAGCCATTCCACGTATTTCTCCAGCACCGGGAGGATCGCGGCGAAGCGGGATTTGTCGCCGGTGACCTTGTAGTTCTCCGTCTCCGCCCAGGCGAAGATCGGCGGATTGATGGTGTTCTTCCAACCCGTCGGATCGTTGAGCCCACCGTCGTGGCCGAAATGGATTTCGCCGCCGCCCGCCTCGTCATACTCCCGGCAGATGAATCCGGATGGACGCTGCAGCGCGTAGAAGTTGTCCAGCGACTGGATCGCCGGAAACTCCGCGTGCCCGTAGCGCGCGAACATCATCATGAAGCAGGTGTCCCATTGGAAAATGTTCGGGCTGAACGCTTCATCCAGCCAGTTCGACACCAGCGGCGATCCCGGCTGGGGCGCGCGGAGATGGGAAAACGCCAGCTCCCAACATTTCCAATACATCGCCTGCCACTCGGGGTGGGAGGGCAGGATCGGCTCCGGCAGCCGGTCCTTCACTTGGGAGAACACCGGCAACGCTTCCGGGACGTAGGCCTTCTTCGGGAAATAACAGCCCGGCTGCGGCGGCAGGATCTGGTGCGCTCCCTCGCTGGCCGGTCCGCGCAGCAGGACGCTCCGCAGATTCATCACGCCGCGGTCGCCCTTCTTCAGGGGTCGCACGATGATCCGCTGCTTCCCCGCCGTGGCCACACGGATGGTGCCGAGGGTCACCTCCTGATAATTTTCGTAACTGCCGGTATCCCTCACCGTGCCGGGCAGCTTGGTTCCGGCGATCTCCACCTCGTAGAGGTTTCCCGCCGATCCCGCTTCCGCCGCCTGGGAGACCACCACTTCCAGTTCGCCCGCGGCGAGTTCCGCCTGCCAGCTCACGGTGGTCGCCACGTCATCCCAGTGCTGCACCAGCCGCTTGTCCAGCCGCGCGCCATTGCCATCGATCTTCCCGGTGAAGGCGCTCAGCACCAGCTCCGCGGATGCCGTGTGGGCACTGGCGGCAGCGAGCAGGAATAGCAGCTTGAGAGCGGCGGTCGTCTTGTGCTGGCGGTTTGCGGATTTCATGGGTGGCGGGATGGTGCGGGTGACGGGGTGGTGCGGGTGATTAAGGGACCGGATTGGGGGACAGGCAATCCAATGCCATCCGCCGCTCCAGCCATCGCGTTGCCCCCCGGACCAATCGGACCAATCGGACCAATCGGACCAATCGGACCAATCGGACCAATCGGACCAATCGGACCAATCGGACCAATCGGACCAATC
>NZ_JACZFQ010000058.1 GCF_014904755.1 Neoluteolibacter marinus
CCGGCGCCTGTTGCCCTACCACAGGGCGCTGGTGCTGGAAGTTGCCGGCAAGTTCGCCGCCGCCCTGAAGCTGTTGGAACCGGCGGGGGGCATCCCGCAGCATGGTGCGAAGGACCAGCAGCGGACTTCCAGCAAGCCCGCCGCGGCTCAGCCCTGATCCGAGACACTGTATTTCCCGCCGCCCGCCAGCCCGATGACGAGGAATCCTGCCAGATAGATGAAGGCCAGCTCGCCATTGTCGGGGCCGGCGAGTTTCATCTGATGGGTGACGCCCCAGGCGACCGCCATCGTCGCCGCCAGCATCAGCGCGCCGAGCCGGGCGAACAGGCCGATGATGAGCAGGGCGGCACCCACGAACTCGGTCCCCACCGCCAGCACCAGACTCGGCATCTCCCCGATCCCGATCGGATCCGCGAACTCATGCTTGCCGGAAACCAGCTTCTGAAGTTTCGGCCAGCCGTGCAGGACGAGCATGGAAAGACCCAGCCACAGGCGGAGAAGCAACAGGGCGAGATCGGGATTGCGCGGCAGGAACTTGAGCTGGAGCAGGGACGTCATGGGCATGTTAGAGTGAGAGGCGTCTGTCACCCGGTTATTTCCGAAAACCCCGCGCCCCGGACTCACGCCCGTGTTTCTCACACTCCCCAATGGAGCTTTGACGGTAAGCAAAAGGGGTTTCTGAACCGACAGTAGCCCCTCGACCGGCCCCGAAGTTTCCCAGCGCCAACGGCGGGATGACTGTCTCCCAGGACCCAAGGTCCGCCCGATACCAGCCCGGGCTGCAAGCCCGGCTCCGCCGGTTCCGGGAGAAAAGAGGGCTGGAGGCCCGCCTCATCCGGAGTCATGCGCCGCCCTTCTCCACCCGCTGCCATCGATCGGGCCGTCAGCCTTCCACGGCATCGAGGGTCCCGGCTCCCAACCGCGAAATCGCGCGAAATTTGAGGGCAGGGACGATGGCCGCTTCGTTATGAAGGGACGGGAATCTTGGTGTCAGTTCCTTCATGCCATGGCAGCCAACCAGGCACGACAGCCGTGAAGCCGCCCGCAAAGGCCCGAGATCTTCCTTCGCGGGAGAGGCGAATCCCGGCTACTTCCTCCGGCGCCGGAGGAAGGCCACGGCTCCGAGCCCCAGCAATCCGATGCTTGCCGGCTCCGGCACCGCTTCGGCGACGGTCATGTCGTCGAGATCGAAGTTCAGGTCCGCCCCGCCGGTAGAGTTCGTGATCCGGATTTCATCCAGATTGTCCCAGCCGGTGAAGGTCACCGGAACGACCGAATTGAAGATATTCACGTCGACCGCCGCGTATCCTGCCGAAACGCCGCCGAGATAGGCCTCGATCCGTAAATTCGAGTTGCCGAAGCCGTCTCCAAGCGAGAGTCCTTCCAGCTTGAAAGGTTGCCCGGAGGTCTGGCTGATCCGAACCTCGGTGAGCGGATTGCCCGCCACGAAGGGGAACCCGAAAGTCACGACGTGATCGCTGACGTTGCTGCTCTGCAGCCCGACGTTCGATTCGACTCCGAGGTTGACCGAACCTGAACCACCGCTCGTTGCGGAAATTGTCCAGCCACCGTCACTGAAAGAATCCTGATAGATCGCCAGCGCGAGGTTATCGAAGGTCACCAGGGTTGCGGCCCGGCCGCTGGAGCCCATGGCGAAAAAGGTGGCGGCGAGAAGAATGGAAGTCGAACGGCGTGTCATCGGAGACCAGTGGGGCATTTGATTTCTGCTTCCGTAAAGTCATAAGTGATAAAATGAATCGATCGGGTGGATCATGAGTGAATTCGAGGTCCGATCATCTGCGGCTCAGGCGCGAGCCGGCGTTCCCGCGTGATATTCCCAAGTTGTGTTCCGTGAAGAACCCACCCGCGACGGTTTGTTCCGCGCATCAAGGGGCCGACATTTTCTCGAGACCATCAGAAAGGGCTTCCGGCCAATGGCGCTTTGACGGTAAGCAAAACGGCTCCCTCAACCGTCAGAAGACTCCCCGCTTGCCCCGAGGTCCTTCAGCGCCACCGAGTTGGGGCCTGTCTCCAGGGCCAATGGTCCGCCCCATACCCGCCGGGGCTGCAAGCCCGGGTTCACCGGTCCTGGAGGAATCCCAAGGGCTGAAGGCCCGTCCCATCCGGCGACATGCGCCGCCCCTCTCCACCCGCTGCCATCGACCGGGCCGTCAGCCCTCCAAGGAACCGAGGGTCACGGATCCCAACCGCGAAATCGCGCGAAAGGACGCGAAATTTGAAGGCAAGGACGAAGGCCGCTTCCCTGGAAAGGGACGGGCAGTCCAATGCATGAAGCCGCCCCGCCGATTCGGGGCGGCCGTCGCGATGGGTCATCGCCGATTTCCCGGCCATCGACTCACTCCACGAGCAAGCCCGCGGCTGCTTCCGGGATGTCGAAGCTCGTGGACCCGACGTTGGTGAACTCGACCTCGGTGGTGCGGGTCACGTCGCGGCCCTCGCCGTTGAAATTCATCCGCCCCGTCAGCATCGTCCGGTAGCCGGTGAGGACACCGTCCGCGACCGTGACGGTGACCGATCCCCCCGCCCCGGTGATTTCCGGCGGCGCGCCACCACCGCCGCCGCCCCGGCGTCCGGCACCGCGGAAGCTCATCAGCTCCTTCGCCGCTTCCTCGGAAAGCTTGCCGACGAAGGTGCCGCTTTCCTCTTTCAGCTCGGTGACTTTGGCGACCAGTTCCTTCGCCTCGACCGCGGGTTCCCGGAGGTTTTGCAACATCCGCGCGATCCACCGGCCCGGGCCTTGTTCTTCCCCATTGGGATCGGGGACAACCCAGGCGCCGTCGCGCTGCATCGCAGCTTTGCCGCCGCGGGACAGCACCTGGAATTCCCGGTCGCGGCCCGGCATGGTGACGAGCAGGAAGCCGCCGCTGCCCTTCTTGCCGGTGGTCGTGCGGTCGCCGAAATTGCCGCCGAACGATGTCGTCTGGCTCCACGTGTAGTTCGTGGCCGCGGCGAGTTTTTCAGCGGCAGCGGTCAAATCGGCAGCGGGATTCGCGGCGGGAGACTGCTCCGGCGTGGCCGGCGGTTCGGCGGGAGGCGTGGCTTCCTGTGCGGGTGCGGCGGCGACGAGAAGTCCGGATAGCAAGAGGGCTTTTGGTTTCATGGCAGGTATTGAGGTCCAACCTCCTGAAACCACCCGGCCGGGAAGAGGTTGCAGGGCGTTTTGTCATGCTTGGGAAAAGACCTCAGGCAGGGACGGACGACCAAGATGCACGGTGGAGATGGGGAGCCGCCGGGCACCAGCCCGGGGAAGGCGAGGATCCGCTTCGCCCGGGGCTGCAGCCTCCCGCACTTCATTCCCGTGTGCCCAAGCACCGTCCGAAGCCCGAAGCGATCCGCCCTGGAATTCGGGAGCGGAATCTGCTCCTTGGGTTCCTGGGAATCAATGAGATGCCTGTGGTGTGATACGACTGAATGCCTGGCGCGTTATCGCGTTATCGTTACCGCCAGGCGGATGCCTTCGAGCCCGTTTTGAAAAGGCTGCTGGGACATTGATAGGGGACGAGCATTTTTCCCCACTAGATTTGGAAATTGAAGATTCGTGTGTAGTGGCGTTTCTGGCGGGGTTTGGTTACAAGAGCCACGATATTCAATGATTGATCTGAACAACCGTGAGCTTGCGGCCGCGACCTTCATCTTGGCAGTGATCGCATATTGCCTGACTAACCCCAAGGTTAGGCCATCAATATTCGCCCTCGTGAAATGCGCGCTGAATTGGAAGCTCGCATTCACGGCATTGGCTTGTTGGGGAGTTGTTGCAGCGGGGATTTGGGTGCTAAAAGCAGTCGGACTCTGGAACGAAACGTTGCTCAAGGATGCCGTGATTTGGTCGATCTACTCGGGAACCAGCATCGCATTCCGGGGTGTCAACGAATTGGACCCTAACGCTAAGTTTAAAGCTCTTGCGATGGACCAGATCAAAGGCGTCATCGTATTCGAGTTTCTTGTGAATGTTTACACTATGTCATATTCAATGGAGCTGATTTGGCTGCTGTTGATGATCCTAGTGACAGTGCTGATCGCCGTCGGAGAAACAGACGAGAAAAATCGTCTGGCGGTTGGATTTTTCCGATTTGTTCAAGGATCGTTGGGGTTCTGGATGCTTTTATTCGTCGTTCATTCCCTCTGGAGGGGGCGGGGTGAGCTTCTAGGACTTCAGGCACTTCAAGCCTTCGTCCTTCCGATATTCCTTGCTATTTTGATGATTCCATTTGGCTATTTGGTATCGCTAATCGCAGGCTACGAAGCACTGTTCATCAGGCTGAAGCTTGGGCGCAGGCAACCACTTGATCTCCGGCTTTACTCTCAGTTCAAACTTATTGAACTCGGTGGATTAAATTCGAGCCGATTGCGGCGGATGGGGAAGTTACTTGGGCCTCGTACGAGCTGGCCAAACGATCATGATCAGGTGGACCATTTGTTCGTAGCGCTAGGACAAACGATGCGCGATCCGCTTTTGGACGAAGCTGGGGACTTTGTGTGGCCGCCGGAGCAAGCTTGGAGTATCGGGCCAGTCATTGAGTCGATGAAGGAGTATCGTAACTTGGTAGACCCATTGATCGGCAAATTGGTAGATCTGGAGAATTCGGCAGTCCAGCTAATGAGTAAGTGCTTGGCAGATGAACAATTAAGATCAGATATGATGGATGGGATGAGATCACGATTGACCGAAATGGAAGGCACTATAGAGATCGCGATTTCATTTCCCGATCTGGCTCCACGAGTGAGAAAACTGGATAGGCGCTTTCAGGATTACGCAGCATCGGTCGATGACCTCTACCGTATGGCGATCCGAACTGACGACAAAGAATGGGAGTCATGGCGTGCGACCGTTGAGATGTATTCGGAATGGTGCTGCGAGGCGCGAGAGAGGATGGAAATCGCGATTCTCCAGTACGATTAACCTTAGGCTAGACTAAATCAGAGTCCATAAAGAGGCGGGCTTTGTCTGACGGACCTCAGAAACCCGTCCGGGCCGGATTTCCTAACAGACTTTTCGAAGGTCCGCGGGCTAAATTTAGTGCAGTTCGGGACAAGCACTTTCTCGCAACCCTTATTGGCTGCTTTTGGTGCAATCCAGAACGAATGCGGAGATCCTAAGTCCCGTGGCGCCCGAAACATCACTAGCCTGTTTCACAAGAACGTCACGAGCTTCACCAGGTGATCCTACGCCAAGGCGGTTTCTCACCCTGGGCTCCGATGCATCGAAGTCATCGAACCAACTGACCCAATAGATCCCAGAGGCGATGCCAGCGGGGATCAAATACCGTTCCACCAATTGCTCTTTCATGTCGTTCAACACCCCAGAATTGTGAGCCCGCTTGTGCTCGACAATCACGGCCAGCCGCCTGCCTTCAACCTCTAGGGTTACCTTGATGTCGGTCCTCTGCTTTTTGACCCCGAGTCGTAGCTGTTCCTCGGTCGAAACAATTACCCGTTCAAGGTCCTCGCGGAGGGAATCGGCGACCCTCGCAGACAGGTCTTCTTCGAGGACCGGCCGATAGGAGCCGTCCTTTTGCCGCGACCAGCAGTCGAGGACGAAGCGTCCCTCCCGCGCAATCGAATCTTGGAAACGGCCAAGTGACACCAATACCGCCTCCTTGAGGTCCTCTTCAGTCCTCACGAGCAAGCCATCCTCTTGAATGAGCCACTTCGAAATCTCTGCAGCTCTCGGAGGAGTCCACTTTTCCTCTGCTTGGATACGGCGAGCATCTCTAAGGTACCAGCGGAGGCTATCCTTGCGCAGTTCGCACTTGAACTCTTGAAGTAGTTGCAAAATCTCGGCCGCCGCGCCCAATTCACTCAGGCGCTTCATCAACGAACTCTCAAAATCTCTCCTTTCTTCAGCCAGAGTGACGCGTCCACCTCGAAACTCGAATTTTGACATTTCAGGAAATGCTCGGACGAATGAGCGATAGATGAGAGCGACTTGGGTGGCATTGAGTTTGGAGAGCCAACCTTCGTCGGAGTAATCATGATTCAGCTTGGAAAGCACGCTATTGAAGGCAGTCCGAAGTTCCCGCCTCTTGCTCGAAAAGACGATGTCCCGCGCCTTCTCCATGCATTCCGGCAGCCTGAGTGGCGCAAGAAGTACAAGCACCAGGACAGCGCGGTGTCGCCCCTTCCGCATTGCTAATGGAATGTGAGATAAACTGGCGAGCAAGCGGCAGGCCGCAGGCCGGTCAACGTTGGCAAGAAATTGGAGCGCAGCCGCGAAACCGCCTGCCTGTCGAAGCTCTAGCTTTTGATGATTCTTGGCAACAGAGGGAAACTTCTTGTTGCGGCGGGTGAGCGTCCTCTTGTGAGCTGCACCGCAGAGAAGGGACCTCATCAACGCCAGCAATTCTTCGCTGTCGAGACCATCCCAACTTTCACTAAAGGCCCCCAGGTGGAGAGAACGATCCCAGTGCTCAAGGCCATCCTTAGCGATGGCGATCATCTCGCGCCGAACTTTCTGAGAATCGAGAGACTTCGCCAAATTCACCAGTTGCTGGTGACGCCTTTCGCCGACGTTGGAACGGCGAATTACCGCAGGAATCCATCGTTCAGCCACGATCTTGGCCAAACTGGGATCGGTCGTGATGATCTCCTCAAGGAGGTCCATCGCGAGATACCCAGCTTCGAGCCCGTTGGTCCACGTTCCAGTTGAACTTGGTGCACTCTCGGATTCCAGGAAGGACCGCGCAGCATTGGTGGCCGCGCTTCTCCCGTCCTCTGAAAGTGCAATCCAGCCTGGAGATCGGCGTATTCCATCTTCTTCCTTAGGAGAAGCTTCATCGTCCCCCTCCATCCAGTGCCAAGCCCGACTGGCGAAGCGAATCCATCCTGAGATGGCATTTGATCGGAATTGGGCTTCGACAACGTCAGTGAAATCTTGGCGTCCAAATGGCTTGGGACGCATGCCGCGCTTTCTTTGATAGGCCTTGGCACGTCTCTCCAAGCGCAATTCTCCAGCGCGGTGAAATCGATAGATTGCTTCTTCGATGGATCGATTTCGGGTGGGAGTAGGAAAAATTTGCCTGAAATCTTCGTCACCGTCTCGGTAACCGTTTACCAACCATTCGGGAACTTCTGCCTTGGTTGCCTGGTACCAGTGCCAACGTACCATTTTTAGCCACCTTTCCCTGAACGGCCCGGTCGTTGCCGGCAAGCGCGATACTACCCATTCAAGATCGGCCACTTTCAGGGGAACCTGGAGTAGGGAGTAGTCTTCCACGCCGTCGTTGCACTCAATGAGGGCTGAGAGCAAAGCCTGTCGAGAGGAGTCAGAAAGGCGATCGATCATTGGCCGGAGGTCGGCCCCCAGCTCGGCGTGGTAGCGTCGACCAACGGCCCACCAATGGCGAGCGAAGGCCTCGAGAATCTCACTGCGATCCAGATTCGCGAAAACCATCTCATACACGGTGCCAGCGAGGCCCTCCGTATCGATTCCACCCCCATACCTCATGCCACGTTTCTCTAGAAACTTGAGCGCATCGGGGAGTTCCGGCGGTTTGAGAAAATTGGGCAGATAATGGTCGATTAGCATCTCTCGGCTTCCGTGTGAGTTCTCGTCACTCCTCGGGATAAGCGGAATGATACTTGCTGCTGGCTCTCCGGCCTTGAGCAGGAAGCTCAACGCATCGGCCCGATCATGGGCGCGCCCGGTCCCGGCTTCCCCGCGGGCTAATTGCCAGATGCGTTCGTGGCTTACCTCGGGTGAATAGCTTGCCAGCCCCAGCCAAGCATCGAGAGCCTTCGCTCGAAGGTGTCGGTGTTCGGCCTCATTGTTGAGAATGTGCCACAGTGAAGACGCCAATGCAGGATCGGGACAGCGGGCACAAATGGTGATTGTTGCGTAACGGGTGCGGTCATCCAGATCGGTGCCGTTTAGAAACTTCACTAGGACTTCCGCCACTTCTCCACAGGAGAATCCCGCGTCGATTTTGCTATACTCAAGTCGGCGATGTTCGTCGGATTCCTCGGTCTCCCGGAGAACCCTTTCCACCGTGAGAGCCCGAAACAATGGAGCGAAATTCAAGCCGTCGCTTTGCAGGAGAATGTCCGGTTGATGTTCGAGAAGCCAGTCAGCCAGCGCGGGATGCGAAGATGCGAGCATCGCGGTGAGAGCTTCCATTTGGGGGGCGATCCGATTGCCAAGGCCTGCGCACAGGATCCGCAATATACGATAAAGAGGTTGTCGCTCCATGCATCGTCCCGCAAGTCGCTCAGCAAACGAATGGTGAGCAAACGAGAAAGCGGGCGGTTCACCAGGGCCGGATACCCTCGTAAAAAGCGTCCGATCCAACAGAGCCTGAAGGTCGGCGACGCTAAAAGCAAAGGGGAGCGAATCACAACGCCATCTTCCATCCAAGGGCGCGTCGAAGAATCGCCGTAGATTGAGGATCGAGGAATTGACGTCGTCGAGTTCCTCAAACTGGAGTCGGAGGTGACCTGAAAGGATTGCGTGAACGCCAATCAGTTCCGAGATTGCTTCCAGTTTTGAGTCAGGAAGGATGGGCGTCTGAATCGGGGAAGACTGTCTTTCAGCCGTTTCCTTGAGCAACCGCGAAATCTGCTGGTCGCGCAGTTGGCCAACGGAAACGTGCTGGCTTGGATTCGTCACCCAGCTTTCGATCAATGAATCAATGTGAATAGGAATGCGCGCCAAGGGTCCGAGGCTTCCATCGTGTATCCAGGTGATGAATGGGGACGGGTCGTCATGGCCACGGGCTTGAAGCGCGATTGACAGATCCTCTTCGCGTAGCGGGCAAATTTCATATACCGAGAGATTCTCACTGGTACCCCAGTCCCGAAGTAGGTCCGCGTGTCGACGGCCGTCCCATGCGACGCTTCGCAAGCAAATAAACGCACGTAACGCCGGGTGTGCATTGCGCTTCAAGAAGCCGGTGAGTGCGTCCAGTAGGCCGGGGTGGTGGGGCAAAGCCTCATCAATGCCATCGATCAGCAACGTCAATGACGAACCCGAGCTTCTATGTTCCTCCCATTCGTCTGTTTCGCGGATCGCCTGCGCTGGTGTCCCTGAGAGCTCGGTAGCCCGAAAGCGAAGGATGGTGTCGCCCTCGGCCCTAATCAACGATTCGAGTAGGTCCAACTCGTTCGATTTCCCCATCCCACCTCCGCCTAGAAGCACCAGTAACCTTTGTTGCAGCAACTCCGGTGTTTCAATATTTCCGGCTTCAGACGGCATGAAAAACCAGTCCCCATTCCAGCCGCAATTGATCGCGTTACCAGCGGGAACCCAATACCGCTTCCAAGGATACCGCTCGTCGCCCATCTAAGAGGAGAATGGCCTACGGGCAGGGGATTCCAAGTCGACAATTCTCCGGCGCCAACTCTAGTGACCTCCCAGCCTCACCCCTTATTCACCTGCGGCTTGAACTCGAGGGAGGGGCCGTCGTTGGTGTCCATCTTTTCGATGCTCGCGTTGTCGTGTTGGACGGGGACGACCTTGATATCGACCCGGACAGGGCCGGCGCGGAGGCCTTCGATGATCTGGCGGAGGTGGGCAACGGTTTGGTCGGTGAGGCTCTGCGGCTGGGCGTAGTGCTATGCCTTCGGGGATCGAGTCGGGCCTTTTTTTGAATTGCGCCGTCCCGGTCCCATTCACAGACCCCGCTCACGAGCTTCATTGGTCACTTAGGATAAGCCTTATTCAGGCTGCGACTAAACTCCGTCAGCTGTTCTTTGAAAACCCTGATCATCGACCGGATTGCCCCGTAGTTGTTCACGAAGTACTTTTTCACCTCCTGCATCACTTTCCTCTCCTGGGCGATCCCAATGTCGTCTCCTCCGGTCTCGCGAAATAGGCTTAGGAGTTCATCGTTACTTAACTCGTCGCCACGGATCCGTGCCAGCATCCACTGACAATCATCGTCGATTATACCCAAGTGCTCCCGAATGGACACAATTTCACTCTTGGCCAGCATGGCTTCTTCCCGTGATGATGCGGAAATTTCAACCCTGATTGGTGCATCCTTCGGAAGTCCGAATACTTGGCGAACTTCAGCGAGCAGATCCTCGGGTGTATGGTAGGGCCCCCTTTGATAGGACAACGGAAGAGGCGGCACCTCCGGCGGCTCCAAGCCCGCATCGAGAGCAAAGGCCCTCGATCTCGACCACCATTCCTGCCAGTGTTGCCTATCGTACTTCTTTCGACTCACGTGTGTCATCCATTTTTCCCAAGCGAGCCAACTCGGGCCAGATTGCATCAGTTCGAAGAATTCTCGTTTCGCTCCGAGCACTGGATCTGCACGCAGAATATCAATCAATTGGCTCGCCTCGTATGCGTCGGTGATTTCCGGCCCGTCATAAAACAGATCTTCTTTGAGATGGAGCAGCTGCCTCTCAGTAGGTCGCTTTCCTTTAAGGTAAAAGTATTCTGAATTTTCCCAGTTTCCGCTCACGAGAGTCTCTTGTTTGTATTAACTCTAAAAGCTCTCGGAGCGGAACGTCGAATTATTCGCCAAAACTGATCTGAGATTCACCCTTGATTCACCTCCGGCTTGAACTCCAGCGACGGCCCGTCGTCGGGGGCGTCGATCTTCTCGATGCTCCCCTTCTCGTCCTGGACCGGCACGACCTTGATGTCGACCTGCACGGGGACGGCGCGGAGGCCTTCGATGATCTGGCGGAGGTGGGCGACGGTTTCGTCGGTGAGGCTCTGCGGGCGGGCGTAGTGCTGGCCGGCGCTGGAGATGCCTTCCTTGATCGCCTCGAGGCCGTCGTTGAACTGGCTCATCTGGGCGACGACGCGGGCGACGGGGTCGTTCTCGCCGGCACCGCCGAGGAGCTTGCGCTTGTTGAACTCCTTCTTGATCTGCTCCCAGCGGGCGGCCTGGTCCTCGTCGAGCAGGCCTTCCATTTCGTAGAACTTCAGCAGGTTCGCCTCGGCGGCGGTGGTGAGGTTCTGGGACTCGCTGCGGTAGTGGTCGATGACGATCTGGCGGACTTCCTCCGGGGTCATCAGCGGCAGGATCTTTTCGGCGATGCGCGCCATGTTCCGGTAGGAGCCCTGGAGCTTGAAGGGCGGCTCGGTGCGGTAGGCGTCCTCCTGGGCGGCGCTTTTGATGTACTGCAGGTTCACCCGCAGGATGGTGTCGCGGACGGAAAGGAGGTGCTTCACCACGGCGAGCATCTCCTCGATCTCGGCGGGGGTATAGTTGCCCTCGAAATCGGCGCCGTCGCGGCTGCCGGTCTCGGCGACGCGGATCAGCATCAGCACGTCCTTCTGCGAGCGGCTGGCGAGGATCGAGAGGGTGGCATTCGAAGTCAGGGCGTTCTCGATGTAGCTGGCCTTGAAGGCCGCCTCGTGGCCGCCGAGGATGTCGCCGAGATTGTAGGTGTCGGCGCGGTTGGCTAGCATGTCCGGGATCTGGAACTTGCCGCCGCTCTCGGTGTAGGGGTTGCCGGCCATGACGACGGCGACCTTTCGACCACGGAGATCGTAGGTCCGCGGCTGGCCTTTCCAGACGCCCTCGATCTTGCGCTGGGCGTCGCAGAGGGAGATGAACTTCTGCAGGAACTCCGGGTCGGTGTGCTGGATGTCGTCGAGATAGAGCATCACGTTGTCGCCCATCTCCAGCGCCAGGTTGGCGCGTTCGACCTCGGCGCGGGCGGAGGCGTTGGGCGCCTCGGCCGGGTCGAGCGAGGTGACGCTGTGGCCGAGCGCCGGGCCGTTGATCTTGACGAAGGTCAGGCCGAGGCGGTTGGCGATGTATTCCATCAGCGTGGTCTTGCCGTAGCCGGGCGGCGAGACCAGCAGCAGCAGGCCCATGCGGTCGGTGCGGGTGTTCGCGCCGGCGGTGCCGAGCTGCTTGGCGAGGTTGTCGCCGACCAGCGGCAGGTAGACCTCGTCGATCAGGCGGTTGCGGACGAAGGCGCTCATGACCTTCGGCTTGAATTCATCCAGCCGCATCTCCTGGCGCTTGATGTCGGTCAGCTCGGACTTGCGGGTGGCCAGCGCGCGGAAGGCGGCGGCATCGGTCCGCTCGTGGCGGGCCAGGCGGTCGAGGAACTCGCTGTAGTGGATCTCCAAGGTCGCGTCCTGGATCCGCGGGTGGCTGGAGCGCAGGCCCTCGGCCTTGAAGGCGAGAGTGACGGACTTGACCGCGCGCTGCTCGAAGCCGCCGCAGGCGAGGTGCGCGGCGGCCTCGTCGATGACCGCGGCGAGCAGGCCGGCGGGGGTGCCTTCGAGGGCGTCGGGGTAATTGGCCGCGAAGCCGGCGAGCCAGTCGCGGGCGATCTCGAATTTGACGAAGGGCGGCACCGAATCGTCGCCGAGCGATTCCTTGAGCATCGCCTCGCCGCGCTTGGCGACCAGGGTGTGGTGGAACTTGCGGCTGAGCTCGGCCGCGGCGGCGGAGACGACGAAGGGCCCGCCGGCGGCGAGTTCCTCCGAAAGGTAGTCGGCGGCGCGCTGCGGGTGGAGGTCGAGGAAGAGGCCGTGGCTGCTGCGCCAATCGGCGAAGGCGCTGGCGAGGCGTTCTTTCCACGCCGCGGTCTCGTCGCCGCCTTCGAAGAGGCTACGACGTTTGCCGTAGGAGGCGAATTGGTTGGCGAGGCGGTCTTTCGCCGGATCCTCCCAGGACTTCCAGAACAGGTGGGCGGCGGCGCGGTCGCGCGGGCTGTAGCGGAGCAAGCCGGCCTCGGCCTGGATCGGCAGCAGCTCAGCGAGGAGCTTGGCGGCGTCCTCGTCGTGGATGCCCTTGGTGTAGCCCTCGGCGTAGCGGGGCTGCATGAAGGATTGGAGGGAAGATAAGAGGTCCGTTGTCGGTTGTCGGTTGTCGGTTGTCTGAAGGTCGGAAGACTCGGGTGCGGCGGAGAAAGTCGGCGCGGCGGGGCCGCCACGCCCTACCGTGGTGAGATACTGCCAGGCGAGGTATTCGACGCGGGCGACGCCGGGGCTTTCGCTGGGGACCTCGAGGTCCCAGGCGTCGCGGGTGGCGAGGAAGGCCGGGTCGGTGATCGGCTCGTAGAACTTGGTGCCGGTGAGGTGGAAGGCCATCGACTCGTCGTGGGGGACGATGGTCATTTCCAGGGCCTGGGTGTTGACGTTGAAGGCGTTCTTGCCGAAGCGGATGACGTTCTCGCCGTCGACGTAGAGCTCCTTCTTGTCCTTGAGCTGGCGGACGCCGTCCTCGCGCAGGGTCTTGAGGCGGGTCTGCAGGTCGTCCGACTTGACCGAGTCGCCGAGCTTCTGGAGCTGGCCGATCAGGTCGCGGACCTTCTCGATCATCGGATCGGTGGCGAAGTAGGAGTGGATCTCCTCGACCTCGCCGAAGGCGGCGACGCGATTGCGGATGCCGGCGAGGATCCGCTCGGCGGATTTGAAGAGGGCGCCGGCGCGCTTGCCGCGGGCCTCGACCAGCTGGGTGCGGCGGCTTTCGAAGGCGTCGTAGATCTCCTCGCGGCGGGTGGCGATCTGCTCGATGTATTCGTCGAACTCGGCGAACTTGCCCTCGAGTTCCTCGACCTGGACCATCAGGCGGGTCAGCGATTCGTCGCACTTTTCCGGCGAGTCGCAGAGGTCGAGGTAGTTCGCGAGCGCCTGCGACAGCAGCTTCAACTGTGCCGAGAACTGCGCCTCCCCTTCCCCGCGGGCGAGTTCCTTGCGCTTGTTGCGCAGCGAGCCGCGGGTGCCATTGAGGCGGGCGTAGAGGGTGGAGATCCGTTCGATGATCTCGGTGGTCTGGGTCGCGTCCTCGATCTTCAGTCCGCCGACGATGTCGATGAGCATTTCCAGCTCGGCCGCGGCCTGGTCGAGGGCGGTGGCGACCTCGTCGGCCTCGGTGACCTTGGTGATCTTTTCGAGCGCGGCTTCCTGGGCATCGATCGAGGCGGCGTACGACTTGAGGGAGTCTTCGCCTAACAGGAAGGCGACGGTGCGCTGGGAAACCTCGTCGGTGGTCGTGACGACCTCGGTCTCGAAGGCCTCGATGACCGCGGGGTCGGTGTAGCGGACGTCGCGCAGGCCGATGATCTCGCCGCGCAGCTTGCGCAGGCCGGCGAGCTGGTGGACGAAGCCCTGGAGATCCTCCGGCGGGGTGGTCTTGGTCTCGCGGACCAGCTTTTCGACGGCCTCGCGGATGGTGGCGGTGCGCTCGCTGGCGACGGCGCGGAGCTTCTGGACCTTGTCGAACTCGCCGATCGCGGATTCGCCGGCCTTCTTGATCTCCTTGATCGGCGCGGCGAGCGACTGGCACTCGGCGCGGTCGAGCCAGAAGTAGGCATCGAGCAGGTCGCCGGCGCGCTTGACGACATCGAGGTAGAGGCCGGCGAAGGAGTCGTCCTTGTGGAGGAGGGTCAGCAGCTCGCGGGCCTCGGCCATGCCGCGGACCAGCTCGGGGTTGCCGATCTTGTAGAGGAAGGACTGCTTGTCGGTGGCCGCGGCGCTGCTCGACTCGTCGTCCAAGTACGGCGTTTGCCAGATTTGCAGGGCGTGGTGCTTCTGCGGCTGGCCGTCGCCGCGGAACAGGACCAGCTGGCCGTCGCCGAAGAGCGAGCGGCCCGAGCACATGATCGGGTTCTCGACCGACTGCTGGATGCGGTTGTAGGGCAGCAGGACGTATTCGCCGGCGGGGCGGTTGTAGAAGGAGTAGAGCACGTCCTCGCCGTTGGCGCTGGCGACCTTGCGCTCGAAGCGCATGTCGAGCACGCCGTGGTCGAAGGTCTTCACCTCGCCGGTCTGCAGCAGGTAGCCGTTGGCGAAGATGATGCCCTGGTCGTCGGGGAGAAGCACGCAGGAGTCGCCGATCGCGTCGATGCGGTGCACCGACTTGGTCTTGTCGTTGAAGACGAGGTAGCGGTGGAGGCTTTCGCGGTAGGGCAGGATCTTGAGGAGGATCAGCGAGCCTACGACGGCGTAGAAGATCTCCGCGTCGTCGAGCGTCTGGTCGCTCTCGGTGACCGGCTCCGAGTAGATGCCCTGGCCGCTGGCGGTGTTGTCCTCGACCTTGATCGTGAGGTCGCCGCCGACGGTCTCGACAAAGACGCGGTCCTCGATGGAGACGTGCGGGTGGAGGCCGGAGCGGTGCATGCCGCGGTGGGCGCGGGTCCACTCGAACTCGTGCTGGGCGGGATAGACGTACTCGTGGTCGAAGCGGTTGCCGATGTACTCGAGCGAGCCGTCGCTGTTGATCTTCCACTTGAAGGTCTTGAGGTCGTCGACCGTCTTGCCGATCCGCATCGCCATGTAGAGATGCGGGCCGATGATCATGAACTTCTGGAAGACGGCCTCGCGGTAGTACTTGAAGAGGTAGGCGAAGTCCTCCTCGAAGCGCGGGTCCTTGAGCACCTCGCCGACCGGGATGCCGGTGAAGGTGCGGCTTTCCGGATCGTAGTCGTAGGCGGCGAAGACGTCGGCGACGTCGGTCGTCTGCTTGAGGCCGAACTGGATGTTGTAGCCGAAGAGGAAGCGGTGCTTGCCGACGGCGACGAGGTCGCGGGCGACGCAGTTGTGCTCGGTCGAAACCCGCTCGGTGGCGAGCAGGGCGGTCTCGATGCCGCCGAAGACCTGGAGGCGTTCGGCATTCAGCGCGTCGAGCCCGTCGCGCAACGTGGCGGCGTGCTTGTCGAGCCGGGCGCGGATGACTTCATACGCGCCGCCTTCGAGCTGGTCGGGCTTTGGGGATTCTTCGGGCATGGAAATGGAGTGGCACCACGAATAGGACGAATCTTGCGAATCTCTGGGTGGCTGAGATTAGCGGACGATGCGTTCGTACTGGAGGTCTTTGGGTTTGCCGAAATTGACAAGGAGGCCGAGGCGGAATGAAGAGGCCTTGAGGTAGTTGTGGACCTGGGCGCGATGTTCGTCGGTCAGGTTGCTGACGGCTTTCAATTCCACGATGATCTTGGACCAGGCGACGAGATCCGGTTCGTATTTCTTGGTGAGGAGGTTGCCCTTGTACCAGATCTCGAGCTTTGGCTTGGAAACGAAGGGCAGCGAGCGTCGGCCGAGCTCGCTCTCCAGCGCCTCTTGGTAAACGTCCTCCAGGAACCCGCTGCCCATTTCGTTGTAAACCTCGAAGCAGGCGCCGATCAGATCGTAAGCCTCCTTCTTGTAGATCAACTCCATGGACAGACGGGATTCGTGGAATTCGTTGGATTCGTGGTGCCCTTATTGCAGCACCTTCGAGGCCTTTTCGTCGGTGAGGCCGAAGCGGTCGGCGGCGCCGAGGAGGCTGATGAGCTTGCTGCGGGTCTCGCCGCTGGAGCTGCCGAGGAACTGGGCCAGGGCGGCGCCGACGGTGAGGTTCTTGACGTCCTCGCTGGTGACGCCGAACTGGCCGGCCCACTCGCGGAGCTGCGACTTGAAGTAGTCCGGGTCGCCGTTGAAGAAGGTCTCCTTGACGTCGCCGAGCACCTGGCTGTTGCCGACCATGCGGTCGACCGACTTGCCGTTGGAGATGGCGCCGGCGATCTGGTCGAAGAACTTGCCCTCGCCGCCGATGATCTCGATCTTGGCGGACTTCATGGCCTCGCCGATGACCGCGGCCTGGGCCTCGGCGATGTCCTTCTGGATGTGGATGCCGGCGAGTTCGATCGCCTTGTCCTTCTCGAGGCGGAGCTTGAACTCCTCGTGGGCCTGGCCGGCTTCCTCGAAGAGCTTCATGGCGTCGGCCTTCTTGTGGATGCCTTCGGCTTCGGCTTCGTACTTGAGGCGGCTGACCTCGGCTTCGGCCGTGCCCTGCTTCTGGGTGGCGTCGGCCTTGGCGATCATGACCTCGGCTTCGCCCATGCCCGGGGCGGCAGTTTCCTTGGCGGTGGCTTCGGCGAGCAGCTTCTTGGCGTGGGCCTGCTTCTCGCTGGCGCTCTGCTCGGCCTCGGCGGCGATGACGACCTCCTCGGCCTTGAGCTCGGCTGACTTCTTCGAGGCCTCGGCGGCCTTGACCTTCTCGTAGAGGTCCTGGTCGGCCTTGAGCTTGGCGGCCTCCTGCGAAGCCTCGGCTTCCTTGATCTTGCGGATCATCTCCTCCTGGGCGAGCGCCTCGGCGAGGGTGACCTTGACCTGCTTGTCGCGGTCGGCGCCGGCGAAGGCCTCGGTGTCCTTGATGCGCTCCTGCTCGACGACGACCAGCTTCTCGACGGCGACGCGTTCCTTGATGACGTCCTGGATGGCCTTCTTCTCGACCTCGACGGCCTTCTCCTTCTCGATCGCCTTCAGCGTGGTGATCCGCTCGCGCTCGATCGACTCGAGTTCCTGGTCGCGCTTGACGCGTTCGACCTCGACCACGTCGGTGCGCTCCTTGTTGCGCTGGGCGACGAGCACCTGGCGGTCCTTGTTCTGGGTGGCGACCTCAATCTCCTCCTCGGCGGCGATGCGGGCGCGTTCGGACTTCTGGCGCTCCTCTTCCTGCACCTTCTTGGTCTCGGCTTCCTCGCGGGCCTTCACGCTCTCGACCTCGCGCTGCTGCTTGGCCTCGGTCTCGGCGAGCTGGCGCTCGAGTTCGAGGATGGCTTCGCGGGCCTCGACGTCCTGCTGCTTGATGACGCGCTCCTTGTCGCGCTGAATGTTGTTGGAAAGCTTGGCCTGGGTGGCGGTCAGCTCGGTGATCTTCTTGATGCCCTGGGCGTCGAGGATGTTGTCGGGATCGAGCGCCTCGATCGGGGTCTGCTCGAGGTAGTCGATGGCGGCGTCATCGAGGATGAAGCCGTTGAGGTTGGTGCCGATGATCTTGATGATCTCGTCGCGGAAGGTCTCGCGTTCCTCGTAGAGCTCGGTGAAGTCGAAGCGCTTGCCGACGGTCTTGAGGGCCTCGGAGAACTTCGCGTCGAAGAGGCCGCGAATTTCCTCGGTGTTGGACGCGCGGTCGCAGCCGACCGACTGGGCGACGCGCAGGACGTCCTCCTCGGTCTGGTTGACGCGGACGAAGAAGGCGACCTTGATGTCGGCGCGCATGTTGTCCTTGCAGATCAGGCCGTTCTTGGCGGTGCGGTCGATCTCCACCCGCTTGAGGGAGATGTCCATGGTCTCCAGGCGGTGGAGCACCGGGATGACGCACATCCCGTTGAAGCTGACCTTGGTGCCGCCGACGCCGGTCTTGATCAGCGCCTGGCCGCGCTGGGCCTTGCGGTAGAGCATCGAGTAGACGACGGCGAGCGCGACGACGAGCGCGAGGATCGCGCCGACCGCCAGGGCGATGATGAGCGTGGTGCCCTCGAGAAGGGCGGCCAGCACGGGTGTTGCGAACGAATGCATATTCATTGGGGTGGGTTGTCTGCGGACAGGGAACGGACGGTGTAGACGCCGGTGTCGGCGTCGTGGGCGATCACGATGACTTCAGCGTCGCGCGGAAGAGGGGACGAGCCGGCGGCGACGCGGGCGTTGAGATAGAGCGGGGCGCCGGCGTTCTCGATCTCGACCTGGCCCGAGCGCTCGTCGACCTCGGCGGTGCGGACGATGCCGGTGCGGCCGATGACCGGGACGTGCTTCTCGTCGTCGGACTTGAGCAGGCGGAAGAGCGGCTTGAGCGGCGCGACCACGAAGCGGGTGAGGATCACCGCGCCGGCCAGCGAGCCGAGGGCAACGATGCCTCCGGTGGTGCCCGACTGCGCCTGGTTGAACCAGAGGTTGCCGAGCATGGCGCAGGTCCAGAGCAGGATGACGAGCACCGAGAGGACGACCATCAGCGGGACGTCCTTGGCGTTGACGATCCGCAGCGCGCTGGAAAGCATGCCGCCGGAGTCGCCGCTGTCACCATCCGGGCCGTCGGTGTCGAAATCGACATCGAGGAAGTCGAGATCCACCGCGCCGAGCATGTTCAGCACCCAGTAGAGGGCGACCGGGACCAGGAGGATGGTCAAGGGCAGCACCTGGGGGCTGATGGCGAGTTCGAGGATCTCTTTCACGACGCGCGCATTCCAGACAATGCGCTGTCTTTGGGCGACTACAAAACCGGGGGCCGTTTCGATCAAGTTGAGTGCCAGACCAAGGGAAGCGAGGCGGGTGTTGTGATTTTGAGGGAAGGATGGAAGGGAACGCCGACTTCAGTCGGCTTGGAATGGAATCGAGGAGCTCCCCGGTCGGTCTTTCCAAGCCGACTGAAGTCGGCGCTCCCTCGGCGCCCGTAGCCGATGCTATCGTTCGAGGATTTCCACCTCGTAGCCGTCGGGGTCGGTGACGAAGGCCATCTTGCGCTGGCCGGAGGTGAATTTCTCGCGCCAGCCGCCGGGCCAGATCTCGATGCCGGCCTTTTCGACGCCGTCGCAGTATTCGACGATGTCGGGGACGCCGAGGCAGGTGTGCATCAGGTCCTCGGGGCAGGTGGCGGTGTAGTCGGGCGAGTGGCAGAGTTCGAGGAACACGTCATTTCCCTCCAGCTCGAGGAAGGCGAGCTGGTTGCCCTGGGGCGAGTCCTGGCGGCGGCTCTCCTTGTAGCCGAGCTTTTCGTAGAAGGCGATCGAGCGGTCGATGTCGGCGACGCGGATGCGGGTGTGGAGGAACTTGATCATGGCGGGCGGACCATGAGGCCGGAGCAGCGGGCTGTCATGCGCGGATGTCGCGTGAATTTGCAAAGATCACGCGTGATCCATCTGGCCCTTGGCGCTGCGGCGATTCCCGTGATAGGGGTTAGGTGCCATGAAAACCATTGTTGCCGCCGTTGATTTCTCGAATGCCACCCCCGGAGTGCTCGAAGCCGCGGTGAAGATCGCCAAGGCCTTCGGTTCGTCGCTGCACCTGCTGCACGTGCTCGAGCCGGAGCCGAGTTACACCGCCTACGGGTTCACGCCGGATGAGTTCCCGGCGATCCACATGTTCCAGGAAGAAGCCCGCAAGCGCGCGACCTCGCGGCTCGACGAGTTGCTGGCCAAGGTCGGGGGCGATCTTGCCGGCGTCACGGTGCATCTCGCCGAAGGCAGCCCGCTGCACGCGGTCCTGGACTACGCGAAGAAAATCGACGCGAATCTGGTCGTCGTCGGTTCGCACGGTCACGGCGCGGTGGCCTCGTTGCTGATCGGCAGCGTGGCGGAGGGTTTGATCCGCAAGGCGGTGGTGCCGACGATGGTGGTGCCGGCCCAGGCGAAATAGAGGCACGTGGTCTGCTGGACCCCGCTGGACCGCTCCTGCTGCCGACACCCGGTTGACAGCGGGGAGACCCGGTCCACGGGAGTGATGATGACGCCAGCGAAGAGCCAAGCCCGCCCTCACCGACGAATCCTTCGGGCCTTCGCCGCCCTGCTTTTGCTTTCCTGCCTTCCGGTCGCAGCCGCGGAGCCGCCGGGGGAACCGACCGTCGAGATCGCCAAGGAACACGCGCGCGTGCTGAAGTCCGACCTGGCGCTGGCGGCGCACCGGCTCGGCGAGGCGGTCGATCTCGGCGCGCAAGACGCCGGTTCCGGGTGGCTGGACCAGCCGTGGTGGTTGGGCGTCAGCGCGGCACGCTATCTCGCCGCGGCTCTGATCCTGACCGCGGTCGGGCTGCTGACGGGGCTGATCGTCCGGCAAATCCGCAAGCGGGCCGGCAGGATCGACAACGGCGGGATCCGGACCTGGCCGCGGCTGGTCCTGACCTCCGCGCGGAAACCGTTGGCGATGATTCTGTGGATCTACGGCGTCTACTTTGCGCTCGGCATCCTCTTCGACGCCATGCCGCCGGATGCGCCGCCCGCGGCATGGGGCGGGAAACTTGTCGGCCTGACTTTTACCGGGCTCACCGCGGCGATCTTCTGGTTGGCGTTCCGGCTGATCCGCGCGGGCCAGAAGAAGATGGAGGGATGGGCCGACCGCCGGCCGGGCATCACCGACAACATCATCGTGCCGATCGCCGCGACGGCGTTGCGGCTGGCCACCCTGGTGACCGGCGTCTATGTCCTGATCGGGACCACGGATCCGCCGCCGCCCTTGGACTGGATGGCTTCGAAGCTGGCGGCGATGTTCGCCATTGGCTGCGTCGCGCGCCTGATCATCCGATCCGCGAGAGTCGCCGAGGGCGTGCTGCTGAAGGCGCACCGGATGGACGTCGCGGATAACCTGAAGGCGCGCCAGATTTACACCCAGGTGTCGGTGATCCGGAAGGTCATCGTGGTCTGCGCCGGCGCGCTGGCGGTGGCCTGCATGCTGATGTTGTTCGAGCCGGTGCGGCAGCTCGGCACCAGCATCCTCGCTTCGGCGGGGATCGCGGGGATCGTCCTCGGCCTGGCGGCACAGAAAACCCTGTCGAACCTCTTCGCCGGCATCCAGATCGCCGTCTCGCAGCCGATCCGGATCGACGACGTGGTGATCGTCGAGGGCGAATGGGGGAAGATCGAGGAGATCTCGCTGACCTTCGTCACGGTCTGCATCTGGGACCTGCGGCGGCTGGTGCTGCCGATCAACTACTTCATCGAGAAGCCGTTCCAGAACTGGACCCGCAACTCGGCGACGCTGCTCAACAGTGTCTTCATCTACAGCGACTACACGCTTCCGGTGGAGCCGCTGCGCCGGGAGCTGCGGCGCTTGTTAGAAGCCAACCCGTTGTGGGATGGCGGGGCCTGTGTGCTGCAGGTGACCGATTCGACCCCGCAGGCGATGGAAATCCGCTGCCTGATGACCTCGAGCGACGCGCCGAAGGGCTGGGACCTCAAGTGCGAGGTCCGCGAAGGTCTGGTGACCTTCATCCGCGAGAACTACCCCGAATGCCTGCCGCGGGTCCGCGCCGAGGTGCGCCGCGATGGCGTCGCGCCCGTGCCGGTGGCTGCATCGGCATCGGGCCCGGCTTCGGGAACCGGCGAGTCGTCGCCGGGGTTGGCGGTTCGGTGACACGCGCGTCATGAGAAAATCCCCGCTTCCCTCCCGTAGCGTGCCGGTTAGCCTGAAACAAACCCATGGCCATTCTCACCGATCGAAAGTCCGTCCGCGAATATGATGTCATCATTGTCGGCTCCGGCGCGGGCGGCGGGATGATGGGCATGCTGCTAAGCCTCAGCGGCGTGAAGGTCCTGATGCTGGAAGCCGGGCGCAACTACGACCCGGTGAAGGAGACGCCGATGTTCAACACGCCGGAGATGGCCCCGCTGCGCGGGAAGTCGACTCCCGACCGGCCCTTCGGCCACTACGACGCGACGGTGGGCGGCGGCTGGCAGGTGCCGGGTGAGCCGTATGGCGACAAGGAGGGAACCCAGGAGGACTTCTGGTGGTGGCGGCCGCGGATGCTCGGCGGACGCACCAACCACTGGGGACGCATTTCGCTGCGCTTCGGCGAGTATGACTTCAAGCCGAAGTCGCGCGACGGACTCGGCTACGACTGGCCGATCTCCTACGAGGACCTCGCGCCGTACTACGACAAGACCGAGATGATGGTCGGCATTTACGGCTCGAACGAGGGCCTGGAGAACACGCCGAACTCGCCGCCCGGGATCCTGCAGACGCCGCCGAAGGCGCGCGCCGGCGAGCTGCTGGCCAAGAAGCACGCCCGCGGCCTGGGCATCCCCATCATCCCGATCCACCGCGCGGTGCTGAGCGAGCGGATGGACGGCCCGAAACTTGCCGCGAAGCTTTTCCCCGACAATCCGCTGGCCCGCCGGCTGGTGGCGGCCGACATGTCGGCGCGGGCCGCCTGCTTCTGGGCTACCGAGTGCGGCCGCGGCTGCTCGATCCGCGCGAATTTCCAGAGCACCACCGTCCTGCTGCCGCCGGCACTGGCGAGCGGCAACCTCGACATCATCACCGACGCGATGGTGCGCGAGGTCCTGACCGATGACTCGGGCAAGGCCACCGGCGTCCACTACGTCGACAAGGTCACCCGCATCGATTCGATCGCCAAGGCGCGGGTCGTGATCCTCAGCGCGAGCACCTGCGAGACGGCGCGGATCCTCCTCAACTCGAAGAGCGTCCGCTTTCCCGACGGGCTGGCCAACAGCAGCGGGCAGGTCGGCAAGAACCTCACCGACACTGTCGGCTCGTCGATGGCCGGCCACATTCCCGCGATGGAAAGCCTGCCGCCGTACAACGAGGACGGCGCCGGCGGCGGTCACGTCTACACCCCGTGGTGGAACTACGGGATCCAGGAAAAGCTCGGCTTCGCCCGCGGCTACCACATCGAGATCGGCGGCGGCCGGATGATGCCCGGGATGGGTTCGCTGGGGATGCTCGATGCGACCTCGCCCGGCGTCTACGGCAAGAAGCTCAAGCAGGAAGCCCGCCGCTACTACGGCGCGGTGATGGGCTTCGCCGGTCGCGGCGAGATGATCCCGAACGAGAACTGCTACTGCGAGATCGATCCCGACCGGGTCGACCAGTGGGGCATCCCGATCCTGCGATTCCATTGGAAATGGTCCGACCACGAGATCAACCAGGCGACGCACATGCAGAACACCTTCGCCGAGATCATCAACGCGATGGGCGGCAAGGCGACGCCGCGGCCGGGCCGCGAGGCGCTGAACAAGCCGGGCGAAATCATCCACGAGGCCGGCACCGCCCGGATGGGGCCGACGGCCAAGGATTCGGTGGTCAACTCCTTCGGCCAGACCTGGGACGTGAAGAACCTGTTCCTGATGGATGCCTCGATCCTGCCGTCAAACCCCGACAAGAACCTCACCCTCACGGTGATGGCGCTCGCCTGGCGCTCCGCCGACTACCTGCTCGGTGAAATGAAGAGCGGCAACCTCTGAAACCCCGACCTGCCATGAATCCATCCACCGTCTCCCGCCGCGACATTTTCAAGCTGGTCGCCGCCGCCAGCGCCACCGGTGCCCTGCTGCCCGCCGGGGCCTCGCCGCCGCCGCTGGCCCGCAATTTCAAGAACATCCTCAGTGATCCCGACTACTCCAACCCGGACGGACCGTGGGAAAAGCCGCTCACTGAGCCCGAGCTGGCGACCCTCACCGTGCTGGTCGACCTGATCCTGCCGGCCGACGACGAGTCGCCGGCCGCGTCGGCGATCGGCTTGCCGGACTTCCTCAACGAATGGGTCGGCGCCCCGTACGCGGAGAACAAGGCCGACCTCGAGATCCTCCGCGGCGGCGTCGCCTGGATCAACACCCGCGCCTTCAAGCTGCACGGCAAGGAGTTCGGCGGTCTGGCCGCGGAACAGCAGACCGCGATCCTCGACAGCATCTGCGATCCCGCCAAGGCGGCACCGGAACTTGCCGCCGGGGCGCGCTTCTTCAGCAAGCTGAGGATGCTGTCGCTCGGCGGATACTACTCGCACAGTAGCACCTGGAAGAGCCTCGGCTACGTCGGCAACGTGGCGATCGCCGGTCCCTATCCCGGCGTGCCGGACGAGATCATCAAGCTGCTGGGCCTCGAGGGGGAAATCTGAAAGGTTCGGGAACACCGCTTTCCCGCAACCTTCATTTCTCCCTCCCCGTGTCCCTTCAAGAAATCGACCTCCGTCTCGAATCCGCCGGCCTGACCGGCGAGGTCGCGGCCCTCGTCGGCGAAGCCGAGCTGCGCCGCGAGAAGTTCTACGCCGCCGGCCTCGGTCTCCGCTACCCGCGCTACATCGCCAGCGATCCCGCCGTCTTCCACGCCGCGCTGCGTTTCCTGGAGGACGAGGGCTACCTGCGGGGCAAGGTCTTCTGCGAATGGGGAAGCGGCTTCGGCATCGCCACCTGCATCGCCGCGCTGTGCGGCTTCGAGGCGCACGGCATTGAGATCGAGGAGGAGCTGTTCGATCTCGCCACCGGGCTTGCCTCCGACCAGGGCATCCCCGTCGAGTTCCTCAACCTCAGCTACCTGCCCGACGGCTACGACGAGTCGGAAGGCGTCGGCGGCAAGGACCTGATCATCCCCGAGTATCTCAACACCCGCGACGGATCCGTCCCGCGGCCGGTCTACGACGGACTCGACCCCGACGAGGTCGACCTCTTCTACGTCTACCCCTGGCCCGGCCAGGAGCGGATGATGATGGATCTCTTCCGCGAAGTCGCTTCACCTGGCGCGGTGCTGCTGATGTACAATGGCGAGGGGGAAATCGCTGCCTACCTTTACGACGAGGCGGAGGAGGATTACTGAGTCGGTCCAGCGTTTCACCAAGCCGTCACGTTCAACGACTTAATCTTTCGGGCCGCTGTTCAGGTAAGTATTCGACAATTCCTCCTTCAGTTTCTCTTGGCCGACCAGTTCGATCCAAGCGGGAATCCCTTCGCCTTCGCCACGCGTGTTCATCCAGCGGCAGAGGGTAACGATCGCGGTGTCCTTGGTCGGGGAGGAGGGCAGCGCTTCGATCAAGGTGCCGGCATTGCGCGAGTCCGATGCCAGCAAGGACTCCACGACCCGCTCGGTGGCCAGGCCGGTATCCCAGAGCGCCCGGTCTTGCTCCAACTCCCCCAGCACGGCATCCGGCCTGGTCTGCGCCAGATCGAGGTAAACAGGGCCGAGCATCGCCAGGTTCGCAGGATCCTTGATCCCGGTCCGCCGTAGCTCGGGAAGCAACGCGGAGGATCGTGAGAAGAAGTCGGGAACCAGACCATTGCTGCGCGCTTCGATCCCGGTGACTTCCGTCACCAGGCGCAACCGTCCAGCGAGTTCGTCCTCGGCTCTGAGTGGCGAAATGACCCCGCGGAACTTCATGAGGGCCAAAAGCCGCGCTCCACGTGGCAATTCCATGAGAACCTCGATGACGCCGGCGTAGTCGCCGCTTTCTTCAAGGGCTTCCTTGAGCTTGCCGACAAGTGAGGTGAGTTCTTCTCCCATTTCCCCGTTCTCGGCAATGTTTCGTGCTCGCGCGGACAGGGCGGCGACATCAACAGGCTTCGCGGCGCGGATGCGGTCGGCTCTCACTTGGACGACCGCGCCTTCGCGCGTCGTTGCCGCTTCCGGATGATTATCGTGGCGGTCGCAAGAGCTGAAAACCGCCATAGCCGACATCGAGATTAGCGTGATGGGCTTTCGCCTTGTGCTGCCCGCTCGAAACATGATCTTTGTGCGTTGATCAGCGGGTGGTTTCTTCCTCCGCGGCCGGTGGATTCAGCGGGGCCAGACGTTGGCCAAGCTTGCCGCTCGGCGGTCTGAGTCCATTCGCCTTCGCGATTTCCTGGAGCTCTTTCAGGAAAAGCCCGCGGTCCGCCGGCTTCCCCAGACCCTGCTTGAATATCGAGCCCACCTCGTCGATCGCAATGCGTTTTTCCTCCGGATATTCGAGCGAGTTGATCCAATCAAGGACCGATTCCGGCTCGGGCGACAGATAGGCTGCCCGTGACCCCAGCGACGCAAGGACGCCCCGGCTGTGACCCGGCGGGACCCCTTCATAGGATTCCCTGATGGCATCCAGGTCGTTGCTCTCGACAAAATTCCCGCCGTACATGCTCACGATTTGGTTTTTCAGGGGGCCGGCGGGAAGCTGGCAGATAAGTTCGATCATCTCGTCGCGGTGGCCGTTGCACAGCCAGGCAATCCTGAACCCTTGACCCTGGTCGCTAGGGTCCGGCATCAGATCGTCGATGTTCCCGGCGATCAATCCGGGTAGACTGAGCCCCTCCTCATTCGCGAGTGCGAGCAGTTCAATCCTCACTTGTCGGCTCGCTTCCTCCGATTGGGGATTCGAATCTCCGAGTGCATAGAGCTTCTGATACAGGGACTCTTTTCCGATGGGTGGTGCTTCTTGATCGGTCGGAATCTCACCTCGGGAATGGATCGCCTCAGGGCTTCCGGACTTGGTCCCGTTGTCCTCGGCACCAAGCTTGCTACAAGCCGACAGCGCCCCCAGCAAGATCAGGGAAAGGACAGGATTCGGGAGGCTTAACAAATGATGCGCTTTCAACTTGGAGTGAAGGGATCCTGATGAATCCTGGAAGATGTTCAATGAACTTGATGTCGTCGTTCGACAAATAACCGGGCGGCACCCCCGGACCCGAAGCGATCACTTTTGTTCAATCTTTGATTGCAGCATGGCTTGCCAAGCAGCGGCCGCTTCGGGATCCGCCTCCTGGAGATTATTAACCAGGACCCGGACACCGGCTTCCCAATTCTCATCTTGAGGAAGCACCCCTAGGAATGCTGCGAGCCCGCTGGGATCGCTTTTTGCCATGCTTGATGCGATGCCTGTCATTGCTGCCGGCTGATCTGACTGTGGGAGATTGTCGAGCCAATTTCGGGCGACGTCTATGCCGGAAGCGCCAAGGCTCTCGCCCACTCTCGAAAGGAGTTCATGCTTATGACTGATCTCAGCGCCGGCGCCCTCTCCGGCCAGATAATTGGCGGCCTTTTCAGGATTTTGGGCAATGGTCTCCATGATGGCAGTCCCAAGTAACGCCGCCTTGTCCGATCCCGACAGCGCTTCCGCGATTTCGAGTGCATTCTCTAATCCAGCCCGCCCGGCGGTGCTTCCGATGCTACTGTATGCCGCAGACCTTTGCTTTTCGTCTGCGATTCCGGAGGCTTTCTGCAAGGCTCCGATGGTGTCATCTGTGGCAAGTCGCGTCACCCGGCGCGGTGCTGCTGATGTACAACGGCGAGGGGGAAATCGCCGCCTATCTTTACGACGAGGCGGAGGAGGATTACTGAGCCCTGTTCAATTCGATCCGGCGCCGGATGCCTGCAATCGATCCGCGAACGTTTGGAAAGTAGTAGGTTGTTGAAATGCGCGTCCTGACCCCGTTCACGTTCAGAGATTATGGAATCGCCCTACAATTGAAAGGGTCACTAAAGGTCCAATCGGTTAATCTCCATCTGCCAAAGATTAGCGGCATCCGGATCTGACGCTTTGATGCTATTTATTAAAACCTTAACGCCCTCCGCCCATGCTCTGCCGCGTTCCATGGATGAAAGCCTGTTTGAGAGCTCCGTGACACTTGAGGCAGCCATTTGGGTGGCGATTCCGTGCATTGCATTCGGCTGTCGATTCTCGGGCAGCCGCTGCATCCAGGCATCGGCATACTCCAAATCCAGCCTTGCCACGCTTGAGGCGACGGAAGCAATCAAGTCGGCGCTCGACGGGGATTCCAGATTCAGGTTGCTACCCATGATCAATTCAGCTGCCATCTTGGGCTCTGTCCTTGCGATTGAAGATATTGCCGAAGAATAGAAGGAATCCTTTTCTTCCGTGTCAATCTGACCGAGTTCGGTCGCAATGGATTCTATGTTGTGTGGGGTGGTGATCTCCCCCAAAGCTTCAAAACCCTTGAGCTTCAAGGACCGGTCGGTGGTTTCCACTATCTCCAAAATAGCTGCGGACGGATTCTCCGTGGCGATGGTCTTGAATCGAGATTTTATGATGCGGTGCTTCATCTCGCCGTCGGGAATGGATCCCAGTAATTCCAGCGATTTTTCTGGGTCGGTGACCGACAAACTGCTGATTGTTTCTTCAAACAACGGCTCGACGCTGTCCGAGAGCACCATCCCGTTCAGCAGATGGATGAGCTTGTCCGGATCGGCTGCAATCAGCTTCTTGACCAGTGAAGTTCCCCCGTTGTTGCTCACGTTGGACGCCAGTAAGCTTTGAACATCCGCACTGCTAAGCTTTTCGAAGGTGCTGAATGCTTCGGCGGGGTCTCGGTCCATCAGAGCGGAAACCGAATGACCAAATGCGGTCTCCCTCAGAGTTGGATCAGAGATCTTCAAGGCGATTTCCATGGAAGCACTTGGATTCCTTTGGATGGCCCTCACGGAGATATTGTACCGCGCACGATCAAGCTCAGTACCCTTGAGTCTGGAGCTAGCAAAAACCTCGGCTTTTTCCGGGGAGTTTGCTCCCGCATTGAGAAAAATCGCATCGACAATATCTGCCCTCGCGGTGTTTCCCCAGTCGGTCTTCGAGTAGAATTCAAGTGTCGCGTCGAGATCCGAGTTTCCCAGCGATCCAAGGGCGGCAATCAAAGTGCTGTCGCGAACCTCCTTCTGGGCCTCCTTGATATTGTCTTGCAGCCATATCTTCAATGTTCCCGGGGAAGTCTCTGCTAGAATATTTGCCACGAACTTGAAGCCAGGCTCACTCCTCCGCATTTGTTTCGGATCAAAATAGGCAAGGGCCGAGTTCGGGTCACGCGAAGCAAGCTCTCCCAAAGCCATTTCGTAGTCGCGTTTGCCTTCTGCGGTGTAACGCAGGTCAAATGATCGATTGATGAGCTCATCGAGCTGAGCCCGGCTTAAATTTGCATAATCGTCACGTTGATAGCGCCAACGTTTCCAAACGGTATCGACCTTTGCTCGGTCATCCTGTCGTAGGGATTTACGAAGGTTTGCTGCATTGTTTTCGTTGCCCTTCGTTTCGGCGTTGGGATTCCCGTGGTTTCGTTCGCAACCCAGTAACAACACCATCATTCCGATGGGAATGATTGCCGTGGCTACGTTCATGTCGGTTGAGATTTAGTGCTTATCGTGGATTCCAATCGAGTGATCGGGAGTATGCTCTTGTTCCGCGGGTCTCGGATCCAAGTCGATCCAAAGCAATTCGTCATCCGGGATGTCGCTAAAATCAATTTCTTTCCAACCAGGAAATTTTTTGACATTGCCTGTATTACAAGTGCATTCGCCGCGCTGGAAGTAAACGGTGGTTTCGTCTTCCTCGCCAGGTACGGTCGTTCCGTAGAACTTGCCATCGGATACAAAACCGTCACAAGTTGTATTTGGGCACTTGGGGGTTTTGGGAGGACCGGTAGGCGAGGCAGTTGCGAGCGCGGTTCCTTGGCTCACGACGACTATTGCCCCAACGGTGAGCGCTGATGTTTTCATGAAGCTGCGACGGGAGATGTCGTGGGCGGTCAAGTCTTTCGGTGTCATGGGAAGGGGTGGTTTGCTATGGGTTCCGTAATTCGCGTTGACTACTCCCAAAATAAAAACGGAGATGGCAAGACTTTCGTTAGGATAAGAAGACGAAAGACGCAAATACCTTAGAAAAAACCGAACAATATAGATTTTTCCATGAGTTGGACTGATGTATTCCCCGCTCTGAATGATGCCCAAGTCGTAGAATTCCAGAGTTTAGCAACGGATAGAGAGCGGGTGGAGCTAAGCGAGTGGTGCGAAGTTTCGCGTGTGGTCAATCCGCTGCAGGGCAAGCATTTGGTGGTGGCGAGCTTGTTCTGGAAGAATGCTCGAAATGAAGACGGCGAGCTTCCCAAGATCACGAGGGAACTCATGATGAATGCCGCGGAGCTCGGGCTGGTGACCCGCTTTTCTCCGTGGGAACACTATGTGCAGCCGTTGTTGGCCGGGGCGGCCTTGTTGAAGGCCAAGCGTCCCGACATCGTGTTCCGGGTCTATCTGGCGGCGGATCTGGAGTTTCTCCTGGAGGATTTGGTGGCGGTCGGTTGCGAGGTGATGATGATGAAGGGATCGTCGATCCGCCACAATCCCGGGGCCATGTGGCGCTTTCTGGCGCTGGAGGAGGAAGGGCGATGGATCACCATCACGGACTCGGATCGTGCCCATCAGGTGATGCACGATGTGGAGCGGACCGAGCACATCATGGCGGCCGGGCTCGGGCTATGGCGGGTGCCCTACATTTTCGACTCGGTGAAGGATGGAAACAGTCCCAGCACTTACCGGCCGATCATCGCCTGCCAATTCGGCGCGCTCGGCGGTTATCCCGTGGAATTGTTGATGAAGGCCTTTCTGTGGCACACGAGCCGCGGGACGATGCCAAACCAGTGCCGGATCCGTAAGGGCAACGGGAAGCTGGGGAAGCTGCCGATTTTCGGCACCGACTGGCCGACCTACGGATTCGACGAGTGGTTCCTGATTGCGGTGATGTATCCGCGGATGGCGGCGGCCGGGGTGTTGACCTTTTTTCCGATCAACCAGAAGGAAGTGAACCACTGGTTCAGCTTGGACATCGAGTATGTCACCTGGGCGAACCCGCGCAGCGAAATCCTTTATTTCGGCGAGCCGGAGATCCTCAAAAAACCGAAGCGGGAGACCAAGCAGAAGGCCCCGCGCAGCCGCATTCTCGAGAAGATGCTCGAAGCAAAGTCGGCTCCCGCGGCGGCGGAATTCCCGAAACGGGGAAAACAGGAACCTCTCACCCTCGTGGTCGCCCGCTACCGGGAGGACATCCGCTGGCTGATGGACCTGCCGGACGATGTGAAGGTGGTGGTCTACAACAAGGGTCCCCGGATCCCGGACAAGGAGCTGCTGGAACGGATCGATCACCTGATTCCCCTGCCGAACCAAGGTAGGGAGTCCGACACCTACCTGTATCACGTCGAACACTTCGCCCACGCCGGTGACCGGGAGTGGACGGTTTTCTGCCAAGGCGATCCCTTCCCGCACAGCCGCGATTTCCTGGAACTTCTGCAGCAGCGCGACCTTTGGGACGATATCCAGCCCCTGACCAGCGGCTACATGGATGATGGCATCAGCCCGCCGCAGGTATGCCGTGAGCTTGAAACCGACGAGTGGCTGCGCGGGTTGCCCGTCCGGACCGAGCTGCTGAGCGCGAACACCTTGCGGATGATGCGCTGGTATGATCCGGCCGGCGGGGGCTTCATCGAGGACTACTGCAAGCATGTCAGCCTGCCCGCGGGCTGGAGTGTGACGGGTTACTTCCTGGAGAGCTGCGGGTGGAACTCGCTGGCCGGGGAGGCGTGGAAAGCCTCCTTGGTGCGGGGGGTGTATGCGGCGATCTTCGCGGTGAGGAACGAGCGCTTGTCGTTCATCCCGAGGAAATGCCTGCCACGGATGCGCAAGATGGCCAGCGAGCATCCGAGCACGGGCTTCGTGTACGAGCGGCTTTGGCTGCACTTGTTCGGTCTGCCTTTCATCAACGTGGGTGAAGTCCCCTCGAAATCCCGTGGCCGCAAACCCCTTGAGCTTGTCGAAGCATGAAGTTCCTGATCGTGGGTGCCGGGATTTCCGGTTGCACGTCGGCGCGGTTGCTGGCGGACGAAGGGCACGAAGTCGAGGTGTGGGAGGCACGTGACCATACCGGCGGCAACTGCCATGACGAGAAGGTCGGCGGGGTGACGGTGCACAAGTACGGGCCGCACCTTTTTCACACCAACGATCGCAAGGTGTGGGAGTTCCTGTCGCGTTTCACGCAGTGGAAGGATTACCGCCACACGGTGGTGGCGGATACGGCGCTGGGGCGGATCTCCATTCCCTACTCGCCGGTGACCGAGCGGCAGTTGGGGCGGTCGCTGGACGACGACGAGATTCGCGAGCTGATCTTCGTGGAATATTCGGAGAAGCAATGGGGCATTCCCTGGGGCGAGCTCCCCGCGGCGATCCGCGGGCGGGTGCCGACCCGGCGGACTGACGAAGACGACCGCTACTTCACCGATGCCTACCAGGGCCAGCCGGCCGACGGCTACGCGGCGATGTTTGCCCGCATGCTGGACGGGATCCCGGTGAGGACCGGCCGGGACAAGCAGGCCTGGCGGGAAGTGCGGCACGACTGCGACGGGGTAATCTACACCGGCAAGATCGACGAGTATTTCGGCTACTCTTTGGGACGGCTGCCTTACCGTTCACTGCGCTTCGAACACCGCCGCAGCCGCGAGCGGCTGCCACACGCGGTGATCAACCAGTGCAACCGTCTCCCTTACACCCGGGAGTACGACCACGCCTGTTTCAGCTTGGAGAATCCTGAGGAAACCGTGATCACCCGGGAGTTCCCGTTGGCCCACGACCCGTCCAACGAGCCCTACTACCCGATGCCCTTCGGCGAGGGACAGGCCCTCTATCAGAAATACAAGGAACTCGCCGCGGCGGAACCGGGGACGCTGTTCCTGGGTCGCCTCGCCACCTACAGCTATCTGGACATGTGGATGGCGGTGGCGCAGGCGATGGTGAAGGTCCGGGGGATCCTCAACCAGCAGCCCGCTGAAGCCTGATGCTGGAAATTCCGAAGACAATCCATCAAATCTGGCTGGGGGACAATCCGTTCCCGGAAGCCGGCGAGGCCTGGACCGGCACCTACCGGGAGTACATGCCGGATTGGGAGGTCAAGCGTTGGGGGGATGCCGACCTGGAGGAGCTTGCCGGCAAGTTGATCTGCCCGCATCTGGTGCTGGACGAGAGTGTCGGCATGGGGATTCGCTGCGATGTCCTCCGATATGAGATCGTGCGGCTGTTCGGGGGCCTCTATCTCGACCACGACATGGAGATCTTCCGGCCGCTGGACGAAATCATGATCGAAGGCTGTCTTCATTTCGCGCTTTCGTTCAACGCGCTGGACGATGTGTCGACCGCGATGTTCGCATCGCCGCCCGGGCATCCGTTCTGGGATCTTCTCCTGGAGGACCTGGGATCCTCGGTTCCCTCAAGGCGCCCTGAAGATCCCTGGGAGGTGTTGGATTTGACCGGGTTCCGGGCGGTAAGGAAGAACCTTCGCACGTTGCTGGGCGGAACCAACGGCAGCCGGGCGCTGAAGGCGGAAGACGGCTGGGTGGCCGGATGGTTGTTCGACGAGGCGGATCTCGTCACCTGGTCGCGGGAAGCGGTGCATCCTTATCACGTGGAAGAGATGCGGTACGATGCCTTCCGAAAGGAGGACTACCCGCGGGCGTTCGCGGCTCATCATTGGCAAGGGGAATGGGTGAGCCGTCAATGAGCCTGGCGGCATCCCCGATGCAGGCTGCGGGATCAGTTCTCGGGACTTCCCGGTTGCCCTACGCCCACGCGCAAGGGTGCTCCGATCTTGGGGGTCGAGACGATCTAACGGTCGGTTCCCGAGATGATCTCCCGCATCTTTGAGCGCATCGCCGCGACGCGTTCGGGTTGGTCGAGGAAGAGGTTGACGGACTCGGCGGGATCGGTGGTCAGGTTGTAGAGCTGGCCCTCGGGGCCGCCTTTGGCCGGCTTGGTTTCCTTCGGCTCGCTGAAGCCGCCGGAGCCGAGGCGGTCGATGAATTTCCAGGGGCCGGAGCGGATGCTGTGGAAGCCGTTGGCGCTCTCCATGACGATCGGTTCCCGCTCGTCCTGTTTCCCACCGAGTAGGGTGGGCAGGAAGCTGACGCTGTCCGGGGCGGCCCCGGCGGGGAGCTCGCGGTCGAGGAGGGCCGCGAAGGTGGCGAGCAGGTCGGTGAAGCAAACGAGCCGGTCGGTCCGCGACGCGGCCGCGACCTTGCCCGGCCAGCGGACGATGAAGGGCATGCGGTGGCCCGCTTCCCAGGCGTCGCCTTTCATTCCGCGGAGGCCGCCGGCGGCATCGTGGCCGAACCTCTCGACATCGCTCTCGCGCCACACCGGGCCGTTGTCGGAGCTGAAGATGACCAGGGTGTCACCCGCGATCCCCGCTTGATCGAGGGTTGTGAGCACGCGGCCGATCTCGTGGTCGACCATTTCCACGAAGTCGCCGTAGAGCGGGACCTTGCTCTTTCCCGCGAACGCGGCGGACGGCAGCCACGGCGTGTGCGGGGCGGGGAAGGCGAGATAGAGCATCAGCGGCTTCGCGGGGTCGCGGCTCTTGATCACTGAGATGGCCTCGTCGGTGAAGCGGGGCAGGACTTCATCGAGGCGGAGGTCGGGGGCGATCCCGCCCTGGCGCCAGAACTTGCCCTGGATCGGCGACCAGCCTTGGGCGGTGCTGTTGCTGGCATCGATGTGACCGTCGGGCAGGGCGACCGCACGGTCGTCGCGGATGAAGAAATAGGGCGGGATGTCGGTCGAAGCGCGGATGCCGAAGAAACTGTGGAAGCCGCGGTCGACGGGGCCTCCTTTCAGCGGCTGGTCGTAGCCCTTTTCCCGGAAGCCAACGTGCCACTTGCCGATCATGGCGGTCTGGTAGCCGGAGTCGGCGAGCAGGGACGGCAGCGTGGTCTCTCCGTCGCCGATGAGCGGCTGCGAGGGCCACTTGGAGACGTCGATGCGGAAGGGGAAGCGGCCGGTCATCAGGCCGTAGCGCGAGGCGTGGCACAGCGGGCCGGGTGCGTGGGCGTCGCGGAAGCACATGCCTTCGCGGGCGAGCCGGTCGATGGCGGGCGTGGCGATCTTCGATGCGGGGTTGAAGCAGGCCGGATCGCCGTAACCGAGGTCGTCGGCGAGGATGATCACCACATGGGGCGGGGCCGCGGCCAGGGTTGTCGCGCAGGCGAGGAGGACGAGAAGGGTGCGAAGCATGGGAGTGGAAAACGATGGGATCCTACCCCGTGACCGAGGATTCGCTTGCATGGATAGCCGCCGATGCCCGTCATCGGGAAGCACCGCCCCGGGAATCCGCGGCGCTTGTTGCCATCCTGCCATGAAGTTCCTGTTCGCACTCTGCCTGTCCGTCGCTTCCGCCAGCGCCGCCCCTGAAGGCATGAAACTCGTCTGGGCGGATGAGTTCGACGCGCCCGGCCTGCCCGACCCGGCGAAGTGGGGCTGCGAAAAGGGCATGATCCGCAACAACGAGAAGCAGTTCTACACCGACAAGCGGAAGGAAAACGCGCGGATTGAAGACGGCAAGCTGATCATCGAGGCGCACAAGGAGAAGAAGGATCGCGGGGAATTCACCTCCGCCAGCCTGACCACGGAGCACCAGGCAGCCTGGACCTACGGCCGGGTCGAGGTGCGGGCGAAGATCCCCGCGGCGCGCGGCACCTGGCCGGCGATCTGGATGCTGCCGACCGACATCGGCAAGCTCGGCTGGCCGAAATGCGGGGAAATCGACATCATGGAGCACGTCGGCTTCGACCACGGGGTCGTCCACGGCACGCTTCACTCCGAAACTTACAATCATACCAAGGGCACCCAGCGCGGGACCAAAGTGAAGGTCCCCGACGCGAGCGAGGCGTTCCATGTCTACTCGGTCGACTGGTCGGCGGAGAAGATCGAGATGGCGGTCGATGGCAAAACCTACGCGACTTACAAAAAGGAAAAAGGCGACACCCCGGACGAGTGGCCCTTCGACAAGCCCTTCTACCTGATCCTCAACCTCGCCGTCGGCGGCGGCTGGGGCGGCATGAAGTGGATCGACGACGCGGCCTTTCCCCAGCGGATGGAAGTGGACTACGTCCGGGTCTATCAGCAGGACCGTTGAGCCGGTTGGTCCGGCGGCAGGCGAAGTGCCTGGAAAAAGTCGGTGCCCGCAGCCCCTCCCCGAGCCACGGGCACCGTGCGTTTCCGCATGCCATGACTAGTGCGCGGGAATCGTCGCTGCGCAAGGGATGACATGGGTGTGGAATCTACGGATGCGGGGCGCTCAGTGTTTTTCCTGATAGGCGTGGTCGGCCGGCAGGTCCTCGCCGGACCAGATCCGTTTCTGGGTCCAGGCCACGGCGGGGGCGGTCCAGAAGGGATCGTCCGCGGGTAACCCGAGGTGCTGGAGGCCGGCGAGGCAAAGATAGAGGCTGCCGGTGCAGATATAGCCTTCGCGGATCGAAGGCTGATGGCCGGCGACGCCGACCTGGAGCCAGCCCTGGTCATCGAAGTTCCCCGGTGCCGCCATGGTGCGGCGGATCACCGCGGTCAGTGCGCCGCGGACCGCGGCCGGTGGGGTTTCGGCCGGGAGTTCTCCGAGGCGGGCGACCATCGACAGGTGCTGGAACGCTCCGAAGCGGTAGACGCTCGAGCGGCCGATCACGGGATAGGTGCCTTCCGGCGAGATCAGCCGTTCCTGGACCGCGGCGTAGCGCTTGGCCCGGGCGAGGATTTCCGGCCACTGCCCGCCGAGCGGGTGCTTCTTGTCGCGGGCGACCTTCACGACGGTCAACAGCGCGGGCTGGATGACGTAGCTGTTGTAATAGTCCCAGTGATACTCGGGGCCGTCGCCGTAGGTGCCGTCACCGAGGTACCACTCGTTGTGCTTTGCGAGGGCGCGCTCGATCGGCGGCATCTCGCACTCGCCGGTGAGTTGCCAGAGCGCGGCCTCGACCAGCGCGGAGAAGAGCAGCCAGTTGCTCTCGTAGGGCTTGATGGCCCGGGTCTCCTTGAGTGCGGCCACCACGGCGGCCTTCTGTTTGTCATCGAGCGGCTCCCAAAGCTGCCGCGGGGCTTGCAACAGGGCCTGGGCGAGGAAGGCGGCATCGACCAGGGGCTGGGCGCCGTCGGAGAAATTCATGCGGTCGGGCGACGCGGGATCGGTCGCCATCACCAGGGCCTGGCGGGACAGCTCGATGTAGCGGGCGCGCAGCTTGCCCTCCGGCGTGCCGTCGGGTCCCAGCGCGAGCCACGGCGAGATGCCGGCCAGGGTCCGGCCGAAGGCCTCTAGGTGGGCCCATCGAGCCCGGTCCTGCTGGCCGGCGGGGAGCGGCAGCTGCTTCTTCAACTCGCCCTTGGCGAGGTTTTCGATGACCGGCCGGGCGATGCGGTCGAGCGTCTTGACCGAGAAGTCGCGGTCGTCCCGGCCGCTCTGCGCGGCGAGCGGGAGGACGAACAGCAATGGGAAGATGACGGCGCGGAGCATGCCCGGATCATGGACCCGGACATCACGAATCCGAGGAGTTTCTCGCTACCCGTGGCCGGGGCTCACGGGACCCAGGTCACGCGCAGCCGCAGGAATCGCCGCGGCCCGCTGGCGGGTGCCGGATCCCGGAAGGTGGCGTGTTCCAGGCCGCCGCCGAGCGGGGTGGTCAGCACCGGTTCCGTGGCAACGGCCGGCCAGCTCGCCTCGAGGTCGTCGCTGGCGAGGAGTTCGTACAGCACGTTCGCCGGGTTCTGCGGCCGCCGGACGCGCAGGGCGGGATGGTCGTCGGCGCCGTTGACGCTCCAGGCGAAGGAGGTATCGGGCTGGTCGTTGACGAGCGGATCGGTGGCCAGGGCGTATTCCTCGAAGTTGAGGCGGCCGTCGCCGTCGGGGTCGGCCATGAGGGCGGAGATTTCCGCGGATTCCAGCTGCGGGGCGGTGAAAGTGGCGGCGGCCCAGGCGTCAAAGCTTCCCGGTGCCGGCGCGTCGGCCTCGCCGGGGGAACCGCCGATGGCGCCGCTGGTCGCCCAGCCGTCGGCGTCGTTGTCGCCGGCCGGGTCATTGGGGTGGCGGGGGACCAGCGAG
>NZ_JACZFQ010000059.1 GCF_014904755.1 Neoluteolibacter marinus
CGGCGACCACGGCGCATCGTCGCCGTAGTCGACACCGCGGATCACGTTGTCGCCCGGGGTGTAGAGGACCAGGTTTTCGCCGGCGTTGTTGAGCTGGCCGGAGTACTTGCCGGCGACGGGCTTGCCGCTGCCGTAGCGGAAGGCGAAGGCGTCGGGGTCGGCGACCACCAGCAGGCGGGCTCCCGGGGCCAAGGTGCGGCCGGTCGGCGCGCCGCTGAAATTGAAAGCGATGGCTCCGTAGAAGTAGACGCCGTCGAGGTCGACGTGGCGGCTGCTCGTGTTGAGGATCTCGACGAACTCGAAGGCCTCGGAATCGTCGAATCCGGCGGCGATCTCCTCCGGCGACGGGTCGGCCGGATGGTAGTGGATTTCCGAGATGGCGAGGTTCGACGACGAGGCCGGGTCGGTGTCGAGCAGGAAGGTCGCGTCGCTGACGGCGCTCCAGGTGCTGCCGTCCTTGCCGCGGATCTTCAGGTGGCGTTCGCCGGTCCCGGTGAGGAAGAGTTCGCTGCCTGTGACGTTGCGGGTGGCGGTGAGCTGGAGGTCCATGGTGATGTCCGAGCTGCCGCCGCTGGCCTGGTGGATTTCCACCGCGATGACATTGGAGCCCTCGACCAGCGGCGCGGCGCTGGCGGCGGTGACCGCGGTGGTCTCCTCGATGGCACTGCCGGTGTAGTAGTTGTAGGCGGGGTTGACCGGCAGGTTGCCGGCGATGCGTACGCCGTTGAGGTAAACCGCGTAGGCATCGTCGTAGTTCACGCTGACCTCGAGGCCGGTGACTTCGGAAAGGTTGTTGATGGTGAAGCCGCGGCGGAAGTAGCAGGTCGCCGCCTTTTCGTTGGGGGCGGAGTAGGCGATCGGGATCACAGTGGCCTCGTCGCCGTCGCCGTAGCCGAGCTCCGCGGTGCCGCTGGGCCAACTGCTGTCATTGTGTCCGGCGGCCCGCCAGCTGGTTCCCTGGTTGCTGCCGTCGTAGAGGTACTTCCAGCCGGAGGCGGACCATGGGACCAGGGTTTCGACGGTGGTCGACGCGGTGTAGACGAGCGCGCCCGGTTTCACCGTGCCGCCGACCGCGCGGGGATCGGAGCCGTCGGGCATGTAGTAGAAGGTGGATCCGGCGGGACCGGCGACGGTGACTTCCACGCCGCTGTCATGGTAGCCGCCGAAGGGCGTGGGAACCGGGGCGTCGATGGACGGGTAGAGGCCGTCGGCACGGAGCTGGTTGAGGACGATCGGGGCGCGCGGTGCGAGGTAGTTGATGAGTTCGTTGCGGGCGTTGATCCAGGTCAGCCGGGTCTTCGGGGTGGCGTTCTTGGCGTCGCCCCAGCGCGCGCTTTCCGCGATGATCGCCTGGTCGACGATGGTGGCGAGGCCATTGATGCGGGTGTTCCAGCGGGCCGCGTCGAGGGCGCCGCCATTGAACATGTGCTTCTGGATGTGGTCGGCCCAGAGCATCTTGTACTCGGCGTTCCCCATCAGGTCCTGGTGGAGGAACATCGGGTTGGCGTAAGCCACGTTCGACTGGTTCGCGGCGATGAAGGGGCCAGTGCGGTCCTCGTTCACGTTGAAGAAGGTGTGCTCGAAGTCGTGGACGAAGTAGCGGAAGCCCTGGCCCGGGTTGTTGTCGCGGCGGCGGCTGCCGAACCAGTTGTTCGCCCGGTCGTTGCCGAGGAAGGCGGAGGTCGCGCCGTCGAGGTTGCCGGTCCAGAAGGTCAGCAGCATGTAGTCGACGAGGTTGCCGGGATCCAGCAGCACCGGATCGGCCGTCGGGGTGACCCCGTCGGCGGCGAGGCCCATGGTGCGGAAGTAGTTGCTGTTGGTCGGCGAACTGGCGACCGCCCGTCCCTTGGCCCAGAGGTCTTGCCAGGCGGCGAGGTTGCCGTCGGTGGCGCCGGTGACGTAGCCCGACTCGCCCTCGCTCTTCACCACGTCGTATTCATCCTTTTTGCCGCCGAAGTAGGACTCGGCGAAGGCCGCTTCGGGACGCTCGTCGAGGTTGTAGAGACCCCAGTACTGGCCGTTGAGATAGAGGTGGAAGTAGCGCAAGCGCGACCCCGGCTGGGCCATGTCGAGGATCGCCTGGCGGGTCGATTCCTCGCGCAGGAAGGTATTACGGTCGTCGCCGCCGAAGGACCACGAGTAGTTCTGGGCGGTGCGGAAGTCGATCTGGTCGAAGCTCTGGGTGCCGTGCCGGCCGAACAGGGGATACTCGAGCTTGGAGTCGCCGTAGTCGCCGCGGAAATACATCCGGAACGAGTGCTTCGGGTTGTCCTTGGAGCGGGAAAAGCCACCGCGGATGCGGATGCCGGCATCGATCTGGAACTCGCTGGTGCCATTCGGGTTGCTGCCGTCGGGGGGATTGATCCACTCCATCGAGGCCGGTCGCTCCCAGGCGAAGCCGCGGTTGCCGGGATTCGAGTAAATGCCTTGGGAGCCGCCGAGGTCGAAGAGGTTCGAAAGGTCGGTGGTGATCGAAACCGCGGGCAGCGCGGCTAGGGCGGCTTTCACCTGGGCGCTGCCGCCGATGGCGGTGCTGCCGTGATTGACGATCTCCGGATCCATCCCGTAGTCGAGGACCTGGCCGTTGCTGCTGCCGGACGGCCAGCCGGGTCGGGGCACGCCGTTCGCCGACTGGGTGATGACGTCGTTGAGGAAGAAGTAGCTCTGGGTGTCGACGTCGGTCGGTTCCCAGCCGGTCCGCACGCCGCGGGCGCGCAGCACGGTGGTCGAGGAAATCGTGAGCGGTCCGGTGTAGAGCTGGCCGTGGGTGGCGGTGGGCGTCGACCCGTCGGTCGTGTAGCGGATGGAGGCACCGGGGCTGGTGGTGATGGCGACCTGGATGGGGCTGGTGTAAAAGCCGCGCTTCACACTGAACTGGGTGTCCGCGACCTTGCCGAGCGAGCTCGGTTCGACATTGATCCAACCGGGCGTGGCGTTGCCGCCGGCGTAGAAAGCAGGCGCGGCACCGGCGTCGAGCGAGCCGGCGATGAGTTCCGGCAGGATCAGGAAGCTGCCGTCCGCGCCGGTGTTCTTCATGCCGTGGATCGCCAGCAGGTTCGAACCGTCGGCCAGCAGCGGGAGATGGGCGGTGAGGTTGAAGCCCATGCGGCGGAGGCTTTCCGCGTCGCTGCGGCCGGAGTTGGCGGTGGAATTCCACGACGGGCTGCCGGGCACGTTGTCAGAGGCGACCTTGGTGCCATTGAGCCAGGCGGCGAAGCCGTCGTTGTGGCGGGTGACCAGCGACAGCGCGGTGGCGCTGCCGGGCCCGCTGGCGGGGAAGCTGGTGCGGAAGTAGGCACCCTGCTTGCCGGCGAGCGCCGCTGCCAGGTTGGTGGCGATGATGTCGCCCGGTCCCGACGGCTCGGTGGTGGCGGCCAGCCCGCCGCCGGCGACGTCGCCGACCAGCCGGAAATCGGCGGCATTCCACGTGGCATGCGATCCGGGTGCGGCGAAGAATTCGAGGCAATCGCCGCCGCCGCCCTGGAACATGATGACCTCGAAGCTGTGCAAGCCGGCGCCGAGGTAGCGGGTGCCGAGGTGATCCTGCGGGCCGTGGAAGCTGTCGTCGGTGTAGAGGATGCTGCCGTCGATCTTCAACTGCCCGCCGTCATCGGAGTTGGTGCCGAAGGTGTAGGCACCGGCGACGGGGATCTCGACCCAGCCGGTCAGCTTGATCGAATAATTGTCGCCGTTGCCTCCCGGCGGTGCGGAGTTGTTGCTGTAGCGACCGTCGGATCCAATGCCGAGGAAGTTGGCCGAATCGACGACCGCAGTGGCTTCGTCGAGGATCCCGGGATCGCCTGGCGGCAGGGCATGGAGGGCCAGGGCGTCGGCCAGGCCACCCATCGAGCCGTTCTTGAAGACCTGCCGCGCGGTGATTCCCGGGACCTTGATGCCGTGGCCGAGCCCGCTGGGTCCGCTCGGCCAGGAGCCGTCCGCGAAGCCGGGCTGGTTCCAGGTCGCGGCCGGGTTGCTGCTGCCGGTCGGCACCTGGTAGCGGGTGCTGGCACCGGGGGCGAGGAGGACGGTGCTTTGGAAAATCGAGCCGTAGGATTCGTCGCCGTCGAGTTCCGGAAACTCCGGGCCGAAGTCCTGCGCCACCGTCGTGCCGTCCGGCAGGACCAGGGCGAGGTACTCGCCGTCGGCATCGAGGGAGAAATTGGTGTGCAGCGGTTGGTTGGCGAAGCGGCGGTTTTTCCCCGAGGCCCAGATGACGCGGAACTCACCCGGGGCCAGGGTGATGTTCGGAAAGCGCCACTTCGTCAGTTCGGTGGCGGAATCGGTCAGATACCAGTCGTCCAGTGAAACCGGCGCGGCAGTCGGGTTGTGCACCTCGATCCAGTCGGAGAAGTCGCCGTCTTCATCGGTTGCGGTGGTCTGGTTCTTCGCCATGAACTCGGTGATCACCGGATTTGCAACTCCGTGCAAAGCGGAGCCAAGCGTACACGCGACGAGGACGGGGATGAAACGCATCGAGAAAAGGGGGGTTTTTGGGTTTAGGGTTGGAAACACTGGCCGTCTTTCCGGACCTCCGCAACCCCTGAATCGGGGCGGGACATCCGTGGAATTACGTCGGTCCGCCGCTCCGCCTGTCAGGCGGATCCCGCCGCCCGGACGGCTTTCAGCTCGTCGAGGAAGGCGGCGAGCACGGGATTCGAATCGCCTTTCCGCCACACCGCGCTGACCGACCAGGCGGCGTCGCGATCGGCGATGCGATGGCAGCGGACGCCCGGGGTCACGTCGCGCCACGACGATTGCGGGACGACGGTGACACCCATGCCCGCCCGCACCAGCGCGATGGCGGTGGGGAATTCCCGGACCTCCTGGACGATCCGCGGATGGAAGCCGTGGCTGGCGCAAAGCCGGAGCACGTGCTGGTGGAATCCCGGCGAGCGGTCCGGAGTGATCAGCACGAACGGCTCGTCGCGGCAGTCCTTCAGCTTGAGCACCCGCGACGGTGATCCTGACTCGGCGCCGACCAGCGCGAGGCGATCATTCAACACCGGCAACCGCGCGTAGCCGGGGCCCAGGCCGGCGGAAGTCCGCACGAAGCCGAGGTCCAGGCGGCCCTCGCGCAGCGCGTTCACCTGTTCCAGCGTCGACATGTCCTGGAGCGCGATCTGCAGTTCCGGTGACCGGCTGCGCAGGCGGGTGATCACCTGCGGAACCAGGTCGAGTCCGTGGACGCCGAAGCCGATGCGCAGTCTCCCGGTCTTTCCCTGCGCGCCTTTCTTCCCCTCGTCGATCAAGCGGTCGAAGCCGCCCAGGATCTCGCGGGCCTGGGGCAGCCACATCGAGCCGAGCGCCGTCAGCCGGGTGCCCTTCGTCCCGCGGTCGAAAAGCGCGCCGCCGAGCTCCGCCTCGATCTTGCGGATCTGCTTGGTCAGCGCGGGCTGGGAAAGGTTCAGCGCGTTAGCGGCGCGGCCGAAATGGAGCTGCTCGGCCAGCACGGCGAAGGAGCGGAGCTCGTAGATTTCCATTCCTGAAAGTGATCATGGCGATCAAATAATGCCATTAGAATAATCAAGGCGACCAAGGCAGGATCGGGCATGAGCTTTGCAAGCGATGCCACCGCGGCGCGCCGTTCCCGCCGGGCGGCCTCGATGATGTTCCTGGTCGACGGGGTCGGCTTCGGCGTGTGGGCGGCGCTGTTGCCGTCGCTGCAGCGGCGGCTTGAGATCGGCGACGGCGACCTGAGCGTCATCCTGCTGCTGATGGCGGCCGGCGCGATGGCGGCGATGGGCGTCGTGGGCCGGGTGGTGGCCCGCTGCGGCAGCCGCACCACGTTGCGGTGGGTCGCCCCGATGTTTTGCCTGGCCTTGTGCCTGCCTGCCGTCTCGCGGGACTTTTCCGCGGTGGCGGCTGCGGCGATCCTGTTAGGCGCCTTGAAGGGCTGCTTCGACGTCACCGTCAACGCGCAGTCGATCGTCGTCGAGAAGGCCCTGGACCGGCCGGTGCTTTCATCGTTCCAGGCCTGGTGGAGTTTCGGCGGCCTCGGCGCCGCGGGACTGACCGGCCTGGCGCTGAAACTGGGGGCGGCGCCGGTGCAGATCACGCTCTTGGTCGCGGCGATCCTGCTGCTCCTTTCGCTGCTGTGCCCGCGCGATCTGCTGCACGACGTCGAGTCCGTGCCATCGGGTCGCCGGGTCGGGCCGGTCTTCAACCCGCGCCTCGCGTTGATCGGGGTCCTGGCCTTCGCGGCCTTGTTCGCGGAAGGGGTGATGATGGACTGGAGCGCGATCTACGCGCAGCGGGTTGCCGGCGCGGCCGACTGGCTCGCCCCGTTCGCCTACGGGATCTTTTGCACCGCGATGGGGGTCGGCCGCCTGTCCGGCGATCGCCTGATGAGCCGCTTCGAACCGCGGATGGTGGTCCGGTGCTGCGGTGCCCTGGGCGCCGCGGGGCTCTTGTTGATGGTGCTGGTGCCCTACTTGCCGGCGACGTTCGTCGGGTTGGCGGCGGTCGGTTTGGGATTCGCGAACCTCGTCCCGGTTTTCCTGGGTGCCGCGAGCCGGGCCCGGCCGGATGCGGTGGCGCGGGCGGTCGCGAGCGTGTCGATGATTGGCTACACCGGCTTCCTCGCCGGCCCGCCGGTGGTCGGCTTGCTGAGCGATTTCGCCGGCCTTCCCGCCACTTTCGGCGCGGTGGCGGTGCTTGCGCTTGCGATCGGATGGTGGGGGCCCGCGCTGCTTGAACGGTCGCCGCGGAAGGAAGAACAGGAAGCTTACAACGGATGATGAATTCACTGCTTACCCCGCGGCTCGCCGCAATCGATCTCGACGGCACGCTGCTTGGTCCCGATGCAACGATCAGCGCGGCCAACCGAGCCGCGGTCGCACGGCTCGCCGCAGCGGGCATCGAGGTGGTCCTCGCTTCCGGACGTCATGTCCGGTCGATGCAGTCCTATGCCCGCCAGCTCCCCGAGGTGAGGTGGCTGGTCTCATCCCAAGGTGCGGAAACCGGGCGCGCCGACGGGTCGCGGGTCCTTGCCCGGAAGTTCCTGCGCGGATCCGACGTCGAGGCGCTGATGTCCGAAGAAGCCCAGCGCGGTTTCACCCCGGTCTACTACGCCGCCGACAACGTGTTCGCCGCCGCGGGGGGAAATGCCGACCTCGATTTTTACGCCGCCTTGGCCGGACGCACGCCCGCGCCTGCGGGCCGCGCCGAGATCTCGCGGATGCCGCTGCAGAAGATCGTCTGGGTCGGCGAAGCGAGGGCGATTTCCGCCCTGCGCTCGGACGCCGGTCTCGCGGCGCTCGGTTTGCAGGGAGTGCAGACCGAGGAGCGGCTGTATGAGTTCATGCCCAGGGAGACGACCAAGGCGGCGGGTCTGCAGGTCCTGGTGGACGAGCTGGGGATGAGTCCGCGGGAGGTGGTGGCCTTCGGGGACGGCGAGAACGACATCCCGATGTTCGACTGGGCGGGGTTCTCGTATGCCATGCCGCACGGCTGGAAGAACGCGCTGGCGCGGGCCGCTTGCACCGCTCCCGCCGGTCCGCGTGAAAGTGCATTCGCGCGGGCGGTGGAAATGCTCCTGGAAGCAGGCGGCGGAACGGGGTGAATCCGTTTTCCCAAGATTCCGCCGCCAGGGACGTTTTCCACCGGTCATGGACCATCGATCCCCCTTGCCCGGAATTTGTTCCGTTGCCACCGCGGTGGCGTTCTTCGTGGCGGCCGGACCCGTTGCCGCGGGATTGGAAAAGCCGCTTCAGGCCGAGGCGACGGCTGCGATCCAGCAGGCCCTCGGCTACCTCGCAAAGGCCCAGAACGCTGATGGCTGGTGGTCGAGTCCGGACTTCCCGGGACTCAGCGGACTGGCCGTTCAGGCTTTCCTTCTCGCTCCCGGTCCCGCTCGCGATGACGGGGCGGCAGTGCGCAAGGGTCTCGATTTCATCCGCTCCTCCGCCAAGCCCGACGGGGGCATCTACAACAAGGGCATGGCCAACTACAACACGTCGATCGCCCTCACCACCCTGTTGCGGGCGGATCGGGTGGAAGATGTGCCGCGGATCGAGGCCGCACGCAAGTTCCTGCTTGGCGGCCAGAAGAGCGGTGCTGGCAAGCCGGGTGATGACGGTGGCTTCGGCTACGAGCCGGAAGGCAAACGCAGTCGCCCCGACCTGGACAACACCGTGTTCGCCGTCGAGGCACTGGCGCTGTATCGCGACAAGCACCGCACCGTGGAAAAGATCGGCCAGCCGGATCTGGACTGGGAAGCGGCGATCGACTTTGTCAGCCGTTGCCAGAATCTCCCCGGCTCCAATCCGGCGGAATGGGCCAGCGACGATCCCGCTGAAAAGGGAGGATTCACCTACACGCCGGAAGGCTGTCAGGACGGCACCCACAGCTATGGCACCATGACCTACTCCGGCTTGCTCAGCCTGGTTCACGCCCGGGTTGCTGCAGACGACCCGCGCGTGAAGGCGGCGGTTGATTGGCTGTCGCGCCGCTACTCGGTTGACGAGAATCCCGGGCTTGGGGAGCAGGGACTTTACTACTATTACTTCGTCATGGCCAAGGCGCTCACGGTCGCCGAGATCGGGCAACTCGATGCCGGAGGCCGCAAGGTCGAGTGGCGCAGCGAGCTTGCCCGCAAGTTGATCTCACTGCAGCGCGCCGATGGATCGTGGTCCAACCGGAACGGACGCTGGATGGAGCAGGACCCGGCACTGGCGACCAGTTACGCGGTGATCACGCTCGGCTCGCTTTGCAGCGACTGACATGGCCATCGGATGGCCGGACCGGTCTTCTGTTGGTTGAGTTGGATTGTCTGAAAATGTCCTAAATTAACGAAAAACAGGATCGTTCCTGTCATCAGTATGACGCCGTCGATTCCATCACTCCATGATGCCGCGAGGGAGGACCAGCGCCGCCGGCAGCATCGCAAGAGTTCGATCACCAGCGTTGTGATCGCGGTACTGGTGATGATCCTGGTGTTGATCGCCCTCGGGCTGGTGCTGCTGCCCTCCTTGTCGACGGATGCTCCGGTGGTGGTGGCCTACCAAGGACCCGTGCGGGTGGAGGATCCTCCGGAACCGAAGAAGGTCACCCGGACGCGCCAAGCGCCTTCGGCACCGTCGGCCGCGATGTCGCGGGTGATCACCGCCAATGCGACCCGTGACGTGGCGATGCCGGTGGTGGACTTCGAGGTGACCGAGCCGTCGATGGAATTCGGCAGCGGCAATGACTTCGGTGACGGTTGGGGGAACGGGGCAGGGGGTGGAGCAGGTGGCGGTGGTACCACCTTCTTCGAGCAGAAGGTCAAGGCGGAGCGGATCGCCTACGTGATCGACTATTCCCTTTCGATGCGTGGCCGGCGCGAGAAATTGATGCGGCACGAGTTGGGCAAGTCGATCGGCCAGCTCGCACCGGGGACGCAATTCCAGGTGATTTCCTTCGCGGGTCCGGCTTGGGTGGCGGGGAGCCGGGTCACCATGAACAACGGCAACTCGGATGCAGTGGTCGATGCCGGTGGCGAGCAGTTCAAGTGGCGGTCCGGGTCGAAGTCGGGCGGTTGGGAGCCCTTCGGCCGTCGCCAGCGGCCGCAATGGATTTCAGTCGCGCCCGGCCCGGTCGATGAAGCCAAGGCACTGGTCGAGACGATGCCGCTGGTGTGGGGGACCGATTGGGAGAATCCGCTGGAAATGGCGATCGCGATGGAACCCCCGCCGCAGCTGATTTTTTTCATGACCGACGGCGCGGTCGGCGGGGACATGGTCAAGTTGGCCCGGAAGCTTGGCAACCGGGCGAAGCACCGCGGGATCATCGTCAATACGGTGGCGATGATGGAGCCGAAGGCGGAGGCGGCGATGATGGAGCTCGCGAAGCGGGCCGGCGGCCAGTTCACCATCGTCAAGGCGATGGGCGAGGTGGAGGTGGTGCCGATGCAGTGATCCGGGGTGCGTTCACCAGCGTTCGACCGCCATGCGGATGCCGGCGGCCTTGTGGAGGGTCTCCTCGAATTCCTTCGCGGGGTCGGAATCGGCGACGATGCCGGCGCCGACGTGGTAACTCAGTTCATCGCCGTCGCGGACCAGGGTGCGGATGGCGATGTTGAACTGGCTTTCGCCGTGGTAGCCGAAGTAGCCGATGGCACCGCAGTAGATGCCGCGCGGGACGTCTTCGAGTGCGGCGATGATTTCCATGGCGCGCTTCTTCGGGGCACCGGTGATGCTGCCGCCGGGGAAGCAGGCGGCGAGGGCGTCGGGCTGGCCGAGGCCGTCGACCAGCGTGCCGGTGACGGTCGAAACGAGGTGGTGGACCTGGCCGAGCGACTCGAGCTGCAGCATTTCCGCTACCTGGACGCTGCCGAACTCGCAGACCTGGCCGAGGTCGTTGCGGAGCAGGTCGGTGATCATCACCAGCTCGGCGATCTCCTTCGGGCTGGTCTGCAATTCGTAGGCGGAGCGGCGGTCTTCGTCCGGATTGCCGAAGCGCGGGCGGGTGCCCTTGATCGGGCGGGTCTCGATGCCGCGCCCTGACATCCGCAGAAAGGTTTCGGGGGACGAGGAGAGGATCTCCTTGCCGCCGAGTGCCAGGTAGGCGGCGAGGGGGGCAGGCGAGCATTCGCGCAGCGATTCGTAGAGCGGGAAAAGCCCGGAGCCGTCGACCGTGGCGCGGAAGGCCTGGGTCAGGTTGACCTGATAGATGTCGCCGGCGGCGATCCATTCGTGGATGCGGTGGACAGCGGCGAGAAAGGCGTCGCGCGCCATCAGCGGGCGGAAGGGTCCGATCACCGGGCGCGCGAAGCGAGGCGGGCGGATTTCCGAGGCAAGTCCGCCGACCTGGTGCCAGCGGCCGCTGCGGTGGTCGTGGACCAGCATTTCCGGGTAGTCTCCGAAGACGAAGTCGCCGTCGTAGCCGATCCAGCCGCAGAGCCCACCGAGCGGGAAGCCGCGGTCGGCGGCGGGCGATTCGGCGCCGCTTGCGAGTGCGGCATCAAGCCGGCCGCGGTCGGCGATGGAATGGATCGAGCCGGTCAGCAGTTCGCGCGGGCGGGCGGCGATCACCGAGATGGCGGCACCGTAGCTGGCGGGGAGGTGGCCGGCGGTGTCGAAGAACACCAGTCCGGGCAGGTGGCTCAGCGAGGCCGCGACCTCGGCGGGCGTCAGGCCGTCGAGGGCGGAGGACCGGGTGGCGGTGGAAATGTCCACGGCCGGGAAGGTGGGATCGCCCGGCAGGATTCCAAGCCTGAAGTTGCCGGCAGCAGTGCGGAAGCGCCCTTGCCGGCCGGCCGCCTCCCGCCTTGCGTCGGGCATTTCCGCTGGCTAGCTTGCCGCTCATGGCCAACAAGCTGCGTCGATCCAACCTCGTTTTCCAGTTGTCGTGCTGGATGCTGGGACTCATCGCCTTCGCCCAGTTGCTGACCGCCGGCGTGGCGCTGGCGGCGCGGATGGAGCGGGCGCAGGAGGTGCGGATCGTCGAGAAGGTGGTGCCGAAGATCGTGACCATCGCGCAGCCGGTCGTCGCCAAGCCGCCGCCGGCGCCGCCGGTGACCGCCGCCTTGCCGCCGATGCCGGACCCGACGCCGCTGCCGCCGCCGCGGCCGCGGTCGGCCCCGCCGATCGCCGATCCGGTGGTCGAGCGGCTGGTCGTGGAAGCGCGGGCGGCGCGGGTGCTGGGTGACAACATGTCGGCGATCACCAAGCTCGAGTCGGCGAAGGAACTCGCCCCGAAGGATCCGTCGGTGATTTATGAGCTGGGTCTGACCTGGGAAGGCATGGCCGCGTACGACCTGCGTCTGGCCGACCAGGCTTCCGATTGTTTCCTCGAGGTCATGCAGATGAACACCGACGGCGCCGGTGCCCTCTACGAGCTCGCCGCGGAGAAGCTGCGGGAAGGGATCGCGATGCCGGACGACCTGCGCGGCGAAATGGCGCTGGGGCGGGTGCGGATTTTCAAGGATGACAAGTTCGACGAAGGGGAGCGCGTGATCGTCACCGCGCCGGTGCAGGTCGCCCCGGGCACCACGGTCGACGGCCAGGACATCGAGGTGCGCGTGACGTTCTTCGAGACGGTCCGGCGCGACGGCAAGGACCAGATCGAGGAGAGAGCCGACGGTTTCGCGCGCGTGACCACGGAATTCCCGACGCTGCCGTTTGACTTCGCGGTGGGCGAGGAGCTGGTGCGCGTCACCTACCTGATGCCGTCCCAGGAACTCCGGCAGGAGCACCTTTTCGGCCGCAGGAACTATTACGGGCAAGTGGTCGAGCTGCTTTACAAGGGCGAGGTGATCGACACGCAGGCGTGGCCGCGGCACCTCTCGTCGCGCAGCGCGGTGAGCTCGCGCCATGACGATTCGATGCCGCAGTTTCTCACCGAGGATATGATCGAGATCGACCCGGCGAATCCGCTGCTGCCGACGCGCGAGGGTGAGTACTTGCCTGACCTGCCGAGCTACGACTCTCCTGGCGACATGCTCCCTCCCCCGCCCGAAGACTGACCCATGGACGAACCCTGCCTGCGCGCCGGCACCCTGCTGGGCGACTATCGACTGGAAGAATTCATCGCGGAAAGCCCGACCACGCTCACCTGGCTGGCCACCCAGGCGTCGATCGGGCGGCCGGTCTACCTGGTCGAGCTGAAACCCGGGGCGCTGGTGGAGCGTGAGCCCTTTCTCGCCGACATCCGGGCCCAGGCCGCGGTGGACCATCCGCTGGTCGGCTCGGTCTACGAAGCGGTGTCGGCGGAGGATCATTGCTTCGCCGCGTTCGAGCGCTTGCCAGGTGCGTCGCTGGAGGACCGGATGAATTCGCACGAGGCCCTGAAGCCGGTGCAGCTCGCCCACGTCCTGCGGAGGGTGGCCGAAGCCGCGCTGACCCTGGAGGCGGCGGGCACCGCAACGGCCGCGCTGGGGCCGGAACAGATTTTCCTCGATAGCCACGGCGTGGTCCGGCTGGGCAACCTGGCGCGTGCCGGCGGCCGCGATCCGGGGCAATCGACCGCCGACATCCGGCTGCTGGGCAAGGCGCTGCCGCCGCTGGTGGCCGACGGCCGGCCCGGGGCATCGCGCCTGAACACGGTGCTGGCCTGGATGCGCGGCGAGGGCCTGGAGCGCACGCTGACCTGGGCGGAAGTCCGCTCCTATGCCGAACAGATCGAGCAGCAGCTGGCGGAAACTCCATCGGCGGCCGCCCCGCCGACCGCCCGCGCGCAATCGCGGAAGTCGCCGCTGCCGCTGGTGGCCGGGGCTCTGGCGGTTCTCGGTGCCGCCGCGGGCTTGATGTTCATGAGCGGGGGCAAGGTCAAGGATGCCGCCGCGCCATTGCCAGCGGCGGTGGCCGTGCCGGCCGGGGAGTATCCGGTGCCGGACCGCGGACCGGCGTCCGTGGCTGCCTTCGAGTTGTCGGGCCACGAGGTGACGATCGGCCAGTACGACGAATTCCTGAAGTTTCTCGGCGGCCTCCCGGAGGAGAGCCGCAATGCCTACGACGACGGCTCACAGCCGGACAACAAAACCGGTCACGACCCGGACGGCTGGTCGGAGATGCTCGCCGCGGCGAAGTCCGGCGGCCAATGGCAGGGGCGCGCGATGAGCCTCGATTGCCCGGTGGTGAACGTCGACTGGTGGGATGCCGCGGCCTACTGCGAGTGGAAAAACGTCCGCTTGCCCAGCGAGGAGGAATGGTTCGCCGGATTGAGCCTGCGGCTGGCCGACCCCGCCGCGCTGCGGGCGTCCGGGTGGGGACGGGTCCAGGATGCACCGCCGACCGACCGCACGCCGGCGGGGCTGCTGGGCCTGGCCGGATCGGTCGCCGAGTGGACTTCCAGCCGCTCCATCAATCCCGCCAACCCGCTGGGAACCAAGAAGTGGGTGATTGCGGGGGCTTCCTATCTCAAGCCCGCCGGCGGCGCGCTGGCGCGCGAATGGACCGACGACCTCGGCCAGCGCCGGGCGGACCTCGGCTTCCGGGTGGCCAAGTGAGCCCGGGGTACAAGGATAGGCCGCCGAGGTCCCACCCCCGGCGGCCTGAATCATTTACCCGTAGTGCCCACACCCATGGACCGGGATCCTGATGTTGTGCTGTTTTCCCTTACATGAAAACCCACGCAGTGCGCGGTCTTCACGATCATAGACCCTTCGGTGTTCCAGACGTTCAAAGATTCTGAAAAGTTTTTCAAAATCTGCTCTCGAAGGGCGACGATCGGGTGGGTGGAGGCGCAGGTTCGGACCGTCTGCCGGGATCTGACATGAGATTCCGGACTTCGCCAATCCAGGGGCGATGACCCTGCTCCGGGGGTACAAGAGTAGGCCGCCGAGGTCCCACCCCCGGCGGCCTGAATCATTTACCCGTATGCCCACACCCATGGACTGGGATCCTGATTTTGTGCTGTTTCACCCTTACATGAAAACTCACGCAACGCGCGGTCTTCACGATCATAGACCCTTCGGTTTTCCAAACGTTCAAAGATTCTGAGAATTTTTTAAAAGAAAGGAGTGATCCTGCCGGAACCCGCCTGCCGGAGGCGGACGGAGCGAGTGTTTCGCCTCGTCGTGCACACCTGGCTGGGTTAGGGACCGGAAGCCGTGTTCGATCAATTCAGGGATGGCATCGCCTGTTTCCGGCGGATTTCGCCTGTCAGCAAAGTCCTGTGGGCCATGATGGCGACGGGGGCCGTGCTGCTCGCCACCGGTTATTTCAGCCGGTCCGTCGGGCAAAGCCTCGGCGGAACCGGGCTGATCATCTTCGTGATCGGGATGTCGATGGCCCGGCGCGATGCCGATGGCTTCGGCGCGGGGGTGTTCGCCGGCCTCGTGGTCGGGCTGTTCCTGTTCGCCTTCCTTCTGGTCCTGGCGGCGGTTGCCTACGGGGTGATCGGCCTGCTCCATGGCTTCGATCCGGCCAATGCCGTCCGGCTGTTGCACGCCACCGCGGTGCTGACCGTGGTGACCCTGGTGCTCAACCTGCCGGCGACGATCCAATCGGCTGACGATCGTTAGGACCGATCGGGGATCATCGTGTTCTGGAATAGCAGGACCTTCCACTCTCCGGCCTCGCGGCGGAACACGCGGGTGAAGCGGAACTTCGTCGCCGGCACCGCCTTGCCGCCGCGTTCGGCGAGCGCCTCGATGAGGCCGGTGGCGATCGCGGTGTTGCCGTCGATGAACCATTCGATCTCGGGTGTCTTGTAGGACGTGAAAGAAAGCACCCCGGATTCGATGTCCTTGAGGAAGGCATCCTTGGTCAGGCGGCTGCCGAAGACGTTGTTGTGGATGTGCTGGTCGGAGAGCAGTTCGCGGAGCAAGGGCACATCCTCGCGTTCGTAGGCGTCGGTGAGCTTGTCGTTGAGTGCCTGGAGCTCTTGACGCAGCGCGGTGGCTTCGGGGGCGACGGCAGGAGTGCCGGCCCGTTTGCAGCCGGTGTGCACCAGGATGGCCAGGCAGAGCGAAAGGGAGAGTCTTTTCATCGGGGGAGGATGGTTCGGCGGAGGATCGCTGCCGGGACGGCCGATGTCGAGACAGCGGCGCGTTCCTTCGCGGGCCTTCACAAACTCTTAACGATCGTGGGCTTGGGCGGAAGCGGGCGGCGGAATAGCTTGGCCTTCTTCATGAACGTTTTCCTCCGCCTCGTCCTGTGCTTCGTCTTGCCGGTCGCGATCGCCCCGGCCCATGAAACCGGCGATGCTGCCCATGACCGTCCGACACGGGACTCGGGGAAAGTCGAGCCGAAGCATCAGGTCAGCATCGAGACGACGGAGACCCAGCGGATCATCCGTTCAAACGGTTGGCCGGACCACGAGCCCGGGAGATTCCCGAACCGCGGCAATCCCAACCGGATCTCCGAGCAGAACTACGAGTTCCGGATGCCGTTGAAGCCGGAGAAGGCATCGCGGCCTATCCCATCGGGCCATGCTTACTTCGGGGTGGCGCTCAACGGCGTGCCGTTCGAACCCGGCACCGCCGAAGTCTGGAACCGCGATCCGTCGTCGGGGTGGCACTATCAGGCGATGAGCGGGAAGATGGACCTGGGCCTGGACAGCCATCACGCGCACGTGCAGCCGAACGGCGCCTATCATTATCACGGGTTGCCCACCGGCCTGCTCGACCGCTTGAAGGCGAAGGACGACCGGATGACCCTGGTGGGCTGGGCAGCCGACGGCTTCCCGATGTATGCGGTCTACGGCTACTCCGACGCCTCGGACCCGAAGAGCCAGGTGCGCGAGTTGAAGTCGAGCTACCGGCTGAAAGCCGGCAAGCGGCCGAAGGAGGCGAACGGGCCGAACGGCAAACACGACGGGCTCTTCGAGGAGGACTTCGAATACGTCGAGGGACTGGGCGACCTTGATGAACTCAACGGCCGCGAGGGCGTGACGCCGGAGTTCCCGGAGGGCACCTACTACTACGTGATCACCCGCGACTACCCGTTCATCGGGCGCTCGTGGCGGGGAACCCCTGATCGTTCGTTCCAGAAGGGTGGACCGGGTGGTCCCGGGGGGAGGGGCGGGCCGCCGGGACGCCGTCCGCCGCCGGGGACCGATGGCTTTCCGCCGGGACCGCCGCCACCGCACGACGGCCGCCGTGGCCCGCCGCGGGAGTGATCCGGTTACGGGGATGCTGCGGGCTGGTCCCGCGGCCGGACCGCGGTGAAGCGCGGGCTGAAGAATTTGCGGTGGATCCAGCGGGTGGCGTGGCCATGTCGTGTCGGGTAGAAATTGTCCGCGACGCCGAAGAACGTCGCTCCGTTCACGGTCGTCTCGCCGACCCCGACGAGCGCATGTCCCCATGAAAGCTCCGGCTTGTGGGGAACCCGGACGTAGCAGGAGAGAAGGACCGGCCGGCCCGCGGCGAACTCATCCGCCGCCTTCTCAAGCGGTTCCATGGTGACCGCGAAGTCCACGCCGCAGGCCGCCGCATCCTTCTGGAGGACCTCGGCCATCGTGGCGGGTGAGGCTCCGGTGAGATCCATGGCCTGGTCGGCAAAGCCGTCACGGTCGTGAATCAGGGTGACCGGCAGGTGCTCGCGCAGGCGCAGGGTGATGGCGGTGGTGTCGGCGGTTCCGGTTCGGCCCCGCCACTTCGGCGCCCCGTGGTCGGCCCACCACGAGACCAGGCTGGCCGCGGACGTGGGAACACATCCGGAAGCCACGGGGAGCTCGTCCTTGCGCGGGATCGGGAACTGCTGGGTGGCGGTCACGCCCTTGACGAAGCGCATCCCTTCGCCGGCGAACTCCAGGTCCTGGTCGAGCGCGAATTCAATCAGGGCGCTGCCTTCCCACATCAGGTAGCCGGTGGCACCGCCGGCGGTTTCGATCCTGGCGTAGCCGACCGGCGGGAGTTCGACTCGGTTCGACAAATCGGCCTTCTGTTCGACCACGCGGACGTCGGTCACCTTTGCGTCCTTCCAGGGAGTTCCCCACGCTTGGGCCGCCAGTTCGGCGAGATGCGCAGCCGCCGGCTGATCGGCGGCGCCTGCCTGGAGCGGGATGGATGTCGCGACGAAGGCGGCCCGGAGAAAACGCTGCATTCCAAAGAATGGCGAACTCCCGTCCGCGCCGGCAAGGACGGAGGCGGAATTAGCCCTGCCCACAGGGAAGCGGCTGTGCCTACAACGCGCCATGCAACCGACGCCCCGCTTCGAGGAACTGGACTATCGCGAGACTCCGCTTGGGGAACTGATCCTGCGGCGCCGCACGATCCCGACCCTCGAGAACCTCGAGGTGCATGAGATCATCCTCGGCGACGCCTACCTGATGACCAGCATGTTCACCGAGGTGGAGCAGGCCTTGTCGCGGCTCGGGGTCGCCGCGACCCGGCGGGCATTTCCCGGCGAAAGTACGCTGGATGTCGTGGTGGGAGGGCTTGGCCTGGGTTACACGGCGCGGGCCGCGTTGGAGGAGGATCGTGTCGGCTCGTTGATCGTGGTCGACTACCTCCAGCCGGTGATTGATTGGCACGAGAAGGGCCTGGTTCCCCTCGGGCCCGGGCTGGTCGCGGACCCGCGGTGCCGGTTTGTTCACGGCGACTTCTTCGAGCTCGCGCTGGGTGCGGGGTTCGATCCGGAGGCGCCCGGCCGCAAGTTCCACGCGGTGCTGTTGGACATCGATCACTCGCCGTCCAACCTCCTCCACGAGCGCCACGCGGCGTTTTACGGCCCGGACGGCTTGCGGCGACTGGCGGACAAGATCCATCCCGGCGGGATCTTCGCCCTGTGGTCCGACGACCCGCCGGAAGAAGGCTTCATGAGTGCGCTCGGCGAAGTGTTCGATTCGTGCGAGTCGCACGTCGTCACCTTCCACAATCCCCTGCGGGACAACGAGTCGGCCAGCACCGTCTACGTCGCGCGAAGGCGCGGATGAGCTACCACTTGCGGATCTGGTCCCAGACCGAGTAGAGGCCGACCAGCGTCATCAAGGCCGAGGAAAGCCACAGCATGAGGACCCAGGCGCGCTTCGGCGCGAGGGCAGGGATCGTCCAACTGCGGTGGAAGTAAAGGGCCGCGATCGCGAGCAAGGGCAGCATGACGCCCTGGGCCACCGCGCCGACGGTCACCAGCGTCACCGGCGCTCCGACCAAGAGGAAGAACAGCAGGTAGAGCGCGGGCAGGACCACGCAGGCGATCCGGATGTGCCGCTGGCGGGCTTCGGCGGAAGCTTCTTTCACCAGGCCGAACATCTTGAGCAGGTCGGCAAACAGGCGGCCGTTGGAAGCGGTGGAGATGAACACGGTGGAGTAGAGCACGATGAAGGCTCCGACGATGAAGACCCACAGCCCGGCCTCGCCGAAGGACTCGCTGTAGAGCACCGACAGGTTCGGGATCACGTTGTCGTTCTCGATTTCCAGACCCTGCCCGTGCAGCACCGCCGCACCGAGCAGGTAGAAGGCGATCGTCGCGACGGTGTAGACGACCATCGAAACCCAGGCATCCCAGCGCAGCACCCGCAGCCAGCCACGGGCGCGCTCCGCCCATTCCGGCGAGCCGTCGTTTGGCCCGGTGTAGCGGGCATATCCTTTTTCCAGGCACCAGTAGGGGTAGTAGATCAGCTCGGAAGCACCGACGCCGACCACCCCGAACGCGGCGAAGGCGACGGTGAAGTTCTCCGGCAGGTCGAAGGTCAGGCCGCCGGCGATGTCCGCGGCGGTAATCGCATAAGGTGTCCGGTAGAGCGCGAACACGGCGAAGATGGTGAACAGCGTGAACAGCCCGACCATCAGGGTGGAGAAGCGCTCGACGAAGGCGTAGCGGCCGATTGCCAGCAGCACCGCGCATGAGCCGGTCACGATCAGCGCCCAGATGCCGGTCGACAGCTCCGAGCCGCCGAGCCGGAACACCGAGGCGATGCCGCCGACGATACCGGCCAGCTGGAAGAAGGTGGCGACGAACATCGCGAGCCACACCCAGACCATCCAGGAAACCTTGAGCCGCGGGCCCGGGACCGAGTTCATCGCCTCGAGCATGGTCACCCCGCGGGTGATCACGTGGCGGCCCAGCTCGATCTGGACGAAAACCTTGATCAGGCAGGCGAAGATGATGAACCAGAGCAGCGCGAATCCGTTCTCAGCGCCGGTCTTGGTGGTGACGATCAGTTCGCCGGAGCCGACGATCGAGGCGGAAATGATCAGGCCGGGCCCGAGCTGCTTCAGCAAGCCACCCGCGGTGACGGGGGCGTCCTTGATAGGGGAGGGTTCCATGGGTTCGAACCCTCCTATACGCCAGGACCTAACGGATCTCACTGAAAACCACCCCGAGCTGGTCGCCGATCCGTGTCAGCTTCGCCCGCTCGCGGGGCTCGATCAGGGTGACGGAGACCCCTTTGCGCCCCGCGCGGGCGGTGCGGCCGCTACGGTGGGTGTAGTATTCCAGCTGGTCCGGAACCTGGTGGTGGATGACAAAGGAGAGGCCCTCGACGTCGATCCCCCGTGCCGCGACGTCGGTCGCGACCAACACGCGGAAGCGCTCCTTCTTGAACGACCGCATGACCTTGTCGCGCTCGGGCTGGGTGAGGTCGCCCTGGAGGACGTCGACGGCGTGGCCCAGCTTGGCGAGCTGCTTGCCGAGGGTGATCGCGCCGGCCTTGGTGCGGCAGAAGACGAGGCCCCGTTCATCGGGACGGCGCTCGAGGAAGTCGTCGATGAAGGCCGCCTTCTCGTCGCGGGCGCAGACGGCGAAACGATGGTCGATGTCGCGGTTGACGACATGGGCGCGATCCACCGCCAGCGTGCGCGGCGTTTCCAGCATGCAGTGGCGGATCAGTTGCTGGATCGAATCCGGGAAGGTGGCGGAAAAGAGCCAGGTGGCCCGCCGTTGGCCGGTGAGGTCGACGATCCGGGAAAGCTCCTTCTTGAAACCCATGCCCAGCATCTCGTCGGCCTCGTCGAGAACCAGGTACTTCACGGCGTCCAGGGACAGCGCTTTCTTGTTCACCAGTTCGACCAGCCGGCCGGGGGTGGCGACCACGATCTGGGTCGGACGCTGCAGGGCGGCGATCTGGCGGTCCATCTTGTCGCCGCCGCTGACGACCTCGGTGAAGATTTTTGCCGAGTGCTTGGTGAAGCGGAACAGCTGCTTGCCGATCTGCTTCGCGAGTTCGCGGGTCGGCGCGACGACCAACCCCTGGATCTCCTTCGACTTCGGGTTGATCTTGGTCAGCAGGGGCAGGCCGAAGGCGGCGGTCTTGCCGGTACCGGTCTGGGCTTGGGCGATCAGGTCGCCGCCGTTCTCCATCAGGAAAGGGATGGCCTTTTCCTGGATCTCGGTCGGCTTGAGGATGCCGAGCTCCTCGATGCCTTGGATGAGATCGGCGGGAATCCCGAGTTCTTTGAAAGTGCTCACGGTGGTGGAAAGTCTGGAGGTCGTTGCGGCCGGGCGGGCCGGACGGTGGGCAGCCGGAAGGCAAATGACGAGCGGTGAATCCGTCTCCCTGCCGGGCCTCCCTCGAAATTCCCCACCCCCTGAAAACGAAGAGGGGCCGCGCACTCACGCGGCCCCTATCTAAATTTCGTCATGAAATTTCGCTATTCCCTTGGGGATTGCTCCCGTTCGGTTGAGAGGACTATGGCCAAAAATGCGGTCTCTGTCTTGTCCCTAAGATTTGGGACAGCCCGCATGGCCTGAAATCCGCCGGCGAAAATGCGTTTCCCCGGAAAACGAAGAGGGACCGCGCACCCACGCGGTCCCTTTTGAATTCGTCATGAAATCATCTTCCCTCGGGGATTGCTCCCTCCGGATGCGCGAACCATGGCGATATTTCGGGTTCCTGTCATGTCCCTAAAAATTGGGACACGCGGGAAAAGGTTGGAATTCCAGTGGGTTACGACAAATCCAGCAGGCCGCGGCGGATCGCTTCGCTGACGGCGGCCGGCAAATTGCGGACGTGCAGCTTGTCGAAGCAGCGCTTGATGTACTCGGTGACCGAGTGGGTGCTGATCTGCAGGGCGTCGGCCATTTCCTGTCGGGTCAGGCCTTTCGCGGACAGTTGCAGCACCTCGCACTCGCGTGCGGACAGCGATTCGCCGTCCTGGATGGGGCTGAGTTTGCGGAAAGTCTGCAGGATCATGCCGGCGATCTTCGGATCCAGCGGGGTGCCGCCGGCGAGGACTTCCTCGAGGGTCGAGATCAACCGGGTGGCGCTGCCGGCCTTCACCAGGTACCCGTGGGCGCCGGATTCGAGGGCGGCGAACACCTTGGCCTTGTCGGTGAAGGCGGTGAGCACCAGCACCTGGACCAGCGGCAGCAGTTCGCGGATCTTCTTGATGCCGTCGATGCCGCTCATCCCGGGCAGGCCGAGGTCCGACAGCACCAGGTCGGCAGTGAGGCCGCCACGGATCGCCTCGAGCGCGTCCTCCATCGTGGAAAACTCGCCGACGCAGTCGTAGCCGCGCTCCTTGAGGACCATCGACACGGACTCGCGGAAATCGGCATGGTCCTCGATGAGGATCAGCCGGATCGGTTTTTTGGCCGGATCGGCCTCGGATGTCGGTTTGGCAGCCACCGCGGGAAGAGATAGCCGAAGGAAGGACGTTCGCAAAGCAGAGGTTCGGCTCAGGAACCGGGCCGGCGCTTGCGGCCGAGGGGGATCGACAGGTCGAGGCGGGTTCCTTCGTCGGGGCAAGTGTCGACCTTGAACTCGGCACCGAGCGCCTTGACCCGCTCGCGCAAGGCACGCTGGGTGGCGGGGCGTTCGAGCTTCTGGGGGTCGATCCCGACGCCGTCGTCGGCGACGGTCAGGCGGAAGCGGCCGTCGTCCTGCTCGGCGCGGATGTCGACGCGGGTCGCCTTGGCGTGGCGGAGGATGTTGTGAAGCGCCTCGCGGAAGAACAGGAAGAGATGGCGGTTTTCCTCGTCGGAGAGCTCGACCTGCCACGCGGCTTCGTTGGCGGTGAAGTCCCACTCGAGGCGCTCGAGCATGATCGAGCTGGTCTCGCGCAAATGCTCGACGGTGCCGATGCGGTGGTCGCCCTGCGGCCGCAGCAGCCAGACGATGTCGCGCACCGCGCTGACGGTTTCGGCGGCGATCCGCTGGATCCGCTTCAGCTCTTCGGACGGGCCCGAGCGTCCTTCGGCGAGGTCGGCGATCATCTGGATGCTGCCGAGGTTGCTGCCGACCTCGTCGTGCAGGTCGCCGGCGATGCGCTCGCGGACCTGGGTCAGTTGCTTCTTCGCCTTCGACCGGTAGCGCAGGGGCAGGGCGACGAGCAGGATGGCTCCCAGCCCGCCGCAGGTGGCGAAGGCGGCCAGGCCGGCGCGGCGCCAGCCGGCGATGATGGCCTGGGACTCCTGCCTCAGGTCGAACTGGCGTTGCTCGAGGGCCAGCCGGCGGTCGAGGTCGACCAGCCAGGCCCGTCGCGATACCAGGCGGCCGTCGGGTCCGAAGCCGTCGCTGAGGCTGGCGGTGTTCCACGATTGGAAGCCCGGGCCGACGACATTGCCGAGGCTGAAGGGCGACTGGAAGGTGGCGCCTTTGGCCTGGTTCATCTCGCCGTCCAGCACCTCGACCTCGCTCAGGGCGAAGAAGGCCGGGTAGTTTTCAAAGGCCTTCCACAACTCGGTCACCTGGATCTTCAGATACTGCGCCTTGCAGCGTTCGAGCGGGATCAGCACCGGGTTGTGGCCGGGATTGGTTATCTCGACGTCCTTCTCGCACAGCGTCTCGACCGGCCGTCCGCCGCTCCGCGTCGCCGATGCGGTGACCTTGAAGCGCCGCGGGAATCCGAATCCGCTCGGCAGGTCCGAGGTCGGCCGCTTGGCGGGGAACAGGCGGATCGCGTCGAATTCGCAGGGTTTGCCGAGGTCCATTTCGATCCACACCGGGTCGTTGGCTTTGGGGCGGCCCTCGGAAATCCAGCCGACATTGCGGTGCACCTCGCCGGGCAGCTCCGGCAGGCCGAGCGGCGTCAGGCCGTCGACCAGGAAGGCGTTGTTCCACTGCCACGGGGCCGATGGCGCCACCCCGCCCGAGCTGGTCACGGCGGCCTGGCGGGCGACATTGGTGTCGCCGGAAAAGAGGAAGGCTTCCGCCCAGGCGTGGACGTAGCTGTCCAGCACATCGGGATCGAGGCGCAGCTGGCCGGCGGTGATCCGCAGCCCGGCCGCGGTGACCGCCGGGCTGACCGGATAGACGAAGGGGTGGCCGGTGCGCACGGGATCGGCCCACAGGTTGCGCTCGTCGGCAATCCGCGCGACGACCTCGCCCGCGCCGTCGATCAGGTCGACGGTGAAGTCGTCCGGCAGTCCGAATTGCGACTCCAGCCCGCTGACCCCGTAACGGCGGGCGGGGACCAGGGCGACCAGGTCGATCTCGTGCGCTTCCGGGCAGCGCAGCTCGACCGAGTAGGAGGAACCGGCCTCGGCCCGGGCGCCGGGGTGCATGCTGGCGAAACCGCCGGTGCCGCCCTGGTCGGCCACCGGGACTTCGGGCAGGGACGGCAGCTGGCCGCGGATATCGACCAGCTCGCGCTCGACCCCGTCGAGACGGCCGTCGACCTTGCGCGCCAGCCGGTACTCCCAGCTCGCCTCTTCGGCCCCGAGGTGGGCGGGGAGTATCAGGGGAAGAAGGAGCAGAATCCGGCCCGAGCGTGTCATCTGGCGGCGAACCTAACGACGATTGCCTGCCGCGGCCAGCCCGCGCTACGGCAGGGGCGCGGGATCCCGCGGGATGCGGATGATCCGCTTGAAGACCAGCAGCCCGACGGTCAGGCAAACGCAGGAGCCGATGACCACCGAACCCGGCGCCGAGACGTGCTTGGCGAGGAAGCCGGCGACCAGGCTGCCGACCGAGCCGAGGCCCAGGAAGCACAGCGAGTAAAAGCCCATGATCCGCCCGCGCAGGTGGTCCGGCGAGCGCAGCTGGGTCGCGGTGTTGGCGGTGGCGAGGAAGACGATCATGAAAAAGCCGGCGCACAGCAGCAGCGCGCAGGACAGCCAGAAGGTCGTCGACAGCGCGAACAGGATCAGGAAGGTGCAGCACCCCGAGAGGCCGACGTAGATCAGCGCCCGGCGGGTGAACTTTTTCCCGACCGACGCCAGGGTGAGGCCGCCGATCAGCGCGCCGCCGCCGTTGAAGGCCATCAGGATTCCGAAGGCCTTGGCGTCGCCGTGGAGGATGTCCTTGGCGAAAACCGGCATCAGCACCGCGAAACTCACGCCGAAGACGCTGAAGGTCGATACCAGGATCATGATCGCCCGCAGCGGACCGTTGCCGGCGATGTAGGCGAAGGCCTCGCGGATGGCGGCGAGGAACGGCGGGTGGTCGGTCCGCTTCTCGAACTCCGGCAGCTTCAACATCCCGTAGCCGGTGATCACCGCGATGTACGAGAGTCCATTGAGAAGGAAACAACCGGCCATACCCACGACCCCGATCAGCAGCCCCGCCACCGCCGGACCGACGACGCGCGCCAGGTTGAACATCGACGAGTTCAGCGCGATGCCGTTGATCAGGTCGTCGCGGCCGACCAGCTCGACCACGAAGGACTGGCGCGCCGGGACGTCGAAGGCGTTGACGATTCCTAACAGGAAGCCGATCGCCGCGACGTGCCACACCTGGATGAGGCCGAAATAGACCAGCGCCGCCAGCGCCAGGGCGAGCAGCATCGAGGCGCCCTGGGTGAAGAGGAGAATGGTCCGCTTCGGGTGGCGGTCGGCGATGATGCCACCCCACAACGCGATCAGCGCGAAGGGCAGCATGTTCGCGAAGCGGATGAAGCCCAGCGCCACCGACGAGCCGCTGAGTTCGTAGACCAGCCAGCCTTCCGCGGTGGATTGCAGCCAGGTGCCGATCAGCGAGATGACCTGGCCGCTGAAGAAGATCCGGTAGTTGCGGTGGCTGAAGGCCGAGAAGGCGGCCTTGAGGCCGACCTTGCCGACGGGCTGCCGGCGGATGTCCCCCGCCTCGGCGTTGGGAATCTCCGCGGTGTTCGCACGCTGGGGGTCATCGGCCACGACGCGGGCAGACTCGGCGCGGACCGCCGGGGTGTCCACCCGCATGTCGGGTCATTTTCCCGGGCCGTTCAAGGTCCCGAGTTGACGTTGGAATCCACCTGCAGGAATGCCGTGGGGATCCTCGATCATCTCGGATCCCTCGCCGAAAGGGGGAGCGACCCCGGCGGCAGCGTCGATGCGGACCGGCTGGGCGGTGGCATTGAACCCGGCTTGCTTCAACAGGCCGATCAGTCCGGCGGGCGAAGCTGAAGTCAGCGCAAGGCGGAAGCGCTTTGGAGTGAGGCGGCAGCACCGGCGTGGTCCCAAAGCGGTGTCGCCGCTCGATGACTCGCTTTGCCACCGCACTCCAAATGGCTCTCGGCCGCCCGACGGGAGCCCGTGGCAGTTTCCGTCTGGTGGACTACCGCTGTCGGAACCAGCCGGTGATGCTCATCCGTGTCTTCATCGCCGGTTGCACCTCGTGCCAGAAATCGCCGGCCAGGAAACAGACCAGGGTTCCCATCCGCGGCTCGATCAGGACGAAGTCGCCCTCTTTGTCCCCGGGGCTCGTCCACAGCTTGAGTTCGCCGCCGTCGCCGGGCTGCCAGTCGGGGTTGAGATAGAGGATCGCGGTGACGATGCGGTCCTGGGTCCCCGCATGCCGGTCGAGGTGGGCCTTGTAGAATGCGCCTTCCGGATAGATCGCGAAGTGGCCCTCGAATTCGAAGAGGCCGAGGTAGAAGCGCCGGTTGAGTTCCAGCCGCAGCGATTCCAGGCGCTCGAGATAGGCCTGCTGTTCCACGGAAAGGTCATCGGGCTGAAGCCACATCACCTCGTCGCGGCGGATGTCCTCGCGGATGGTCAGGTTTTCCCCGCGGCCGACACCGGCCCGGCGGAACTCGCCGTTTTCCCAAGCCTGCCCGCACTCCCGCACCAGGCGCGCGGCGTCGTCGTTCTCCAGGAATCCGGGGACCACCGACCAACCTTGCCGGTCGATGTCGCTCAACAGCTCGTTCATCGCGCCGATGAGCACGAGCCGGAGGTCGCGGGCGAGCTATTTGTTCGAAGCCGGCACCAAATTTTCGACCAGCTTGTGGGAGGGAACAACGAAACGAGCGAAATGAACTAGAATTTGATGATCTCAGAATTGGAGACCTTCTCGAGTCTCCCGCTTTCGCGAAATTCGATCGTTTCGTGGTTATCCCAACTCGAAGGTCGTGATGCCGTAGGTCTTCTGCAGGACCATCACCGGCGGCGGACCGTGGTACATGCGGGCGCAGCCGAAGACTTCCTGCATGCCTTTCTTCCGTGCCAGTTCCATCGCGGCGTCGTGGTTCTCCGGCACGTCGAGGAAGACCGCCTCACCCGCGGCGGCGTCGGCCAGCGCGTCGAACAAGGCGGCGGCGGTTTCCGGGTCGTCGGCGAAGAGCGGGCCGATCTTGTGGCCGGTCCGGCAGCGGCGGATCACCCCGTAACCGGCCAGCCGGTCGCCCATCATGAAGCCCAGTGCACGGGAATCCGGCAACTGGATCCAGGCGCGCAGGAAGCGGTCCCGCACGACCCCGAAGCAGGGCAGATCGTAGGCGGCCACCTGCTCGAAGGGCAGCTTGGAAAGCGCGACGATCCGCGGGTCCGGAGCCGCCTTCGCACCGACGCCTTCCATCCGCAGGTTGCGGTGGCTGAAGACGAAGCCACCCTTCGCGTACCAGTCCTGCATGTTGAAAACGCCGTCCATGCCGATCGCCGCCCCGGGCCGCAGGCGCTCCCGCAGCCGGTCGCGGCGATGGAACCACAGCCGGGTCCCGATCCCTTGGCCGCGCAGGCCGTCGCGGACGATGAAGAAGCCCATGAAGCCGTAGCGGCCCTCGTAGGAAACGACCGATCCGGTGGCGACCAGTTCGCCGTGGTATTCGGCGCCGACGAAGCCTTCCGGATCGGTGTTCCAAAACACGTCGGCATCGTGCAGGCCGGGATTCCAGCCTTCGGCCGCCGCCCACTCGACCGCGGTGTCGAATTCGGCGCGGGTGAGGAGGCGGATGTTCAGGGCGTCGAGGTTCATGGCGGGAGGTCAGGGAGTTCGCCGAGCATGGCGGGTGCGACGGCCGAAATCAATGCCGCTCCGAGCCGCGCTCCGGGCCCTTGTGCGACTTCCCGCCATTCGCCATGCTGCCTTCCACATGAGAACACTCGCGCTTGCCCTGCTTTGCCTGCTCGCCCTGCCGCTTGCCGCCGAAACCGCGCCGGACCTGCGCGGACTGGTGCGGGAGAAGGCGAGCCTCGAGCGCCGGATTATCAAGCTCTTCAGCGAAAAGGGTCTCCACAGGAACGAGGAGTACCGCATGGCGTCGGCGGCCGCGGCGCAGGCCTCACGGGAATTCAGCGCGGCGCGCAAGGATCACCCCCAGGTCAAACCACTGCTCAAGAAGAGCGCCGAGGCGCAGGCCTTGATGATGAAGGCCCAGCGCGAAGGCGACGCGGAAGCCCGCAAGGCCGCGATGAAGGAATTCACCCAGGTGCGGATCGAGGTCGAGAAGGCATCCGCCGGGATCCCGGAGCTCGAGGAGTCCCGCAAGAAGGCCCAGGCGGCCAACGAGGCCTCTGAAAAGGTCCGCCGCCGGCTTCTCGGCGAGACGGAAGACGGCAAGAAGCTCCTCGCGGAACTCGAGGCGCTGGATGTCCGCGTCAAGGCGGCCCGCGAAGCTGCCGGCAAGTAGCACCGGATGCGCGCGTTCCGCCTTGCCTGCGGAGGGCGCTCTCCCTAGCCGCGTCGCATGCGTTCCAGTGCCATCTGGAATTGTGCGCGCAGCTCCGAGATCCGGTTGCGCTGCCGGATCCGTTCTTCGGCTCCGCTGCAGCCGGCGAGCTCCTTTTCGAGCGTCTCGGCCTGCTTGAGCAATTCCACCTCGGGCGGAAGGAAGTCGTGGCCCCGCAGCATTGCGAAGCCCGCGCGCCACTCCGCGGGCGTCTTGAAGTAGTTCTCCAGATCGACCTCCGTCCCCGGCGGTGGCGGCGTCAGCTCGCCGGCCGCGATCGCCTCGTCGATCAAGCGTTCGCCCAGTCTGGAAAGCTCCGACACCGGGAAAGGGGAACCATTGCGGGCGCCCCCGTGCCAAGGGAAATGAGGTCCCACACGGCTCACAGTCCGGTGACCGGTCCCTGGTGGCGGACTTCCTCCCAATTGCGGATGCCGATGATTTCCTTGGCGAACTCGAAGGCCTCCTCCTCGTGGTCGGTGCCGATGGCGCGGTAGACGTGCCAGATCGGTTTGATGCCCAGCGGGTCTTCCGGGTCGTCGCCGAACTTCCGCAGTCCCAGGCGCAGGCCGCCCTCGCTGTGGTCGTCGGCCCACAGGTGATACTGGAAGGCGCGGACCGTCGCGAGCTTCTCGATCTTCTTCCAGACGTAGGCCATGCTGGCGGCCTGGGCGGAGAGCGTTGCCGGATCGTAGTCCGGGGAATTGACGCCCTGTTCGGTGAGCTGGATCTCGCGCGGCCGGCCGCGGTAGGCGACCCGGGGCTGGCGGGCCCAGGCGTCGAGCACCTCGATGTTGCGGTAGGTCAGGTAGGGCGTGCCGATGTCGAAGGTCGCCTCCTTGTCCTCCCAGACCCGCGGGTTGGTGAGGTCCTGGGCATAGGGGTGGAAGGCGATCGCCCACGGGAAGTCGCCTTCCTTGCGGCTGAAATCGACGAGGTGGCCGAGGAGCTCCCGTGCCGGATGGGCACGGGGGTCGAGCGAGATGGTCCAGCAATGCTCGAGCGAGATCAGCGCCGTCGCGTTCGCGTCGTACTGGCGGGCTAGTAGATGGGCCGTGCGCATCGACTTCTGGTAGAGGTCGAGGTAGGTGATCGACGACTTGTCCCCGGCGTTGCTCCAGAAGAAGCCGCTGTTCACCTCGTTGTGCATGATCCAGTGGTGCACGCGGCCGAACTCGCCGTCGGGGCGCGAGTAGCGCTCGGCGAGGAAGTTCATCGCCGCGGCGTAGGCGTTGACGCCCTCGCGGCTGGTGAAGTTGGGAAGGACATAAATGCCGGGCGAGGCGGCATCGGGATGGCCGGCGGTGCGGATCCAGGACCCGGACGGCGAGTCGCCGGGCGGCTGCATCAGGATGATGGCGGAAAGCATGCACTCCCGCTCCGCCGCCTGGCGGATCATCCGGTCATAGGAGGCGACGACCTCCGGGTTGAGCATCCAGGTCCGGCCGCCATGGGTGACGGGCAGGCCGCCGCCGGCACCCGGCGGCTGGGAGGGGGGGTTGGGGA
>NZ_JACZFQ010000060.1 GCF_014904755.1 Neoluteolibacter marinus
AGCGAGTGGATGCCCAGCCCGCCGATGTCCGGATGGTCGAAGGGGCACCCGCCGAGACCTTTGAGCGACGCCGGTCGTGCGGGCGGCAGGGTGGCCCGGGGCGTTTGCTCGTCGACGTAGTGGAGGGCGGACAGCGGTTCGAAGCCGGCCTCCTTCTTCTTCTGAACCACGGCCCAGGCCGAGAGCAGCAGGTCGCGATCGGTGGCCGAGGCACGGTCGATGGCGACACGGAAGCTGCCGTCCGCAGCGGGCCGGATGGGGTGGAGCGACGGCGGGGTGCCGAGCTGAGTCACGTCTTCCCACATCGGCACCTCCGCGAGCAGCAGCTCGCCGGCGGGACCGGCGAGCTTGCCGTGGACGGTGATCCGGCCGGCATCGGCGGCCACCCGGTCGATGCGGTGGGGAAATTCTTTCGCCAGGTAGTCGCGCAACCGCTGGGCGTGCTCTTGGTCTTTCCGGATGCGCGCTTCGCGGCCGCGGGCTTCGTTGATCTCCTCCGCCGTCCGGGGGCGGGCGCGGAAAGAACGGACGCGGGCGACGATGCCGGGCCGGTCGCCGAGGCGGACGCGCAGCGAGGTGAGCGGCGCGGGCGGGGCCTCGCGGGTCGAGTTCATGTCCACCGCGAATCCCGCCCAGGCTTCGCGTGAGCCGAGCTCGACATCGAGCAGGTGGGGAATGTCGAGGACCGAGCCGACGAAGACCAGCGACCTGCCGATGCCGGTGGTGGTGAAGTAGTCGAAGGAAAACATCGGCTGTTCCTTCAGGTCGATCGCAGTGCCGTCGGTGCGGACGTAGAAGTACGGGTCGTTGCCGGTGGTGCGGATTTCCCAGCCGCCTCCGGCAAGCTCCTCGATGACGATCTGGTTCGAGTTCGCGGGGTCGAGTTGAAGAGGAACCTCCCTGCCTCGAACAGCAGACGGCAACGCGGCGGAGATCGCGAGAGCGAGGATCAAGCGGCGGGGAAACATCGGCCCTCCCCTACCGCCGCACGGTCCGGTGCCTTTCACCGCGCCGCTACCGGGGGTTGTCCCGGATCGCGGCGAGTGTTTGCAGGTGTGGCAGCGACGTGCCGCAGCAGCCGCCAAGGACCAGGACGCGGTTCCGCCGGTGCAGGTCGGCCATCGAGGCTCCCAGACGCTGAGGTAACAGGCTTCGATCACGCTGCCGAACTATCCTACCGCAGCCGCGAAAGTTTGGAACAAGTCCCCCGGGAGGGTTTGTTTGAGGCGCCAGGTAATCGCCATCGGCTGTTCCCCTTCGTGGGAAACGTATTGAGCTGGCCCCAGGAACCAGAAGGCTCGATCACTCACGCTCTCCCGGGCGAAAAGCCACACACGGGAGCCTTGCTTTGAATGATTTCGATACCGAACTCCAGTTTCAGATTGGGAACGGGTAATGGACTGGCTCTCCCAGTGAATCAGGTCCCTACTAATCGCGTAGTCCCTATAGCGCGTTGTAGGAGAGAATTGGCCCTTCGTTTTATCGAGAGTGAAGGCGAGCAAGTCGATTTTCGACTCGGGTAGCCAGCGGACGCCCGTTTGCCAAACAGGTGCCGTAGCCCTGTCCTCCGGTAAACAAGCCGCAAGAATCTCCAAACGCGTGTAACGGGCATGTGGGGCCAATGGAATGCTATCGCCACCAGGCGTCATAGATTGGAGATGGTTCAGTCGATCGGATAGCAAGCTGAACAACTCCTTCAGCTCGGCACGAATCTGCGGATGCTGCCAGAGGAGGGTGAGTCCTTCCGACAGGCTTGCTTCCTTGGGAAGAACCTGTGAGCTCAGCTGAGCCACCAGCATGCGGGCCAGGCGAGCTTCGCGATTCCCCGGGTTGGGTAAAACCGGAGGTTTTTCGTGGGACAAAAGCTCCCGCCATCCTTCCAGCCGCAAGGAGTCGTCAACGTGAAGTAGTCTGGCACAAGCCTTGCGGAGCTCTTGTTCGTGGGGTCCAGCCGGAGCGATCGGCAGGCCTGCCACCTCCTTCAGGTCAGACCACGAAATGGTTGTCGAGAGCGTGTGGAGGGAAGAGCACAGATAGTTTGTGGAAAATCCCTGCGGACGAACACCGGACCGCCGTAGCCGCTAGTATTCTCATCTAGGAAAATCCATCTTCGAAAAGCCGGGTTGTCGGATCTTCTGGGTTCAAGGGGAGAAGGTTGCTCAGAGAGGATTACTGCGGGGAAAACGGTCCAGTAGTAAACTTTTCTCCTGGCCGGACATGGGCCGCTTGTTAGCATCGTGCGTGCCGAAAGACGACTCAAGGATTCCCATCATTGACCTTTTTGCCGGACCTGGAGGTTTGGGCGAGGGATTCTCACGCTACCCGGTGGGTAAGAAGAAAAAAACTTTTCGCATCGCAGTTTCGATTGAAAAGGATCTCTACGCTCACAGAACCCTGACACTACGTGCGTTCTTCCGACAGTTTCCGGAGGGTGAGGTGCCTAAGGATTACTACGACTATCTCCGGGAAAAGATTACCCGGGAAAAATTGTTTGATGCGTATCCAGAGCAAGCAGCAGCGGCTGTGGACGAAGCACAGATGAGAACTCTCGGGGGAGATTCTGAGATAACCAAGATCATTGGAGATAAAATCAAAGGACATGAGAAGTGGATCCTGATCGGCGGGCCGCCATGCCAAGCATATTCCCTCGCCGGCCGATCACGTATGCTTGGCTTGGTGAAGGTGAAAGGTGAATCGAATGAAATCTTCGAAGCGAGGAAGGCTAAGAAGAAAGAGAAGTTCGAAGAAGATCACCGGCATACCCTATACAAGGAATATCTGAAGGTTATTTCGGATCACTCGCCACCGATATTTGTGATGGAGAACGTGAAGGGTATTCTATCAGCAAAACTGGATGATAAGCCGATTTTTTCGCAAATTCTCAGTGACTTGCGCGATCCAAATCGGGCCCTCGAACGAATTGACGTCGGATTAAAATACCGCATTCATTCCTTCGTAAAGCCTGCGGGTAAGAAAACTGATAATCCTCTCGATCCCCGGGACTATCTGATTCGAGCAGAGAACTACGGGATTCCGCAATGCCGCCATAGAGTGATACTTCTGGGTGTTCGGGATGATATTGACTCATCTGATCTTGATGTTCTAAAAAAAACAAACAGTCCATCGGTGAGGGATGTTATCGGGAGTCTTCCAAAGTTGTTTCCAGGTTTATCTCGTGGCAAAGAAGGAGAGGTGTACGATGCGTTGCGGGCCATTTTCGACCATCCCGACTGGTATGTTTTTCAGACAGACCCACGATTTGAAGATGTGGCGGATAGAATGGTTTTCGAATTCGGTAAGATCAGGAGGGATCGAAATAGAGGAAGAGAGTTCGTCTCCGCTACAACAACACATTCCGATCCATGGTATGTCGATCCGAGTATCGGCGGGTTCTCGAATCATAAAACCCGTAGCCATATTCGGGAAGACCTATGGCGCTATTTCTACTGTGCTTGCTTTGCAAAAGTAAAGGCGTCTTCGCCGACTCTGAAAGAGTTCCCTAAGTTCCTGCTTCCCAAGCACAAGAATGTTGGAGATGCAATCGAAGGGAAAAAATTTGGTGATCGCTTCCGAGTACAGTGCTCAGGGAGGCCCTCGACCACAATAACCTCACATATATCGAAAGACGGTCATTACTTTATTCATCCCGATCCAAGGCAATTCCGAAGTCTAACAGTTCGAGAGGCCGCGAGACTCCAGACTTTTCCGGACAACTACCGCTTCGAAGGACCGCGAACTCAACAGTATCATCAAGTAGGAAATGCCGTCCCGCCGTTACTAGCAAGCCAGATTGCCGAAGTCGTTGCAAAATTACTTCAGGATTAGATGATCACCGGCGACTCATTCACAGGGTGCGAGATTTAAGGTTGTAAAATCTCTCGGGATTCAGGCAGTTAGAGGCCATGCCACCTCAAGTCGACCGTCTTGTGCAGATGATCCGGCAGAAGCTGCCGACGCATGGAACACCTGAAAGGTGCGCTGAGGAGGTGATCGCAGATTTCGAGATATTTGCTGGTCCGGTTTCTGACGAGTTTCGCGAAAACGTAGCCCAAGCTAGGGAGATCGTCAGGGCAGCGCTTGAGGACGTCGAGATCCTGAGGCGCTCCTCAATCATCAAGCCGAGGGATGACTGGTATCAAGGTCCTTCGGCAACGGATCGGCATTGGCCGGCCTTGGAAGGCTACCTCCGCCAAGAGAAGGGTTGGGAGGACGATGCGGTCACTTCCATTGACGAAGCCTCCAATGAGGTGGTCTCGCTGCTGGCCAATCCGGCCGGCGATCAGTTCCGGTGCCGCGGACTCGTGATAGGCTATGTCCAGTCGGGAAAGACTGCGAACATGACGGCGGTCATCGCCAAGGCCGTTGATGCCGGCTACAATCTCATCGTCCTTCTCGGCGGTATGACCAACAAACTGCGGGCCCAGACGCAGCGCAGGTTGATGGCCGATGTCGTCATGCGGCATAGGGAGCTGTGGCAGCTCCACACGGAGGGGGAGTTGGACAAAGATTTTGTGATCCCGCCTAATAGGGCGTTTGTGATTCCACCGCCGGGATCTGTACAGCTCGCGGTCATCAAGAAGGTGAAATCTCGCCTAGAGGCGTTCCACGAAACTATTCGGGGGACTGCTCCCGCGACACTCAGGCGCTTCAGGGTTCTGCTGATCGATGATGAGTGCGACCAAGCTTCGGTGAACTCTGCTCGTGACGAGTATGACATCACGAGCATCAACGAAGTGATTCGGAGGATCATCCGCGACCTGCCGGCTGTGTCCTATGTCGGATACACCGCGACGCCTTTCGCCAACGTCTTCATCAATCCCTTTCCGCACAATAGGGATGAGCTCGACGATCTCTATCCGGAGGATTTCATCACAGCTCTTCCCCGGCCGGAAGAGTACTTTGGCGCAAGGGAGGTATTCGGAGTTGATCCGGTCGATGCCGGAGAAGAGACCGAGGATGAAGAAGGCAGATCGGTTATTCGGGTGATTGGTGAGCCAGAAGTCGCCCTCATTCGGCCAGGAAGAGGCGTTGATCCCGTGGATTTCCGTCCGGAGATCACTGCAAGCCTTGCGGATGCCATTCTCTGGTTCATTGCCACCTGTGCGATCAGGCGAGAACGGGGCCAGGAGGAGTCGCACATGACCATGCTGGTGCACTCCTCACCCAGAGTGGTCCAACACGCCTCGATGGCGGAAGCCATTGGCGACTGGATCCGGGAAAATGGGCGGGAGCTGAGAACCGGCAACGGTGGTGCGTTCGATCGATTCTCGGAGGTTCTCACCCGGGAGTTGGCGGAAGTCCCTCCGAGCAAGGAGGCTCATCAGGTCAGGCCCGGTGCGGATGAGTTGGTCCCGAGAATTGGTGAGGTTTTGGATGCGCTGGAGATCGCAGTGGAGAACGGTGCGACTCCGCTTGAGGACCGACTGGATTATGAAGGCGGCCCGAAGACCTACATCGTTGTCGGGGGAGCGGTTCTGGCACGCGGACTGACACTGGAGGGCTTGTGTGTGTCGTTTTTCCTCAGGACGTCCAAGCAATATGACACCTTGCTGCAGATGGGCCGCTGGTTTGGTTATCGGAAAAACTTTGAGGATCTTCCACGCCTCTGGACGACTGCGGATCTTGCGGCGAATTTCCGGGCGCTCGCACGTATCGAGGAGGAGATCCGAGAGGACTTGGAGAAGTACCGAAACGGCACGACGCCATTGGATTTCGGTGTCAGGGTAAGAGCTGTTCCGGGCATGGCCATCACTTCGGCTTCCAAAATGAAGCATGCCTACCGAACGGCAATCAGCTACGAGGGTCGGCACGTTCAGACAATCCGCTATGATCATAGGAAACGGGACGTGGTGTCAGGCAACTGGATTGCTGGAGCCACTCTTATCGATCGAATCGGATCGGAACGCTTTGATGATGTTGAAGGAGGGCTCATGGCCAATGGGGTGGATGTTTCAGTCGTGCGCCAATTCCTTGCAGCCTATTCGATATCGGACGCCCACATGGACCTCAGGAAGGAGCATCTGCTTGGCTTCATTGATGGAACTGCGGAGCGGATGCCCATGTGGAACGTTGGCATCGTGCAGCCGACGACCGAAGTACGGTCGGAGAATCCGCTCGGCGGATTGCGATCTGTAAAGGTTCTCACTCGATCCAAACTCAAGGTGCCAGAAACGGTTGATCATGCCGACATCAAGGCCCTGATGTCCAAGAAGGACGTCCTCCTTGATGTAGGGGATCGCCCGGGGGATGTAGGGAGCAGGAACTGGGATGATCTGAAGGCTCTTCGGCCACCGGTTCCGCTCCTCATTCTCTATCCAATCAATGCGTGTTCAGAACCGAGACCGACGTCTCGGAGCAGAACTGCCCTTGATGCGGTCGGTGATCTGCTCGGCATGGCGATCGTCTTCCCTGGAGAAACAGACCGGTCCGGTGCGTTCTTTGAGGTGAGAATCGAGGCTCCGACGCCCGAGCAGCTCGACGAAGAAGAATCGGAGGAGGACGTGGATCAGCCCGAACTGATGGAGGAGGATGGAACCCAAGGATAGCTGGAACGATCTGCGACGGGCGGGCCGCGGCGACGGCGTGATCGAGGTTCCGAGCCGCTCTGCCGGAGTTGAGACGGGCTACGGACCAGCCCGGTTCGCTCTTGGAGCGACCGGGGAGCCGAGATTGCTTGTGCCGTTTCCCTCTGGTGCGAGGCACCCACGGTTCGATTCGACCAACAAGCTGTCCATCAAGGTGGTCGTTTACGCGGTAGGTGGGTCCGATCGTCCGTTTATCGACCTGACGTGTATGGATAGGTCATTGGATGCCGTGTTCGGAGAGTTGGTGAAGGAGATTCTCTCGAGGCTATCGACAGGTGAAAATCCCGCTCAGGCTGTCGAGGGCACGATTGAAGACTTCAGGAACCTGCTTCTTTCCGAGGCTGCATCGGCAGTCTCGCGGGAGAAGGTCCTCGGGCTTCTTGGCGAATTGCACCTGCTTGGCCTGATGGCGGAGCACAGCGTGGATTGCGCGGAGGCTTGGACCGGCCCTTGGGAACAACGGCACGATTTCCGCAGGTTGGGCAGGGCTATCGAGGTGAAGAGTTCGGCAAGGTCGGATGCGAGAACGGTCTCCATCCATGGTATCGACCAGCTACTGCCTCCGGCCGGCGGGGAATTGGTTTTGGTTCATGTTCGTATGGAACCGGCTGCGGAAGGGAGCATTCAGCTATCCCGGCAAGTAACCGAACTGACCGGGAAAGGAGTGGATGTGAGGCGGCTGATGGAGGGGTTGGCCGAACTTGGTTGCCTCGATCCAGATGACGAGACTTGGAATCAGCATCGCTTCGAGTTGGAGGGGGTGTCGTCCTGGCAGGTTCGGGGAGGTTTCCCAAAGCTTACGGAGAACGAGATGGCCAGCGGGCAATGTCCGCCCGGGATTTCCAACTTGAGCTACCGGATCGACTTGTCGGCGGCGGGTGAGTTCGAACTCGCTCCGCGGGAATTAGCCACGTATCTGGAGGCTCTCTTGACATGACCCGGCTTCGATTATTCAGCGAACCATTCGCCAAGACTGGGAATATCGCCGGGGAGGGATTCAGGAGACTTCTTGGCCGACCGAGTTTGGGGCTTCTTCAAACGGTGATTCGCGAGTCTCTGCAAAACACTCTCGACGCCACTGAAGGCAAACTTGGCCCGTCAGTAGTGCTTCGTCTCCGCAGCTTGAACAGCGAAGAACTTGGCTCGCTTCGCTCCTGTGTCTTGCCGGAGTTACCCCCGGCCTCAGCCTCCGTGGCAGCACTTGAAGAAAGCCTCGGCAGAAATGGACTTAGAGTGCTTGAGATTTGCGACTTCGGCACTTCGGGATTGGGAGGCCCGGTCAGTGCGGACTCTCCGCTGGTCGATGGAGAAGCTCCCGACTTCGTAAATTTCATCAGGAATGTTGGGGCTGCCCGCGACACCCCCCATGGTGGCGGCACTTATGGATACGGGAAAACCTCCCTGTATGCCATGAGCCGTTGTTCGACGATCGTGGTGGATTCGGTCACGCGTCACATGGAACGGCCGTCGAGGCGCTTTATCGCATGCCACTTGGGGGACGCCTTCGACTCTTCAGGAGGTATTGGTGAGAGCAAGAGATTCACGGGCCGTCACTGGTGGGGCGTCACCGACGGGGTGGATGGAGTCGATCCTTTGGAAGGCAGCGAGGCGGGTTGCTTGGCGGAGTCACTGGGAATGGTCCGTCGGTCTGAAGAAGAACTGGGAACGTCCGTCATGATCGTGGATCCAGCACTCACATCAGAGGACCCACAGCAGTCTATCAACGAGCTGATCGAAACCCTGCTGTGGAACTTCTGGCCGAGGATGACCCGCTCAACACCTTTGGACCGTCGTCTCACTGTCAGGCTGGAACTCGAAGGGGAGGAAATACAAGTGCCGGACCCTGAGGAGTATCCACCGCTTGACCTGTTTTCAGAGGCGCTCGACGACCTGCGATCCGGGAGCGGGGACACCACTGAAGTCCAGTGCCTGCGGCCGAGGACGCACCTCGGCAGGATTGCAATCCGGAAAGGGGTTTGTGGAGTCAGAGACCCTTCGTGCATTCGAGAAAGTTCCGTCGTTCCCGACCAGTGTTCCCACATCGCCCTTGTTCGTCCGGTGGAATTGGTCGTCAAGTATGTCGAAGGTGAACCCTTTGCCGACTCCCGCTTTGAATGGGCTGGCGTTTTCAGGTGTTCCGACGAATCGGATGTGGAGGAGGCGTTCGCATCCGCCGAGCCGCCGGCGCACGACGATTGGATTCCAGACAATCTTCCCAAGGGGCATCCAAAGACCTGGGTTCGGGTGGCACTCCGAAAAATCCATGAACTCGCCAAGGATTTCGCAATGCCAGTGGGCGAGCGGGCTACCCATGGTGAGGTGGGTCCACCGCTTGCCAGGGCGGCGGCCAAACTCGGGCGCATCCTGGACCGGGCATCAGGAGCAGGACCCGGTCGTAGCCCCGGAGGGCGTGGAGGCGGCTCCACTGGAAAAACCGGTGGGCCAAGACTCTCCAAACCTGTGTTCGAGAGACTCGAATCCGGAGGAAACGGTGAAACCCTCGCCTTTTTCCGGGTCAATCTGTCCAACGCTGTTGATGGGCGTCAAAAGATCCTGGTAGCCGAGCCTCACTTGGTTGCGGACGGAGGGACCACAACGACCAGCGGGTTGTCCCCCGATTATCAACCTGTCGTTCGAGGAATGAGGATGCCCGGGCACGATGTGGCGGCTGATGGGGGGGTACTGCGGGTAACGGACGTCGATGGAGAGGTCGAAATCGCGGTTTCTATTCCGCCTGAGGCCGCGGTTGGGCTTCGAGTCTGGATTGATAGCGACAGGGCAGCATGAGAAGAACAACTGCATTTCCATTTTTGGTGTTGCCGGATTCCCTCGTTCGGACAGGAGGCTGGATGATCGGAGAACGCGGCTCCCCACTGGCTCCTGTGGCGGACATTCTTGAGGGCTGGGACTATCAGTGTGATCTGGAGTTGAACGTGGAAATCGAAGTCGATTTTCAAGGTGCTGCCGATGCCCTGGAGATTCCCAGCGAAGAGCTCCGACTCGAAGCCGTCCTCAAGGTGGGGACGGGAAGCGGAACGATGCCTCGAAGAATTGAGATTCTGGACCGAGTCGTTTTGAACAGTGGGAGAGCCGAGGCGAAGCTGGAGGCAACACTGGATTCCTCCAACCTGTCCGGAAGACTTCTGATCGAGTGCGGGATTGTTCTCGGGAAGCCGGCTGGGAACGCCGGAGGGATAAGCCCACGGTGGCAGGCGTCGAGATTATGGAGCGAGAGAAGGGATGTGCTCATCGAAGATGGGGGAGCCTCGCGCTTCCCCATCGAGAGCGTCAGCTTCAAGCGTAGCTTTCCCGGCGCACCGTTTGTGGCAGCTCCTTGGTACATCGATTGGCAGCCAGGCATGTGGCGCCTCGATTTCGGAGGAAGCGTGCGACTTTACGTCAATTCCGATTTCCCGGGTGTTGGAGAGCGGGTGGTTGAAGGAGATCCGCTCACCTTGCAGGCGATTCTCGCTGATGTAATGCGCCAGATGATTTCGTTGGCAGTGACTTCAGCAGATTGTGACGAAATGCTTGAAGATCTGGGAGAGGGATCTGTTGGTCATCAGGTTCGGAACTGGATGGATCTGGCGTTTCCCGGTCAGTCCGCCTCTTCGATTGCTTCACTCGCCGAGCATCGCCCCGGAAGATTCAGTGCCGCCATCCTCAGTGCCGCCGAAGTTTCAATGGACCCCTGATTATGGTTGCTCTTCTTTCACGTCTTAGTCCTGTTGGAGTCCAAGTCGTCTTGTCCGAGGCTTCCGAGGAGCCTCTTTCTGTTGCGAGAATCCCACAGGACCTACTCAACAGGGGCGAACATTTGTCGTTTGCATCCAGCGGAGGCACTGTGAACAGGGAATCGGCGTTCAGAATCGCCGCAAGCCTCAGAAACATTGCTTCTCAATATGGATTTCCCTCAGAGTCGGACACTCAGCAGCGCGGGGCCTTTGATCGCGATGCTTCAATAGCTCTCGCACAGATGGAAGAGTTGTTGTCTGGAGAGGCTTTGCGGGACGATGTGTGGGCATGCCTCACGACGGTAATGGCCCCCGATGTGGTGGCATGGCGTTTCCCTTCGCCTTCTCCCGAAAGATTTCATGGAGGTGTCAGAAATGCCTTCCAGCGGCTTTGGGTCAGAGGAGTTACCCTTGACCGAGGTGAGGGGAATGAACGGCGTTGGGAGCTTCTCGGGTGCTTGAAGGAAGACGCAATGGTTCAAATTTTCGAGCGGCCGGCAATTGCTGCAAACGCACCTTTAGCTCGAGCCATCGCAGAGGCTTGGCTACTAGTAAAGGGTAGATTCAGCAAGGGATTGCGGGAGTTAATCTTTCGAACGGCGATTAAAATGATTCGTCTTCGAAACGAGATTGTGGATCTGTCGGCGCTAGAAGAAGATGGATTGCAATGCGAGGTTTTAAGGGTGTTTGGCAATGCTGAAGAATGGGTCGAGAAAGAGTTGTGATTGTCGGTTTGGTTGTATCTTTTCAAAGGGGGGTGTGACTTTTTTGTGCGTATTTTGGATGGTTGGAGAGAAGCATCTCGATCGAGAGATGGCCTGCATCAGGAATAAGAATAGCGTTGAGGAGTTGGGGATGAGTCCCTCATTCTGGACGTGTCTAAGTGTTGCCAGGTCGGAATCTTTTAACCTTTCAAAGTGATCGTGAATGACGAGAAAAGAAGGCCGATTGTAGTATAGTAGATCACGCCGTGGTCGACTCCCTTTGCGGCATTGTTAGCACGGAGAATGCCTATCTAGGACCAATAAGTCATTGGGCCTCATCTGCCGCGGTCCGACGCCTTTTAAGTGCTTGTTGTTACGGGGTTGTCCCGGATCGCGGCGAGTGCATGCAGGTGTGGCAGCGAGGTGCCGCAGCAGCCGCCAAGGACCGGGACGCGGTGCCGCCGGTGCAGGTCGGCCATCGAGGCGGCCCAGCGGTCGAGTGGATCCGCCTCGGTCGCGGTGGCGCCGTCGAGGGCGGTGACGTCGCGCGACGACCCGTTGGCCTGGATTCCGACCAGCCGCCCGAGGTCGCCCGGAGCGCAGGCCGCGAGCAGGAAGCGCGGATGGGTGCAGTTGACGAAATAGCCGGCCGGCGGCGTGGCGAGGGCGTCATCGAGACGTGCCATCGCCTCCGGCAGCGGGGTGCCGTCGAGCACGCGGCCGTCCGGGCCGGTGCAGAAGCTGACGAGATAGGGTTTGCCGGTGGCTGCCATTGCGCGGGCCAGCCCCAGCGCCTCGCCCACCGCCGGCAAGGTCTGGGCGAGGAGGAAGTCGGCGGCGGTTGCCGCCAGTTCGCCGGCTTGCACGGCATGGAATGTCTCCGCTTCTTCCGCCGCGGGGGCGAGGTCCGGCCGGTAACAATCGTTCTGTGGTCCGAGCAAGGCCCCCACCGCGACCGGCGCGGCCGATCCGGCGTGGCGGTCGCGCAGGCTGGTGAGGAATTCGACGGCGTCGGCATTGATTGAACGGGGCACACCGGCAGCGGCGACCCGCGTGGCATCGAGCCGCCAGGTCGGCGCGGTCAGCAGCAGCGGCAAGCGAGCTTGTCCGGCGACGCCGAGGTATTTGCGGTAGATCGCGGCCATCGCGTCGCGGGCGGCCTCCGGGCCGTAGATGAAGGGTGTGTTGAAAAGCGTCGGATGCAGTTCCACCCCGGGCAGCCGGCGCAGCCGTTCGGCCACCGCGCACTCGGCCAGGATCAGCGGGTGATCGCGGAGCAAGGAATCGAGCATGATCGTTCTCCCTACGCGGGCCGCAGCGGCCGGGCAAGGGCGGGATCGACCTCAAGCCGCGAGGTGATCCGCGACGACCTGCAGGGCGGCCACCGCCCGGTAGGTCTCCAGCCGCGACTCCAGCGGCAGATGGACGAAAAGCGCCGGCACCCTGGCGCGGCTGAGCGCGGCGTGGAAAATCCGGTTGCACAGGTAGCGGCCGGGATCGGTCGATTGTTCGGCATCGTGCCCGGCCCGGCGCAAGCCGTCCATCAGGGCGGCCAGGTCGACCGGGGTCTCGAGATAAGCCGGGCCGGCGGGCGTGATGGGCGTGTTCCTCGGCTGTCGGCCGGCGATGTCGGGGATGGTGAAGTCGAGTTCGTTCCAAGCCCGCGATTCCAGGCGGATGCGCCCGGCGTTCCCGGCCTCGCCGAGCAGCAGGATGGCCCGCGGCGAGAGCTCGCGGATCGCCCGGTGGAGGATCCGCGGGGCCGCCACCAGATCGACCGGCAAGGTGCGGGTGCGCAGCGTGGTGTCGGCCCGCCGGAGGGCCGCCAGGGCCAGCGACGAGGCATTCACCTCCCGCCCGCCGAAGGGGCCGAAGGCAGTGACGAGAAGCGGTCCGCGCGATGGCATGGCGGGATGCTCCGGCATGCACCGGGGTTCGGCAAGGGTGCACCTTGATGCGGTGGATGCTGAGTTCATCCTGCCATTCGGATCTGACAATCCCTGAGGGCCGTGCTATCGGGTGGACCGGGATTTCTCCCGAACGTCCATCCCCATGAAAGTCGCCGCCATCCTCGCCCTTGCCGTTTGTTGCCTGTCCTCACTGCCTGCCGCCGCGGCGGATGAAATGCGCCACGAGACCGTCCGGTTCAAGCCGGGGGAGACGAGCGCGACGCTGACCGGCAAGATCACCGGCCGGGAGTCGGTGGTCTATCTGCTGAACGCCCGCAAGGGCCAGTTCCTGACGGTCAGCCTGCGGCCCGACAACCCGTCCGCGAACTTCAACATCTACCTGCCGGGCAAGGGGCCGGGCGACGAGGCGCTGTTCGTTTCCGACCTCGGCGGGCGCGAGTACCGCGGCCAACTTTTCGAGGATGGCGACCACTCGGTGTCGGTCTTCCTCAACCGCGCCGCGGCCCGCGAGGGGAAGGTAGCGAACTACGACATCGTCTTCGCGATCACCGACGGTGCCGCCGCCGAGCCACCGGCCGAGGACGAGCCGGACCGTGTGGCACCGGACCTGGAAGCGGCCTGGGCCAAGGTGGAATTCGCGGAGCGCGAGCACGCGCCCTTGTTGGAGCGGCAGGCGAAGATTCCGATCGAACTGGCGAAGGGGCCGGTGGCGATCGCGCTGGTGGCGATCGAACCCGACCTGTCCGGCCTGATCACCGGTGTCACAGCCGGCTACGACCGGATGGAAGAGCCGGCCGAGGTCAAGGTGACGGTGACGGAGGGCGGGATCCTGGACGACGACCTGATCGGCGTCCGCCATGGGGTGTCGCTGCTGCGCAACAAGAACAACCAGTGGCGGATCACCGGCTACACCCGCGGCGAGCTGCGGCGGGCGCATTTGAAATAGCGGGGGTGCCGGATTACCGGCGGCACGAGGCCGGATTTATTCGCCGGCCTCCTTCAGGGCCGCCACGAAGAGCTCGGCGGTCTTTCTGGCGGAGGCGGGGTTCTGGCCGGTGACCAGCTTGCCGTCGCGGACCGCGTTCTCGGCGAAGTTTTCACCCGTGACGACGGTGGCGTCCATGCCTTCGAAGGAATCCTGGAGGGAGAAGGGCACCACCCCGGTCAGCTCCACGGCTTTCTCCTCGGCGTTGGTGAAGACAGCGACTTTCTTGCCTTTGACCAGCAGCGAGCCGTCCGGGAGTTTCAAGTTCACGAAGGCCGCCGGACCATGGCAAACGGCACCGACCGTGCCGTCGCGGCTCCAGATGTCGGCGGTGACCGCGCGCAGGTCCGCGGAGGTCGGGAAGTCCCACATCGCGCCGTGGCCACCGGCGAAGAAGATGCCGTCGAACTGGCCGGACTTCACGTCCCCCAGCGCCAGCGTGGTGGCGACGGCTGCACTGCTTTCGTTGCCGTTGCCGAAAGTTTTCCAGAAGCTGGCGTTGGCGCTGTCATCAAGCTTGAAGCTCTTCGGGTCGACCGGCGCGATGCCCCCGTCCGGGCTGGCGAGGGTAACCTTGAGGCCGGCCTTCTCGAAGACTTTGTAGGGATGGGCGGCTTCGGAAAGATAGAAGCCGGTCTTCTTGCCGGTGTCGCCGAGTTCGGAATGGTTCGAAAGCACCAGCAAGACCGACTTGGCGGCAGCGTCGTCGGCCATCGCCGGGAGCGACAGGGAGATCAGGAAGGTGGCGAGGATGCGGGAGCCGTTCATGGGTCTCGCTACCCCGGTTGCCGGGAGATGCAAGGGATTGCTCGGGCTCGGGGCCGATTGGATGGGTTTCGCGGACAGTAGCGGCTACTCCACCTGTACCAGAATGAAGAGCCGCGGGTTGCCGGTGACGACGCCGGAAGGGACGGCGGCGAGGCGGAGCTGGTGGGTCGTGCCGAGCGGCTGGCTGGATAGCTCGCCGGGCACGAAGGCCGGCCAGGTCGAGGGATCGCCGCCCAGGTCGGTGGAGTAGCGGAAGGTGTAGGTCAGCCCGGCCTTCGCGGCTTCGTTGAGGTGGACGTAGCTGAAGCGGAACTCCCCGTCCGGCGAGGGTGCCAGCGAAAGCAGCTTCGATCCGGCGTCGGAGCCGTCCGGATTGCCGGCCTTGAGCCACTCGGTGAAGTTGTCGTCGCCATCGTGGTCGGGGTCGGCGCCGGCGGCCGAGTCGTCCCCGGACAGGCCGGCGGCGAGGGCGTAGCCGGAGGCGAGCGAGCCGCTCAGCGGCAAGGTGCGGATCGCGAGGTTGTCGAGGCTGACGTAGTTGGTGGCGCGGGCGGAGAGGCCGATGTAGTTGGTGCCGGCCGCGTCCCAGGTGAAGGTCCGGGTGGTGGCGGCCGATCCGCTGTCGAGGTCGACCGGCTCGCCGTCGAGGAAGGCGCTGACCGTGACGGTGGCGCCGGCGTCGAAGGAGCTCAGCTCGCAGCAGGCCAGCAGGGTGCCGCTGGTCTTGCCGACGGGGGTGCTGTCGAGCGGGCTGCCGTTGGCGAAGGTCTTGAGGTTGCCGTCGAGGTCGAGCTCGATGAAGAAGTCGGCGGTGCCGGGCGAGGCGCCGTTCCACTGGCCGCGGAAGGACGAGCCGGAGGGATTCTGGGTGCCGTTGATGTCATCGCTTTGCTGGGCTTCGGCGGCGTTGAGGCCGATGGCGATGCCGGCGAAGCGGTTCGCGATGTCGCTGGCGTCGGAGCTGATGGCGTCGACCCGCACCTGCACCGAGAAGCCGCCGGCGGCGAGGATGGCGGCGTCGGTGAAGTTGTGGCGGATGGCGGTTTCGCTCATGCCGGCGCCGGACGCCATGCGCAGGCCGAAGCCGCTGATCTCGGTGCTGCCTTGTTCCCAGGCGTCCCAGTAGGTGGCATCGACGCCGAGCACGGGCAGCAGCGGGCCGGACATGCCGGCGGTGGCGGCGTCGTGGTTGGGGTCGTTGGCGCGGTGGAAGGTATCGACGAAGAGATCGGTCGCCAGCGGCGCCGGATTCACCTGCGGGGCGGGCGGGACGATCAGGCGGTCGGCGGCGACGCCGACGTGTTCGGCCCAGGCGTTCCACTCGTCGACCATGGTGGCGAGCAGCGCGGTCTCGGTGGCGGCGAGGTTGTTGAGCTCGGTCGGATCGATGGAAAGGTCGTAGAGCTCGTATTCGTCCTGCGGCGACGAGCCGTCGGGGTAGGAGAAGTTCTTGGTGACGAACTTGTAGTTGCCCTTGAACCAGGCGCGGTTCCACTCGTGTTCGAAGCCGATCGGGCGCACCGGGAAGTCGCCCGCGGTGGCGGGGTCGAAGTGGGGCTTGAGCGACTGACCTTCCAGCGGCAGGAGGGTGCGGCCGGGCCAGCTGGCGGGGTAGGGGCTGTTGGTCACGTCGGCGATGGTGGCCATGATGTCGATCAGGTGGCCGCGGTCCTCGATCCAGCGGCCGGGCGAGCTGATGCCGTCGGGCCAGTGGACGATGCAGGGCGTGCGGATGCCGCCCTCGTGCTGGTAGTGCTTGAAGAGGCGGAAGGGGGTGTTGGCGACGTTGGCCCAGCCGCCGCCGATGTGGAGGTCCGGGTGGGAGGGCTGGCCCATGTTGCGCAGATTGGTGGTGCCGGTGACGGGCGCGGCGTTGATGGTGCCGTCGGTCTTGCCGTAGAGGCCGCCCTCGTAGTTGCCGCCGTTGTCGGCGAGGATGAAGATCAGCGTGTTGTCGAGCTGGCCGGTCCCGTCGAGATGGTCGACCACCTTCTTGATGTTCATGTCGACCTGCTCGAGCATCGCGGCGTAGAGGGCCATGCGGCGCGCCAGGTCGGCCTGGCGGTTGGCGGAGAGCGAGCTCCAGGCGGGGATCTCGACGGTGTCCGAGGCGTCGTGGAAGACCGAGCCGTTCGAATTGAAGACCGGGCTCTTCGGCGACAGCACCCACGAGGGATCTCGTACTCCCAGCGCCTGCTGGCGGGCGAAGCGGTCGGCGCGGACCTGCTCCCAGCCGACCTCGTAGTGGTAGTAGTCCTTGCCGTCGCTGCCGCCGTCGGTGGTCAGGCCGTCGGGCGAGAGGTCGGCGACGTCGGTGTAGCGGTCGGCCATTTCCGCCGGGGAGTTGATGTCCCAGTGGACCGCGTTGAAGGGCATGTAGAGGAAGAACGGCGCGCCGTCGCCCTGGGCGAGATGGTGGTCGATGAAGTCGAGGGAGTACTCGCCGATGCCGTCGGTCTGGTGGAACTGGGTGCCGGTCCAGTCGATCTCGGCGACCTCGCCGTTCTCAGAGTAGAAGCCGAAGTTGGCGAGGTTCCAGAACGAGTTCTGGTTGCCGCCGGTGACCTGGTTGTGGGGGAAGGCGCCGCCGCCGGTCTGGCCGAAAACGTGCTGGAAGCCGCGCGAGATCGGCGAGCGGTCATTGGTGCCGAGGTGCCACTTGCCGGCCATGTAGCGGCGGTAGCCGGTGGTCGAGAGCAGTTCGGCGATGGAGAGGTTGTTGTCGGTGCGGAGGTCGGGCAGCGAGGCGCCGGGATTGACGGCGGCCTGCTGGGTGTAGAGGCCCGAGAGCAGGGCGCAGCGGGTGGTCGAGCAGCGCGCGGTGTTGTAGAAGTTGCGGTAGCGCAGGCCGTTGGCGGCGAGCGAGTCGATGGTGGGCGTGTGGATTTCCGAGCCGTAGCAGCCGAAGTCGGAGAAGCCCATGTCGTCGAGGAGGATCAGCACGACGTTCGGCCGCCGCTGGTTGACGGTGGCCGTGGTGCTGGCGACGACGCTGGTGCCGTCGAGGATGTCGAGGGTGAAGGTGGTGTCGCCGAGGGTGCCGTCGACCACGGCGGCGACGCTTCCCGAGCCGCCGCCGGCCGGACCGGCGGCATCCCCGTTCGGGAAACCGGC
>NZ_JACZFQ010000061.1 GCF_014904755.1 Neoluteolibacter marinus
CCGGCCGACGGATCGGCGGTGATCTGGTAGGTGGCACCGGCGGGGAGGCCGTCGGCCGACCAGGACAGCGTGACGTTCTTGGCCGGATTGTCAGGCGAGACCGTGGCGGGGCTCACCGCGAGGGTGGCGGAGGTGCCGGCGGTGGTGACCGAGAAGTTGTCGAAGTCCACGCCGCTGCTGTCGCGGGCGTCGAGGCCGATGAAGTTCTCGTTGGTCCCGCTCCACTGGAAGCTGCCGCTTCCCTGGGACGCGCCGTTGAAGAAGACCTCATAGGCGACCGTGCTGCCGGCGGCGAAGCTGTCGAGGGTGAAGTCGACGCGGAGGGTGCCGGTCTTGGCGGCCAATCCGTCCTGGCCGATGCCGAGCACGGTGCCGTTGCTGCCGCCCCAGGCGAGCGACTTGTTGCCGCGGACCCCTACCCAGAAGTCGGAGACGATGTTGGTTGGCGTCGGGGCCACCGGTGCGCCGGTGAACCCGTATGGGTCGGCGGCGAAGGCGCCGGTCATGCTGGGGTCGGTGGTGGCGGCCGCGTCGCGGGCACTTTCGGCCTCGGCCTGCGACATGCCGACGGCGAAGCCACCGCCGAACTGGCGGGTGGCCCCGGCATAGCCGGTGATGTCGATCGACACCGAGAAACCGCCGGCGGCGAGGATCGAGGCGTTGGTGAAGTTGTGGTTGAGGTAGGCGTTCGACGTGCCGCTGCCGGTGGCCAGCTGGAGCTGGTTGCCGGTGATCTGGGCGCCGCCGCCGTTGCCGGCGTTGCCGTCCTGGACGCCGTAGGCGGGCGCTGCGTTGTTGGGGTCGAGGAAGGGATGCGAATAGACCGCGTCCGCCGCCAGCGACGATCCGGTGCCGTCGGTAATGCCGATGGTGCTGGCGTCGACGTTGCGGTTGTCGGGGCGATCGAAGGTGTCGGAGAAATGGATGCCCTGCGCGTGGGCGCAGGTGGCGGCGGCGAGGAAGATCGGCAGGAAAGCTTTCACGGTTGAGGTCGGGTTGCGGGGACAAAAAAGACGTGCGCCGGACGGGCCGGCGCACGTC
>NZ_JACZFQ010000062.1 GCF_014904755.1 Neoluteolibacter marinus
GCGGGAAGACGAGGAGAGCCCGGGGCTCAGGGGGCGGGCCAGTGGAAGGCACGGCCACGGTAGAAGCCCTGGGACTCGTAGCCGGCGCGGGGCGCGACGGCGGGAAGGACGAGTTCGCCCGATTCACCGGCGGTGCCGAAGACGGTGCCGCTGGGCAGGTTCAGCGCGCCGTCGCCCGGGGTGCCGTAGCCCTCGAAGGAGTCGAGCGAGAGGCTCTTCTCGAGGTCGTAGTGGACGCCGGGCTGGCCGAGGAGCGCGAAGTCGAGCGAGGTGATGGCGCCGGCACCGGTGGTGCTGCCGGTGAGCTCGAAGAACGGCTGCGGGTCCGCCGGGTCGCCGGGGTAGGCGAGGTCGGAAGAGGCGACGGTGGCGATGGTCAGGTCGTCCATCTCCACCCGGTTGCTGGCCCGGGCGCTGAGGCCGACGAAGTTGGCGCCGCTCTGGGTCAGCTTGAAGTAGCCCGAGGTCACGAAGAGGCCGTCGCAGTAGACCTTGTAGAAGACGTGCGAGCCGGCGGCGAAGGTGACCGGGTCGGCGAAGGCGAAGTCGGCGCGGATCACGATCGGGGTGCCGCTGGCATTGCCGTCGAAGCCGAAGATGCCGTTGCCGTCGACCGGGAACTGGCCGACCACGATGCCGTCGGCGAAGACCTGGATCATGTCGGTGTGGGCGATCGAGACATAGAAGTCGGCGGCACCGCGGCCGATGTTGTTCGGTGCGCCGGTGACCTGGATCGCGCCGCGCGGGCCGCTGCCGATGTTGGTGCCTTCGTCGGTGAAGGCCGCGACTTCCCCGGCGCTGAGGCCGATGCCGAATCCACCGTAGCGGTCGGAGCGGTCGTCGACCGGGCTGTTCACCTGGTAGTAGCCGAGCGACACGCTGAAGGCGCCGTCGGTGGCGATGGCGGCATCGGTGAAGTTGTGGTCGGGGGCCCAGCAGGACATGCCGGTGCCGACCGCCGCTTCGAGGGCGTTGAAGGCGTTGATCTGGATCGAGTTCGGCCGGTTGTTTCCGCCGTTCTGGTCATTGGCCTCGTGGACCTCGAGGTAGTCGAGCGGGGCGAGGCTGCCGGCCATGCCGGCGGTGGAATAGTCGATGTCCTGGTTCTCGACCGGGTTGAGCGGGTCGGCGGGGTTCTCCTCGTAGCGGTCGAAGCTGTCCGAGAACAGGGTGGTGAGGATCGGCGGCGCGGGGGCCACGGCGGCGACCCCGTAGGTGCGGGTTTCGAAGACGTTGCCGAGGTTGTCCTTGAGGAGCACGGTGAAGGTGACCGAGCCGGCGGACGGATCGACCGTCACGTCCAGGTCGAGCGGGCTCGAGAGCGCGCCCGAGGTTGCGCTGCTGTAGCTGACCGCCGCGCCATTGTCGTCGAGGATCTCGTAGGTCGCGCCGGCGGGGTAGTTGGCACCGTCGAGGTGGAGCGTGACAAACTCGGCCGGCCCGGTTTCATCGAGCCGGACCGCGGTCTGGGTGCTCGAGGTGATGGTGACGTCGGCGGTGGTGACCGTGAAGTCGTCGCTGGCGATCACCGCGGGGGTGGTGTCAGAGATCTCGATGGTGAAGATTTCCGCGCCGAGGGTGCCGTCGACGCTGGTGTTGAAGGTGCCGGTGCTGGAGGTGACCGTGCCCGAGTCGATCACCGCCAGGCTGCTGTCGAGGATCCGGTAGGTGGCGCCGGCGGGGATGTCGCCGCCGGTGAACCAGTCGAGGGTGACGGGTTCGCTGGTGCCGGCGCTCGACACGGTCGCGGGGGTGGCGGTGAGGTTCACCGAGGGCGGCAGGGTCGCGACGGCGAGGTTGTCGAGGTTCACGAACTGCGAGTCGCGGGCGTCGACGGCGATGTAGTTTTCATCGGTGCCGCTCCACTGGAAGTTTCCGGTGCCCTTGGACTCGCCGTTGTAGAAGACCTCGTAGTTGACCGTGGTGCCGGCGTTGAAGTCGGGGAAGAAGAAGTCGACCTTGATGGTGCCGGTGTTGGCGGGCAGGGCATCCTGGGCCAGGCCGAGGACATTGCCGGTGCTGCTGCCCCAGGACAGCGACTTGTTGCCGCGCAGGCAGACCCAGAAGTCGGACACGACCTGGGGCGGCACCGGGCCGCCGGTGAAGCCGTAGGGGTCCGCGGCGAAGGCCCCGGTCAGGCTGGGGTTGGAGCCGCCGCTGGTCCCGGTGGCATCGGTGGCGCTGCCGGCCTCGGCCTTGGACATTCCGATGGCAAAGCCGCCGCCTTGTTGGCGCGAGGTCTGGGTGTAGCCGTTGACGTCGAGGGTCACCGAGAAACCGCCGGAGGCGAGGATCTCCGCGTTGGTGAAGTTGTGGTCGATGTAGGCGTTGGAGGTGCCCGAGCCGACGGCGAGCTGGAGCTGGTTGGTGAGGATCTGGGCACCGCCGCCGTTGGCTCCGCCCGCGTCCTGGACGCCGTAGAGGGGCGGCGCATTGTTGGGGTCGATGAAGGGGTGGACATAGACCGCGTCCGCCGCCAGCGAGGCCCCGGTGTTGTCGGTGATGCCGTCGAGGACGGCATCGATGTTGCGGTTGTCGGCGCGGTCGAAGTTGTCGCTGAAGAGGATCGATTGGGCGGAGAGGCTCGTCGGCAACAGGGCCGAGAGCATCAGGAACCAGCGGGTTTTTTTCACAGGTCGGTGTTGGGTTGGATTTCTTCCAGGGGCGCCCGTTTGCATGGGTATCCGGGCGCAGCCCCTGCGGTGAAAGGGTGTCGCGGGCCCGCGAAGTGTTCCCTTTTGATCCCGCGCCGGTCCTGAACGCACAAAAGGCCGCCTCCCGGCGGGGAGGCGGCCTCGGGGGTGACGTCGCGTCGACGACGCGCTCAGGGGGCCGGCCAGTGGAAGGACTTGCCGCGATAGAAGCCGGCGGCCTCGAATCCCGCGGGCGGGGCGACGGCCGGGAGGGCCAGCAGGCCGCTGCCATCGGCGACTCCGTGGCGGGTGGCGCTCGGGAACCCGGGGATGCCGGCACCCGGTGCGCCGATTCCGTCGAAGGAGATAAGATCGGGGGACTTCTCGATTTCATAGCGCACGCCGGGGGCGCCGCTGAGCTGCAGGTCGATGGCGCCGGCGGGATCCGCGGCGGTGACGGCAAGCGCCGGCAAGGGATCGGCCGGGTCGCCGGGATAGGGCATGTCGGCGGCGGCGACGGTGGCGATGACCAGGTTGTCGAGCTCGGTGCTGTTGGCGGCGCGCGCGCTGAAGCCGACGTGGTTCTCGCCGCTCTGGGTGAGCTGGAAGTAGCCGGAGGCCACCGACAGGTTGTCGCAGTAGACGGTGTAATAGGCGAAGCTGCCCGCGGCGAAGGTCACGGGGTCGGCGAAGGCGACGTCCGCGCGGATCCGCACGGCCGGCGTGGCGACGCCGCCCGTGCCGAACAGGCCGTTGCCGTCGACCGGATGCTCGCCGACGAGGATGCCGTTGGCGAAGATCTGCACCATGTCGGTCTCGGCGACCGAGACGTGGAAGTCGGAGGTGCCCCGGCTGACGTTTTCGAAGACCGCGCCGCGTGGTCCATAGCCGGTGATGTTGGATTCATCCACCATGGCGGTGACTTCGGCCTCGCTCATGCCGAGCCCGAAGCCGATGTAGCGGTCCGGCTGGTCGTTGGCACCGCTGCTGATGACCACGGCGTCGAAGGCGATGCTGAAAGCGCCGTCGGCGGCGATCTGGCTGTCGGTGAAGTTGTGGTTGATCGACCAGCAGGACATGCCCGGCCCGTAGGCGGCCGCGAGGCTGCTGAAGGTGGTGATTTGCATCGACGACGGGGCGCCGCTGCCTTCGAAGACCTCGCGGTAGAAATCGACCGGCGGATCGGCGGGAGCGAGCAGGCCGGTCATGCCGGCGTTCGACGAGTCGATGTCCTCGTCCATCGCGGGATCCCCGGTGAAGCGGCCGAAGTCATCGGAGAACAGGTTGGTCAGCGTGACCGGAGCGGGGCGGGCGGAAGCGACCGTGTAGGTGACGGTGTCGAAGACCACGCCCTGGCTGTCCTTGAGCAGCAGCGTGAAGGTCACCGGGCCCTGCGAGGGGTCGAGTTCCAGGTCGATGAACAGCGGGTCGACGGCCGCGTCGCTGGTCGGGCCGAAGTAGGAGACCGCCGCATTGTTGTCGTCGGAGATCTCGTAGGTGGCCCCCGACGGGAAGTTGGCGAAGGTGTCGATGCTCAGCGTGAGGAACTCGCTGGTGCTGTTCTCGTTGAAGCGCACCGCGGTCTGGCTGGCGTGGAACTCCGGGGCCACCGGGAAAACCTTGGTCGCGGAGCGGGCGACGACGGCGGAGGTGCCGTCGAGCAGCTCGATGGCCAGCTCGACCTCGCCCAGGGTGCCGTCGACGTTGACGGCGACCGAGCCGGATCCGTCGGGCGAGCCGGCGCTGCCCGTGTCGTCGGGGTTCGGGAAGCTGACCGCCTTGTCGGCGGTGATGCGGTAGGTGGCACCCGCCGGCACCGCGGTGGCTTCCCAGTCGAGGGTGATCGTTTCCAGCGTCGAGCCGGCGGAAACGCTGGTCGGCGTGGCGAGCAGCGAGATGGCGGGAGCCGCGGGATTGTGGGTGGCGATGGCGATGCCCTCGAAATTGACGAAGGCGCCGCGGGCATCGAGGCCGATGTAGTTCGAATCCGTGTCGGTCCACGGGAAGCTGCCGCTTCCCCTCGAAGCGCCGTTGAAGAACACCTCGAAGCCGACCTCGGTGTCGGCGGTGAAGTCGGGCACGGTGAAGTTGACGACCAGGGTGCCGCCGGCGGCGCCGCCGGGGATGAGGGCGGAGCCGAGGGAGCCCGGGCCCGCGTCGGAGGCACC
>NZ_JACZFQ010000063.1 GCF_014904755.1 Neoluteolibacter marinus
CATCGGTGCCGTCGAGCCCGCGCAGGGCGACCCAGAAGTCGGAGATGGCGATGTCGGCGGTGGTGTTGCCGCCGTCGGCGACGGCGTCCTGGAACTTGCTGTTGCCGTCGCCCTTGTTGTTGCCGGTGTTGGCGTCGCCGGAGAGCTGGGCTTCCGCCTCGGTCATGCCGACCGCCAGCGCGGCGATCTGGCCGGGATCGTCGATGGTGCCGAAGTCATGGATCCCGAGCGTCACGCTGAAGCCGCCTTCGGCGGGGATGGCGGCGTTGGTGAAGTTGTGGTTGAGATAGACGTTCGAGGTGCCGGCACCGTCGGCGAGGAAGAGGGTGCCGGGATGGTTGGTCTTGCCGATGTTGGTGCGGGTAGAGACGCCGCCGGCATTGTAGTTCTCGGTCCACGCCCCGGCCGACAGGTCGGTGCCGGTGTTGTTGGTGATGCCGGCGCTGCCGGCGCTGCTGGCATTGATGTCGTCGGCGTTGGGCCGCTCGAAGGTATCTTCGAAAAGCAGCTGCGCGGACAGGGCGGTGGGGATCAGGACGGGTAGGATCGCAAGCAATTGGGTTCGTTTCACGACATGGGTTTTGGGTTTTCCCCGGAGCCCACGCACAATGCGGGGAGCTGCCGGTTCCCATGTTCGTGTCGCGAGCGGCGCAAGTGTGCCCCGGAATCCTGTCCGGCGGCCGGCGCCTGTTAGTCCCGCGTGCCGTCGAGGGCGATCACCTCGAGTTTGTCGAAATCCACGTAACGGTTGCCGCCGCGGCCGGAACCGTTCGGGGCGAAGCGGACTTGCAGCGGGGACCCCGGCGTGATGCCCGCGGGCCCGGCTTTCGGGTTCCAGAGGAGACTGACGTGGGTGAACGACCCGGGCGGCCCCGGCGGATCATCGGAGCGGACCTCGCCCAGCACGACCTCGCCCGACACCAGCTGCAGGGTGTAGCCGTCAAAGACCTCGCCGATGCCCGGCCGGTCGGCGCGGCAGCCGACGAGCACGCTGGCGCGGTAGCGGGTGTTGGACTTCACGAAGCCGATCTCGCGGACCAGGGCGGTGCCGGGCTCGGCGTTGAAGAAGAAGCCGAGGTTGGTGCCGGCCATGCCCTGCACCATGCCGGCCGACGGCGAGTTGTCGGCCAGGTCGTCGCGGACGTACCACTTGATTCCGTTCGGGTTGAAGATGCCGGCATCGCGGCCGGTCCACCAGCCCTCGATCCCGGAGCTGCGGACCTCGCCGTCGATCAGCCCGTGTTCGAAGTCCTCGCGCAGCAGGATCTCCGCCCGGTCCGGCAAGCTGCGCGGGAACGAGGCCGGATCAACCGCCAGCGTCCGCACGATTTCCGGGCCGTCGAGGAGGACGGCGCCGAGCTCCTGGCGGAAGCCGCCGCCGGTGGCTCCGGGGGCCTGGACCTCGACGCGGCCCTTGAAGACATGCAGTTCCGTTTCGTCCTGGCCCTCCCAGACCCGGACGCCGAACTCGGTGCCGAGGTCGACGACCCGCTGGTAGGGCGTGACCACGGTGAACCCGTGCCCTTTCGGGCCCACCTCGAAGTAGCCGGTGCCGCGGTCGAGTTGCAGGGTGCGGTCATCGACCAGGGTGATGCTGGCCGGCCCTTCGACGAGGGTCCGGACCTGGTTCCGCAGCCGCAGCTCGGCGATGCCTTCCGTGATTTCGATCCGGGTGCCGTGGGCAAGTTCGCCCGGGACGTGGTTGTCCATCCCGTCGATCGACCAGGCGGAGCCGCCGCAGAATTGCAGCGCCGGCCCGGGCTCCGGCCGGGTGGTCCGGATCACGAACATGGTGCCGGCGATCAGGATGGCCACGGCCGCCGCGACCGCGAGGGCGAAGCGGGCGGTGCGACCGACCGCGGGCGCGGTCAGCTTCGGCCGGGCGATGGGAGCGGTGAAGGCCGAGTCGAGCGCGCTTTCGAGCCAGGCGTAGTGAAAGTAACACTCGCGGGCGGCGGGATCGTTCTCAAGGTGTTCCTGGAGCCAGGCGAACTCCTCGTCGCCGAGGTCATCGTCCAGAAGGCGCAGGATGGCCTCGCGGAGTTGCGGGTCGACGGGTGGTTCACCGGGAGTCATCGGGGCAAGGGGATCAGGTGAATTCCCCTTGGGCGGGAGGATGCGGTTGCGAGAGTTTCCTCAGGACGCACTGCAAAAGCAGGTCGCGCAGGCGCCGCAGGGTGGCGCGGACGGTGCCGGGGTTGCGCTGGTGGCGCTCGGCGTAGGTTTCGATGGTCATCCGGCCGCCGTAGCGCACCTGGAGGAGCTGGCGGTCCTTTTCCCGCAGCTCGCCGAGGCAGCCGTGGAGCAGCGAAAGTTTCGTCGTGAAGAGTTCGCTCTCGTACGGCGCCTCGTCGGCGAGGATTTCCATCAGCTTGTCGGTAAAGACGCGGCGGTGCTGTTCCGCGGCGAGACGGCGGCGGGCGTTCATGACATGGAAGCGCGTCACCTTGAAGGCCCAGGCCTTGAAGCGGGTCCCCGCGGTGAACTGGCTGCGCTTTTGCCACAGGGTGATGTTCACCTCCTGGAGGATGTCCATGTAGTCCGCGTAGCCGGGCAACAGCGAGCGGATGTAGGCGGTGATCGCCGACTGGGCCGCGGTGATCTCGCGGATGAAATCGGTGGAGGGGTCGCCTCCGCTGGGGTCGTGCTGTGGCATCGTTCCGTCACCTGCCCATGTCGGAAGTCCGGATTCGTGTACCGGATTCCGGGAGAAATTTGGATTTTTTCCGAAGTGCCACCGGTCGCGGATCCGGGGTCCGGTCATGGAAGCAGGCGGGCGCCAGAGTGGGAGGCAATTTTCGTACACGGACGCGAGGTCCGGACATTTGGACGTGGAGATGGCGGCAAGCGCCGGACCCACGACAACCCAAGCAGCATGAAATTCCATACCCTCGTCTCTTTCCTCGGCAGTGCCCTCGCACTGCCGGCCGCCATCACCCCGGGTGACACCGACCTCGGTGCCATCTGGTTCGTCGGCGACTCGATCACCCAGAGCAATGCCGACGGCGATCCAGACGGATCGCCGCGGAAGTCGCTCTACGACCTGCTCGACGCCGCGGGCTATTCGTTCACCTACACCGGTCACCACGACGTCAATTTCGACGGCCTCCCCGCGACCGGCACCACGCCGGAAACGAACCTCTACGACTACCACTCGGGCGTTTCCGGGTCGGTGATCGGGAACGACGTCAGCGGCCGCCACGGCATGACCCAGAACCTGCCGAGCCACTGGACCAGCGGCCGGCTGGCGGTGGTGAAGCCGAACGTGGTGCTGATCATGCTCGGAACCAACGACGTCAACGCCGACATCGACCGCGCCAACGCCCCGGCCCGGCTGACGGCGTATCTCGATGCCATCTACAGCCAGCCGGGAATCGGCACGCCGACGGTGCTGGTGGCAAGCATCCCGCCGAACCGGACTTCCACCGCGAGCCCCGACAAGCGGGTGTGGGTGGCGGATTTCAATGCCGCGGTGCCCGGGGTGGTCGGCGCGCAGCGCGCGCTGGGACGCGACGTGCACTTCGTCGACCAGTTCACGCCGCTCGAGGCCGGCTACGCCACCCTGATGGCGGGCGACAACCTGCACACCAATGCCGCCGGCAACGACAGCTTGGCCCAGCAGTGGTTCGGCAAGATCGAGGAAATCGTCGACGGCACCGTGGCGACGGGAACCGGCGGGCTGGTCGCGACCGGCGATGCCGCCTCGGCGGACACCGATAACTCTTCGGAGGCCGGCCGGGCGACGGTCCGCGCCTTTGTCGCGGACATCGCGGGCGACGACCTGATCCAGGCGGGCAGCGCCTCGCTGGTCGACGCGGTCATGGACAAGGCCCCGAGCACGGTGGTCGGCCCCGGCACGTCGGCGCTCAACGACGGCCTGGGATACCCGGCGACCGGCGGCGGGACGGGTGCCTTTCTGCCCGAGGCCTTCGGCTCGGGCAACAAGCTGCCGTTCACCTACACCGCGACGCTCGACACCTCTGCGAACACCGCCGGCTACGACATTTCGCTGATCCGCACTTTCGCGGGCTGGTCGCAGAACGGGTCGGCGCTGGCGAACCAGAAGTACGAGGTGCTGGTGAGCTACGTCGGCGACACCGGCTTCGACTCGCTCGGCACCTACACCTTCGCGCCCTTCGACGATGCGAACACGACCGAGGCCGGCGCGACCCGGCTGATCCTTTCGCACCCTTCGGGCGTGATCTCCAGCGGCGTCGACCAGGTCCGGCTGGTCTTCCTCAACCACGGCTTCGACAACCATGCCAACACCGTGGACGGCTCGCTTTACCACGAGGTCGACGTGATCGGTGCCCCGACGCCGCTGCCGGTCGATTACGGCATCGACGTCAGCGGTGAGGTCTCCTCGGCGGAGACCGACAACAGCGGTGCAGCCGGCTATCCGGCGGCGTCGGCCTCCTCGGCGGAGATCGCCGCCG
>NZ_JACZFQ010000064.1 GCF_014904755.1 Neoluteolibacter marinus
CAGCCCTCGCTGGCCGGCGTCGCCTGGGACAAGGTGCCGTTTTTTGCCTTCGGCTCGGTCAACGACGGGTCCGGCCACACCGCGGCCGAGCGCAAGGGGACCTACCTGCCGGCGACCTTCGGGAACGGCGCCAAGATGCCCTTCACCTACACCGCCAACCTCGACGTCAGCGTCAACACCCTCGGCTACACGATCAGCTCGATCCGGTCCTTCGCGGGCTGGAACCAGAACGGCGCGTCGCTCGCCAACCAGAAGTACGAGCTGCTGGTCAGCAAGGTCGGCGACCCGGAGTTCGAGTCGCTCGGCATTTATGAATACAGCCCCTTCGACAATGACTCCACCGCCGAGGCCGGCTCGACCAAGATGGTCCTGACCCCGGATGACGGGGTGATCGCGACTGGCGTCGATGCGGTGCGCTTCGTGGTCCTCGACCACGGCTTCGTCTCCGCGGCCGGCGACACGGCGATCAACGGCTCGGTGATCGATGAGTTCGACGTGATCGGCAGCGCGGTGCCGCTGCCCGACGTCGGGGTGATCTCGATCGAAGGGGCTCACGCCGGCGCCGAGACCGACAACAGCGGCGCGGCCGGCTATGCGGTGGCCTCCAGCTACCTGGCCGACATTCTCGACGACGACCTGATCAATGCCGGCCAGCCGTCGGTGCTGTCCTACGCTTGGGACAAGACGCCGTTCTTCACCTTCGACACCGTCAACGACGGGACCGGCCACTCGGACACCGTCCGCCGCGGCACCTACCTGCCGGAATCGCTCGGCAGCGGTGCCAAGCTGCCGTTCACCTACACCGCCACGCTCGACCTGGACCCCGCTCCGGCCGGCTACCGGATCACCGGCTTCCAGTCCTTCGCCGGCTGGAACCAGAACGGCGCGGCGCTGGCCAACCAGAAGTATGAACTGCTGGTGAGCCAGGTCGGCAACCCCGGCTTCTACTCGCTCGGGGTCTTCGAATACAGCCCCTTCGATGACGCGGCGACCGAGGAGGCGGGTGCCACCAAGATGGTGCTGACCGCGGACGACGGGGTGCTCGCGGACCACGTCGATGCGGTGCGGGTGATCGCGCTGAACCACGGTTTCAACAACCTCGGCGATCCCGATGGCACGGTTTACTTCGAGTTCGACGTGATCGGCGAGGCGTCCGGGCAGGGCTTCGCCGGCTGGGCCTCCGGGTTCGGCATTCCGGACGACGAGGACCACGACGGCGACGACCGCGACGGCATCCCGGCATTGATGGAGTATGCCCTGGGCCTGTCGCCGCTGGTGGCCGAGGTACCGCCCGCCCTCGACGGCACGCTGTCACCGCCGCGGATCGTCTGGCCGAAGGGAGCGGAGGCCGCCGCCGATCCGGAGATCAGCTACGCGGTCCGCGTTTCCGGCGATCTCGTGATCTGGGACGATCCCGAACCCGGCGAAGTCGTCGAAACCTCCGACTCGATCACGCTCGAACTCTCCACGCTGGGGGTGAGCCGCTTCGCCCGTCTCGAAGTGACACGGACGGCGCCCTGAGCCCGCTTTCTGCCGGATGGATCCCGGGTTGAAAGGAAAAGGGCGG
>NZ_JACZFQ010000065.1 GCF_014904755.1 Neoluteolibacter marinus
AGCAGGAAGCCGCGGGGCGCGGTCGGGACTTGGGCGGAGAGCCAGAAGGAGCGGTACTCCCAGCCGGACGAGAGCTCCGGAAGGCCGGCATCGTCTTCCGCGGAACCTTGTACGACGGGCTCGTCGAAGTCATCGAAGTCGAGCGTGCCGTAGACCGTGTAGGTCACCCCGTCGACTCCGGCGGAGGGACTCGGCGACCCGGTGAAGACGGCCCCAGTGCGGACGGGAACGGTGAGCGAGAGGAACTTCATGCCGTGGTAGTTGTAGATCGACACCCGGCGCTTGCCCTCGTCCGCGGCGGAGAGCGGGTCGCCATCGAAGGCGAACTCCTCGAGGTTGGAGCGCCCGTCGAGATCCGGATCGTCGGGAAACTGGTCATTCTCCCCGGGCGTGAGACCGTGGTCGTCCGCCCAGATCTCGTATGGGCTGCGAACGGTAACGGAAACAACCAGCGCCCCGGTGAAGCCGCCCTCATCCTGCGCCCGGATGAAGATCTGTCCGCTTCCCGGCGCCAGTGCCGTGAACGTCAGGCGCCCGCTCGCGTCGACGGCAGGACCTGCCGTGAAGAGTCCGGGCGTGTCGGTGGTGACCTCGTAACCGACGAAGGCGTGACCGGTGGTGCCGGGGGTGAAGGTAGCGAAATCCGCGATGTCCACCGGGTCGGTGGTGTCGTAGCTCAGGGAGCCTGTCAGGAGCTGGAGCGTGGCGTCGCTTTCCTTCTCCACGATCTCGAACTTCAGGTCGAACCCGGTGGGCCCGGCGGTGCCGATGAAGGCGTCACCGGTGTTGTCGTCGCTCCATCCGAAATGCAGCGTGTCCGGGGCCGGGCGGGTGATGACGGGGGTCTGCTTGAGGATCCAGTAGGTCGGGTTCGAGAAGGACTTGAAGCGGACGGTATGGCCGGCGGGCGCCTCCAGCACCTGGAGGTTCTTGATCGAGAAGCGGATGCCTTCGCCCTCCTCGACGGTCGGGTAGTCGTTCGGCGCGGCCTGCACCACGTCGTCGATGCCGAGCCGGCCGAAGAAGGTGCCGTTGAGGTGGCCGCTCCCGGCATCCGACTCGCCGTCGGCCTGCACGGTGAAGCGGAACTTCACGCCTTGCGGATCGGTCATTGTGTTGTCGGCGTTCCAGGCGGTGAGGTCCGCTTCCAGCCGGACGCGGCCGGTGTCGGTCGTGTTGTCGAAGCCGTCGATGGACAGCACCTGGATCGGCACGTTGTTGCCGAAGCCGACATCGTTCGAGTCGCCCGCCATCACGGCCCCGCCGAAGATCCCGCGGTCGGACCGGTTGTTGGTGTCGACCTTGTCGGAGGTGCGGACGTTCAGGTCGAAGTTTTCCGCTGCGGGAAGTTCTCCGCTGAGGGTGGTGACCTTCACATTGTCGACGATGAAAGTGTTGAGGTGGTCGTTCGGATCTGCGGAGGAACTTGAGTTGGTGTCGGAGAAGCCGAGGCAGATGTTGTCGCCGTCGAGGGAGGCTGCGGAGATGTCGGCGGTGGCGATTTCCTGGCCGTCGATCGTCCAAGTGAGGGTGTCGCCTTCGCGGACGATCTCGATCCGGTGCCAGGCGAAGGCGATCTCGCCCGCGTCGGTGGAGCCGGTCTGGCCGGGATAGAGGGTCAGCTGCCCGGCGGGTGCCGATGCGGCCGGGAAACGGGAAACATAGTAGGCCGCGCTGCCGTTCATGCTGCCTGCGGCGTAGGTGGACAGGTCCGATACCAGGGTTCCGCCCACGTAGGTGCGGTAATCGGCGGCACTGCCGCCGTCGAGGGTGGTGCCGAAGAGGACCGTTCCGTTTGAGCCACGGCCGATCCAATCGGTGGCGCTGCCATCGCTGCCCCAGCCGAAGGTGGCGATCTGGGTGGAGCCGGAGCCGCCCGGTCCGAGCGGGCCCACGTAGTTGAGCCACGCGTCGAAGCTCAGTCGGAAGTCACCGGTGAAACTCTGGCCGTCGGGCGTGGTGGAGATTCCCTGGAACACACCGGCGTCGGAGTTGGCGAGGAAGCGCATGCCGATGGTGCTGCCCTTGTGCGAGCGGGGCGCGGCGGGAATGCCGATCGCGCTGTAGTCGAAGGCGTAGTCCACGCTGGCGTCGGCGTGGGAGAGCTGTTCGGTCCAGGCTCCTTCGCTCACGCCCTCGTCGAAGTCATCCTCAAACAGCGTGGTAACGGCCGGCGCGGCATTGACCTCCAGGGCGATGGCCGCGGCTTCGCGGGCGGCCTGAAGGTGGGTGTAGGTGACGGAGCCGGTGGTCTGTTGGACCAACCCGCCGACCAGGGTACGCGCACCGGCCTCGATGGCGTCCTTGAGATCGACGAATCCGGTGACCTCCGCGGCAGTGGTTCCGTTGATGTCCAGGGGGGGATTGCCGAGTCCCTGCTGGGCACCGATGGCATAGATCGACCAATGGCCCTGCTCCACGTTGTCGAGGGTCACTCCGGTGGAAAGGTCGCTGTTGGTGGCGGTGGAGCCGAAGGGATTCTCCGTGTCGATCCCGGAAAGGGTGAAGGCCGCGATCTTCGAGTTGCCGTTGAAGGGCACAATCGTGTCGACCCCCCACTGGACGGCGAGGGTTCCGGTTTGCGGGATGGGGAGCTCCAGCATGAAAATCGCGCTGCCGACTTCGCCGTCGGGCCGGAACAGCGTCTGGACGGGAACCAGCGGCGTGCCGCCGAAAGTGGCGGTGATCGTGCCGTCGAGGATTCCGTCCTGACCGGCATCGTAGGTCGCGGCGAGCAAGAGGATCTCCCCTCCGGTCACGCTGAGATCAAGGTTTCCGACTGCACCTTCCGAGTCCGCCTCGCCTCTGCTGACGTGGTCGATCATCTGGATTTCTCCGCGGGCGGGCGGGGCGGCGAGCAGGAAGATGGCGAGGGAGACGCAGGGGATCAGGCGCGGCAGGAGGTCGGGGAGGGGCGTCATGGATGTGGGCGGGATGGGTGAGTGGGAAGAGAGGGCGGCCGGAGGGTAAGGAACTGAGCGGGAATGATAAAGATTTTCGAACCATAAGGTTGCCTGTGAGGGAGCGGACACGCGCGCGGTGGCAGGGCGGAGGGAAACACTCCGGGCGTACACCAAGAAGCCGCCGCCCGGCGGGGCAGCGGCTTCATGACCCGGGAGAGCGGGTTTGAAATCCGAGGCTTGCACGGCGAAGCGAGTTGAAAACTCGCTCTCCTTATTCAGGCAAGGATCTGGTCCAAGACGTAGGGAAGGATGCCGCCGGCGTTGTAGTAGTCGACTTCGGCCGGAGTATCGAGGCGGACCTTGAGCGGAACCTCGACGGTGGAGCCGTCGGCCTTGTGGGCGACGAGGGTGGCGGGCTGCATCGGCTTCAACTCGCCGGCGATGCCGGTGAGGTCGAAGGTGGCGTCGACGAGATCCTTGACCTTGTCGTAGTCGGCCTTGTCGACGAAATTCAGCGGCAGCACGCCCATGCCGATTAGGTTCGAGCGGTGGATGCGCTCGAAGGACTTGGTGACCACCGCGGACACCCCGAGCAGTCTCGTTCCCTTGGCGGCCCAGTCTCGGCTACTGCCCATGCCGTAGTCCTCGCCGCCGATGATGACCAGCGGGGTGCCCTCCTTCTGGTAGGCCATCGAGGCGTCGTAGATGAAGGTCGGGCGGGCGCCCGCGGCGGCGGCGATCTCCTGGTCGGGTGCGGTGACTTCCGAGGAGCCGTAGAACTGGGTGTAGCCGCCCTCGATGCCGGGGCACATCAGGTTCTTGATGCGGACGTTGGCGAAGGTGCCGCGGGTCATGACGCGGTCGTTGCCACGACGGGCGCCGTAGGAGTTGAAGGAGGCCTTCTCGACGCCGTTCTCGAGCAGGTACTTGCCGGCCGGGGAGGTCGGCTTGATCGCGCCGGCGGGCGAGATGTGGTCGGTGGTGACGGAGTCGCCGAAGATGCCGAGCGGGCGGGCGCCGGTGATGTCCTGGCTGGCGCCTTGCTTGCTGTCGAAGAAGGGCGGCGACTGGACGTAGGTGGAGGATTCATCCCAGGCGTAGGTGGCACCGGTGCTGCCGTGGATCTCGCCCCACTTCGGGTTGGCGGTGTCGACGCTGCCGTAGAGCTTCTGATAGACGGCGGGCTTGAGGGCGGCATCGAGCTGCTCGCGGATCTCGGCCTGGCTCGGCCAGAGGTCTTTCAAGAACACCGGGTTGCCGGCCTGGTCATGGCCGAGCGGCTCGCTGGTGAGGTCGAGGTCGACGCGGCCGGCGAGGGCGTAGGCGACGACCAGCGGCGGGGACATCAGGAAATTCGCCTTGATCGAGCCGTGGACGCGGGCCTCGAAGTTGCGGTTGCCGGAAAGCACCGAGGCGCAGACCAGGTCGCCTTCCTTGATCGCGCCTTCGATCGCCGGGTGGAGCGGGCCGGAGTTGCCGATGCAGGTGGTGCAGCCGTAGCCGACCGTCTCGAAGCCCAGCTGGTCGAGTTCCTTGGTCAGCCCGGTGGCGTCGAGATAATCGGTGACGACGCGCGAGCCGGGGCCGAGCGAGGTCTTGACGAAGGGAGCGACGGTCAGGCCGAGGGCGTTGGCCTTCTTCGCGACCAGGCCGGCGGCGAGCATCACGCTCGGGTTCGAGGTGTTGGTGCAGGAGGTGATCGCGGCGATGAGGATGGAGCCGTGACGGAGCTCGGTATCGATCGGGTCGAAGGCTTCCTTGGCGAGCACCGTGTCCGGGGTCGGGCGGTTGGTGGTCATCTCGGCTTGGTCCTGCGGGGCCCCGTGATCGATGTTTTCAAGCAGCGAACCGACGGCGTAGCCGGCGGGTTCGGGCATTTCGACCGGGATGACGACGTCACGCTTGTCGGCGCTGAGACCGAAGCCACCGTCGGCGGTGCTGGCCGTGAACAGCGCGTTGAAGCGGTCGCGCAGTTCGGGGACGTCGATGCGGTCCTGCGGGCGCTTCGGCCCGGAGACGCAGGGGACGATGGTCGCGAGGTCGAGCTCGAGCTCGTCGGTGTATTCGCACTGGCCCTTGTCCGGGATGCCGAAGAGGCCCTGGGCCTTGTAGTAGTTCTCGACGGTGGCACAGAGCTCATCGGAGCGGCCGGTACCCTTGAGGTAGCGGATGGTTTCCTCGTCGACCGGGAAGAAACCCATGGTCGCGCCGTACTCGGGGGCCATGTTGGCGATGGTCGCGCGGTCGGGCAGGCTGAGCGCCTTGGCGCCGGGGCCGTGGAACTCGACGAACTTGCCGACTACGCCGTGCTTGCGCAGCATTTCGGTGACGCGGAGGGTCAGGTCGGTGGCGGTGACGCCTTCGGCGAGCGCGCCGTGGAGGTAGACGCCGACGACTTCCGGGACCAGGAAGGTGACCGGCTGGCCGAGCATGCCGGCTTCCGCCTCGATCCCGCCCACGCCCCAGCCGACGACGCCCAGGCCGTTGATCATGGTGGTGTGGGAGTCGGTGCCGACCAGGGTGTCGGGGTAGTAGACGCCGTCCTTGGAAAGCACGCCCTTCGCCAGGTACTCGAGGTTGACCTGGTGGACGATGCCGATGCCGGGCGGGACGACGGAGAAGGTGTCGAAGGCCTGCTGGCCCCACTTGAGGAACTCGTAGCGCTCGCGGTTGCGGATGAACTCGATGGCCATGTTACGGTCGAGCGCGAGCTGCGAACCGGCGAAGTCGACCTGCACCGAGTGGTCGACGACGAGGTCGACCGGCACCAGCGGCTCGATCTTCTCCGGCGAGGCCCCGCGGGCCACGGCGGCATCGCGCATGGCGGCGACGTCGACCAGCAGCGGCACGCCGGTGAAGTCCTGCAGGACGATGCGGGCGACGGTGAAGGGGATCTCGTAGTCGCCGGGTGACTTGGCGTTGTAGTTGGCGAGGTTCCTGACGTCGTCCTCGGTCACCTTGCGGCCGTCGACGTTGCGCAGCACTGACTCGAGGACGATGCGGATGGAGACGGGGAGTCGGGAGAGATTCGGGAAGTCCTGTTCGGCGAGGGCGGGGAGGGAGTGGAACTTGCCGTCGGCGCCAGAGCCGGTGGTGAAGGTGCGGAGAGTGTCCATGGGAGCACCCTAGGGCAAAAGTGGCGGGGCGTCGTGCGGGAATTGGGAGAAGGACTTTTTAAGTCCTTTGCTGGAGAGGAAGGAGTTTCAAACTCCTTCTCCATATTGCCACAGCTTGAAAGTGCCCGGCGGGAGCTTGGCGGGGTTCTTCGCGATGTAGTTGCGGACCCAGTCGAAGTGCTTTTGGGAGCGGATGAGGCGGTCCCAGGACTCGTGCTGCCAGAGTTGGCCGCTTTGATTCAGGGCAGCGTTGATTTTGCGGGCGGTGAATCGTTTCCAGGTATGCAGGATGTCTTCCGTGAGATGATCGCCGAGAGGGTGGAAAAGGATGTGAACGTGGTTCGGCATCACCACGTAGGAGTCGAGCCGGTAGCGTTCGCCGTCGAAATGGTGGAAGGCGTCGGCGACGATGGCGGCGATGCGGGGATCCCGGAGGACGCAGCTGCCGTGGGCGTCGTCGAGCAACGCTTCGAACCGGAGGGTGAAGAGGCGGTTGTGCTCCCTATGGGTTTTGTCGTCCCAGGGTTTGGGATGGGTTTGGGATGGGTTTCTTCCCAGAACTGCTTCTTGAGGAGGAGTTGTCGGACGACCGACTCGGGCAGCGAGTCGGCGAGGCGCCAGGTGACGAAAAGCCACGCCTCGCCCTGCTGCCAATGGGGCAGGTTGCCCCGGTGTTTCTCGATGGCCTTGTCGGGATCGAGGAACATACGGAGAAGGACTTTTCAAGTCCTTGGTTTGAGATGAAGGAGTTGGAAACTCCTTCTCCTTAGCCCGCCACCATTTCACCCACCGGTGGGGCGAACTGGGTGAGCGGGATGCCTTCGACGGCGACCTTGTATTCGTCCAAGGTCGGCGTGCGGCCGAGGATGGCGGAGAGGACAACGACCGGCGTCGAGGAGAGCAGGGACTCGCCCTTCTTCCGCTCGGAGTCCTCCACCACGCGGCCCTGGAACAGGCGGGTCGAAGTGGCCATGACGGTGTCACCCTTGGCGGCCTTCTCCTGGTTGCCCATGCACAGGTTGCAGCCGGGACGCTCGAGATACATCATGTTCTCGTACTCGGTGCGGGCGGCGTTCTTCGGCGCGTTGTCGTCGAACTCAAAACCGGAGTACTTCTCGAGGGTTTCCCAATCACCTTCGGCCTTGAGCTCGTCGATGATGTTGTAGGTCGGCGCGGCGACGACCAGCGGGGCGTTGAACTCGACCTTGCCTTGGGCTGCCTCGAGGTTCTTGAGCATCTGCGAGACGATCTTGAGGTCGCCCTTGTGGACCATGCAGGAGCCGACGAAGCCGAGGTCGACGGTCTTCTCGCCGCCGTAGTAGGACAGGGGGCGGATGACGTCGTGGGTGTAGCGCTTGGAGACGTCCTCGTTGTTGACGTCGGGGTCGGCGATCATCGGTTCGTCGATGAGGTCGAGGTCGACGACGAACTCGGCGTGGTACTTCGCGTTGGCGTCGGGTGCGAGCGGCGGCTTCTCGCCGGAACGGATCTCGGCGATGCGCTTGTCGGCCTTGTCGATGAGGCCCTGGAGGACGCCTTCCTCGTTGTCCATGCCCTTCTCGATCATGATCCGGATGCGGGCCTTGGCGATCTCGAGCGACTCGATGAGGGTCTCCGGCTGGGAGATGCAGATCGAGGCCTTGGCCTTCATTTCCGCGGTCCAGTCGGTGAAGGTGAAGGCCTGGTCGGCGGGCAGGGTGCCGATGTGGACCTCGATGATCCGGCCCTGGAAGACGTTCTCGCCGAACTTCTTCAACATCTGCGCCTGAGTGGCGTGGACGACGTCGCGGAAGTCCATGTGCGGCTTGAGCTCGCCCTTGAAGGTGACCTTGACCGACTGCGGGATCGGCATGGTGGCCTCACCGGTGGCGAGGGCCAGGGCGACGGTGCCGGAGTCGGCGCCGAAGGCGACGCCCTTCGACATCCGGGTGTGGGAGTCGCCGCCGATGATGATGTCCCAGTCGTCCACCGTGAGGTCGTTGAGGACCTTGTGGATGACGTCGGTCATGGCGTGGTAGCCGTCCTTGGGATCGCGCGCGGTGATCAGCCCGAAGCCGTTCATGAACTTCATGAGCTTCGGAATGTTGGCCTGGGCCTTCTTGTCCCAGACGGACGCGGTGTGGCAGCCGGACTGGTAGGCGGCGTCGACGATCGGTGAAATCACCGTGGCGGCCATGGCCTCGAGCTCCTGCGAGGTCATGAGGCCGGTGGTGTCCTGCGAGCCGACGATGTTCACCGTGACGCGAACGTCGGAGCCGGCGTGCAGCGTGACGCCCGGGGTGGTGCCGACGGCGTTGCGGTTGAAGATCTTCTCGACGGCGGTGAGGCCCTGGCCTTCGTGCGAGATTTCCTTGGACGGCGCGAAAACGACCGGCGCCGTGATGCCGAGCGTCTTGGCGGCGAAGGTCTGGAGCTTCTTGCCGAAGACGATGGCGTAGGAGCCGCCGGCCTTCATGAACTCGAGTTTCTGCGGGGTGAAGGCCTTGGCGATGTCGTGCACCTCCTTGCCGTCGATGAGGAGTTTTTTGCTCCGGGTGTTGATGGTGAGGACGGTGCCGGTTTCGACCGAATAGACCTGCTCGAGCACGGGGTCGCCGTTGGCATCGAGGACGGGCTTGCCGTCGGCGTCTTTCTTTTTGACCCAGTTCTGGAGGTCGAGGCCGATGCCGCCGGTGACGTCCACGGTGGTCAGGAAGATCGGCGAGATGCCGTTGGTGCCGGCCACAATCGGGGCGATGTTGACGAAGGGCACGTACTTGCTGGCCTGCTTGCCGGTCCACAGGGCGACGTTGTTGACGCCGGACATGCGCGAGGAGCCGACACCCATGGTGCCCTTCTCGGCGATGAGCATGACGCTCTTGTCGGGATGGAGCTTCTGCAGGGCGCGGATGGCCGACTGGGCCTCCGGGGTGATCATGCACTTGCCGTGCAGCTCGCGGTCGGAGCGGGAGTGGGCCTGGTTGCCGGGCGAGAGGAGGTCGGTGGAGATGTCGCCCTCGGCCGCGATGTAGGTGACCACCGGGATTTCCTCGGGGACGTCAGGGAGTTGGGTGAAGAACTCGGCCTTGGCGTAGCTCTCGAGGATGTCCTTGGCGACGGCGTTGCCGGCCTTATAGGCGTCGCCGAGGCGGGCGAGGTCGGCGTCGTAGAGGAAGACCTGGGTCTTGAGGACCTCCGCCGCCTGGCTGGCGATCGCGGCGTCATCGCCGAGGGCGAGATTGAGCAGGACCTCGATCGAGGGGCCGCCCTTCATGTGGGAGAGCAGCTCGAAGGCGAAGGCGGGGGTGATCTCCTCGACGACGGTGGTGCCGAGGATGATCTCCTCGAGGAACTTCGCCTTTTCGCCGGCGGCGCTCGTGGTGCCGGGCAGGGTGTTGTAGATCAGGAAGTTAAGGGATTCCTTCCGGGCTTCGTGGCCGGGTTCCTTGATTTGGGAAATGACCTCGGCCAGCAGCTCACCGCCATCGATGGGCTTCGGGTGCAGGCCTTGTTCTTTGCGTTCCTCGATTTCCTGGATGTATTCCTGATACAGGCTCATGGCAGCTCAACGGCTTGGCGTTTTTGGCGGGATTTCAGCTCCCGCGGTCACGGGCGCGGAGGTTAGGGAGAGGGTAGGAAATGTCAAAAAGGTTCCCCGGGGCGGTGGCAGACGGCCGGAACCGCGGGAAAAGCGGTCTTGCCAGCCCGGACGCCGGCTTCAGATTGCCGGGCGAAATGAGCCTTCCGACCAATCTCGTCACCATTCATCCGTACTTCAAAACCCATCCCGGCAAGCAAGAGCAGGCGGAGTGCCTTTTGCGCGATTTCGTCGACAAAACCCGCGGCGAGGAGAAGTGCCTGTTCTACGAGTTCACGGTGCTGGAGGACCGGGTGTTCTGCCGCGAGGGTTACGAGGGAGCCGAGGGCGTTCTGCATCATCTCGACAACGTCGGCGAGATCCTCGGGAAGATGTTGGAGATCTCCGAGCTGACCCGGCTGGAGTTCCACGGTCCGGCCGGAGAAATCGACCGCCTGCGCGGGCCGCTCGGCCACCTCAACCCGGATTGGTACGTGCTGCACAGCGGGTTGGAGCGCTGAGTTTCTCAGTTAACTAATCCGTAATTCAAAGATCTCGCTTCTCCGCGGGATCTTGCTTTGATCTCGGCGTTTCCCCTCACCCCCCCCCGATTTGCTCGCGAGAGCCGCGCCGGCTTTGAAAGCAGGCGCGACCGGACCCCCATCCGGAA